>DATKAZ010000024.1:0-14627 GCA_035514535.1 Gammaproteobacteria bacterium
CGCCTGGCGCAGCCCGGTGATGATGCCGCGCTCGGGTGCCTCGCGCGTGGTCAGGGTCTTCGCCGACCAGCGCTCGTCGCCGACCTCGACGGCGACGTCCGTGAAGGTGCCGCCGATGTCGGCGCCGACGCGTGCTATTGGCAAGGCTGCTCTCCCGTTGAACCGCGCGGTGGCGCACGCTGCCGCGCGCGCTCACGGTGACCGGCGCGCGCGAACCGGCGCGCTCGTGCGAGCCGCGAATGGTAAGGTCAAAGCACAAGTCTTGCCCACCGGTAACAACCTGGGTCGTCATCGTTGCCAGCCACCTGCTGAACCTGGCCGTCACGCATCGCCTGGCCGGCCGCGCGCGCCTCCTCGCGCGCGGCGTCCAGGCGATGCGCAGCGGTGCGCCGCTGGGTCCTTTGCACGGGCTGCCGGTCGCGATCAAGGAGGCCGAGAACGTTGCCGGGCTGCCGACGACCAAGGGCGCGCTGATCCATGCCGAACTCGCACGGCCGCGGCCGGACCTGTCGGTGTTCTGAGCGGGCGAGGGCAGCGCGCTGCCGTGTGCCGGGCACGCCCAGCGGTGGGCGGGTGCGCGGTGTGTGACCGATCGTCGGCCATGACATGCAAACCCCCCACTTGCCGCGCCGCGCCGGTCGCGTGACGCGGCGACATCATCGCCTGAACTGCGCGGCGGGGCGAAAGTACACCGGTAGCGCGCAGGGCATCCACAGCACACACGAGCACACGAAATTGTGCGCCGCAGCGTGAACAGTGGCCGATGTCGGTGGTGAACACGCGGGCGAATCCGCTTCGGTTGCTTGATATACATCGAATAATAGCGCCCGAACCCCGCCCTGCTCGCCGCGCGATCCGAACGACCATCATTGCCGTTGCCATCAAATCTGCGCGCTGGCTCTCGCCAAAATACAGGAATAAACTGTTCCCACGAGCTCGATGACAAGCCTCAAAAACGGAGCTCCGCAGGAAATCCTTTTCCGCACCTCACAAGACCTGGGGAGGAGCACATGAAAGACGACGTAACACGCAGGAGCTTTCTGAACACCCTGGCGGCCGGAACTGCCGCGGCGACGATGGGGTCGGCGGCCTATTTCGCCGGACCGCGGGCCGCGAACGCGCAGATGAAGCCGAAGGGCAGTATTCCAGACAAGCCCTACAAGACCGGCCACATCACGTTCCTCACCGGCCCCGCCAATTTGCTGGGCGAGCCGGGCCGGAAAGGTCATTTGATGGCAGCCGAGGAAATCAACGCCGAAGGCGGGTTGCTCGGCAAACGCAAGATCGAAACCATTGTTGCCGACGAGGCCGCTGGCACCGACGCCAACGTCAAAGAGCTTCGCCGCATGAAGCTCTCCGAGAACATCGACCTGTTCACCGGCGTCATCTCGAGCGGCAACACGCCGGCGCTGGGCCCGGTCGCCGAGGAACTCGGCGTGCTCACGCTGTTCAACGATGGCTGCACCGACTTCCTGTTCGACAAGGCCGTGCCCAATCCGAAATTCGTATTCCGCATCACCAACATCCAATCAGCGGACGGCATCACGTCGGCGGTCGGGGCGGCCAATGCCTGGCCGGACGCGAAGAAGATCGGCTCAATCCAGCCCGATTACAGCTACGGTCGCAACGTGCACGAGCATTTCGTACTGGCGTATCAGGCGTTGGTCTCCGGCGCGACTTCGGTCTCCGAGTCATGGCCCAAGCTCGGCACCACCGACTTCACGCCGCATATCACCAAGCTCCTGTCCGACGCGCCCGAAGTCCTGATCTGCGGCCTGTGGGGCGGCGACTATGTGGCGTTCTACAAGCAGGCCCTGCGCTACGGCCTGTTCGACAAGATGAAGGTCGCAACCACGCTCGCCTTCGGCGGGCAGCCGCATGCCATCGGCAAGGATCACCCCGAGGGCGTGCTTGCCGGCTGCCACTCCAACTACTTCTTCACGCACCCGGCCAAGGGGCGCTGGCCGGTCAATGATTCATTTGTCGAGCGTTATCACAAGCGCTGGAATGAATATCCCAGCTTCGAGTCGGACGGTGCTTATGCGGCGCTCTACTTGCTGAAGGCCGCCATCGAGAAGGCCAATCTGCTGGTGGGTGGCTGGCCGGAAGACGAGGTGATCATCGCCATGCTCGAAGGCATGGGGATGGATACGCCGGCCGGCTATCTCTACATCCGGCCCGACAACCACCAGGGCTACAAGGATGCGATCATCGGGGTGACCAGGAATGATCCCAGGTACGACTTCCCGGTGTGGGACCCGAAGTCGATCCTGAAGATTCCGATCCGCGACATCACAGCGCCGCCGAACTGGCCGAAGCCCGGCCAGGGCCACAATGAGTCGACGGCCGCTGCCAACTGGCTGAAGACCACTTGGCTCGCCTGACGTAACCATGATCGGGAGCGGCCGTGTTTGACTGACACGGCCGCATCCCTTCTGTGCGGACGGAAGGTTTCGACTATGAACCGGGGCTTTGGGCCGGCCGGGTGGCGGATGTGGCGCAGCCTTGCCGTCGGCGATCGCGAACCGCGCGACATCATCCGGCGCACCGCCGGGATTGTCATGGCCGCCGGCCTGTTCATCGCGGACGGCCAAAGCAGCGCCGGTCATTCGGTCGGCCACTATCCGTCATATTATCCCGACGAGATCCGCATCGACACGATCGAGCCGTCGGCGGCGTCCAGGGGTCTCATCGACGAGACTCTGCATGCTTATATCGGCGCGGCACCGTCCTTTGCAGGACCGGTGCCGGAGCACGTGAAGCCGATACGGTCACTGGGATCGTTTCTCGTTCTCTCTTTCAACACGGCATCCGCGCGTTTTGCTTCCGCCGAGGCACGCTGTACGGCGGCGCGCGGCATGCTGGCCACGCTGGGCGCGCAGAAGACCGCCGGCTTTGTCTTTCATCCTTATCCGATCACGCCCTATCACGCCGACTATCTGCATCATCTGGACCGCGTCGAGGCGGCGGCGACCGCCGTCAAGAATGCGCCGGCCGCGCCAGCGTCGATGAAGGTCGGCGCGCGCGGCCGTGCCGCGGAGGCGATCATCAAAGCGCGATGGGGGCTTGCGGGAAACGACGCGGACGCCGTCCTCGAGGAGGTGCCGGCAGACGGACTGATTGCCAGAGCCGGCGGAAGTTTCGACGGCTGGTCGGCGCCGCCGTGGGTGAAGGAAGGCTGGTTCCAGGCGCATCAGATGCTGACGTCGGCGCTCGACGCGAACTCGCGGCGCGACACGGACGAGACCTACGAGCAGTTGATTCGCGGCGAAACAATCGATCTGGTGAAACGGGTGAACCTGGAACGGCGCCTGGTCGAGGCTCTTGCCAATGGCTGCGAGCGCGTGGTGGCAGGCTACGCGCCGAAGGAAGAATACATCAGCGATCGATACCCGGCGGGGATAGAAAACGTCGCCTTCGATTCGCTCAGCGGGCTGAACAGCCCGGTATTCATCCGTACGGTCAAGCTCAAGGACTATCCCTGGAACGGCAAAGCGCACCTCGGCGTGCGCGACCGGCCGGCGGCCGCCTGGAATCCGGTGGCGGGCTTCACCGACGCGACGGGACGGTTGATCTGGGCGGCGGTCGGCGATCCCGCCATGATCCATTTCCCGTTCAATTCGAGCTGGATGCCGAACCGCGTGCAATCGACCGTCGAGAAGGTGGAAGGCCAGTCGGGCGGCATCCGCGTGCCTGAAGACGCGGTGCGCCCGGAGCTGGGAACGGGGACGCTGCGGCCGGTGGGGGCGAGAACGTTCAGCTCGGCGAAGGTGGTCTATGAGGTTCTTGCCTCGCCGTTCGAGGACGGCACCGTGATGGAGGTCGCGGACGCGCTCTATCCGTACATCTTCGCCTACCGCTGGGGATCCAGGGCCGGCACGCACGGCACGTACGAGCCTCGTCTCGCCGCGACCTTCGCCGTGATCCAGGAACGCCTCGCCGGACTGAAGGTATTGCGCGTGGAAGAAACGAAGCACGCAATCGCCGAGGGCATGGAGATCGATCAAAAGACGCCCGTGGCGGAAGTGTATCTGCGCCACGTCCCCGGCGATGAGCGGCAGGTGTCGGCGCTGGCGCCGCCCTGGAGCACGGTGCCGTGGCATCTGCTGGTACTGATGGAAGAAGCGGTGATCCAGGGACATGCGGCGTTCTCGGAGGAAGAAGCCGCGCGGCGCAAGGTCCCCTGGCTCGATCTCGTACGCGACGAGACACTCAGGGCGCAGCTGCTCGACCTGATCGCGCGGTTCGAGCGAGCGGGCTATCGCCCCGAGCCGCTGACGGACCTCGTGAGTGCCGACGAGGCGCGGGCGCGCTGGCAAGCGCTGCGGACGTTCGCCGAGACGAACGGCCACTTCCTCGTCGCCAACGGTCCCTATCGGCTGAAGGAATGGTCGCCCGACTCGGTCGTGCTGCAGGCCGTACGCGAGATCACCTACCCGCTCGGTTTCGGCACCTTCGACCGCTTCGTCAATCCGCCGATGGCCGTCATCGATTCGGTAACGCAGGACGCGGGCAGGATTACCGTCGGCGCGACTGCCGAGATGGTCGTAAAGATGGGACGCGCATACAAGCTCACGAGCGAACCGCTGTCGCGAACAACGATGCGCGGAACCTTCGGGCTGCTCGTCGTTTCCCGCTATCTCCTGATCGGTCCCGACGGCACGGTGCTCGATGTGAACAAGATGCAGTGGCTGGACGACGGCCGCTTCGCAATCGATCTTCCGCAGCGGCTGCCGGCGGGCCAATACACGGTCGTCCTCACGATTCTTCTCGACGGCAATTCGATGCTGCCGTCGGCCAGGATGTTGCGGATCCGCATCGGCGACGTGGCAGGTTCCGGGTCAAGAGAACATGCGGTCAATGGCGCTCATGCAGGAAGCCCTTGGCCCAATGCCGACGCGGTCCGCGCCGGGACGTCCGCTACTTGCAAGGTGTATTGCGGGGCTCTGGGCTGACAATCGACTCGACGGGGGAGCAGGTGGGCATTTTAATCATTCAGATCCTGAACTCCATTTTCTACGCCTGCATCCTGTTCCTCATCGCCGCCGGCCTCAGCCTGATTTACGGCGTCATGCGTATCGTCAACCTGGCGCATGGCAGCCTCTATGCGCTCGGCGCCTATGTCACCGCTTGGGCGATCGGCACTTTCGCCGTCGGCGCGCCGATCTGGGTACTGTTCCTGCTGATCCCATCCGGTGCCATTGCCGTCGGCGCGCTCGGCGCCTTGATCGAGCCGACGCTGCTGCGGCCCCTCTACACTCGGCCGGAAGAGTATCAACTCCTGATCACGTTCGCGCTGCTCTTGATCCTGGAAGACGTGATGCACTTCCTGTTCGGCGGCGTGCCGCTCACGGCGGGCGCGGTTATCGACAGCATGGGAACCATGCAGGTCATGGGCCTGCGCTATCCGCTCTACAATCTCCTGGTCATCTTCATCGGCGTCGCAGCCGCGGTCTTCCTGTGGGCCATCATCTACCGCACGAAGTTCGGTGTGATCCTGCGCGCTACGTCGCAGAACATGCGTATGGCCTCGGCGCTTGGCCTGAACGTGAAGCGAGTCTATGTGCAGGCGTTCGCGCTCGGCTGCTTCATGGCCGGCCTCGGCGGCGCGGTCGTCGTGCCGGCGCAGGCCGCGGTGCTCGGCATGGGCGTCGAGTCGCTGATCCTCGCCTTCGTCGTCGTCGTCATCGGCGGGCTTGGCAGCCTCGAGGGGGCAATGATTGGCGCGCTCATCGTTAGTTTTGTGCGCACGGCTGGCATCCAGTTCTTTCCCGAGGTCGAGCTTGCGGTGCTCTACCTGATTGCGGCCACCGTCCTGCTGGTCCGGCCGACCGGCCTGTTCGGGAGGGCGTGACAGTGCAGGACAACAGCGTGCGCACGGGGCCGTCGATGCGGCTGCTCCTCGCCTGCGTGATGGCGATTCTCATCGTGCTCGTAGCGCTGCCAAACTTTGTCGACGTCTATCAGATACAGTTGCTCACCTACGGCCTGATTTATGCCATTGCGGCACTCGGTTTCAATTTGCTCCTCGGCTACACGGGCCTGCTTTCCTTCGGCCATTCCGCTTATTTTGGCGTCGGCGCCTATTCTGCGGCCTTCATGGTCAAGTATTTCGGCGTCGGGTCGATGGAGCTTTACATCCTGGGCGGAGTCCTGGTCACCGGCCTCGTTACAGCCGTATTCGGCTACATATGCGTACGCCACACGCGTATTTTCTTCTCCATTCTCGCTCTGGCATTGTCACAAGTGCTGTGGACACTCGCTTACAAGTTCTTCTGGGTGACCGGCGGCACCGATGGCCTGCGTGTGCCCTTTGGAGATTTGACGCTGCTTGCCGGATTGATCGACTTCAAGGGCCGCAACGCCTACCAGTCATTCGTGCAATCTTACTATTATTACGTGCTGTTCGTGTTTTGCATTTGCACCGTGCTCATGTGGGTGATCGCGCATTCGCCGTTCGGCAAAGCGCTTCAGGCGATCCGCGACAACGAAACGCGCGCGCAATTCCTCGGCATCCAGATCAAGCGATACCGCTGGCTCGCGTTCCTGATCTCCGGAAGCTTCACCGGTCTCGCTGGCATTCTGTGGGTGCCGCTGAACGGGCTGGTTACACCCGACATCCTGTATTGGCCGTTCTCAGGCGAGATCGTGTTCATGACGGTGCTCGGGGGTTTCCGCAGTTTCACCGGACCGATCGTCGGCGCGGTGGTATTCAATTATCTCAAGGTTTACGCCGTCGCCAGTACCGCTTACTGGCAATTCCTGCTCGGCGCCGTGCTGCTGGTGCTGGTGCTGGTTCTGCCGACCGGCATCGTCGGAACGTTGTCGCGCCAAATCGGCAAGCTCAGGAAGAGGGGATAGCATGAATCTCCTCGAAACGATCAATCTGAAGAAATATTTCGGCGAAACGCGCGCGGTCGACAATGTCACCCTGAGCATCGCCGAGCGCGAGTTCGTGTCGTTGGTCGGCCCCAACGGCGCCGGCAAGACCTCGCTCGTCAATGTGATCAGCGCCTTGTTACCGTCGGACTCGGGCAAGATCCTGTTCAAGGGCGAAGATATTACCCGGGCCACCGTGACCGAACGCGTAAAGGCAGGAATCGCACGCAGCTTTCAGATCGTGAACCTGTTCGATGACCTCAGCGCTTTCGACAACGTGACGCTGGCGATCTTTTCCCGTCAGGGCAAGACCGCCAATCTGGCAGCGCTCGCGCACCTTGATCACGAGGTGAGCGCCGAGGCGGATGCCGTGCTCGGGCAATTCAATATGTCGGGAAAACGCGGCGAGCGCGCGCGCGACCTTGCTCAAGGCGAGCGGAAACTGCTCGACGTGGCGCTCGCTTACGCGCTGAGACCGAAGCTCCTGTTCCTCGATGAGCCGACAAGCGGCGTCAGCACCCGTGACAAGGGCCAGATCATGGATACGATCGCCTCGGTGGTGCGGGGCGAAGGCATCACGGCTGTCATCGTCGAGCACGACATGGACGTCGTCTTCAAGTATTCCGATCGCATCGTGGTTATGCAGCAGGGCGCGATCCTCGCCCAGGGCACGCCCGATGAGATCAGAAACAACGACGAGGTGGCGATGGTCCTGCTCGGTTCCTCCGGGCCGGACGCTTTCGCACCAAAGGATTGATCGACGTGCTCGAGCTCAAAGCGATCGATACGTACCGCGGGCCCGCTCGCATCCTGTACGGCGTGTCGTTGAACGTGGAGAAACAGGAGGTGGTGTGCCTGGTCGGACGCAACGGCGCCGGCAAGACCACCACGATCGAAAGCATCATGGGATTCCTGCCGCTCCGGTCCGGCCAGATCCTGTTCGCCAACGAAGATCTGGGGAATCTCCCTCCACACGAACGGGCCAAACGCGGCATCGGCTTTTCGCCGGAGGACTGCGGCGTCTTTCCAGAACTATCCGTGCATGAAAATTTGATGATCAGCCGTTGGCTCGGCGACGAAGTCGCCCGGAAACGCGACGGTAAGGAACGCGCGAATCCGGAAGCGGACGCTTTCGGCATTTTCCCCGAGGTCCAGGCGCTATTGCAGCGCCAGGGGCTGCACCTGAGCGGCGGCCAACGCAAGATGGTGGCGATCGCGCGCGCAATGATGTTGTCGCCCAAGCTGCTCTTGCTCGACGAGGCGTTCGAGGGGTTGGCGCCGGTCGTGGTCAACCGTTTCATCGACGCCGTGATGAAGATCAAGGAAATGGGTGTGTCCATTTTGATGGCGGAATCGCATCTGGCCGCTGCGACGCGCATCGGCGACCGGCTCTATGCCATCGACCGTGGCGAGATCATCTTCCACGGGCCACCCAAGGAGGCCCTTGCCAACGAAAGGGTCGTGAAAGCATTGCGCGGTTGACCCCGCCGCGCCTCTGCGGCTGGCGTTTGCCGCGAAGCAACGGTACGGCTCGGTAGTTTGGATGCCTGCATGAAGCGTCGTAGCGCGTTTCTCGCTCTCACGATGACAGTGGCCGTCGTCACGGTGGCCAGGAGCGGCCATGAACTGCCGGTCTATCCCTCGTTCTATCCGCATGAGATCGTGCTCGCCGCGGTCACACCCAAGGACGCGGCGGAGCTTCTGTCGGCGGGCAAGATCCAGGCCTATGTCGGAGCCGCCCCGCACTTCGCCGGCACGCCGCCGGCCAGCGTGAAGGGTGTCGATTCTCTCGGCTCGTTCGTGGTCGTGCGCATTCACCCCTCTTCGTCGCTGGCGAAGGACGCAAAGTCATCCTGCGCCGTCGGCGAATACATCATCCGCGATCTCTTTGGAAAAGGTGGAGACCTGATCGTCCATCCGTATCCGGTCACGCCGTTTCACGGCGACTATTTGCACCATGCCGACCTCGCCGAGGCGGCGAAGGCCCGCATTCTCGGCAACCGCGACGCATCATCGGGTTTCGCGTTCCCAATACTGAAAGTGAAGGCGGTCACCGAGCGTGTGCGAGCCCTCGTGCGGCCTGAATGGCGCGCTGAAGGCTCGGATTGGGATGCGGAACTGGCGGAGATCAGCGCGGCGGAACTCATCGCCTCCACGAGCTATTCCATGAACGGCTGGCTCGGGCCGGCCTGGCTCAGAAGCGGGTGGTTTTCCTCCTCTCTTCTGCTTGGCGAGCGAATGGACGACGAGGATCTGGTCGGCCGGGTCAGATCCCAGGTGCGACGTCTTCAAACATCGAACTTTGCGAATTCAGTCGAACGCATAAACCTGGAGCGATCGCTGGTGTCGACGCTTGCAGCCGACTGCTTTGCGCGGGTCGCCGGATACACGCTCAGGCGCGAATATTTCAGCACCGTGTTCGAGGCCGGCGTTGAGAACATCGCTTACGACTCGCTGACCGGATTCAACTCCCCGATGTTCATTCGAACAGTGAAGCTGAGGGATTTTCCCTGGAACGGCTGGCTTTCGCTCGGGATGGAGGGCGCGCCGAGAGCCGCCTGGAATCCGGTCGCTGGTTTCACAGACGAATTCGGGCGATTGATGTGGTCGGCCGTGGGCGACCCGGTCTTGATCCCCTCGCCGAACGAGTCCGCTTGGATGTTCAATCGCATTGCGGACGTTCAATCGAGCGCAGTGCAGTGAGGCGTCAATGAACGGAATCTTCGCGTCGTTCGTCCGGCATTTCCTGGTGCTCGTACTGGCCTCGACTGCGGCCATGTTCACCGGCAGCGCAAAGGCCGACGAAATCACGTTCGAGTTGCGTATCGAGCGCGACCTCGTTGCGCCCGACAAGCGGCTGCTCCGGGTCAAGCAGGGCGATGTCGTCACACTACGCTGGAGCACCGACCGGCCCATGATCTTGCATCTCCACGGCTACGACATTGAAACGAAGGCCGAGCCGGGCGCGGTCGCGGAGATGAATTTCACCGCGCGAGCCACGGGAAGATTCCCGGTCTCCGTGCATCGGCCCAAACAGGGCGGTGGTCACACGCACGAGGCTCCCGTTGTCCAGGTTGAAGTCTATCCGCGTTGACGTGCTGATCGGGATTCGTCGGGCCGGGGCATTCGCGCCGCTGGCCGCGGTCCTTGGGGTCTGCGCGTTTGCCGGCCCCGCGGCCGCACACGGCTTCGGGCAGCGCTATGACCTGCCGTTGCCGCTCTCGCTCTATCTCTACGGTACGGCGTCGGTCGTCGTGGCGACGTTCGCCCTCGTCGGCCTGTTCCTGCGTCATCCAGCGAGCGCGGGCGACTATCGGCGTTTCGACCTCCTCGCGCATCCGGTCGGGAAGGTACTCGCACATCCTGTCTTCGTTCTGCTCCTCAAGCTCGTAGCCCTCGCCTTGTTCGTCGTCACGGTGGCCGCGGGCTTCGCCGGCGACCAGAACCCATACCGGAACATTGCGCCGACGATGGTATGGATCATCGTTTGGGTTGGCCTCGCCCATGTTTCGGCGTTCGTGGGCGACCTCTGGTCCTTGATCAATCCATGGCGAACGATCTACGAGGGGGTGGAGGCGTGTTACCGGCGCATCACAGCCGGCCGTGGCCTCCGTCCCCGCTTTCACTATCCCGATGCATTGGGCGTCTGGCCGGCGGTCGTCCTGTTGCTCGCGCTCGCCTGGATCGAGCTCGTCTATCCCGCTCCGGCCGTGCCGGCCACCATCGCTTGCCTGGCCGTCGGATATTCCGTCCTCACCTGGCTTGGCATGGCGCTGTTCGGTCGCGACATCTGGCTGCGCCACGGCGAGGTCTTCTCCGTGGTCTTTCGCACCTTCGCCCGCTTTGCACCGACGAACGCGCAGGCGGGCCCGCCTGGAGAGTTCATCTTGCGGCCGTTCGGCGCTGGGCTTCTCGAAAACGGGCGCGCCTCCTCCTCGATGACCGCGTTGGTGCTGCTGCTGCTGTCCACCGTCCTCTTTGACGGCCTTTTGAGCACGCCGGAATGGTCGAGCGTAGAGAATGCCATGGCCGCTGTGCTCCGCGATCCCGGTGAGTCCGGCCTCATTGCCATCCGCACCGCCGACCTCGCCGCAATCTGGCTCCTGTTCCTCGGTGCTTACCTCCTCGTGAGCGCAATCATGAGCGCCGCCGCAGGTGGAAGCCGTTCGCCGCTCGAGATCGCGCAGAGTTTCGCCTTCAGTTTGATCCCGATCGCGATTGGCTATCACCTCGCGCACTATCTCGTGTTTCTATTGATCCAGGGGCAGTACATCATCCCGCTGATTTCCGATCCGTTCGGATACGGCTGGAATTTGTTCGGGACCGCCGGCTACAGGGTCGATATTGCGGTCGTCGGCGCCCGTTTCGCCTGGTACGCGGCAATCACGGCAATCGTCGTCGGTCATGTCGCCGCCGTCTATGTCGCCCATGCGAAGGCGACACGAATGTTCGCGCCGCGCCGGGTAGTGCTGCGATCTCAGGTGCCGCTCACCGCGCTGATGGTCGTCTACACCTTCGTCAGTCTATCCATACTCGCGGAGCCGATCGTCGAACGAGCCGCGCCCGCGCAGGCGTCTGCTCCGGCATCTGCCGACGTGCCGATCCCGACAGATGCAGTGCTGCCCGAGCCGGGAAGCGGGCTCTTGCGAGCGGTCGGGTCCGGCAAACTCGCGAAAGTGAAACTGACCTATCGCGTGCTCGGCTCCGCCTTCCATGACGGCACACGAACGAGCGTTGCCGATCTCCTCTACGCTTATGTGTTCGCTTATCGCTGGGGCGTTCGCAGCGAAGGGGGCGACGCTCCTTACGATCCCTACATCGACACCGCTACCGCTTCCATGCGGCGCCAGCTTGCCGGATTGCGCGTCGCAGGGACGGACGCGGTGTCGCGATCGTTCCGCATCGGGGATGTCAATTTCGTTCGCGAATTATTCACCGTCGACGTCTATGCGACGCTCGTGCCCGACGACCCTGAACGGGACGCGATCGTAATGCCGCCCGGGAGTACGCTGCCCTGGCATCTGATTGTATTGATGGAGGAAGCCGTGAGCCGTGGCTGGGCCGCGTTTTCGCAGGCCGAAGCGGCCGGTCGCGGCATCGAATGGCTCGATCTTGTCCGATCCGAGCGAATGAACGAACAACTCGCAGCGCTGATCGAGACGTTCGCGCGTGAAGCCTATCGCCCCGCCGCCTTGCTATCGCTCGTGAGCACGGAGGAGGCGCGCAGGCGTTGGACGGCGCTCGCCACCTTCTACGGGGCTCGTGGTCACTTCCTGGTGAGCAACGGGCCGTACCAGTTGAAGAGCTGGTCGCCAGAAAGCGTTACGCTCGAGGCGTTCAGGGATCTAACCTATCCGCTCGGCGTCGGCTCGTATGACGCCTACGCTGCTCCACGCCGGGGCTACATCACCAAGGTCGAACGCGAGAACAACCTCATCAGGTTATTCGGTGACATCGAAACGGTCGAAAAGGTCGCGCGAGACACCCGGATCGAGCGGCAGCCGCTGCAATCAGTCGCCCGCGAAGTCTTGAAACGAGCGGCACCGGAATGCCGGTACCTGGTGATGGACGATGCGGATCGCGTCGTGTTGGCGGGTACTGCCGATCTGGCCGATGATTCGACCTTTCAAGTGGAGCTGGATGGCAAGCTCGCGGCCGGCCGCTACACCATCGTCGCCCTGATCGCCGTGAATGGTAACGTCATGAACGCCGACATCCACCGTATACCTGTGGTAATTTCATCCAATCCGTGAAGATGCATCTCGCATGGTGGTGCACCGGCCAGGGAGCCTTGTATGCATGATCTGGTGATCAAGAACGTCAACCTCTGCGACGGGCTCGGCAGCGCGCTGAAGGAAGGCGCCTTGGCCGTGAAGCACGGCAGGATTGCCGCCATCGGTCACTCGCCAGGTGCGGCGCGCGAGACCGTGGATGGCCAGGGCATGGTGCTCGCGCCTGGTTTCGTCGACATTCACACGCACTATGACGCGCAACTCACGTGGGATCCCTCGGCAACGCCGTCGCCTGCGCTCGGCGTCACGACCGTGGTGATCGGCAATTGCGGCTTCACCATCGCTCCGTGCAAGCCCGAAGATCGCCGGGCGGTCCTGGCCGACCTCACAAAAGTCGAGGGCATGCCGATCGAGGCCCTCAGCCAGGGTGTGACGTGGGACTTCGAGACCTTCCCTGAATACCTGGCAGCCTTGGAGCGCCGCGGCGTGGTGCCCAATGTCGCTTGTTTCGCTGGGCACAGCGCGATCCGATCCTTCGTCATGGGCAGTGAACATTCGCACCGCGCGGCAACGGACGAAGAGATCGCTGGCATGCAGGCGGTGTTGCGTGAAGCGCTCGATGCCGGCGCTATCGGCTTCGCGACCTCGACGCTCGAGCTTCACAACGGCGACAACGGGCTACCGATGCCGTCTCGATTCGCGAGCCACGACGAGTTCCGTGCCTTCGCCAAGGTGCTTGGCGAGGCCGGGAAAGGTGTCTTCCAGATCACGAAGGGGCTGACGACCGACATCGCGTTTCTCACCGACATCGCGCGGATCTCCGGGCGACCGGTCCACGTCTGCCCGATGCTGATCGAGCCGGCATTGCCTGACGACGCATTCAGGCAGATGGATCAGATCGCGCACGCCCAGTCACAGCACCACGAGATGTACGGTCAGGTCAGTCCATTCACGGAGATTCTGAACTTCACTCTCGCCGAGCCCTACCCGTTCGAGAGCCTGCTGGCCTGGAATGCGAAACGGCTCGCACAGAGTCGCGCAGCACGCATTGCCGCGTTTCGCGACCCCGGTTTCCGTGCCGGATTGAAGGCTGAAATAAGGACGCCTGCCGTGCCCTTTCGCTTCAACGGCCGGTGGGACCTGGTCGAAGTGGCCAGCACTGCAAAAGCAACCAATCGCGCTTTCGTTGGACGCAACCTCGCGGCAATCGCCGCCGAGCGCGGCGTCGATCCGCTCGACTTCATGTTCGACCTCGCGCTCGAGGAAGATCTCGACACCTGGTTCCGGGCGGTTGCCTGTAATGACGACGCGGACGAGGTGTGTCGACTGATCGAACACCCCTCCAGCGTGGTCGGGCTCGGCGATGCCGGTGCCCATCTCAACTTGTTCTGCCAGGCCGGCACCGGTCTGTACATGCTGCAGCGGCATGTACGCGAGCGCGGCGACTTCACGCTTCCGCAAGCGGTACGAATGCTGACCAGCAGGGCGGCCGACACCTTCCGCATTGCCGATCGGGGCAGGCTGGCAGTTGGAGCACATGCCGACCTGCTGCTGTTCGATCCTGAAACGGCAGGCCTCGGACCAATGGTGATGGTGCACGATCTGCCCGCCGGGCAGGGTCGCTTGACCACGCCCGCGCTCGGCGTCGCCGGCGTGTGGGTGAACGGTGTGCGCGTCGCCGATGAGAAAGGCCTCGCCAGCAACGCACCGAGGGCGGGGCAGATCATTCGGGAGTTCGGAGTTTAGCCCGGACTATCCATGAACGCGCCAGGCGAGGGCGAGGGTTGCTGGCAGTCCCGCGACGGTGCCGGTCCGGGGCGCCGGACAGGTCCGCGGCGGCGGGCGCGTGACCCGGCTGGCCGTCAGCTTCGCAGTACCTTCGTCAGCGCCGTGGCCTGCTCGTGCGCGAGGCCTGCGTCCACGCCGCGTTGCATCAGGCGGTGCAGCAGCTCCGGCAGCTCGCGCGTGACGCCGTTGTGCTCGAAGGTGTCGAGCACGTCCTGGAAGGCCGCGAGC
>DATKAZ010000025.1:0-3648 GCA_035514535.1 Gammaproteobacteria bacterium
AGCGCCGCTCGAAAAAGTGATCGGGTCCGAGATTCACATCTGGTTCGCGCCCGAAGGCCGGCAGGTCCTCCAGACGCTGCTGCGAAAAGACACGGCCGACAACCGCGGCGAGGAGCTGGCCCTCGCCGCCGCTGACGGAACGCGGGTGCCGGCCTACCTGTCGGTGAGCCGCCTCCTTCTGGACCAGACGCCAGATTCAATCTGCATGGTCGTGACCGACCTGACAGCGCAGAAACGCAGTGAGGCCATTCTCGCCACCGAAAATCTCGCGCGTGCGATTCTGGAGCAGGCCGCCGACGCGATCGTGATCTGTGACGAAGCGGGACGAATCATTCGCGCCAGCAAGCAGGCGCAAGCGTTCTGCGGCAAGAACCCCGTCGGACAGTCGTTCGAGCACGCCTTTCCTCTGCGCCAGCTGAACGGCGCGGCATTTTCTCCCGTCGGCGCCGTCGACGCGACCCGCCGCCAATCGGTCGAGGCGCGGCTGGAACACAACGGTCAAGGGTTCGATCTTCTGGTCAGTGTCGGACATCTGCTGGGCGTGCGAGACAAGCTTCTCGGCAGCGTGGTTACGCTGACCGACATCACAGAGCAAAGGCGTGCGGCGGAAGCGTTGCGGGCGAGCGAGGCAGAATTCCGCACCCTGGCCGAATCCATGCCGCAAATCGTCTGGATCACGCGGCCCGACGGCGGGAATATCTACTTCAACCAGCAGTGGATGGACTACACGGGGCTTACCCTCGAGGAAAGCTCCGGCCACGGGTGGAGGAAGCCGTTCCATCCCGACGACCAGCAGCGCGCTTGGGACGCCTGGCAGCTGGCGACGGCGACCAACGGCATCTACTCGATCGAAGGTCGCCTGCGTCGCACGGACGGGATTTACCGCTGGTGGCTGGTCCGGGGCGTGCCCCTGCAAGACGCCGCCGGCAACATCCTCAAATGGTTCGGCACCTGCACCGACATTCACGACCTGAAGGTGGCCGAGCTGGAAATCCTCGCCACCAACCGGGGGCTGCGCGAAAGCGAGATCAGGATCAAGCGCCTGAACCGGGTATACGCGGTGCTCAGCGGTATCAATTCGCTCATCGTGCGTGTGCACGACCGCGACGAGCTGTTCAGGGAGGCTTGCCGGATCGCGGTCGGCGAAGGCGGGCTGCGGATGGCCTGGATCGCAACCGTCGGCCGGGGCGCACCGAAGCTGGTGCCGGTCGCCTCGGCCGGCGTGAGCGAGGACCTGCTGCTCGCCATCAAGGAGCACTATTCATCGAGCAAGGGCGCCTTGCAGGGCAATACCCCGGCGGCGCAGGTGATCAGGGAGAAGAAGCCCTTCGTTTCCAACGATTCTCGCGACAACCCCAGCCACGTGTTCCGATTCCGCGCGGAATACAACGAAGCTGGAATCCGATCGATAGCGGTATTGCCGTTGATGGTTGCGGATGAAGTGGCAGGGGTGTTCGCCCTGTACGCCGGCGAGACCGGTTTCTTCGATGAAGAAGAGATGAAGCTCTTGACGGAGCTGGCCGGCGACATCGCGTTCGCGATCGATCACATCGACAAGCAGGAGCGGCTCGACTACCTCGCCTACTACGACGCGCTCACCGGGCTGGCGAACCGCAGCCTGTTCATCGAACGGTTGGCACAGTACCTGCGCAGCGCTGCTGGCGGCGGGCACAAACTTGCCTTGTTCCTGATCGACCTGGAGCGGTTCAAGAACATCAACGACAGCCTCGGCCGGCCCGCCGGCGACGCGCTCCTGCTGCAGGTGGCGCAATGGCTGACGCGCAACGCGGGGGACGCCAACCTGCTGGCCCGGGTGGGGCCGGACCATTTCGCCGTGGTGCTGCCGGAAGTCAGGCAGGACGGCGAATTGGCGCATCTGCTCGAGCAACGGATGGAAGCGTTTCTGGATCACCCGTTCCGCCTGAATGACGCCGTGTTCCGGATCGCCATCAAGGTCGGCGTCGCGCTGTACCCGGACGACGGCGCCGACGCCGAAGCCCTGTTCCGCAACGCCGAGGCCGCGCTCAAGAAGGCCAAGGCGGGTGGCGATCGATACCTGTTTCACACGCAGCAGATGACCGAAGCGGTGGCGGGCACGCTCACACTGGAAAACAAATTGCGCCAGGCGCTGGATAAAGACGAATTCGTGCTCCATTACCAGCCCAAGGTGAACCTCGTGAGCGGCAAGCTGACCAGCGTCGAGGCGCTGATCCGCTGGAACGATCCGCGCACCGGCCTGGTGCCGCCGGGACGGTTCATTCCGATCCTGGAGGAGACCGGGTTGATTACCGAAGTCGGACGCTGGGCGTTGCGCAAAGCCCTCGAAGATTATCTGCGCTGGCGCAACTCGGGCCTGGCGGCCGTGCGCATCGCGGTGAACGTGTCACCAATGCAACTCCGCAATCGCGGCTTTATCGACGAGATTAGGCAGGCCATCGGCATCGACGCGCAGGCGGCGGCGGGACTGGAACTGGAGATCACCGAGAGCCTGATCATGGAGGACGTCAGGCACAGCATCGCCAGCCTGCAGGCGATTCGCGCCCTGGGCGTAACGATCGCCATCGACGACTTCGGCACCGGCTTTTCTTCGTTGAGCTACCTCGCCAAGCTGCCGGTGGACACGCTGAAGATCGACCGCTCGTTCGTCACCGACATGACCGCCGGGCCGGAGGGGCTGGCGCTGGTGTCCACCATCATCAACCTGGCGCACTCGCTCAAACTCAAGGTGGTGGCCGAGGGTGTCGAGACCGAGGAGCAGTCGCGCCTGCTGCGCCTGCTTAACTGCGACGAAATGCAGGGCTATCTGTTCAGCAAGCCGGTGCCCGCCGCCGAAATGGCGGCGCTGCTGGCCAACGCCGGGGCCGCTCACATATTGGGGTAGTTGGGCCCGCCGCCGCCCTCGGGCACTACCCAGACGATATTCTGCGTCGGGTCCTTGATGTCGCAGCTCTTGCAGTGCACGCAGTTCTGCGCGTTGATCTGCAGGCGCGGGCCAGCGTCGTCGCGCACGATCTCGTACACGCCGGCGGGGCAATAGCGCTGCTCGGGCGCGTCGTAGAGCTCGAGGTTCACCGTCACCGGCACGCCCGCGTCCTTGAGCGTCAGGTGCACCGGCTGGTCCTCGGCGTGGTTGGTGTTGGAAAAGGAAACCGACGTGAGACGGTCGAAGGTAAGCTTGCCGTCGGGCCTGGGGTAGGCGATGGGCGGGACCTCGGCCTTATTCTTTAGCGTCTCGTGGTCGGCATGCGCGTGGCGCAGTGTCCACGGCGCCTTGCCGCCGAAGACGATCTGGTCGATGCCGACCATCAGCGAGCCCGTGTACAGGCCCTTGGACATCCACGGCTTGAAGTTGCGCGCCCGGTACAGCTCGTCGAACAACCACGACTGCCGGAACGCCTCCGGATAGTTCGCCAGCTCGTCCGCCGCGCGGCCCGCCTGCAGCGCCGCATGCGCCGCCTCCGCGGCAAGCATGCCCGACTTGATCGCGCTGTGGCTGCCCTTGATGCGCGAAGCATTGAGGAACCCGGCGTCGTCGCCAACCAGGCAGCCGCCCGGGAAGACCAGCTTGGGCAGCGACTGCAGCCCGCCCGCGGCGATGGCGCGCGAGCCGTAGGCGACGCGCTTGCCGCCTTCGAAGGTGCCGCGGAT
>DATKAZ010000026.1:0-6594 GCA_035514535.1 Gammaproteobacteria bacterium
GATTCACGAATCCGGTGACTGCTCCGCGCCGTTCGCCGTCGCCGGCACGGTGATCATCTGGCCTGCCGTGATCTGCGTCGTGCGCAGGTTGTTCATTTCCTGAAGCAATTCCACTGTCGTGCCGTGACGCCGCGCGATCGACCACAGCGAATCGCCGCGGTTGATGCGGTATGTCTGCCGCTCGTCCACCTGGCTGCCATTGGACACCACGCGCACCGGTGTCTGCGCCGGCGCAGTGGGCGGCGTCGCACGCGCGACCACCGGCGTCGTCGCCCGCGTCAGCTGCGCCACGTAGCTGCTGTAACGGTTGGGGAACAGCGCCACGTGATAATGAGGCGGCCGGTTCTCCCGCGTCGCATCCAGCACACCGCGCTGCTCCAGCGACAGCAGTGTCTGTTCCAGCCAGCGGCGGCACGCCGACCGGCTGCTCACGCGCAGGTCCACTGCCATCCCCGCCGGATGCACCGACAGATCCGACGCGTTGCGCGGCTGATTCAGCACCGGCCGCGTCAGGCTCGTCACCACCAACTTCTCGCCGCACGCCGCCCGGTACTGCGCCGACAGCCGCTCCACGAACAGCCGCACGGCCGGCCGCGCGTACGGATGCGACACGCCCGCCAGCTCGTAGTTCGCATTGCCCCGCAACGGCTCCAGCAGGCCCGAACTCACGAACCTGTGTACCTGGGACGACGTGCGCAGGAAGGAGTAGTCGTGCTGCTGTGCGACGGTATGCTGGCGCTGCATGGCCTGCGTCGAGCCGCGCAGCGACTGCGCCTCCGCGGCGGGAGCGGTCGCGCCGATGACAATGCCGGCGATGGCGATTGTGACTGCTCGATCCATGGGCTTCGACGCCTGAGTGCGTGACGGATTGGGTGCCGGAACCGGCCCGGGGAAGGACCGCGCGCGCCACCAGGTGAAAAACAACCGATCCGGGGGGAACCGCTCGGTCGTGACGCCTGCCGGCGCCACGTTCTGATTCTGGCTGAACTATAAAACGCTAACCGGTGATTTGTCCAGTACTTCGGCCCCGCCGGCCGCATCCAGCCGCCGGGTCCGGTCGTGCCACGGGCGGCCGGTCACGGTGCTCTATCCGCGCCCCGTCGGCCGCTATTAGGATTCCGCCATGCAGGCTGCTGCGGCACCAGGTCCCATGCGCGCCACCGTGCGCGCACTCCGCCATCGCAGCTTCCGCCTGTTCACCATTGGCCAGTCCCTGTCGCTGATCGGCACCTGGATGCAGCAGGTCGCCGTCGGCTGGCTTGTGTACCGATTGACCGGGTCGGCATTTCTGCTCGGCCTGGTTGCCTTCGTGAGCCAGGGCCCCGGCTTCATCCTCGCCCCGTTCGCGGGCGAGTTCGCCGACCGCTACGACAAGCAGCGCATCGTCCTGGCCACGCAGACGGTGATGATGCTGCAGGCACTGCTGCTCGCGGCGCTCGTGCTGACCGGCCACGTCACGATCGGCTGGATCCTCGTCCTGATGGCGCTGCTCGGCGCGGCGACCGGCTTCGACATACCGGCGCGCCAGTCGTTCCTCATCGACATGGTCGATGACCGGGCCGATCTGCCGAACGCCATTGCCCTGAACTCCTCGATCTTCAACGGCGCCCGCCTGGTCGGCCCCGCGATCGCCGGCTTTGCCATTGCGGCGGTAGGCGAGGGGTGGGTCATCCTGCTGAACGGTGTCAGCTACATCGCCGTGATCGCTGCCCTGCTCGCCCTGCGCCCTCCGCCGCGCCCGCGCGAGCGTACGCGCGGCGCCGTGCTGCAGCGCATGCGCGAAGGGTTCGTCTACGCATACCGTCTCGAGCCGATTCGCGCCGTGCTCACGCTGGTCGCCACCATCAGCCTGCTGGGCGTACCGTTCTATGTACTGCTGCCCGTCATGGCCACCGACGTGTTCGGCGGCGGACCGCGCACGCTCGGTCTGCTCATGTCCGCCTCCGGACTCGGCGCTCTCATCGGCACCCTGTTCCTGGCGTCACGTCGCACCGTCGTCGGCCTCGGCCGCGTCATCGTCGCCGGTGCCATCCTCTTCGGCGGCGCACTCATGCTCTTCGCGTTCACCCGCTCGCTCGCGCTCGCGCTCCCGCTCCTCATGCTCGCCGGCTTCGGCATGATGGCGCAGATGGCCGCGGCCAATACCGTCCTGCAGACGATCGTCGAGGACGACAAGCGCGGCCGCGTCATGAGCTTCTATACGATGGCGTTCACCGGCACCGCGCCCATCGGCAGCCTGATCCTCGGTTTCCTCGCCGGCATTGCCGGCGCACCCGCAGCCACCGCGATCGGAGGCGCCGTATGCGTGTTCGCCGGCGCGTTCTTCCACCGCCGCCTCCCCCAGCTGCGCCGCACCATCCAGCCCATCTACACCCGCCTCGGCATCCTCCCCGAAGTCGCCCGCGGCATCCAGGCCGCCACCCACCAGACCACCCCCGAAACCGACTGAACCCCGCCCCGCGTCTGCAACGCTTCGCCTCGCCCGCCCATTCTCGCCCGCCCCGCTTCGGCAACGCGCCGCGTCGCCCGCCCATTCTCGCCCACCCCGTTTCCCCTACCCCGTTGCCCGCCTTTCCCGCGCCCGTTAAATTTTCTCATTGCATACATTCTGGAACTTCGGCACTGCCGTATCTGTAATAGTCCCGGTGATTTCGCTGCGTAATCAACCCACGGCCGATGCAGGTCGCGCCGTCACGTGCTTCAATGGAGGCATTCCCATGGTTCGGTCCCGCATCCTGACTTTCGTGCTCGCACTGCTGCTCGTGGTTCCGGCGGCCGCGTCGGCGCAGAAGGACAGCCAGTTCACCAGGGAAGCGAGCAAGTATCTCGGACTCGGGATGGCGAATCCGGATCGGGCCGCGCGCCACAATCTGTACGCGCAGGCGCTCGTCCATCTGCGGCAGGGGATGGAGCGCGATGCCGAGAACGCGAAGGTATGGCTGATGGCGGGCACCGTGCTGGCTGGTCTCGGCCAGATGCGCGAGGCGGACGAGGCGTGGAAGAAGGCGCAGCAGATGCATTCCGACTACGCAGAAGAGATCTCGGAAGAGCGTGAGGCTGCGTGGGTCGATGCATTCAGCGCCGCCATGGAAGCGATGGACGAGCAGAAGTACGACGAGGCGATCACGATTCTGGAGAATTCCGAGATCATCTTCTCCGGGCGCCCCGAGGCGCTCATGAATCTGGGCGCGCTGTACGCGAACGCCGGCAACAAGGGGGTGCAGGGTGATACGGTCAATGTGGCGAACGCGAAGGCGCAGGACGCGTTCCGGCGTGCCCACGAAGCCACGAAGAGTGATCTGTTCGACGAGTTGACTGACGAGCAGAAGGCGGAGTGGCTGCGCTTCCGCGAACTCGCGCTGCTCAACATTGCACAGATCTACGGCGCGATGGGCGTCGAGGCGTTCCAGGTCGGAGACTACGCGGGCGCCGCGGCGGAATTCGTCAAGGCGGCGGAAATCAATCCGCACTCGCGCGACTATGTGTTCAATCACGCGCAGTCGCTGTGGGCGCAGGTGTCGCAGCTCGAGGATTCGCTCGAGGGCGCGACGCCCGAGGCGGCCGCGCCGATCAAGGCGAAGTTGTCGGAGCTGTACGCACAGGTCGAGGTGCTGGCGCGCAAGTCGCGCGAGTTCGACCCGGGCAATGGCAACATCTACCTGATCGAGGCGCGCTCGGTTCGTCAGCGCGGCGAGTTCGTCGGCACGGACGAGGCGCGCGCAGCCGCGTCGCAGGAGGCGTTGAAGCTGCTGACGGCGCGCGAGGCTCTGCCGGCCCTGGTCGATGGCATCGCCGTACAGCAAGCGGCCGAGGGTGCAATCGTCAGCGGTACGCTGACTGCCAACGTGACGTCCGCCGGAACGCCGTCCTCGCCGCCCGGTCAGCCGGTAACGGTGACGATCACGCTGCTGGGCGCGGCCGGTCAGTCGCTGGGTGAAGCGACGGTGACGGTGAACGCGCCGGCGGCGGACGCGGAGGCGCCGTTCGAGGTAACGACGACCGTCACGAACGAGATCGCCGGCTGGAAGTACACGATCGCCCGCTGAACGCGCCGCGCGCGCGCGCACGACGTTGAGAGCCCCGGAGCACTGATCGCTCCGGGGCTCTCTTCTCTTTTCAGCGACTGCCGCCCAGGCGCACGCGCAGGCCGATCAGTGCGAATGCGTCGTGCTGCCCCCAGCTGTCGTCCTCATTGCGCGTCAGGTAATCGGTGATCTCGGCCATGATGCCGATGCCGCCAAACATGACATCCGCTCCGACGCCGAAGTGGATGGCGACCTCGCGCTTGTCCTCCGGCAGCGGATTGCCGAGACCATCATCCTCGTACGAATAGTCCAGTCGCTTCAGCCCGAGGCCACCCAGCAGATAGGGCTGGATGAGCAGACGGGGCAGCGGCCGGACGACCACGTCCGCCGCGACCGCGAGCACCGAGCCGTCGCCCACCTCTCCCCGATTCTGCACTCCTTCATCGGTGATCGTCGCGCCCGTCGCATACGCGATGCTGCCGCGCAGCCAGCCGGATTCGATGTTCAGCCCGAGCCCCAGCGTGCCCTCGCGCGCGAGACGGTCCTCCTCCGCCTGCGTGCGCAGATCCCTGAGGTCGCTCGCCGGAATGAATGCGCCGAGCGCAGGCGTGATGTGGATGCCCTGTGCCGATGCCGGTCCGACGGTGGCCGCGAGCGCCACCGCGACAGCTGCTGCACACGTGATGCGTCTCATACTCTCTCCTTTTGATGGTGGTGCTGCCCATGCTACCCGTGGAGCGGGTGGATCCGTTCCTCTTGCACGACGCGCGGCCGCGTCCGACCTTGCATGCTACACCTCAGCCGCGAGTCCTGTCATGCGTCGTATGCCGATTCTGCTGCTGGCGCTCGTTGCGTGCCAGCGTGATGCCGCGCCCAACCTCGAGCTGCCGCAACCCGAGCCGCTCGAGCTCGGCGCACCGCCCGGCGCGGCGCAGCCGCACCTGTCGGCTTCCGCCGATTACGCCTACCTGAGCTGGACGGAGCCGGCGGACAGTGGGCATGCGCTCCGCTTCGCCGCCTGGGATGGAAGCGCCTGGTCTGCGCCGCGTACCATCGCGGCAGGCCGCCACTGGTTCGTCAACTGGGCGGACTTCCCGTCCATCGAACCGGTCGGCGGCAGCGTGCTCATCGCGCACTGGCTCCAGCGCAGTGGTCCGGGCACCTACTCGTACGATGTGATGATGACGCAGTCCGCCGATGACGGCGCATCCTGGTCGGAGCCGTTCCGCCCGCACGACGACGGTACCCTGACGGAGCACGGCTTCGTGTCGATCTTCCCGCTCGGTGCCGGCGCTGGCGCCGTATGGCTCGATGGCCGCCAGTTCGCCGACGCGCACGGACACTCTGCCGGTAACGAGATGACGCTGCGCTTTGCCGCCATTGCTGGCGACGGCGCATTGTCGCAGGAAATGGAACTGGACCGGCGCGCGTGCGACTGCTGCCAGACCGCGGCAGCCGTGACGTCGCGCGGACCCGTCGTCGCATGGCGAGATCGGTCGCCTGACGAAGTGCGTGACATCGTCGTGAGTCGCCTGGTCGATGGCGCCTGGACGGAGCCGCGCGTGCTGCACGCCGACAACTGGGTGATCCCGGGCTGTCCGGTGAACGGGCCGCAGGCGGATGCGGCCGGCGACAACGTCGCCATTGCATGGTTTGCCGCGCCCGCCGATTCGCCGCGCGTCCAGGTCGCGTTCTCGGCCGATGCGGGCGAGACGTTCGGCGCGCCCGTGCGCGTCGATGACGGCAATGCGATCGGCCGCGTCGATGTGTTGCTGCTCGACGACCGCCGCGCGCTCGTGGTCTGGCTCGAGAGCGCGGGCGCGGGCGCGGAAGTGCGCGGCCGCCTCGTCAGCGCCGACGGCAGGCTCGGCGCCGCGCGTGTGTTCGCCGCGGTGACCGCGGGCCGCGCGAGCGGATTCCCGCGCATGGCGCGCCTGCGTGATCAGATCGTTCTCGCCTGGAACGAAGCCGGCGAGGCGGGCCAGCCTGCACACATTCGCGCCGCCCGCCTCACCCTGCGCTGATCAGCGTCTCGACGCCCGGCACCGTGTCCGGCGAGGCGTGCCCGATCGCCACGCCGGGAGGAATGCCCGCGCCCGCCTCGGCGGGCAGCGAGCCCGCGGACCAGCGATCCGGCCGACCCGTGGGTCAGTACTGGAACCGGTACGTCAGTCCGGCCACGACGCGCATACCGTGGTAGGTGTCGGTGACGCCGACCGGGTTGCCGAACTTGAGCCACTGATAGCCGGCGGACGCGGTCGCGCCGAACGCGCTGCTCAGCCGCAGCTCGATGCCGGCGGCGCCCCGCGCGCCGAACCCCGTTTCCACCGTCGTGCCGCTGCCGCTGCCGAGCAGACCGCCGCCGCCGCCCTCGGCGTCCTCCACACCCAGTGCCAGACCGATGGCGGCGCCGATGAACGGCTCCAGTGCGGACTCCGCCGTGGTGAACGGGTAGAACTTGATGCCCGTCAGCAGCGGCACGATGTAGCTGGTCCGCGTCGACGTCGTCGCGCCGCCGAGGCCGCCCGAGCTCGTCTCCGTTTCCTGCCGCCGCCATACGCCCGCCGAA
>DATKAZ010000027.1:0-5872 GCA_035514535.1 Gammaproteobacteria bacterium
GTTGCGATAGCGCTCCAGCTCGTTATCCAGAAACGCTTCGCGATCGCCGCCTTCGTGCGCGCTGGTCTTCCAGTCGATGACCCAGCGCACGCCGTCACGGTCGACGAAGGTACGATCGATGCGCAGACTTTGCAGGACACCGTCAACGACTGCCGTCAGGGCAAGTTCGCTTCGCGCTTCTAGCGCGGCTGGATCGAGCAGCTCCGCGGCACGCTGGCTCCGGCCGACCGCTGTCATCGCCTCCGCGATCCTTGCCAGCGCCGCCGGCAGGTGCGCGTCGTCGATACCGAGTTCGCGCAGCTGCCGCCGCCAGCGTGCCGCCGGCATATCGCCTGCCTCCGGCGTAAATCCGCTCTCCGCGATGCGCTGCAGTTCGAAATGCACGACCTGGCCCACAGCCTGGGCAATCGCGCCGGCCCAGTCGAACTCGGGACGGATCGATCCTTCCGGCTCGCCCGAGATGCGGAGCATTGGCGCGAGTGTCAGCGGCTCGGGCGGCGGCGCACGGAATCCCGCGACCAGCCGGCGCGCCGGCGGCGCGCTGAGCCGTGGCCTGTCATCGCTTCTGCGCCCGGCGTCCTGCGCTGCCGCCGGCAACTCTGCAAGCGCCCGCTCGAAATGCGGTGACAGCACCGGCCAGAGAAAGCCGAGCAGGCTTGCGGATCGCGGACGGCGCAGTGTCGGCCTCTCCGCCGTCCATTTCACGCCGGCGCTGCCGATCAGGTGTAGCCGGCGACGCGCGCGCGTCGCCGCCACATAGGCAAGCCGGCCGAGTTCGAGCGCCTCGCGTTCCGCGCCCAGATCGCGCATCCAGCGTTCGAGCGCATCCGCGTCGCCGTCGTTCTCGTCCGAGTCCGTGCGGCTGCCAAGAACGATGCCGCGCTCACCGGGGCCGGTCGCGACGATCGTCCAGTAAAGCAGCGGCCGCTTGCCGCTGCCTGGGCCGCGCTGCAGATCCGGCAGGATCACGACATCGAATTCCAGTCCCTTGGCGCGATGGATGGTCATGACCTGCACGCGCGCGCTGTCGCTGCCGACGGGCGACGCCATGACGCCGGCGACCACCGCCTCGATGGCCGATATGGGAGGCAGACAGCCGGCTTCCAGCTCGAGCCGGTCGAGCGCGGCGAACAGCAGTTCTGCGTTCGCGAGATCGGAGCCGTCGCCGATCGTCGCGGGGCCTTCGAGCGCGAGCCATGCCGACTTCAGCCAGCTGCCGAGCGACTGCCGGCCGCGCGCGGCGATCGCCGCGTCGAGCGCGGCGACGAGTCGGGCCGCTCGGGCAGCGGAATCGCCTGCGAGCACCGTCGCATCGCGCAGGCGATCGCGGATCAGCGCCCGTTCCTCGCCGCCGGCGAGGCGCAGCAGGTCTGTCAGCGGCAATCCGCACCAGGGCGCGCGCAGGATGGCGAGCCAGGCCGTGCGATCGCCGTCGTGCAGCATTGCGGCGACGAGCGCGACCAGGTCGCGGATGGCCGGGCGGTCGAGCAGCGATTCGAGTTCCACGCCGCGATACTCGATGCCGGCGTCGCGCAGAGCCGCCAGGATCGGCGGCAGCGACGGCCGTCCACGCACCAGGATCGCAATGGTCGGTTGCACAAGCGTTGCGATGGCTTCCCGTGCGACCGTAACGACTTCCGACGCCATCGCGCGCGCGTCGGCGTCGAGGAGCGCATGTACGCGCACGCCGTCGCCCGCCTCGTCCGGCTTCACGGCAGCGGCCGGCGAATAGCGCACGGCGCCGCGCTCGAAGTCGTCGGCGGGCGGCAGCAGCGCGGCGAAGGTCCCGTTGACCCAGTCGACGATCGAGGCGCTGGAGCGGAAGTTCCGCCCGAGACGTTCGGCGGCGAGCGCGACGCCGCCTATGCCCTGGCGCTGCGCCTGCAGGAACAGGGTGACGTCCGCTTCGCGGAACGCATAAATGGACTGCATCGGATCGCCCACACAAAAAAGGCTTCTGCCATCGGCAGGCTGCCAGCCGGCGACCAGCAGTTCGAGCAGGCGCGCCTGCGAAGGCGAAGTGTCCTGGTATTCGTCGACCAGCAGGTGACGGATCCGGTAGTCAAGCGCGAGCGCAAGTTCGGTCGGCGCCGATTCATGGCCGAGCGCGTCGCGCGCGGCGGCGGCAACCGCCGGATGGTCCAGGCTGTCGCGCTCGGCAAACAGCGCGAGAAGTTCCGCGACGGCGTGCGGCAACACCGAAGTCAACGCTTCGATCCGCTCCCACTGCAGGTCGGTGAGCGCAGCGGGCGGCAGCCGGCGCAGCCGCGCGAGTGCGGCCGCGAGACCGTCGCGCGCGGCGAGTGATCCGAGCACAGCCTTCATGTCGCGCTTGAGCGGCGGCCAGGCGGCGCCCTCACCGGCGGCAAGGAAGCCCTGCTTCGCCGCGACCTGCTTGCGCAGCGCTGGCTCCTTGTCCGCATTCAAAAGGAGGTCGGCAAGGGCCCGCCAGCACGCCGTGAATTCCGCAGTCGCCGCCGGCAGCGCGGCGAAGGGCGCGAGCACCGTGACCGGACTCGCCGGCGCGCCGGCTGCGGCTGCCGCACGGCAAGCTGCGAACAGCGGTTGCCAGTCGGTTCCCGCGATCACCGCGGAGACGGCGGCAAGCTCCGACTCCAGCGCCCGGCGCAGCAGCCGGTCGATCTCGGCGCGGAGCGAAGGGCCGGAGGTGCCACGCATCAGTTTCGGAAGCCAGAGCTCGCGCGCGCCCAGCATGCCCTCGAGCAGCTCCGCGAGCTGGCGCGGTTGGTGATTGAGCGACCGGGCGAGACGCCGCAGGCCGGCGGCGACCGGCGCGTCTTCGTCGAGCCTGGCTACGGTGCGCCGTGCCGCCTCCGCGTACAGCGTGCGCGCATCGTCCACAAGCGTCGCCGACGTACCGATTCGCGCGGCCAGCGGCAGGCGACGGGCCAGCCAGTGATTCAGGCCGTCGATCGTCTGCACGTGAAGCCGCGCGGGGTTCTCCTCGAGTCCCCAGCCCCGCTCGCGGCTCCGTGCGAGCGCGGCGGCCGCGCACTGCTGCAGTTCCCGGGTTCGCTCGTCCGCATCGGCGCAGCGCGGTTCCGCGCCGAGCGCGAGCGCAGCCACGATGCGGTGACGCATCTCCGCAGCAGCCTTGCGCGTGAACGTGATTGCGACGATCTGTTCCGGCCGTTCGACATCGGCGAGGAGTCGGAGGTACCGGAGCGTCAGCAGCGTCGTCTTGCCGGAACCCGCGGGTGCCTGCACGATGAACGAGCCTTCGGGCAGCACCGCTCGCCTGCGCGCCTCGCGGTCGAGTTCGAGCGCGTTACTCGCCATCTGCGGTCTCGTCTTCGGCATCGTCCGGCGCGGCGGGTTCCACGCGACAGAGCGCGGCCAGGTGGCAATACCGGCAGGTGGCGGCCGCGAGCTTCGGGTCGACTTCGGCGCGGCCCGCGGCAAAGTCGCCGGCCAGTCCTTCGAGCCAGGCGCGCCAGTGCGCTGTGATCTCCGCCCAGCTGAATCCGTACTGCCTGTCCTCGGTCAACCGGAATTTCGCGGCGGGCTCCATGCCGTCGATCGTCCCGACCTCGCGGCTCACGCCGACGTACTTCGCCGCGGCCGCGCCGACGCCGGCGAAGGCGATGCCCGTGGGCCGGTTCGGATGCAGCACGGCATAGAGCGGCAGTTGCGGCGCGTCCATGCGCGCGCCGCGCCAGGCTGAACTTTGCGTCTTTCCCGTCTTGTAATCGATGACGACGAGCTCCTCGCCGATGCGGTCCAGGCGATCCACCCGCAGGTTCAGCGGCAGGCCGGCGATGGCGAGCGGGCGCGCGCGTTCCGCCTCGGCGACGATGAACGGCGGCCGCGCGAGGTCGAGTTCCAGCAGTTGCACGACGGCGCGCCGTTGCCATTCACGCTCGAGTTCGATCGTGGGCAGGCCCGTGCCCGCGGGCGTCGATCCCATGATCGCCGCATCCACCGTCACTGCCACCAGGGCATTGCGTGCCGTCTCATCGAGCGCCGCGAGCGCGCGCTGACTTCCCAGCCGGCCCCACAGGTCCTGCAGCGCGCGATGCAGCACGATGCCGCGCAGGCGCCGGTCGAAGCCGGCCTGCGGCTCCTCGAGCGGCGCCGCAGCGAGCCTCAGCTCCGCAAACGCCCGGAACGGACATTGCGCCTGCAACTCGAGCAGCCGCGCGCCGCCTTTGACCGGTCCGCCGCCGAGCGGCGGCAGCGCCGCCTCCGGTACCAGCTCGAGCTGTGCAGCCTCGAAGGACAGTCGCTCGCGCGACGGCAGCGAGCCTGGCAACGTCAGTTCAGCGGCATCGGGCGGCAGCAGCGGCGAGCCGTCCGTTTCCGTGTCGTTCTCGAATTGCGGCCAGGACAGCACGACCGATCCGGCACGGGAACGCCAGCGCCCGATGATGTCCCGGGCTTCGGCGACGCAGGCCTCGGGCGTGACGCCCGGCATGCCGAGCTGCCGCTGAATTTCGATCGGCAACAGGGGATCGACCGTGACGGCGAGCGGCCAGGCTGCCGCAGTCAGGCCGGCGACCCATAGACTGTCGAATTGCACGCCCGGATCGTCATAGGCGTCCAGCACGAAGACCGTGGGTTCGCCGCTCTCCGGCTGGAAGGGCGCGGCTGCGAGACGGCGCAATTCGGTCAGCGCCTCCTGGACGCCGATCTGCGGGGCGACGGCGGCCAGGGACGCGAGTTCCTGCAGCAACTCGCGGAATCGCCGCGCAGCCTCGAACTCGCGGCTGCCCAATCGCGAATTGCCCGTCCGGAAATTGTCCGGCCAACCCCAGGCCGCCAGACAGGCGCCGAACGCTTCGGCCCAGGCGCCGGCGTCGCGCCGCTTCTGGCCCTCGAGTGCGCTCACCGCCTGGTGGATTGACTGGGACATCCGGGAAGCGCCGGCGCGCTCTGCACGGTCAGCCAGGCGCGACCCGGTGATTTGCAGCGGGCCCTGGGCTTCGCGCATGGCGAGGTCTGCCGCAATGCGCGCGTTTCGCTCTGCTTCCGCTGGTCCGACATAGGCCGAGAGCAATAGGCGGCTTGCCGCCGTCCAGGCCACCGCCCCCGCCGCACAGGCGATCGCCGCGAGCGCCGAATCCACGACCGGCTGGACGGCGAGCGGATTGCCGCCTGCCAGGTCGAAGCTGCGATTCTCATTGCCCGTACCCGGCAGCTCGAGTTCAGGCTGGAGGCTGGCTGCCAGTGCGCGTTCGAGCGCGCCGCGATTCGAATCGAGGCCGGGCACGATCAGCGCGTGAATGCCGTCGGGCGCCTGCATGACGCGATCGCGCAGCCAGGCGAGCATTGAGCGGCGTTCGCAGTCGGGATCGGCCGAGCGATGACGGAAACAGGCTGCGTCCTGCGACGACGGCGGCCACCGTTCGACCCCTCTGCCCGCGTTCGAGAGCGCCGTGAACAAGGCGTTCTCGGACGGCGCCAGGCGCCGAAATCCGGCCAGCAGGATCGGGGGCCCCGCCGCCGGCAGCGCATCCGCCGTCATCAGCAGCCGCGCGAGCTCGCCCGCATCGCAAGCCTGGCGCGAATCGAGTTCTGCCTCCACGGATCGCGCCCAGCCGAGGAATGCCTGCTGGTCGCGCGTCAGCGGCCAGCGCGCAGCAGCCGCGAGATCCCCGCCATGGGCGCGGAGCCTGAGCCAGCTCGCGCGTGCCCGGGCTCCCAGGTCTGCGGGATCGAGCAGGCCCGGGGCGTCGCGAGCCGCCTGGCGCGCCCACAGCCATCGCAGCGCGACAGCCGGAAGTACGCCTGCCAGTTCAGGCCGCCTGGCGGATGCTTGCTGCCATTGCTGCAGCAGCCAGGTGTCGAAGGGCAGCACCTGCGCCGTGGGCCAGACCTGGCGGCCCGCCGCGACCTGGGCCCGGTCGTGCAA
>DATKAZ010000028.1:0-2374 GCA_035514535.1 Gammaproteobacteria bacterium
ACCAGCAGGTAGATGTAATAGACGAGGACGACGATGCCCAGGATGAACCCGAGGAACACCTGGAACCACGTGAGCGCCACGGGGGCCCCGAGCAGGAGCCAGCGGTTGATGGCCTGTTGCTGCGTGATCGCGCCGCCGCTCGTCGAGTCGCGGACGGACAGCTTGAGCGCTTTCATGCCGACCGTGGCACCGCCCATCTGGGTCCACATACCGATGAAATAGGCGCCACTGACGACGAGCATCAGAGCGACGGCGACGACGCTGCTGATCAGCGACGGCACCTTGAAGGTTGTTATAAGCAAACCTCCGAAGAAGTCATCGCCGAGCATTGACGTCGTCAGTGTGCTGACGATGAAGCCGATCACGCCGAGGATGATGAAGTCGATCACCGCGGCGATGATCCGGTTGGGTGTATCCGCCAGTGCCACGCCACCGGGACCCGGGACCGTCCCCTGGGCCGTGATGTTCGAGGTCCAGGACGGCATCCCGCCGCCCGGAGGCGCGGAGGCCGGCGGCGGCGGCGGCGCAGGCTGCTGCGGCGTCGACTGCCAGCCCTGCTCGGGTGGCGGCGGCGGCGTCTGATTGCCGGACTGCGGCGGGGTGTCCTCCGGCCGTCCGGGTTGATCCATGCTCACTCTCTCCCTCCTGTGGTCAACGAATCGCCTGATCGGGTTTGGGCTCGACCGACCCGACGGGATGGACGTCCTGGTCGGCCGCTTTCGCGCCACAGCATAGCGTCACATGCAACGTGCGCGAGGCCAGATGCACAGCGGGGCTATGTATGGCGCGTCAGCCTCCGATGCGCGACATCTCGACGCGGTTGGGATCGACGTCGATGACGGGCAGCTGGCGCGTGGCCAGCGAGCGCAGCTCCGAGTATCGGTCGTCGCGCGCGCGCCACACGGCCGCGATCGTCGCCGACAACTCATCGTCCGTGGCGCCGCCGCGCAGGGTCTCTCTGAGGTCGTGGCCGGTGCTGGCGAAAAGACACGTGTAGAGCTGGCCGTCGGCCGTAAGGCGCGCGCGCGTGCAGTCGCCGCAGAAAGGCTGCGTCACGGAGGCGATCACGCCCACCTCTCCGCCACCGTCGCGATATGCCCAGCGATTAGCCACCTCGCCCGGATATTGCGGCGCCAGTTCGACGAGCGGCATCGCGGCGTCGATGCGGGCGATGATCTCGGACGCGGGCACGACGTCGTCGAGACGCCAGCCGTTGGTGTGGCCGACGTCCATGTACTCGATCAGGCGCAGGATGTGCCCGCGCTCGCGGAAATAGCGCACCATGGGCAGGACGCTGTCCTCGTTGATGCCGCGCCGGACGACCATGTTGATCTTGATCGGCCGCAGCCCGGCTCTCTCTGCGGCAGTTATGCCGTCGAGCACCGCGGCAACCGGGAAGCCCACGTCGTTCATGCGCCCAAAGGTCGCGTCGTCGAGCGCGTCGAGACTGACGCTGACGCGGTCGAGGCCCGCATCGGCGAGGGCCGCGGCGTGCCGCGAAAGGAGCGAGCCGTTGGTGGTCAGCGTCACGTCTTCGATGGCGGGCAGGTCGGCGAGCATGCCGACCAGGACGGGCAGGTCACGGCGCAGCAGCGGCTCGCCGCCGGTCAGGCGGATCTTGCGCACGCCCAGTTCGGCGAACAGCCGCGCAAGACGCGTGATCTCCTCGAAGGTCAGCAGCTCGGCGCGCGGCATGAACGCGTAGTCACGGCCGTAAACCTCGCGCGGCATGCAGTAGGTGCAGCGGAAGTTGCAGCGGTCGGTGACCGACACGCGCAGGTCGTGCATCGGCCGGCCGAGCTGATCGATCGGCCTCTGACCTGCTGTGCTTTGTCCTATCACGCGCCAGATGGTATCCCGGCCGCGGCTCTGGCCGATCCGGTGACGACCCGGCAAATGTTCGGGATGTCAACCTTAAGCCGGTCAAGCGGCGTTTCCGACAGCGTGCGAGGCCGGTTCCGAGCGCGAAGATGCAGCCGCCCGCGCGCCAAATCGGCCGGGCGACCCGCTTAGCGTTGAGATGCTGAACAAATGACGGCTCGCAGGCCAGACCGGGCGCAGACCGCGACTTTAGCGTTGAGATGCTGGACAAATGACGGCTCGCAGGCCGGCGAGCGGAGGCTACTCCTCCGCCGCGACGCCGGATTGCTCGCGGATCGCCTCGACGACCGCGGCGTCGGCCAGCGTCGTCGTGTCCCCCAGCGCGCGGCCCTCGCCGATGTCACGCAGCAGGCGGCGCATGATCTTGCCCGAGCGTGTCTTGGGCAGGTCGGGCGTGAAGAGCAGGTACTTCGGCTTGGCGATCGGGCTGATCACCTTGGCCACGTGATCGCGCACTTCGGCCGCCAGCTCGTCGCTCGGCTCGTGCCCGACA
>DATKAZ010000029.1:0-3271 GCA_035514535.1 Gammaproteobacteria bacterium
CTTGGCCAGCTCCTGGAGCGCGCCCTGGGCCTGGTTGATGGAGCGCATCTCGATCCAGTGGCCCAGGAGCATGATGGTCACCAGCGTGCCCAGCTCCCACCAGAGCGCGTCCGCCTCGATCATGCCGAGCTCGACCACCCAGGAGAAGACGAACGCCACGGCGATGGCCAGCGAGATGAGCGTCATCATGCCGGGCAGCTTCACCCGGAGCTCGCGCCACGCGCCCTGGATGAAGACCCAGCCGCCGTACGCGAAGACGAACGTGCCGAGGATGGGTCCGATCCAGCGCGATCCGGGGAAGGCGGGCGCCGTATAGCCGAGCAGCATCTGGATGTGCTTGGCCCAGAAGACCACGGGAAGCGTCAGGAGCAGCGAGAGCCAGAACCGGTTCCGGAACATGTCCACGCTGTGCCCGGCGTGGGCGTCGTGGTCATGACCACCATGACCACCATGGTCACCGTGAACTGCGTGCTCCTGCGCCTCTCCGACCAACTCCTCCTCCGGGTGCTCCGGGTAGCCGGGCTTGGCGGGAGCGGAGTGGTCGTGGTGGTCGTGATCATGACCGTGGTCGCGATGTTCGTTCATGCTCGACCTCATGTGTGGGTGGCAGGATCGCCACGGCCCACGCAGCGGGCCGGTGTCGTGCCCGTCGAGAAAGCAGGGCATCTGCCAGATCCCCCGCATGTCCGGCCGGAACGATGAATGTGGCGGACGCCGACTCGCCGGATCCGCGATGGACGTAAGCCTGGGCGTGCTGCAACCTCCCCGAGGTACGGACGGGGCCGTTGCCGGTCGGGACCTCGGAGGCCACGATCGGTCCGTCCATTTCGAGCACGGTAACGGCGGCGAAGAACGGTGCCCCAAAGCCCGACTCCATCGGGATGCGCCCGATCGGCGCTGACCGTGAAGTAGCCGTTCACCTGGAGATAGGCGCGCACCAGGTCCACCGCGTCAGCCATGGTCCGGCTCGACCCCGGCCGGACGCGCCCATCGAGGGATGAACGCCGGGACGGCCTCCGCATACCGTTGATACGCATCCCCGAACTCGGCCAAAGCCTCGCGTTCCTCCCTTCGGGCCAGGCGGGCATACATCCAGATCAGGACGGGAAACATGGCGAGGGTCAGAAGCGTCGGCCACTGGAAGATGAAGCCGAGCATGACCAGGGCGAACCCCACGTATTGGGGGTGGCGGACGCGCGCGTACGGACCGCTGGTCGCCAGGGCGCCACGCCGTTGCGCCTCATAGAGGACGGGCCAAGCGGACGCGAGGAGCCAGAAGCCGCCCCCGATCAGAATGAAGCTCAGCACATGGAACGGCCCGAAGTGCGGGTTCGCCTCCCAGCCCAGGAGCATCTCGAGCAGATGCCCGGCGTCGTGGGACAGCCAGTCGATCTGTGGGAAGCGCGTCTGGAGCCAGCCGGACAGGATGAAGATCGTCAGCGGGAACCCGTACATTTCCGTGAAGAGTGCCACCACAAACGCGCTGAAGGCCCCGAAGGAGCGCCAGTCTCGACTCGTGCGCGGCTTGAAGAAGCTGAACGCGAACAGGATGAAGATCGCCGAGTTGACGAACACCAGGAGCCAGAGTCCGTACGCCGGCGCGTCAGTGCCCATGACCGCCTCCCTTGCCGTGGCCGCGGTGCATGAAGAAGTGGGACCCAATGCAGGCGACGAGCAGCAGCAGCGGCCAGTACCCGAGGACGTGAGCCCGGTGCTCCAGGATGAGCAGGACCCCTGCGGCCAGTATGAAGACAATCACGGCCACGCGGGCCGGGGAGCGGGCGCGATTCGTGTCGGTCGAGTGTTCATTCGCATGCATTGGGTCCCCCCGAAGGCTGTGGATTACAGGAACGCCCCCCCGATACCCAGTGCGGCATCCGTCCGGCGGATGGACTGTTCTGCGTGACGCTCGGTGCGCACAGGGCGCGAATGGCGTCGATCGTTTCCGGCACGACGATGGCCTGGTTGTCGACCTGGTAGGCGTAGAAGAGCTCGCGGCCGTCAGGATGTCCTCCCAGATCGCCACCTCCCGCCAGCAGTACGAGCAGCGCCACACCGGGCGCGGTCAGCGGGGCTGTCACTTGTCACGCTCTCCGATGAAGGTCCATCGAGGTCGGCCGGCATGTACATCAGCTGCGCGCGCTACGTGACGACCAGTGTATAGCCGATATGCGCCAGCCGTCTGGTGTTCTCGTCAGGACCATGAGCTCCGCACCGGCGGCGTTGATGGTGCGGTCGCGGTACTGACCGCGCGTCGTGCTGGTCGATGCCGCCCATGCGACATCTCCGCGAATCTCTACGGCGATCGGCCCGCGGTCACTCGTGACTGCCCGCGCGAAAGCAATGTCGCTCTGAAGATGATGCGAGCGATATTCCTCGCGCGTTTCGATGCCACCGCTTTCCAGGATCACCGCGTCCATCGCGAGCAGCGCCATGGCGGCCGTGCTGTCGCCGGAGGCGAGCGCCTGATGATACTGGTGCACCACCGCGGCAACTGCCGCCGAGTCATTCGCGGGTGTCGAGGCCGCATGATGCTCGTGCTGGGCAGCGGTCGGCTCAGGCAGGCCGAGGAACGCTGTGACGGCGGCCAGCGCGATCAGGGTCGCACCCGTCCGATCCGACGACCTGCCATGTTACAGCGTACGTACCGGACTCGAGCGAACCGGCGATGTCCGCCAGGAGAACCGTCGAGGAGTCGGGGTGGAGGCGCAGCGGCGACAGCGCGACTGCTCCGTTCGGCCCGGCAAGCAGAAGTCGGCTCACCGCCAGCTCGACCGCCTCGTTGAAGACCAGCCGCAGCGTGCGCGGCACCTCGGACAGGTGATCGCCCTTCGCCGGGTCGGAGCGCAGCAGCTCCTGATGCGCATAGGCGTTCAGTGGCACGCCGAGGTGCAGCAGCGCCGCGAGCAGGAGGATGGCAACGCGCCTGATCACATCCTGCCGGCGTCGAAAAGTCCCGACTATGCGTGTGCGCATCGTGCTCAATGTAACGGTAGACTCCGGCTTTTATGGAGGATAAAGGCATTGGCGCGCGCGCGCAACCAAGGTAGGGCTGGCGCGGAACTCTGCCGGTCGGACCGGCCACTGCCCAGGAGTCACGCGAGGCAGCGACTGTGTGCCTTCTTACGAACGTCTAATCGATCTCTCCGAAGGCGACGGCTGTGCCGTGCGGACAATCGGTGGTTCCATCTGCGCGGCCAAACATGCAGAACAGATGGACGAACGCGTTGTCGTGGTGTTCGCAGTGCCGCGCGTGCTCCGCCGCGTGAGC
>DATKAZ010000030.1:0-48929 GCA_035514535.1 Gammaproteobacteria bacterium
GCGGCCGCTGGTGCTGGCGGGCGATCCGGTGGCCGTGCTCGTCGCGGACAATCTTCGCCATGACGTCTCCGCGGAGACGTTCCGCTGCACGTGGGATGGCGCGCCGCCGGACTACGGCACCATGGTGCAGTTGCTGGACGACTAGTCGCGAGCCGGCACTCCGGTCAATGCCTCACTCAATGCGACCAGCCGGGCGCGTGCACTGGCATCACCGGGCTGAGGATCCCTCGGCGTCACCGGCTTGCCCTCGACATAGAAAGCACCGGGCTCGAGATCGGGCCTGGTGATCAGGCCCATCACGTGGTCGCGGCCCTCGGCCACGGTGGTGCGGGCCGGGATGCCGAGGCTCTCGACCATGGTCGTGTTCATCAGCGTGGCCGGGTGCAGGGAAATCATGGTGATGCCCTGTGCGGCAAACCTCGGGGCCAGCTCGACTGTCATGCTCACCTGCGCCAGCTTGCTCTGGCCGTAACCGCGGGCGTGGGCGCCCGGTCGTTCCAGCATGACGTCGTCGAAGTCGATTGCGTGCGCGCTGCCAGAGGCGACGTTGATCACGCGCGACGGCGCCGCCGCGGCCAGGTTGGGCCGCAGCATGTTCACCAGCACCCAACCCGCGAGGTAGTTCACGGCAAATTGCAGTTCATAGCCGTCCGCGCTGGTGCGGCGCGGCTGGTCGCCGGTGAAGGCTATGCCCGCGTTGCTCACCAGCAAGTCGAGCCTTGGAAAGTCCCTGGCGATGGTGTCGGCGAAGTCGCGCACGGCCTGCACCGACGCGAAGTCGGCGGCGTAGAAGCGCGCCGAGCCCTTGCCAGCGGCCGTGATCTCGTCCACTACCGCCTGGCCTCGTTCGGCGTTGCGGCCGTGCACGATGACGTGGGCGCCGTCGGCGGCGAGGGCCAGGGCCAGCTCGCGCCCCAGGCCGTCGGTCGAACCGGTGACCAGGGCGGTTTTGCCCTCGTAAGAGAGGGACCCGGCGACCTCTTGCGCCTGGGATCCGGGCGACCATGCAGTAAGGGCGGCGAGCGTGAGTAGCGAGATCATGGGCAGGCGCATAGCTGTTCTCCTTGGGCGCAGGATAGCCGGGGTGAGCCGATAATTCACTAGCGCTCAGGAGCCGCTTCCTGGCAACGTGATTGTCATGCCGCCGTGACGTCCCTGCTGAGTTTGTTATCGCACAGAATCCACGCCGAAGCCGTGAAAGACTCTGGTTGAAAGCACGTCGATTGGGATGTGCTAGCCGAGGGGATACAAATGAGCAATCAAGACCGAAACCAGGACCGGCAGCAGGAGCAGCAGGAAGAGCGGCAGCGCCAGCAGGGCCAGAAGCAGCAAGAGGACCGCAAGCAACAGCCGGGCCAGGAGCGCCACCAACAGGGCCAGCAGGGACAGCGGGAACAGCAGGCGCCGGGAAAGCGCGGCGAGCAGAACCGATAGAGGGAGTCTTTAACAGCGCAGGGACGCCAGCCGACAGAAAGTATCGGCTGGTGTCCCTTGCCATTTCCACGAATGGCGCTGCGGCACCTTGTCCGCTGGATTCGTTCGGCTAGATATAGAACACGACCAGGGCGACAGCCACCACTGCTGCGATGGCCAGGGCCGCGATTTGCCACGGCAGCATCTTGCGCATCGTGAACGACTCGCGGGCAAACTTCGGGTCGGTACCCCGCGGGGCTGCATCACCGCTGCTCTGGGCGCGGGGCGCGTGCTCGGACGTGGACGTGGACGTGGACGTGGGGTGATTTTCGTACATCGCTATCTCCTTGGTGGCCAGTTCCCGGCGGACCCGGCCGTATTTACAGTGTGGGGACAGAGTGCGCGCATTGACATAAGATGTATGTACTCTACCCAACAGAAGGCGCGCTCCTTGTCGCGAGCGCACGCACTACTCGGCCGGCACCCGCCCTTTAACAGACGCCACCACGCGGCGTCCCTTAGTGCTGCGATTTCAGCATGTCGTCGCGCAGGTTCTCCGCCCGCGCGGCGCCGATCGCGGTTTCGACCATCTTCACTTCCTCGGGGGGCGGCAGGACTGCCGGCAACCCGAGCGATTCGATCCACAATTCGCGGGTGAATCCCGTCGTGTGGTAAAGATGATGGTCCTCTTCCTGCTCCACCAGTTCGAACGCGGTCCGGAGCGCGCCGGTTTCCTCTCCCTGGCCGTGTTCTGCCAGATGCCCGATCAGTTCCCAGTTCAGGTGGTCCTTGGTTTCCGCCAGGACCACGCACTCGCCGGCCACGAGTTGAGCAGCCGCAGCACTGCCGTGTGCCTTCGCCATTTTCATCGCCGTGACCAGCGCATCCCCGATGTGTGCCACGACATCCCGACCGGGGGATACGGTGTCCGGATCGAGCCCCAGTTCCTCGAACACCTTCAGCAGCACCTCCTCGTGCGTGCGCGTCTGCTCGAGGTACTCCTCCCATTCACCTTTCAGGTCCTTGTTCTGCGCACATGACAGCGCGGTTTCGTAAATCTTTATACCCCCGCGTTCCGTCTCGAGAGCCTGGTACAACAATTCGTGCAGTTGCTTCTTGATATACGGTTTCTTTTTCATGGATTCCTCCTGAACACTGGCAGACGGCGCGCCGACTTGCGGGCTGCGTCATTTGTTGGGTTCAACTATCCGGACGATGTCGGCATGTTGAAGTTCTGATGTTAGGGAGCGAGGCGCTGCCGGGTCGGTGCAGTCGCACACATAACCGTGCGGCGCCGTCGGCGCACTGATCGAGGCGGATGGCTGATCGGGCCGCGCGGCCCAGCGAAAGACAGGCTCAGCGTCCGGAGGCAGGCTCGCGGAGCTCCTGGGGTCCGTCGACGCCGTCGAGACTGGAGCCGTTCCCGCCCTCTCCCGGCCGGACGACGCTGAACGAGCCGTCCGTCTCCAGGACGACAGCTCGCACGTTGTCCAATGACGCGACCCCGGCCGAGCGGACCGCCGCCCGGACTTCGTCTTCGGTAACCCGCGCTTGCCGCAGGGCCGCGGGCAGGAACTCGCCGCAGTAAAGCAGCATCAGCGGCTCCCCCGTCGCCATCCGCCGCACCCACCGCGCCCGGACGCTGGACCAAGTAACGGCGAACTGCAGGCTGATGAGCAGGGCGAAGGCAAACGCCACTTCGGCCAGGGCGACATCCTTGGCCAGCAGGGCCGTCGCCAACGTTGAGCCGAGGGCGACGGTCACGACCAGGTCGAAGGCGTTCATCTTGGAGAGTGTCCGCTTCCCGGCGACGCGAAGGAACACAACGAGCATAACGTAGGCCGGCACCCCGACGACCACAATTCGAAGCAGACCATCCCAACCACTAAAGAGCATCTGGTTCATTCGTCCGTTTGCTGCCTACCATCTTCGATCTTCTCGTCGACCTGCTTCGCTTCCGTCCGGTCCGCATCCGGTTCTTCCTGTTGGGATTCTGCTGCGGGTTCCAGGCTCAGTTCGATGAAGATGGGAAAATGATCCGAGCCCCAGGCGGGCCCAACTTCAATGCGGACAAGCTTGAAATGATCGGAGTGGAAGACGTGATCGAGCGGCCAGCGCAGGAGCGGGTATTTGGCATTGTAGGTGCTGTACATCCCCCGCCCGATGCGCGGGTCGAGCAAACCACTGGCTTTCTGAAACAGGCTCGTGGTATAGGACCATGCGACATCATTGAAGTCGCCCGCAACAATTGTCGGCTTATCGCGCTTCTCCGCTTCCCGGCCCACGATCAGCAGTTCCGCATCTCGTGCGGTCGTCTCGGTCGCATACTGCGGGTTGGGCGGATCGGGGTGAACGAAATGCATGAATACGCGGTCACCAGACGGTAACACCACCTGCATGTGCATCGACGGGATGCTGTCTTTTAGAATAAACCGGATCTCGGGATCGATTATTTCAAGTCGACTGTGCACGAGCATGCCAAAGCTGTTGTCGAGCGGTTTCTTGAGCGTGTGCGGATACTCCTCTTCCAGTGCCCTAAGTGCTTCCTCCCACCATTCGTCTGTCTCCACGGTCACGATCACGTCCGGATCATATCCGCGTACGAGTTCCAGGAAGGCCTCCGATTCGCGGTTGCCCATCAGCACGTTTGCAACGAGCACGCTGAGGTTGCCGTCGTCCGAATCCGACTCAGCCTCCAGCACCTGCTTGGGCATCAGCACCGTGTACGGAAACATCTTCACCGCCTGATACCCCACGGCCAGCACCAATAGCGCGAGAACGACGGATTCGTAGGCGCGTTTCGTGTCCCAGAAATAAAGATAAACAACAATAAGCACGATGCCTGCGATGGTGATCTGCGCTCTTGGATAATCGAAAACGCGAATCCACCATTGGTCGAGACGCAATAGTGGAAGAGCCGTAGCACTCACCAGCAGAAGGGCCAGTACGATCAGGACATTTTTCATCGGAACCGAAAGGGCTTCTCGGAGAAGCGTGACTTGCTACTCAGATCAAAGGTGGGTCGCTGTCGCGGGATGGATGGCGATGTGCGGCGATCGCAGCAATGAAATCCGACGCGATCGCGGCCGCGTCCGCACCCTCCGCCAGCAGAATGCCCGGGTCTTCGTCTATGGCTGATCCGATCCCTGCCAAGTCCAGCAGCTCCCGTCCGGCACCCAAAGCGAGAATCGTTTTGCCGTGCCTGAACACATCTTTTATAAACTCCATCGTATGCCCGTTGCCTGCGAGGGCCTGGACCGCCTCGCTACCATCTGGCACCACCAGCGCATCGAACAGGACACCTGGAGAGTTCTCCAGCGACTTGTTCGCCTCTATTTCCCCGCCGGAGTCGCCGACGAACATGCCCACCCGTGGCCCCACGAACTGAACGACTGCACACGCGTCAACGAGCGCACTATGAAGGCTGACGAGCGAAGCATGGTGGACGCCCTCCTCGACCAGCACGGCAATCTGGCGTGTTCGGATACCGCATTCGCCCGGCAGCGCCATCAGCGACAACGCCGGAGACACGGTCACCTCCGGGGGCTGCGGATCGGCGATGGCCTTCGGCATTGCATCAGGCACCTCCATGCCCAAACCGTCCGCGACCTCTGCAGCCAGTTCCCGTGAAACGTTTACCAGCGAGGACAACATCCGCTTACGTATGGCGGGGACTCCGACCTTGCTCAGCTCGAAGCGGAATGCTGCTGCAATATGCGCTTTCTCCACAGCCGTCTGACTGTCGTAGAACAAAGTGGCTTGAGCATAGTGCTCGGCGAACTTCTCCGGCTTGCCGCGGACTTTGTCATCGGCAATGGCCTCGGGGAAAGACACGAAGCCGCTTGTTCCGGCCTGGAAGGGGCAACCACCAGCCAGTGAATTCGGCTCGTAGGCAACGCGCCCGCGATGCAGCGCCTGGCGATGCATACCATCGCGCTGGTTGTTCTGTACCGGGGCCACCGGCGCATTGATCGGGATCTCGTGAAAATTGGGGCCGCCGAGTCGCGTGATCTGCGTATCCGCATAGGAATGGATTCGACCGGCGAGTAACGGATCATTGGAGAAGTCGATGCCCGGAATGATGTGCGCCGTGCAGAACGCGACCTGCTCGGTTTCCGCGAAAAAGTTGTCAGGATTGCGGTTGAGAACCATGCGTCCGACGGGCAGCAGCGGCACGAGTTCCTCCGGCACGATCTTGGTCGAGTCGAGCACATCGAAGCTGAAGCCTTCCGCTTGTTCCTCGCTGAATATCTGCAGTCCCAGCTCCCATTCCGGGAATGCGCCCGCCTCGATGGCTTCCCACAAGTCACGGCGATGAAAATCGGGGTCCGCGCCCGATATTTTCACGGCTTCATCCCAGACGAGTGAATGTGTTCCATGGAGCGGCTTCCAGTGGAACTTGCAGAATACGGATTGACCCTTCTCGTTGAGCATGCGAAACGTATGCACGCCAAAGCCTTGCATCATCCGCAAGCTGCGTGGTATCGCGCGATCCGACATCACCCACATCAGCATGTGAGTGGATTCCGGCATCAGTGAGACGAAGTCCCAGAACGTGTCATGCGCCGACGCCGCTTGAGGCATACCGTGGTGCGGTTCCGGCTTGACGGCATGGACCAGATCGGGAAACTTCATCGCATCCTGGATAAAAAATACCGGCATGTTGTTTCCGACCAGGTCCCAGTTGCCTTCATCCGTATAGAACTTCACCGCGAAGCCACGCACGTCGCGCGCGGTGTCTTTCGAACCGCGTTCGCCGGCCACCGTCGAAAAGCGCACGAACACGGGCGTGATTTTGCCTTTCTTCGCAAACGGCGCCGCGCGAGTGTACTTGGTGAGCGCGTCGTAGGCTTCGAAGTATCCGTGCGCCCCGGAGCCACGGGCATGGACTATTCGCTCCGGGATGCGTTCGTGATCGAAATGCGTGATTTTTTCCCGCAGAATGAAATCTTCGAGCAACGATGGCCCACGCAATCCCGCTTTCAACGTGTTCTGGTTGTCGCCAATTTGAACACCTTGATTGGTCGTCAACGGGCGATCGCTTGCATCGACTCTGACCCGGTCGAGCGAAGCGACGGTGGCGTTCGTTCCGAGCTGCGCTGCGCCACCGGTTTTTGCAGTCTCGGTTTCCTCAGTCGCCGTGCTCGCGGTCAACGCACTGGAGCCCGGCTCTATCGTCTCTCCGGGCGGCGGCGCCACGGCATTGTCGTGACCGTACTCGAGCTCCTTGATGCTGTTGTGGGGCATCGCGGCGACGAAGTCGTCGCTTGCGCTGGCTTGCTCCGCAACGATGTCGTTGGTTTTGAGCACGCCGCCGGCGCCGTGCGCGGCTGTGGCGGACTTGGCGCCTTTGCCTTTCCCGCGCGACGACCGAGCAGGTTTCTTTTTCGTAGCCATGGTTGTTCTCCGGGGAGGTGGCGGATGGACGCACCCTGGCTGCGATTATCACGTCGCCGGCGAGAACTCTCTGTGCGGCAACAAACGGACGACCTGAATCATCCCAGATTCGCCCGGCGCCGGATCGTGTCCGACGCCGGGCCTGTCGAGTCTATTGCCAATCGATTCGGCGAACGGTCGGCGCGAACACGTTGTCCAGCAGCCAGAGGTTGTCGTACTTGTCGAACGTAATGGCGCCCGGCAGAAACAGGCTGCCGTCCCCGCCTTCAATGATTTCGCAGCTATTTGCGGCAAGGTTGCAGCGTTTGACGCTTCCGCCGGCCAGGGGAATCCCGAGACCGGGAGCCACCGCGGCCAGGAAGCCGTTTTCTTCGATCTCGACGACGTAAAGCTGCCCATCGGGCCCGAATTCGACATCGACGACCGAATTCAGGCCGGTGAGGACCTTGGTGCAATCGTCGGAAGGACACCTGACGTTACGCGCGCCCGGCTCGATTCGCCATACGCTGGCCAGGCCCGCTGGCGTGGGCTCGCCGAGAAAATTCTCGCCCGCCGTACCAGTGAGTTCCGACACGTAGTAGGCACCGTCGGATCCTACAGCGACTGCGGTCGGGACGGGTTCGACCGGACAGTTGGTGTTTTCATCCAGCGGAAACTGCACCAGCCGCTCTTGCGTGTCCGGGTCGACCACGGGGTCGAATGTGGCCACGATCCTGATATTGCCTTTGCCGTCGGCATACAGCAGGGAATTGGCGGCGGCATCGGCGATCAGCACTTCATTGGGGGACAGGGCCGTCAGATGGTACGGATTGGTATGCGGGCCGGCCGAGAATCCACCGGGAGGCTCGCACGCGAAGTTTTTCCAGCCGGGATTCTGTCCCGGGGCATTGACGGGCCAGTTGCCGAGGGTGAAGCTTTCAATGTCGGCGGCAACGAGTTTTTCTTCTGCCCGACAGGTTCCGTCGAGCATCCTTAGCCGACACCCACGGCCTGATCTTCCAGAACCGGGATTGGCGCGGAAAAGCGCTGCGCCCACGGCCAGGTCCAGTCCAGAGCGGGTGGCGAATAAGCTGCCGTTACCGATCGGCTCCAGGCCGTTGATGAAAGTCGGCGCGATTGCACCACTCAAGTCGCCCTTGTCCATGACGACCGGCAGGGACACGAGGTCGCGGACGCCGCTGGCACGAATTTCTTTGACGGTGTCGAAATCGGCTATCAGGATGCTACCGCTTGGTGTGGCGGCAATGTCGAATGCCGGGCCGTCGAAACTGAAAGTTTCGTGTGGTTGTGGACGTTCCAACATCGGGGGCCGGAAAGTCAAATCCGGGGCGATGAACTGGAGGTGATCGTTTGAAGCCGCTCAGTCAGTGATATCTGCAGCGCGGACGGTGTTCAGCGCTTTTGCCGCCGTCCAAGGGTGCTGTCCAGGGAACGCCTCATCTTGCGCACTGCACCGTCGACAGCCTGTTCCACGGTCGCCGCTGCATCAGTCACGGCTACGGGCTGGAGGCCCGCGAGCCTGGCTTCCAACAGGCAGCGAATATCGGCACTGCCGGATTTCTTGTCGCTGTTTTCGTCGCTGAGGTGAACTTCCACGCGCGTCACCTGGTCCGCAAAGCGGGCCAGGACGTCTCTGACCGTGGCTTCGATCCGCTCCGTCAGCGCATCGGATTGATTGACGTTGTCATCCGTGTTGATCTGAATGAGCATGTCACAAGCCTCAGTAGCGGTAGATCGCGGCGATTCCCGTTTCGGTCGGCATTCGTTCCTTCGGCACGACGACCACTTCTCCTCCCATCTTAAGCGCTACGGCCCCCAGGTCGTCGAGCACGTCGTCACGTTCGGGGTGGGAGAGGTCATCGAATTCGAGTTCGCCGGTCGAAGCATCGACCCGACCGGGGATTTCCCGTCGAGCTTCAATCAGCAGGGTAGCCACGCGCCCGCCGACGGCTGCCCGGGCCACTTCTGCCAGGTCGTCGGCGGCGAGACCCTTGGATTTGTTACTGCCAAAAGTATCCACCAGCCCCGCCAGGCGCGCTAGGTAGCGGGGCTCGATGGTTTGCCAGACCCGCTCGCGAAACTCGTCGGTCGACGCAAGCGCATCCGGATGCACGTCCAGGCTCTCGGCAATCAGGAAGGGGTTGTGGCTGAGTTCGTGGAACATGTGATGGTGCTCGGGCAGGGCGGCCAGAATCAACGGCACGCCGGTGGGCTTGGAGTGGTGTTCGAGGACCGCACGATCGACAGCACGAAAAAAACGCTCCGCGTCATGGTCCAGTTCGGCTTTCCTGCCCCCATGGCCATGGTGCATGGGTGCCTGGCCGCCGCCGCGGCCGCCGTAGGCCGAGACCGTCTGGCGGGGTTCAGTGAGTTCTTCACCCAGCGCCTCGGTGAGCGTCCGCGGCACCCCATGCGCAGGCACGATCTCGTCCAGGGCATCGCGGTTCCCCTCGAACAATTTCATCTCGTGCCTGTTCAAGGCGAGTACCTGGTATCGATCCGCTGATTGCAGGATGCGCAGCAAGGGCTTGGTATGGAAGCTGTCCGCCACCACAGCCAATTCGGCGACGGAGCGCTGGAGCTTGTAGACCCGGAACATATTCCTGGCACGCAGCACTGCCAGTCCGTCGAAGGTGCAGTTCCAGAAGTCATGATCTTCCGCGAGGGCCAGCATTGGTTCGAGCAAGGGCTGGATCTCGCCGCTCGCATACTGTTGTCGAAGCGATTCCTCCAACGCTTTCACCAGATTCTTGAAGCGTATCGCATCCTGCTGATTGTCCGGGTGATCCCGATGAGTCGGTTGAAAAAGCGAAAGGCACGGCGGATCACATTCATCCCAGAGCCCCGCTGCGACATCTTGCTCGACACTGTTCATTGGCATCCTGAAGGTTTCCAACATGGAACATGATTCGTTGAGTTGTCCATGTTATCTGGCGACATGCTCAATGCGCGCGCACATATCGGCGCCATGGCCCGGGCTGCTGACCGAGGCGGTCTGCGACCACCGCCAGCACGTCCCGGTTCCAGCTCATGCCGACATGGCTGCCGCCGACTTCAATGTCATGTACGAGTGCGGACCGTTTGTGGTGGCGACAGGTCTGCCACGCGACCACACCATCCGACCGGCTGTAGATCGAGGTGGTGCGCATCGGTGGAGGTGTGCGCAGGCGCAGGCTCAGCGCCGGATCGATCACCGACGAACTGCCGCTCAAGAAGCGGAAGAGCCAGCCCACGTTGGTGTGGTCGGCCCCGGAGTTGAAGGGCGTTCCCATCGTGATCACCTGTCGGATGCACGGTGCAATCAGCTTGCCGATTTCACGCGCGTAGAGCCCGCCCAGGCTCCAGCCGATGAGAGTGGCCGGTTGGGCGTGGCCGGAGAGCAGCTCGACGACCCGTGACTTCAAGGTGTGCAGCCAGACGTCGAGATCACCTTGTGGGCCGGTATTGAATCCCTGGCCCCAGTCGAGCGCATGGTAGCCCAGCGCGCGGCAGCGCGCGCGCAAGGTGGCGACGGATTTCCCGTCCGTGCCCAAGCCCGGGAAGATTACGACAGGATGCCCGTCACCGGGCTTCGCGTCGTGTGACTTCCCGAACCTGTGCCTGGCAAACTCTGTCGCAGCACGGAAGGGCTCGGCGCACAGCAACGCGAGCGAGGGACGTTGAATCGACGGCGCGTTCGGGTTGTTCATGTACTTCTTGATGTCCCGAGCGGGACGCTCAGGTGTGAGCTGCGATGATGGCGCCGGCGCTCCGCTGCGTCTGTTCGATTACCCACGTGATCAGCGTTGTGTGCCGACCACAGAGGCCAGCCGTTCGGTGGGTGCGATAACGCACCGACGCCGCTGTCGCCTTGCCCAAAGCTAATGGCGCAGTGGCCGCCTTGTCCCGCAGCAGAAGCACATGAATCTGATACCTGAACTTGAATGGAGCATTGTCGCACTGCACGTACGCGATTTGTTGTTCGCCTATATCCTTGCCCTGCCGATCGGTTGGGACCGGGAAAAAAAGGAACGCACAGCAGGCCTGCGTACCTTTCCCCTGGTAGCTGTTGCCGCATGCGGATATATGCTGGCGGGCCTCCAGGTACTTGGTTCAACGGATGCCGAAGCACGTGTCATGGCAGGAATCATTACCGGCATGGGATTTATCGGCGGAGGTGCCATCCTCAAGAATGTAGTGAAAGGCGAAGGCTTCGTTTCCGGCACAGCAACAGCTGCGAGCCTGTGGTTAACGGGCGCAATCGGGGTATCAGTAGCCACCGGGCGGCTCGAAATTGCGCTGATTCTGAGCGCCCTGACTTTCATTACCCTGCGCATCATGACCTCGGCCAAGGTGCTCATGAACACCTCGGAGGACAAATAGCGCTGAAGCGCCAAAGCGAACCGCTTCCGTACGCTCGCGCGCTTAAGGTCCGGGCTCTGCCGTGCAAGTTTCCATGCTGGCAATCTGTTACAATTCACCGCTATGTGCGATGGCGCACGGTGAGACCCCGTTGGCGGACTAGAATCCGGGTATGAGCGATGGTTGGGTTGAAGTGCGAGACACCGGACCGGGGGGTAGGTGTGACTGGGCCGCGTAATACCAGGAATGTAACCCGTCAGGAGCACCCGTCGGTGCGCTCTTGCGCTTATAATGAACAGGCGCAAGACCCGGATATCGCTAACCGTCCGCAACGGAGGCCGCTCCGCAATTCGAGGAAACCAGTGAGTACCAGGTCCACACGACCAGACATGCCGCCGCCCACCGCAAATCGCCTGCTGGCGGCGCTGCCCGAGGCGGAGTACGAGCGCCTGGCGCCGCACCTGGAGCCGTTTGCCCTGCCGCTCGGCCTGGCGCTCTACGAAAGCGGCGCCCAGTTGACCCACGTGTATTTCCAGACCGCCGGCATCGTTTCCCTGCTTTATGTGATGGAAAACGGCTCGTCGGCCGAAATCGCGGTCACCGGCAGCGAGGGCGCGGTCGGCATTTCGCTGTTCATGGGGGGGGGGCACACCACCAGCCGTGCCGTGGTGCAATGCTCCGGTCACGCCTACCGGTTGCGGGCCGGCTACATGATGGAGGAGTTCGAACGCGGCGGCTATCTGCAGGGTCTGCTGCTGCGCTACACCCAGGCACTCATCACCCAGATGGCGCAGACCGCGGTGTGCAACCGCCATCACTCGATCGACCAGCAGTTATGCCGCTGGCTGCTGCTGAGCCTGGACCGGCTGCCCGACAATCAGATCAAAATGACCCAGGAACTGATTGCGAACATGCTGGGTGTGCGCAGGGAAGGCGTCACGGGCGCGGCCAGCGAATTGCGGAGTGCAGGACTGATTTCCTACCGGCGCGGCCTGATCACGGTGCTGGACCGGCCGGCACTGGAAAAGCGGGTTTGCGAGTGCTATGCCGTGGTCAAGAGGGAATCCGATCGTCTGCTGAGTCAGCGAGGGCTGTCCCAGCCCAAGCCGCAGTCGAACTAGATGAATGGAGGCCAGATGAGCGAACGAGCCAGGGTATTGCGAGAGCAAGCTGAGGAAAAGCTCAAGAACAGCAACGTGCAGCCGTCGAACGGCTGGCTGACCAGCCTGGATGCCCTGAGCCTGTTGCACAAACTGGCCAGCTCGCCAGGAAGTGCGAGCGATGCACTCAAGCTGTTGCATGAATTGCAGGTTCACCAGGTTGAACTGGATCTTCAACATGAGCAGCTTGAAGCCAGCGAGCGCGAGCTTACCGAAGATCTCGTTCACTGTGCCCGGCTCTACGATTTTGCGCCGCTGAGCTACTTCAGCGTCAGCCCCCAGGGCGAGATCAACAGGGTCAATGTCGCCGGGGCGGCATTGTGCGGGGAGGAGCGCGCCGAACTGATCGGCCGCCGCATCGACGACTTCCTCGCGCCGGAAAGCCGGCCGGTTCTGGAAAAGCTGGTGGCACAGGTACGCAACGGCGTCCTGGACGAAAGCTGCGAAGTGCGTACCAGCGCCGGCGCCGCGTTCCATGTCAAGGCGGGTTTGGTTCCCGGTGAATCGTCCATTCTGATAATCTTCGTGGACGTGGCCGATTCCGTCAAGTCGGCCCAAAGCGCCTGATTTTCGCCCCCCGGCCGCTCCGACTGCGGCACTCTAACGCAGACAGCGGCTGGGCTGCCTCTGTCCTGCGGCGCTGAATTTCCGTACGTAGGGCATCCATGGCTTCTTCGAATCCCGCCACGCGTCTCACCGAACCGGTTGCACCCCGCATCGTCGGTCTTGGCGCCTCGGCCGGCGGCCTGGTTCCGCTGGAGCAGTTCTTCGGGCAGGTCCCGGCGAACAGCGGCATGGCCTACATCGTGGTGCAGCATCTCGATCCCACGCAGAAGGCCCTGCTGGCAGAGCTGCTGCAGCGGACCACGGCGATGCCGGTGCGTGAAGCTGAACATAAAATGCGCATCGAACCCGACTGTGTTTATGTGATCCCGCCAAACTCCGAACTCAGCGTGGTCCACGGCAAGCTGAACCTGGCGACACCCGCCGCACCGCGCGGCCTCCGATTGCCGATCGACGTGCTGTTTTCATCCCTGGCCCGCGACCAGGGGGAGCAGTCGGTCGCGGTGGTATTGTCCGGAATGGCCGCGGACGGCACCCTGGGCCTGCAGGCGATCAAGGCGGTCGGGGGGCTGACGGCGGTCCAGCAACCCGACACGGCGCAGTTTGACTCGATGCCCAAAAGCGCCATTGCCGCGGGTTGCGCCGACATCGTCGCGCCGCCAGCCGAGTTGCCGGCCCGCATCCTGGCCTACCTCACGCGATTGACTGCGCTGGGGCCAGAGACAGAGACAGAGACAGCAGGGCAGGAAACCAGTTCCGCGGACGCGGCGCAATCGTCACCGGTATTGACGCCCATGCAAACAGTTTTCCAGGTGCTGCGCGAGCGCACGCGGCATGATTTCTCCAATTACAAATCGAGCACGCTCAGGCGCCGGATCGACCGGCGCATGGCAATTCATGAGATCCCCACGCTGGCACGGTACGCGGACTTCCTCCAGGACAACGCGCAGGAAGTCGACCTGCTGTTCAAGGAAGTGCTGATCGGGGTGACCAATTTCTTTCGTGACGCCGCAGTCTGGGAGCATATGGCAGCGGAAGTGGTGCCGGAATTACTGGCGCGGCGCAGTGAGGAGCACGACCTGCGCGCCTGGGTGATCGGCTGTTCCAGCGGCGAGGAAGCCTATTCACTCGCCATCGTATTCACCGAGGCGATGCAACGGCTGGCCACGGCGCATGAATTCAGCCTGCAGATTTTCGCCTCCGACCTGAGCCCGGATGCCATCAGCGTGGCTCGCCGCGGCCATTATCCGCTGTCGATCCGCGACGATGTATCGGAAGACCGGCTGGCGCGCTTTTTCAGCGTCCACGAAACCCACTACCAGATCAACAAGAACATCCGCGACATGGTGCTGTTTGCGCAGCACGACGTGCTGCTCGATCCGCCCTTCACCAGGCTCGACCTGCTTGCCTGCCGCAACCTGATGATCTATCTGGATGCCGGGCTGCAGCGCCGGCTGGTGCCGTTGTTCCACTACAGCCTGCGTCCCGGCGGCGTGCTGCTGCTCGGCTCTGCGGAAACGGTGGGGCGCTCCAATGGTCTGTTCACCCCGATCAACTCGAAGCTGCGTACTTATCTGCGCGAGGACAATGCCACTGCTGTCGGCCTCGACTTCCCGGTGCAACCGCGTCGTCCGCGGCCCGCAGCAACCAAGGAGATATACGTGTCGCCCCCCACCTCCACCTCCACCGCAACCACCAAAAGCCTGCAGCAGGCGGCCGACCGGGTGCTGCTGCAGGAGTATTCGCCGGCTGCCGTCGTGGTCGGCAGCCAGGGCGACATCGTCTACATCAGCGGGCGTACCGGGAAATACCTGGAACCCGCAGCCGGCAAAGCCAACTGGAACTTCCACGCCATGGTGCGCGAGGGCCTGCGCGCGCGTCTCGCCGACGCCCTGCACCAGGCCGCCACGCAGAAGGAAGAGGTGCATTTGCGCGGCCTGAAGGTACAAACGTCCACTGGCGAGACCCAGACCGTCGATGTCACCGTGCAGGCGCTTCAAGATAGTGCCGCACTGAAGGACACGTTCATGGTGGTGTTCCGGGATGTCGCGCCGGCCCCGGCCCGCGGCCGGCGCAAGGCGCAATCGGCGGAGCCGCCGGCGAAGTTGCAGCAGTGCCTCGATGAAATCCAGTCCTTGCGCGAGCAGAACCATACTACCCGGGAAGAGCTGGAGTCTACCAACGAAGAGCTGCAGTCCAGCAACGAAGAACTACAGTCCACCAACGAAGAACTACAGTCCACCAACGAAGAACTGTCGACTTCGAAGGAGGAAATGCAGTCGATGAACGAGGAACTGCAAACCATCAATGCCGAGTTGCAGACCAAGCTGGACGATCTTGCGCTGGCCCAGAGCGACTTGTCCAACATTCTGAACAGCGTCGACATCGCCATCCTGTTCCTGGACCAGGGGCTCAATGTCAGGCGCTATACGGATCGGGCGGCGAAGATCATCAACATCAGGGAAAGCGACGTCGGCCGGCCGCTCAGCGACCTCACGACCAAGCTCGAGTACCCGGCCCTGCACGACGATGCCGCCGAAACCCTGCGCACGCTGGCGATTTGCGAAAAGGAAATTCACACGACCGACGACCGCTGGTTCTCGGTGCGAATCATTCCCTATCGCAGGCTGGACAACGTGATCGACGGCGTCGTGCTGACCCTGGTCGACATCTCTGCGAGCAAGGCGCTGGAGTCGTCGCTGCGCGCGGGTGCGAAGGACTGATGATCTCCACAGGTTAGGAGGTACGCCATCGCACAGACATGAATTGCAGGAGGCTCTAGGGTGCATAAGGTCCCCATGCCCCATCGGCCGTGACAATGCCGTCTCGCCTTCGGCGGGAGCGACAACCGGAGAATGTCATAGCCATCAAGGAGTTCGGATTGTCGGCACGCATGCGGAATGCGCTGCATCACGATCAGGACACCGAACTGTTGCGTTCGGAGCTGTTCAGCATCGAGCAGTTGAAGCGTCACGCGGTGACGCTCGCCGGCCAGCATCGAGTCCATCCGCGTCCGGGGCCGGACAGGTTGCTGCCACGGCTGGCGGACAATGCGCGTGTCCTGATGGCGGTCTACGACGTCGTGACCGCCGTCGCCACCCAGGGACAACGGATTGTCCCGACGGAAGCCTGGTTGCTCGACAATTTCTACCTGATCGAGCAGCAGATCACCCTGGCGCGTCGGCATCTGCCCCGCGGATACAGCCGCCAGTTGCCGCGCCTGGCCGATGGTGCGTCGGCCGGTTTTCCGCGCATCTACGACCTGGCGCTGGAGCTGATTTCCCACATGGACGGTCGCGTCGACAGCGACAATGCCACCCAGTTCATCGCCTCCTACCAGACCGTCGAAACCTTGAAGCTGGGCGAATTGTGGGCTTTCCCCATCATGCTGCAGCTCGCGCTGCTGGAGAATCTGCGCCGCATCGGGGTACGTATCGCCCAGCGGCGTGAGGAGCGCGACGTGGCCATCCACTGGGCGGACCGCATGCTCGCCGCCGCCGAACGCGAACCGGAACGGCTGATCCAGCTGCTGGCCGGATTCGCCAATGCCGATGTGCCGCTGACCGCGCCGTTCGTGGAGGAGTTTTACGGGCGGCTCCAGGCGCAGGGACCGGCCATGGCCTTCGTGCAGACCTGGGTCGAGCAAAAGCTGCTCGAACAGGGAGTGACCGCAACCGAACTGTCGGAGGCGGCCGGCCGTACCGCCGCAGCCAAGCAGATTTCCATCGCCAACAGCATCGGCAGCCTGCGTTTCATCGGCGCCACGGACTGGAAGCAGTACGTCGAGTCGCTCAGCGTCGTCGAACAGACCTTGCGCGAAGATCCGACGGCGATGTACGCCAGCCAGGATTTCGCCACTCGCGACCGCTACCGGCATGTCATCGAGGACGTGGCGCGACGCAGTGCGTCCAGCGAAATGGCGGTGGCGCGCGAAGCCATCGCGCTTGCGCGGGCGACCGCGGTGCAACGCGGCATGCATGACCGCAGTGCACATGTCGGCTACTACCTTGTCGATCAGGGCCGCCCGCAGCTCGAGCGCGCGGTTGGCTGGCGGCCGTCGTGGAAATCCCGCCTCTGTCGCGTGGGCCGGCATCTCCGCCTGCCCCTTTATCTCGGCCCCATCCTGCTGCTCACGCTAGTTTCGATCGCGATCGCGCTGTCCGCGCTCGGCCTTGGTGCGGGCGACTGGCGGCTCTGGTTTTTCGCGCTTCCCCTGGTCATCGCCGCCTCGGCGCTGGCCGTGCCGCTGGTGAACCTGCTGGTCACGCTCATGCTGCCGCCGCGCGCGCTGCCGCGGCTGGATTTTTCCAAGGGGATCCCGGAGCGCCATCGCACCATGGTGATCGTCCCTACCCTGCTGACCAGCTTGCAGGACGTCGATGATTTGCTCGAAGCCATGGAGATCCGCTATCTCGGCAATCGCGATGCCAATCTGTTTTTTGCCCTGCTGACGGATTTTCGCGACGCGCCCGAGCAAACACTGCCGGACGACGCGGCCTTGCTCGACCACGCGCGCGCCGCAGTCGAGGCGCTCAACGCGACCTACCGCGACGATCGCCCGTGTATCTTCTATCTGTTTCACCGGCCGCGGCTGTGGAATCCGTTCGAGCGGGTATGGATGGGCTACGAGCGCAAGCGCGGCAAGCTGGAGCAGTTCAATGCCCGGCTCAGGGGCGGACCAGGGACCGACTTTTCGGAGATCGTCGGCGATCCGTCCATTCTCGAATCCATCCAGTACGTCATCACCCTGGATACCGACACGCAACTGCCGCGCGACGCGGCACACACCCTGGTCGGCAACCTGGCGCATCCGCTCAACCGGCCGGTCTACGATGCCGGCAAGGGCCGCATCGTCGCAGGCTACGCGATCCTGCAACCGCGCGCCTCGATCAGCCTGACCAGCGCCGGCCAGTCGCGCTTTACCAAGCTGTTCGCGGGCGACTCGGGGATCGATCCCTACACGCGCGAAGTGTCGGATGTCTATCAGGATGTGTTCGGGGAAGGTTCGTTCATCGGCAAGGGCATCTACGACGTCGATGCGTTTCGCCAGGCCGTCGACGGCCGCTTTCCGGAGAATCTCATCCTCAGCCACGATCTGCTGGAAAGCGGCTATGCGCGTTCGGCGCTGGTGACCGATGTCGATCTCATCGAAGGGCATCCCGCCAGCGTCACCATCGAGGCCAGCCGGCGCCACCGCTGGATACGCGGCGACTGGCAGCTTGCCGGTTGGCTGCTGCCGCGCGTGCCGGGCCCCCCCGGCCCGAATGGCGCGAAGGCGAAACGGCAGGTGAACCCGCTCTCGGCCTTGTCGCTGTGGAAGCTGCACGACAACCTTCGGCGCAGCCTGGTGGCGCCGGCGCTGCTGGTCTTGCTCGCCGGGGGCTGGTTGCTGGGGCCGGGGCCCGGGTGGCTGTGGACCTTGCTGGTGCTGGCGGTGGTGTGCCTGCCCACCCTGCTGTCCAGCGTGATCGAGCTGGTGCGCAAGCCTGGAGAACGCGACTGGCTGGTGCACTTCAACCTGACCGGCAGATCCGCCGGCCGCCCGATCGCGCTCGCCTTGCTCAACCTGGCCTTTTTGCCCTACGACACGCGGATCAGCCTCGACGCGATCCTGCGCTCCGGGGTACGCATGCTGTTCACGCGACGCGGCCTGCTGCTGTGGCAGTTGCCCGCCTATGCGCGCCGCAACGCGTGCCGCTCGGCGGCCGACTGTTTTCGCGAGATGTGGATCGCGCCGACGCTTGCGGTGGCACTGGGGGTGGCATTAGCCGTCGCCGGCCAGCCGGCGGCGTGGCTCTACGCCGCCCCCATCCTGTTGCTGTGGCTGCTGTCGCCGGTCGTCGGCTGGTGGATCAGCCAGCCGCTGGTCTCCCCCGCCCCGGGCCTGAGCGTCGACCAGCAGGCCTTCCTGCGGGCATCGGCCCGACGCACCTGGCGCTACTTCGCCGACTTCGTCGGCCCGGCTGACAACTGGCTGCCACCCGACAACTTCCAGGAATATCCGGCGCCGGTCATCGCCTCGCGCACGTCGCCCACCAATATCGGCATGTCACTGCTGGCCGACCTGGCGGCGGTCGATTTCGGCTATATCACGGCCGGGGAATGCCTGCGGCGCGTCGGCAACACCCTGGCCTCGACGGAAAAGCTGGAACGCTACCGCGGCCACCTATACAACTGGTACGACACCCGCACCCTGCAACCGCTGCAACCGCGATACGTCTCGTCGGTGGACAGCGGCAACCTGGCCGGCTGTCTGCTTACCCTGCAGGCAGGCCTGGCTGAAATGAAGCATCAGCCGGTGCTGTCCGCCAACGCCTGGCAGGGACTGCAGGACACCCTGCGGGTGCTGGCCGAGCAGCTGCCGGCGTCCCCCGACCCCGAGCTGGCGAAGGAGATCGGCGTGCTGCGGGATGCCCTTGGCGCCCACTTGCAGGAGGGGCCCCCGCGGACGCTGGCTGCCGCCGCCAGCCTGCTGACCGAGATTCACCGTTGCGGCGACGCGCTGCTCGAATTGCTGCCGAAGGATATCGATGGCGAACTGGTTTACTGGACGCGGGCATTCGACCAGCAGTCCCGCGCCCTGCGGGACGAGCTTGCGTACCTGGTGCCCGATTCGTGGCAGGGCGAAGCCATCCCGACGCGCATGCAACTGGCCGGCGCGGGTGCGGCCGCCACGGGCGCGCTGACACAGCTCGGCATCATCGATGACCTGATCCAGCGTTGCCGCGAACTGGCATTGATGGATTTTGTTTTTCTTTACGACAGCGCGTGCGACCTGCTGGCCATCGGCTACGACGTCGGCGAGCGGCGCCGCGACCCGTCCTGCTACGACCTTCTGGCCTCGGAAGCGCGCCTGGCCAGTTTTCTGCTCATCGCGCAGGGACAGGTGCCGCAGAAACACTGGTTCTCGCTCGGCCGCCTGCTGACCAGTCACGGCGGCGATGTCAGCCTGATTTCGTGGAGCGGCTCGATGTTCGAGTACCTGATGCCGCAATTGATCATGCCGAGCTACGCCAACACCCTGCTGGAACAGACCTGTAAAGCCGCGGTGTCGCGCCAGATCGAATACGGCCGGCAACGCGAGGTGCCATGGGGAATATCCGAGTCCTGCTACAACGCCGCCGACATCTACCAGGTCTACCAGTACCGGGCGTTCGGAGTGCCGGGTCTCGGCTTCAAGCGCGGCCTCGGCGACGACCTGGTGATCGCGCCCTACGCCAGCGCGCTGGCGCTGACGGTGATGCCGCAAGAAGCGTGCCGCAACCTGGAAACGCTGGTCGATCATGGCTTTCTCGGCGCCTACGGCTTCTACGAGGCGATCGATTACACGCCGTCGCGGGTGCCGCGGGGCAAACCGCACGCCATCGTGCGGGCATTCATGGCGCATCACCAGGGCATGAGCCTGCTGGCCTTTGCGCATGTCCTGCTCGACCAGCCGATGCAGCGCCGCTTCAAGTCCGATCCGCTGGTGCGGGCGACGGAATTGCTGTTGCAGGAGCGGGTGCCGAAGAAGGGCGCCACCCTGCATCCCCACGCGGCCGAAGTGAGCGCCGCCGCCCGCCCGCCCAGCGCCGACGGCGGCACGTTCATGCGCGTGTTTGCCAACCCGAATATGCCGATCCCCGAAGTGCACCTGCTGTCGAACGGCCGCTACCACGTCATGGCGACCCATGCCGGCGGCAGCGCCAGCCGCTGGCGCGAGCTCGCCGTCACCCGTTGGCGCGAGGACGCCTCCAACGACGCCTGGGGAACTTTCATTTACCTGCGCGACCGCGACAGCGGGCACTATTGGTCGACCGCGCACCAGCCGACCCTGCGCCAGGCCGATCACTACGAGGCGATCTTCGTGCAGGCGCGCGCCGAATACCGGCGGCGCGATGTCGCGATCGAAGCGCACACCGAGATCAGCGTGTCCCCCGAAGACGACGTCGAGATCCGTCGTGTCACGCTCACCAACCAGTCGTCGCGACACCGTCACATCGAGGTGACGAGCTACGCGGAGGTGGTGCTGGCGCCGCTGAGAACCGACCTTGCGCACCGTGCCTTCAGCAATCTGTTCGTGCAGACCGAAATCCTGCCCGAGCGCCAGGCGATCCTCTGCACTCGGCGTCCCCGCACGCCGGGCGAGCAGGTACCCTGGATGTTTCACCTGCTGGCCGCGCCGGGCGCGGTGGCCGACGAACCGTCCTACGAGACCGACCGCGCACGCTTCATCGGACGCGGCCGCACGGTGGCCGACCCGCTGGTGCTGGACGACAGCGAGCGTCCGCCCGCCCTGTCGAACACGGCGGGTTCGGTGCTCGACCCGATCGTCGCGATCCGTCGCATGCTGACCCTGTCACCCGACGAAACGGCGAACGTGCAGATCATCTCCGGCGTCGCGGACACGCGCGAGGCCGCATTGGCCCTGCTCGATAAATATTGCGACCGCCACTTCGTCGAGCGCGCGTTCGAGATGGCCTGGTTCCAGAGCCAGGAGGTGCTGCGCCATCTCAACGCCAGCGAGGCCGATGCCCAGGTCTTCGGCCGCCTGGCCAACTCCGTGATATACGGCAATGCCCTGCGCCGCGCCGCACCCGGCGTCATTGCCCGCAACCAGCTGGGCCAGTCCGGGCTGTGGCGCTTCGCCATCTCGGGCGATCTGCCGATCGTCCTGCTGACCCTCGGCGACCATAAGCGCATCGACCTGGTCAAGCAGGTGCTGCAGGCGCATGCCTACTGGCGCATGAAGGGCCTGATTGCCGATCTGGTGATCGTGAACGAGGATTTCTCAGGGTACCGGGCGGAATTGCATGACCTGATCATGGGGCTGATCAACGCCGGGCCCGCAGCGCAGGTGCTCGACAAGCCGGGCGGGGTCTTCGTGCGGCGCGCCGAGGAGCTTTCCGAGGACGAACGGGTGCTGCTACAGACGGTCGCCCGCATCGTCTTCACCGATACCGCCAAGACCCTGATCGAGCAGGTGGAACGTCGCGTCTCGCCGAAACGTGCGTCGGACTTGCTGGAGCCCGTAAGGAAAGCGGCCGCCGAAGCGGTTTTCCCGCTGGCGGCGCGCGAGCGCATTTTCGACAACGGCCTCGGCGGCTTCACGCCCGACGGCCACGAATACGTCGTCACCCTCGAACCGGGTCAGACCACGCCGGCGCCGTGGGTCAACGTCATCGCCAGCCCGCACATCGGCACGGTCGTCAGCGAGAGCGGCAGCGCCTATACCTGGGTGGAAAACGCGCACGAGTTCCGCCTCAGCACCTGGCACAACGATCCGCTTTCCGACAGCAGCGGCGAGGCGCTCTACATCCGCGACGAAGAAACCGGGGCGTTCTGGTCGCCGACGCCGCTGCCCGCCCGCGGCACCTCCGGTTACGTGTGCCGCCACGGCTTCGGCTACAGCGTGTTCGAACACTACGAAGCCGGCATCGCGTCCGAACTGTTCACTTACGTCGCCATGGACGCGCCGGTGAAGTTTGCGGTGATCAAGCTGCGCAACTCGTCGCCGCAAGCACGCAGCCTGTCGTTGACCGGCTACTGGGAACTGGTGCTCGGCGAGTGGCGACACGCCAACCTGATGCACATCGTCACCGAACCGGATGCGCACAGCGGCGCGCTGTTTGCCCGCAATGCCTACGGCCGCGAATGCCGCAATCGGGTGGTGTTTGCGCACGTCAGCGAGCGGGAGCGCTCGGTGAGCGGAAATCGCGCCGAGTTCATCGGCCCCAACGGCTCGCTGGCCAATCCGGCGGCGATGCGCCGCAAGCGGCTGTCGGGCCGAACCGGTGCGGCTTTCGATCCGTGCGCCGCGATCCAGACCCGCATCGAACTGGCCGCCGGGCAGGAACGCGAGATCGTGTTCGTCTTCGGCGCGGCAGCCACCGCCGACGAGGCCCGGCAGTTCATCCAGCGCTTCGGCGGGCAGCAAGGGGCGCGGGAGGCGCTGGCAGCGGTGTGGGAACACTGGAACCGCACGCTCGGCGCGGTGAATGTGGACACGCCCGACCCGGCGCTGAACGTGCTGGCCAACGGCTGGCTGGTCTATCAGACCCTGTCGTGCAGGCTGTGGGGACGCAGTGGCTATTACCAGTCCGGTGGTGCCTACGGCTTCCGCGATCAGTTGCAGGACATCATGGCGCTTGTCCATGCCACCCCGTGGCTGGCCCGCGAGCAGTTGATCCGGCACGCCGGGCGCCAGTTCATCAAGGGCGACGTGCAGCACTGGTGGCACCCGCCCAACGGACAGGGCGTGCGCACCCATTTTTCCGACGACTACCTGTGGCTGCCGTATGCCACCGGTCGTTATGTGCGGGCCACCGGCGATACCGGTGTGCTCGACGAGTCCATCCATTTCCTCGAGGGCCGCGAGCTGTATGCCGAAGAGGAAGCCTACTTCGACTATCCGCAACGCTCGACTGAAGCAGCCAGCCTTTATGAACACTGCGTGCGCGCCATCAAGCACGGCTTGCGCTTCGGCGTCCACGATTTGCCGCTGATGGGCTGCGGCGACTGGAACGACGGCATGAATCTCGTCGGTCACGAGGGCAAGGGCGAAAGCGTCTGGCTGGCGTGGTTCCTGCTCGAGAATCTCGAGTCGTTTGCCGGCCTGGCGCACGATCGCGGCGAGACCGACTTTGCCGAGCTGTGCACCGCGCAGGCGGCCCAGCTGCGCGGCAACATCGAGGCCCAGGCCTGGGACGGCGCCTGGTACCGGCGTGCCTGGTTCGACGATGGCACGCCGCTGGGCTCGTCCAGCAACGACGAATGCCAGATCGACTCGATCAGCCAGAGCTGGGCGATCATTTCCGGAGCCGGCGATCCCGGGCGCGCGCGCCAGGCGATGGCGGCGGTCGACCAGCGCCTGGTGCGGCGCGAAGAGCGACTCATCCAGCTGCTCGACCCGCCCTTCGATACCTCCGCCCTGGAACCGGGCTACATCAAGGGCTACATCCCCGGCGTGCGCGAGAACGGCGGACAGTACACCCATGCCGCGATCTGGACCACGATGGCCTACGCCATGATGGGCGACACTGAACGCGCGTGGGAACTCTTCACCCTGCTCAATCCCGTCCATCACGGCAGCACCGCGGAAGCCATCGAGCGCTACAAGGTCGAGCCCTACGTCATGTCCGCGGACATCTATGGCGTGTCGCCACACACCGGCCGCGGCGGCTGGAGCTGGTACACCGGGGCAGCGGGCTGGATGTACCGGCTCACCGTGGAAACCCTGCTCGGCCTGCACCTGGAAGTGGACCATCTGCGCATTGCGCCGTGCGTCCCGGCGGATTGGCAGGCGTACACGATCCACTACCGCTATCGCGAGACCGTCTACCACATCACCGTCAAGCGGGTCGCCGGGCAAACCGGGCAGGCGATCCGTGTGACGATGGACGGCGCCGCGGTGGATGGAACCGGCGTGGGCGGGCCGGTTGGCCAAGACGTGGCCCGGCCGCAAAGCCTTATCCCCCTGGTGGACGACCGCCAGGAGCACTATGTCGAGGTGGTCTTGGGCGCTGCAGACGCTGCCGGCTAGAATGGGGACACTCCTAAAAGCGGGCTTTTAGGAGTGTCCCCATTCGTCCCCATCCGCAGGGCAGGCCATCGCAGTTCACGATTATCGCTCGTCAGCAGGTAAGTCTCATCGCCTGCATCGCCGCTGACGGTGAGCAGTGCCTTGTGCGTGGGATCGTCGTCGAAGAACAGCTGAAAGCTGAGCAGGAAACTGCTCGCCTCGGCTGCCTCCGGACAGTGCACCTGCAGCGCGACGCGCAGGGCGGGCTCCTCTGCGTGGGTCGTCAGCGAAAACGCGCGCTGCTTCGCGCTCAACTCACAAAAACTCCCACCGGCCCGCAGCGAAACGTTGCTGGCGATGAGCTTGAGAACCTCGGGTTCCGAAGCGGAGACCTCGCCCCAGGTCAGCTTCCCGTCGCCGTTACCGTCGAGATCAACCAGGTGCAGCAGATCCAGCAGCGTCATTTGGATCGTCAGTGCCTGCGGCACTCGCTCCACCACGTCGAGCGTCAGGCGGCTGCTGCTCTGGCTGTGCGCCTGGGCCGGTGACGATCCGTTGCAAAAGAGCAGCAATCCAGCGGCACAAAAAGCAGGTAATCGCGTCACGTCACACTTCTCCTGTTCAAAAACGTTGGCGCCAGTCGTGAACGGCACCGGCAGCCTCAGGGCGACCGGCGGCCCGGGCCACTTTGATGAACAGTGCCGCATCCTCCCAGCCTTTCTGGAGTGTCCAGTTCTGCTCGGCATACGCGAGCGCCGCGTCCGGGTCATCGTCAATCCACAGCTCGAACAATGCCTGCTCACGCAGATGTAACGCTGCCGTGCCAAGCTGTCTCGCCTCATCGAAGCCGGCGCGCAGCCGTTCACAAAGCACCTCGAAATCCGTCCCACCGAGCTGCTTTGCGGCAAACGCCCGCCGCAGCAATAGCGCATCCGCATCCTGATCCGGAGCCCGTGCCAGTGCCGCGATCGCTTCGTCTGGGCGGCCGTCGGCGAGCAACAGGTCGGCATAGGACGCGTACATTGCGATGCTGGCGTCCGGTATGGCGAGCGCGCGCTCGTAAAGTGCTCGAGCTCGCGGATCTCTGCCGGCTGCAGCGGCGGCATCCGCTGCGACCGTCAGCATCCATTGCTTCAGCTCCTGCGGCGCCTGGCTGGAGCCTGTGTGCAAGGGCGACAGCAAGGCGTGCGCCTCCCCGGCTTTGCCGAGACTCATGAGAATATCCGCGGCACAATGCGAGGCAGGTTCCGCAAAGCCGGCAAGCGCAAGCCCCGCACACCGCGACCGTGCCCGATCGATGTCACCGGCACGCCGCCAGGCATCCGCAGCCAGCAGCATGGCCTCCACCGAATGCCGATGCGTCGCGAGCAGGCGATCCAGGTCAGTGCCCGCCTCGACGAACCGGTGCTGTGTCTGCAGGATGCGCCCGCGCAGAAGCCAGACCGGCAGTGGCGGATTCGCATCGTCCTGCCAGTGTGCCAGCGCCCCTTCCGCATAGCCGAGGTAGCGCGCATCACCGCTCAACGCGTAATGACGCAGCGCCAGGCCGGCGTAACGGCCCGCAGCTTCGGCATCGCCGGGATCGCGCTGAAGGACCCGCCACCTCGCGGCGAGTCCTTGCGGAGAATCGGCACTTTCGGCAAGCTGCAGCACCACGGTATCGACTTGCGGCCCGGCGGGATCGGAGGACTCATCGCCAAACAGCGGCATCGCCGCCACCGCGATGGTGGCGGCGATGCCTACCGTGACCGCACTGCGCTTACGGGTCCGAAAGAAGCCCGGCGAAGGCATCGGGATTGTCCTGGTCCTTGAACTCGAAGTCCGTCTCGTCGACAGGCTCCGGATCGGTGTCATCGGCAGTCGCCGCGAACTGGTCTGTCACGAAGCTCGTAAAATCGACCACGGCCGGTGGCGGCGGTGTCGGTGGCTCATCCGGCGGCAGCGAACCGGAACCGCCGCCGCAGCCGGCAACGGCGATGCCGGCCGCGAGGGCCAGCATCGCCATGCTGAGTCGGTTCTTTCTCATGATGATGTTCCTTTTCAGTTCGGTGAGCCGGGCAACGGCGTCACGAGATAGGGAAACGTTGCGTCGAAGAACGTGTCGTCAACGTAGGCGCCATCGGTGAACGCCAGTTGTCCGGCGGGCGCATCGGCGGGATCGAGCAGGACGCCCATCATCACGCGGAGCGCGATATCGACGACGTCGTCGCCGGGCCGGCGGCCGTTCGGGAACCCGGCATTATCGCCTGCCAGCACGCCCAGCGGGGCCTGGCTGCCGGCCGGGACCGCCGGTATTTGCGTGTTCAGCCGCAGCATCTCGGACGCAACGACGTTGGGCGGCTGATTCAGGCCATCCACGCCGGTGAGAAAACCAGCGACCAGATCCTCGCGCGGAAACGCCGTCGGCGCGACCGCAGCCGGGAACAATAATTCGATCAACGCCGGCAGGGTCGGATTCGTGACATAGACGGCAAACTGCCCGTCGTCGGCCGGTTCGCTGTGGTTGAAGCGGTCCTTGTCCGGAAGCCCGATCACGACCTCGTTCACCAGCGGCGCGCCGAGGCGAGACACCTGCGCGTAGGCGCCGCCGTTGATCGCAGGCCCGCGCATGTTCGGCGACGGGTTGATGACGCGCGCCTGGCGCACACTGGCGGTAGTCCAGCCGCCGATGATGCCGCTGTCCCCCCCGACGAGGCAGGTTACCGGCACTTCGAGCGCGAGCGTCGTGATGTTCTTGTCTGCCAGCGTATTCGGCTCGCCATCCGGTGCCCCGAGCGGGTCGGTATTGATCAGGTCGAAGATCTCGCCGAGATTCACGACGAAGCTTTCCTTGCGCTGCCCGACGAACAGGCGGCCGTCGCCGCAGCCCGGAATACTGACCTCGTAGATGTGATCGTCGGCATACGCGGCGTAGTCGGCCAGCGTCTTGTTGCCGATGTTGTCCACTGGCTTGACGAAGGTCGTGGAACCGTCTGCTGCGAGGCTCAACGGTTGGCGTGTGCCGCTGCGGCGGTCACCGCGAACGATATCGACCGTATAGGACTCGATCACGTTGAGGTTGGCGTCGTCCGCGGCCGTCGGCCCGACCCCGCCAGCCTGCTTCAGGGGAATGGCAACGTCTTCGCCGCCGACGCTGAGAGCGACGCCGCGAACTTCCGTCGTAAAGCGGAACTGGAACGTGATGTCTTCGACAGCGTCCGCATTGTTGTCGATGTGTATCTCGTACAGGGCGGCATCGTCCATCTCGAAATAGTTCGGTCCGCCATAGGCGTCCTGCAGAGGCACGTAGTTGGCGAGCAGCGTGACAAACGCGTCGCGCCCCGTTTCGTAGCTGTTGAACATGTAAAAGTCGGTTCCGTCCACCTTGGGGAGCTGGGTGATGAAGGGCGCCTCCCGGTGGCTGGATCCGCTGGCGGCCAGCGGCAGCAGCGCGGCGCACACGAATGCCGCCAGCCTGCCTCTTGAATGGGTCATTGAAAATATTGAATGGGTCATTGAAAACACTCCTTCGAATCAAGTCACAAGGGCCGCTCGTCAGATGGCGGCTCATCTGATACGCGCCAGCCACGCGGCCGGATGCACCACGGCAAGATTTTTTCCCCCGAGGTGCATCCGCGGCGGCTGAAGGGACGTATCATTGAGCGACGAGGGCCGGCTGCACCTCCGCTTACGATTTCCGGGGCAACAGAACAAGGAACAATGGTTGAAGCTGACCTGAACAAGTTGCTGCAGAAGAGCGGCCAGGGTGACGCACAGGCGTTCCGCCAGCTGTACGACGCCGTGTCGCCGAAGCTCATGGCGATCGCGGTCCGGATGCTGCACGACTATCACCAGGCTGAAGACGTAGTGCAGCAGACCATGATGGCCGCCTGGCTCTCCGCGACCGAGTACGATCCGGGACGATCGCAGGCGGCGACCTGGCTCATCTCCATCACTCGCTATCGTGCGCTGGACCTGATCAGGAAGCGCGGGCGGCAGCGGGAGATTCTGCGCGACGGACAGCAGGACGTCCTGAGCGTCCTGGGGCACGACGAACCTGCACAAGACAAGGACCCGGTTCCGTCGGAAACGGCCGACCGGCTGATGCACTGCTTCGGCGAAATCAGCCGCGACCAGGCCGGCTGCATTCAGCTCGCCTACGTCGAGGGGATGACGTTCAACGAGATTGCGATGAAGCTTGACCGATCGATCGGCACCATCAAGAGCTGGATGCGCCGCGGCCTGCAAAAACTGCGAGAGTGCGTGGAACGATGAGGCTGGATGATCCACAACTGGTTGAGCTGCTCGCGCAGCGCTATGTCCTCGGGACCCAGCGAGGTGCTGCCCGGCGCCGCTTTGCATCGCTCATCCATCAACGTAGCGACGTCCGCCAGGCCGTCAACGACTGGGAACAGCGCCTGATGCCGCTCGTGTGGGATCTGGAGCCGGTCATGCCTTCCGACCTGCTGTGGCAGCGAATCTCCCGGGAACTCGGCATTGATGCGGCAGCAGCGCGCCGCCTCCCCCGCTCCGGTCCCGGACTGTGGCCGGCGATCGCGGCGACGTTCGCGCTGCTCGCGGTCGTCATGGCGGGCGGCTGGTGGCGGGCGGAGCAAAAGCCGCCTGAAACCGTCACGGAAACGATCATTGAACGCGTGCCCGAGCAGGTTGCGGTGGCCCTGCTCGCAAGTGACGAGGGCGAACCGTTATGGTTGACCCGGATCGCCCCGGCCAGCGGCGAACTGGCAGTGCGCGTGGTCGGGAATGTCACCGCGCAGCCGGCCAATGATTACGAGTTGTGGGCTCTGACCGACGCCGGCGTCCCCGTTTCACTGGGCCTCCTTCCCCAGTCCGGAAGCCGTACGCTTGCTCTCGGCAGCGCCGCAACCGCCGCGCTCGAGCGCAGCTCGACACTTGCCGTCAGCCTGGAGCCGACGGGAGGGTCGCCGGAAGCGGTGCCGACCGGTCCGGTGCTGTATACGGCCGCCTTGATGGCGCTGTAAGCGGTCAAACAGCAGCTGCCCGTCAGCTATTGACCTGCGCCCGTTTATAGTTAGGATTCCTACCTACGAACTTTGATGGGCTGACAGAGTCCCTCGATCGCCGTCTCGCTGATGGTCTGGCCCGCCTCGCCGCTGTCGCCCGCCAGCTCGATTGGCAGGCCGCCGAGACTGCTGGATTGTCACCGACTCAGGCCGACATCCTGCGATTCATCGCCAATCGTCCAAAGGGCGCCCGGCTCACCGCCGCGGCCGCCCACGCCGGCGTGCGCAAGGCCACGGCCAGCGATGCCGTGGCGGCCCTGGAGAGAAAGACAGCGGCGTCAGTTGATCGCCCCGCAGCGCATCTGCGCGACTGAGGCACTGCACGCTCGCTGCGTCCGCCGGGCCTCATGCGAGGCTGACCAACGCTCCGTAGCCCGCGAGAGCGGCATCGTCGGTCAGCAGGATCATCGGTCAGAAACAGCTGCTTTTCGCTCAGTTTGATACCGCACCGACGCGACTGTCTCCATCCCCCAAGCTGGTGAACATGCAGCAAGGTCCTGACTACCCGGGAGGTCGTCGATGCGCCGCGTTGAACGGCGCGGGTTGCCGATAGCCGTGTCTGCAAACGGCCCGCACAAATCCAACACAGGGATCGTTGCCTTCAGAAAGACGGCCCTCCCATTGGCATTGCTGTCCCTGCTTGCCCTTCTGTCAGCCTGCGCAGAGCATGCACGGTTGCCGGCGGAAGCCGGGACCGGCACTGATCCGGAATTGCCACAGCCTAACCGCACACTGGTTCCCACGGTCAAGATCGCGCCGGCGGTCGGGTGGACAGACGGCACCACTCCTACCCCGGCCGCGGACATGAAGGTGACGGCCTTTGCCGCGGGCCTCGACCACCCGCGTTGGCTGTACGTCCTGCCAAATGGCGACGTTCTGGTCGCCGAGACCAACGCGCCACCGGGGAAAAGCGGAATCGGCGGCCTTAAGGGCGCGGTGATGAAACTGATCATGAAGCGCGCCGGGGCCGGGGTGCCGAGCGCCAACCGCATCACCCTGCTGCGCGATACCGATGGAGACGGCAAGGCCGAGTTCCGCAGTGTGTTTCTCCAGGGCCTGGAGTCGCCGTTCGGCATGGCGCTGGTCGGGGACACGTTATACGTGGCCAACGCCAACGCACTGTTGAAGGTACCCTATCAGCGCGGTGAGACAACCATCACCGTCGCCCCTGCCAAGGTTGCCGACCTGCCTGGCAAGGGTGACGAGTTGAACCATCACTGGACCAAAAGCCTGGTCGCCAGTGTCGATGGCGCCCACCTGTATGTGGGCGTCGGATCCAACAGCAACGTCGCCGAGAACGGCATGCAGGCCGAGCACATGCGCGCCGCGATACTCGAGGTCGATGCTGCGACCGGCACCACGCGGGTGTTCGCTTCGGGCCTGCGCAATCCGGTCGGCATGGACTGGGAGCCGCACACGGGTGCGCTATGGGCGGTTGTCAACGAACGCGACGAACTCGGCAGCGACCTGGTGCCCGATTACCTGACCTCGGTCCGCCGGGACGCTTTCTACGGCTGGCCCTACAGCTACTACGGCCAGCACGTCGACGAGCGCGTCAGCCCGCAACGGCCAGAGCTGGTGGCTCGCGCGGTCTCGCCAGATTTTGCCCTCGGTGCGCATGTGGCGCCGTTGGGTCTGGCCTTCAACAAGAGCGGCGTGGCTGGCTTTGGCGAGGGCGCGTTCGTCGGCCTGCATGGTTCCTGGAACCGACGGCCATTGAATGGCTATGAAGTCGTCTTTGTACCGTTCAGCGGCGGTCGCCCGATCGGCCCGGCGCGGGTGGTTCTGTCCGACTTCGTGGACGCGGACGGCAATGCTCGCGGGCGGCCTGTCGGAGTGTCATTGGATGGGCGTGGGGGTCTACTGGTGGCCGACGACGTTGGTAACTCCATATGGCGCGTAACACCCGCGCTGAAATGAATCCCGAGACACGGCTGAGATTTTAGTGAACAGGCGCCGAAAATCCATACTCTGGGCGATCGGAATCACTGTGCTGGCCACCAGCCTGGCGCTGGTATTGTGGCAGAACTTCAGGACACCCGAGAAGGTGCTGGAGCGCACGGTCGAGCATCGTTACGTTGTCTCCGATCCGCAGTTTCGGCGCGAGATGTCCGTCTTGCTGGGCCCGACGATAGTGCGCGGCAATAAGGTGACAGCGCTGCAAAACGGCGACGAGATTTTCCCGGCGATGCTGCTGGCCATTCGCACGGCGCAAACGTCTATCACTTTCGAGACCTTCATTTACTGGTCAGGTCAAATTGGTGAAGAGTTCTCGCAAGCGCTTTCTGAGCGGGCCCGCGCTGGCGTGCCGGTTAGCGTCATCATCGACTGGGTTGGCAGCACCAAGATGGAGCAATCGCTGCTGGATTCCATGCAGGCCGCCGGCGTGCAGTTGCATCGGTATCGGCCGCTGCGCTGGTACAACCTGGAGCGCATGAACAACCGCACCCATCGCAAGCTGCTGGTGGTCGATGGCCGCATCGGGTTCACCGGAGGGGTAGGCATCGCGGATCACTGGACTGGCGACGGTGGCGATCCGGATCACTGGCGAGACATTCACTTCCGGATTGAAGGGCCCGTAGTGGCGCAGTTGCAAGCGGCCTTCAACGACAATTGGATCAAGACGACTGGTCAGGTGCTGAACGGTCCGAGCTACTTTCCGACCCTGCAGGAGGAAGGCGGGATCGAGGCACACGTGTTTGTTGCCTCGCCATCCGGCGGGAACGAGAGCATGCACTTGATGTATCTGCTTGCTATCGCGGCGGCCGAGGAGACTATCGACCTGGCGGCGTCCTACTTTGTGCCCGACAGGCTGTTACTCGAGGCCTTGATCGCTGCCCGCAGTCGCGATGTTCGCGTTCGCATTCTGTTGCCTGGGCCGCACATCGATTCGCTTACGGTCAAGATCGCCTCCAAGGCCGAATGGGGCGCGCTGCTGCACGCAGGTGCCGAGATCCACGTCTATCAGCCGACCATGCTGCATACCAAGCTGCTGGTCATAGATGCCGAGTTTGTTTCGGTGGGTTCGACCAATTTCGACATACGTTCGATTCGGCTCAATGACGAAGCGAGTCTGAATATCTACAGCAGCGACTTCGCCACCCAGATGATGGCGGTGTTCGAGGCCGACCTGCTGGCGGCTGAGTCTTATTCCCTTGCCCGCTGGAAGAGCCGTCCGTTGCGCGAAAAGCTTTCCGAAAAGATTCTGCTACCAATCAAATCGCAGCTTTGAGGGATGGGAGGGATGGGGACACTCCTAAAAGCCCGCTTTTAGGAGTGTCCCCATCATTCGCGCCCTGCCGGGTGGGTGCGCCAGCGAACAGAAATTTCCACCAGTATCGGCGACCCTGTCTGCATGTGGCGAGGTGCCACGTCATCACAGCGCTGAGTGCTGTAAAAGGACTTGAAATGACCAAGGTTCTGACTGGAATGAAGTTTGTGCTTGCTGGAGCGCTCGTCGCACTGGCGGTCGGGGCCTGCGCGACCGCGCCGGTGACCGTCGAAGGCAAGGCGGACATCGAGGCGGACGCCGCCAAGACGCTCACCGCGGCCAGGGCCGCCGACCCGACGCTCGTGCCGATTCTCAATGCATCCGCAGGCTATGCGGTCTTCCCGAAGGTCGGCAAGGCGGCAGCGGGCGTTGGCGGCGCCTACGGCAGGGGCGTGCTCTACGAGCGCGGCCGCGCAGTCGGTTACTGTGACCTGTCCCAGGCCACTATCGGCATGCAGCTCGGCGGGCAGACGTACGCGGAGATCATCGCCTTCGAGACGAAGAACGCCGTCGATAACTTCAAGCAGGGCAACTTCCAATTCGCCGCTCAGGCGACCGCGGTCGCCCTCAAGTCGGGCGCCGGCGCCAACGCGAAGTACAAGGACGGCGTTGCCGTCTTCACCATGGACGAAGCCGGACTGATGTACGAGGCCGCCGTGGGCGGGCAGAAGTTCAGCTATCAGCCTAAGTAAACGGGCGGATCGCTTCGCCGGGCCGGCCTCCCGGCCCGGCGAAGCAGTATCCGTCTGGAATGCCCTGCCCGCTATCGGTCCTGCACCCCGACGGAGCACGTGCTCCGTCGTGCCTTGTGTTGGACAGGGACCTCCGCCTCGTCCCGGGGGGCAATTGCAAATGTTGTCCGAACGGAGAGTACCGGCGGTTGAATTCGGCCATGAATGCCTGCCTCGGCAGCTGGAAGGCGTGGCCCGCCCTCTGCACGATCGCCCGGCTCGGCGTGGACTCGCCACCCATGAACAGGGCCACGCCAATCATTCCCTCGTTGCCGACTATCGAGATCTCCGCGGAGGCGCCGCTTTCGATCAGGTACAGCGTGGAGATGATCGACTACGTCGGGAAATAGGCGTGGCGTATCCTCTCCCCCGACTCGTCCAGAACCCTGCCCAGCGGCATGTCCACGAGTTTCAGGTTCGGAGCCAGGCGTTCCTGCACCGCCTCCGGGAGAGCGGCCAGGAGGGCATTCTATTGAATGCTGCGGGCAGCGCGCGTGCTTCATCCCCGTGTCCGTTCGGATTATCTAGTAACGAACGCCCGGAGCTGGTCCTCGTACTGCCGGAAGAGCCCGTAGTTATGCTCGGCGGATTCATTCAAGTCTCGTTGCAAGTAAGCGGTGCGTAGCGCATCGCCAACCCACTCGTGCTCTGCCCAGTTGCCACCGCTGGATTTCACCACCTCGAGTTCGATGGTGTGCATACCCATCATCTGCGTCGCGCCGGCCATCAATTCGCTCATGTCGCGCATTGACATCTCCTCTTTCTGATCCGCGCGTTCGGCAAGGTCACGCATCCGCTCGCTCTTCTCTTCCATGATTTCGCGAGCCCGGCTCTTGACGCGGATGTATTCCTTGACCTGGGCCTCCTTCAGCTTGCCGTCCGAGGGCGGCGTATATCGGTCCTCCTCCGCGGCTATCATGAGTTCCGCCTGGCGCATGGCGCCACTCATTACACCGCTGACGCCGCTCGAACGACTGTCCGAAGATCCTCTGTCAGAGTAGTCGTCGAAGCCTGACATGTCGGGCCCGGTGATCGGCCGCAGCAGCATCGAGATGAGAAACATCAGCACGATCATCGCGAGCAACGACAGGATGTAATGTCCAACACGCTTGCCGGCTGGCACCTCGAGGTAGATTGGTAGGATGCGCCACAGGAGTACCAGCGCATAAATGAAGAGCCCGAGAAGAACGAGTCCCCCGATCCACGGCAGCCAGCCGAGCACCTGGCCGATATAGCCCGGCACGAACGCCAGCGAAGTGGCCGCCAGCCCGTGTGCGAAGCTGCTCTTGCCGCCGAACATGCCGGCCAGCGCGCTGACGATGAACGCGAAGATGCCGGCCGCGATCGCACCGAAGACGATGCCGAGCAGCGTCGAGACGATCGTCGGTCGAAAACCGAAAGCGGAAGCGTCGCTGCCGAGCAAGCCCACGATGTAGCCGAGCACGGCGGCCAGAATGATCAGCGGACCGGTCAGCAGGAATGCGGTCTTCTGCCAGTTGTCTGCCTCCGGCAGGTAACCGCGCCAGGTCGGTTCCGGATCGAACAAGGCGCCCTTGATCAGTGAAAGAGTGCGGTTCAGGTTGAGCACGGTTTGTCTCCCTTGGTGGTTCTTGTAATACGGCCGGGTGATCTGCTTTGACGCAATGACTGGGCGGCCACGGAGCCGATACGGCGCCAGGCACGGCTAGCATGAATGCGAACGAAAATCGCGCGAAAAGCGACCCTGCCATATTCATCGCGGGCTAAAGTTCTGAATGGTGCCGCCCATGCGGTCCGGTCCGTACATGTCGCTGCGCGCCTCCACCATGCGCACCTTGATCGAGCAATTTTCGAGGTTGCCCTGCGCGGTAGCGGCGGGGTCGTTGCACACTGCCGCCTCCAATTCATCGGCAACTTCTTCGCCGCGCGTCTCTTGGCCGCGCATGTGCACAACTATGGCCAGCCCTTCGCGCAGTTCCTGGACTTCTCCTGCTTTGTTGACGATCTCGAACACAGCCTGCCCGTCATAACCGAGGTTGAAGTAGTCGGTGCAGGTGTCGCCCGTGAACTCGGCACCGTCCGGCGGCGTCCCGCGTTCCGCTGCTACTTCAAATCCGGCCTGGTCCCACAGCATGCGCCCATACCCCATCACGTTGCCGTCGACGCCAATCACCTGCACCGAGGCGATGGACGCGCCGGGAAGAGGGTCGGCGGAGTTGGGAGAAAGGCAACCGCCGCCCAGGGTAGCGTCCTTGACAAGCACGGTGCCCGGTCCGGACATCGGCCCGCAGGCTTGCGCGCCGTTGCGCCAGGTAAGGCATTCCAACCCGTCGGGACATTCCGTGCCGCCTTCGCCGCATTTCCCTGAGGCCGATTCTTGTTGTTCGACCGCGCGCGCCGCGGAATCCTCGTTTTTGCCGGTCGCTGAGGGCGCATCGCTATCGGCGCAGGCGGCGAGCACCAGGACAGCGATCAGGCAAGTCGTGAGGGTGATTAAACGCATAGGGGGTTTCCCTGCGATTGGTTTCGGTCTATTTCGAGTCTAGTCCAGTTGGAGGACAACTTCGTCCTCCCCTTGAATCGCGACGTCTTCAAAGACCGTCTCGAAAGTATGAAAATACGAGCCGGGACAAGGCGAGATGCAGCTCGTCGCGCGGAGTGGGATTGGCCGCCATCTCCGCCGCAATGGCACGCGCCTCTTCGAGCCGAGGTGATCTGGTACCGCCAGCCGAACACCAGGGCGACGGGGAATCCCAGGATGAGGGCCGCCCAGACGTGTCTACTCTTTGAGACTGCGTCGGCCGGATTCCCCCCCGGCCCGCGCTTATGACGGCCGGGAGAGGATTGCCGCCGCCACCACGCTTGCCTTGTCGACGTCGGATTCCAGCGCGGCGCACGCGCGTTCGAGCGCCTCCGCGGACATCGCGCTCGCGGCATCGGAAAACTCGTCGGGCACGATGGCCGCCAGGGCGGCCAAGGCCTTTTGCAGGCGGACCTGGACCTCGACCAGGGACGCGCCATCACGGGCTATGGGCTGGAACGCGTCTTCGAGCATGTCCGCGGAGCGGACGGGCGGCACATGGAGGCGCGGATAGGCCGGCTCCCGGTTGGTCGGCCGGTGCCAGTTCGAGAGCACACGAACCAGGCGGCCCAATACGTCAATCGCCGTGCCCGGGTCGTTGACGGAGGGTGACAATGCGCGTGACGCGATTTCAGACAGCACGAGCAGGCCGAAGCGAGGGTCCTGTTCGAAGCTTCGCGCAGACTCCACTGTGAAAGCCTTGCGCAGGCGGCTGGTGGTCTCGTCGCCCAGGACCGCTCCGCTGACGCCGAGCAAGGGCTCCGCCGGATTCACGAAACGGCCGGGAAGGCCGGCCAGCCAGATCTCGGCCCCCAGTTCTTCAGCGCACTCCGACAGGGCTTCGGCGTCAATGTGCTGGATGTAGCCGATCCGGTCGGCACAGACCTTGTTCGCATCCTCCGGCATGGCGTCCAACAGGGGGCGCCCGCCGAGGCAGGGCGTGCGCGCGCGCACCTTGAGCGCCTCCGTTGCGGCCTTTTCCACCCGATCCAGCGTATCGCCCATGCGGCCGAAGCGCATAAGGTGATCGATCCAGCGCAGCAGGGCGACCACCACGAGCGCGACCACGATGATCGTGGCCGCAAACAACACCACTCGCCCCTTCTCGCCGTAGACCCCCGTATTCAGCGCAATGATGCCGACGAGGCTGAACAGGAACGCGCCGACGAAAGTCGCCAGCACGTTCTGCGTGGTGCCATCCTCCTGCAGCAGTTTTGTCGCCCGCGGCGTTGCGGTGTTGGCCGCCGCAGCAAAGGCCTGCACCGCGACGGACAGTGAAAACGTCACCACTGCCAGCATGGAGGACGCCAGGATGGTCAGGATCTGGTCCACGGACCCCGCCCCGCTCCGGGTGCCGAGTGCGTCCGGAATCAGCGGCCCGAGAAAGATCCCCGCCAGCGCCGTGACGACGCCCAGGCCGGCAAAGGACACGGCGCGGACCCATATCTGGCTGAACAGGCGTCGCAGCAGCCAGGTTGTTTTTCCAATCATCTCTGCTCCGCTTCAGGTCTTCCCGGGATATCCGTCGCTCGCAGGGTGACATGATAATCAAGACGATCGCATAGGCAGTATAAACGGGCATCCCCTCGTCGCAGACGGTCCCTTGGCGTCGCAGCCGTGCCGTATTCCACTATGCTGAAGTTCCGGAGCGAAATCACGGAGATTCCCTCATGCGTACAGCGCGCTCACAGAGAAATTCATTTGTGGCCCGGTCGGGCCTGCTTGCCCTGCTGGTGCTGTTACCGGTGCTGGCGTCGGCCACGGCCGACAAGGGTCCCGATGCGGCCACCGTACGGCTGATCGCCGCGCTGGACCTGCAGGAAAGCGCCACGCCGGTGCGCGAGCACCCGGGCTGGCGGGCGCCCGGCAGGATCCTCGTGGCGGTCGATACGCCGGAGCGTCTCGCGTGGCTCGAAGCCGTCGCGGGCGACGCGGAGCTGATTGCGGTCAATTCCGTCGCCGACGCCGAGAACTCGCTGGCCGGGGCGCGCGCATTACTCGGCATCTGCAGCCCCGACCTCATCGCGGCGGGCCGTGACCTGCACTGGGTGCAGAGCTACAGCGCCGGCGTCGAACGCTGCGTGGACACCCCCGCGCTGCGGGAGCGCGGAATGATCCTGACCAATGCCCAGCGGTTGTACGGCCCGGCCATCGCCGAGCATGCGGTGGGCATGATGCTCATGCTGGCCCGGGGCCTGGACGTCTACCACCTGCGCCAGGCGGGAGGACACTGGGACCGCGGCCTCGACGATTACGCCGATTGGACGTGGGAGCTCGCGGACCGCACGCTGCTGGTCGTCGGCCTCGGCGGCATCGGCACCGAGATCGCGCGGCGCGCCCACGCGCTCGGCATGGATGTGATCGCGACGCGTTCCAGTTCCCGCCGCGGTCCGGAGTTCGTCAGCTACGTGGGGCTGCCCCACGAACTGCAGGAGCTGGCATCGCGCGCCGACATCATCGTCAATGCGACTCCCCTCGTACCGGCTACCGAGGGACTGTTCGACGAGGCGTTCTTCCGCGCGGCGAAGCGCGGCGCCTATTTCATCAATATCGGCCGGGGCCGGAGCGTGGTGACCGAGGATCTCGTCGCCGCCCTCGAATCCGGACACATCGCCGGCGCAGGCCTCGACGTGACCGACCCCGAACCGCTGCCGGAAGGCCACCCGCTGTGGAGCATGCCCCGGGTGATCATCACGCCGCACATCTCGGCGCGTACCCTGGCGTCCGGCGAGCGGCGCTGGCTGCTGGTTCGCGAGAATCTCAGGCGCTACGTGGCGGGCGAGCCCATGCTCTCCGAGGTCGATGTGAGCCGCGGCTACTGAAGTGAGGTGTGATGGCGCACAGACACCGTTATGTCAAAGGAAGATCATGCACTTGATCCTTCCGACCAACACCACACACAGGACCACAGCTATGAACAAGGACCAGGTCAAGGGCGAGTTGAAAAAGGGCAAGGGCAAGGTCAAGGAAGCGACCGGCCGCGCGATCGACAACGACGAGATGGAGCGCGAAGGCAAGCGCGAGCACGCCAAGGGCACCGTCCAGAACACCTATGGCGACGCCAAGAGCAACGTCAAGAAGGCCACCAAGTGAGCCGCGCCGCAACCGATATGTCGCGCGGCGGCATCGGCCAGCCGACGTTACTGAGCGCCAGCACCATCGAGGGCGACGACGTCTATAACCTCAGGGACGAAAAGCTTGGCACGATCCAGGACATCATGCTGGACATGCAGGGCGGCAAGATCCGTTATGCGGTGCTGTCGTCCGGCGGGTTCCTCGGCATGGGGGACCGCCTGTTCGCGATTCCCTGGAGCGCATTGAAGAGCGACACGGAGCACAAGCGCTTCACGCTCGACGTGGACATGGAACGCCTCAAGGATGCACCGGGCTTCGACAAGGACAATTGGCCCGACTGGAGCGATGCCACCTGGAGCGCCAGCGTCGATTCCTACTACCAGACCACCCACCACACCCCCACGCGCTGACTATCAGCCAGGAAGATTCATATGATTGAGAACAGGAAGGCCGACGCGACCAACGGTCCCGCCGGCACGAACCCCGCGACGGAAGGCGTGGACCGCCTCGCCGCCGGCGCCCACAGCGGCATCCACGCCGCGGCGGAGGCCGCTCACCCGGCCATCGATCGTCTCGCTTCCGGCGCCCACCGCGCCGTCAACAGCGCCGACGAGGCCGCCAACCAGGCCACCGATGCGCTGGCGAGGGCCGGCAACAAGGCGGGCGTGAAGGGCGAAGAGCTCTACTCGGCCAGCGCCGACTACCTGCGGGAGCACCCGATGGTCACCATCGGCCTGGCAGTGGCCACGGGCTACTTGCTGAGCCGTCTGCTGGCCAGTCGCTAGGCCCAGCGCCGCTTCATGTCTTTCCAGGACAAGGGTCCCCCGGTGGCGGCGAGCGACGCATCAGCGCCGCCACCGGATCTTGGTGAACACGCTGCCAATCTCGCTAACGAACTGCGCGGGCTGGTCCACGATCACCTCGAACTGGTTACGCTCGAGACCCGCCTGTGCATCCACAACCTCCTCAAGATGTTAGTGATCGCGGTCTTCTCGGCCCTGGTGCTGGCCGGCGCATGGTTTGCGCTCACCGGCGCTGCGGTCCTCGTACTGATAAACGCCGGCATCGCGCCGGTCGCGGCCATGGCGTTGCTCGCCGTGGCGAACGTGCTGCTCGCGTTCGGCGGCTGGCTGCTGATCAGGCACACGAGCACCCGTCTGGGCTGGCCCGCCATTAAGCGTACGCTCAAATCGGCCCCTGCATGACCTTGAAATCCAGCATCCGGGAGACCGAGCACAGCATCGCCCAGCGACGCAGCCGGCTCGGCGTCGCCGTTGACGGCGTCAAGCATGCTGTCCGCAGGCGCATGGTATCGCCCGGCGCGCTGGTCACGGCCGGCCTGTTGGGCGCGGCCTTGCAGCGGGACCACCGGTTGAATGGGTTGCGGATTCTGGCGTTGCTCGAGGCCGCGAATTCCAGTTTACGGCGTCTGTCCACGCTGTTCCCCCCGACAGGCGCTGCCGCCGACAAGCGCTGACTTAAGGGCGGCGTGCGATGAGTACCCAACCCGGTTCCCGCCTGTTCGGCTCGGTCGAGCGCCGCCTGTTCCGCGCCACCGCCGTGCTGTTCGCGATCGTCGCGCTGGTGCTGCTGATCGCGCTCGTGGTGTGGGCGCTGGCGGGTATCTTGTCGTACTTCTACAAGCTGGTGCTGCCGCTCTCCGTGGCGGGCATCCTCGCGCTGGTGCTCTACCCGGTGGTGGACTTCCTTGAGGCGCGCCTGCGGCTGAACCGTGCCGCGGCCACCGGTCTGATTCTCATGCTCTTCATGGCAATGATCGCCGGCGCCGCGATTCTGCTCGTGCCCACCCTGGTCCGTCAGATCAGCCACTTCACCGAAATCGCGCCGGGCATCCTCTCGTCCTGGCAGGAGTACCTGAGCGCCCGCTTCCCCGGCACCTTCAGGACCGTCATGGCAAACCTGGACGAAGGCACCCTGAAAGAAATCGTGCCCGACGTGGAGCGTCCCGGCATGGCACTGAAATCCTATGCCGGTGTGCTGGTGGGACTCGGTTTCGTGCCGCTTTTCCTGTTCTTCGCGCTGCTCTCCGGCGGGTGCCTGCGCGACCAGGTCAAGGGCTTCCTCGCCGTGTTCAGCCCGGCCACGCAGAAGAACACGCTGTACTTCATCGATGTCTTCACGGGCCAGGTGACAGGCTTTTTCCAGGGCCAGCTGGTGATCGCGGTGATCATGGGTGCGATGTTCGCCGCGGGTTTCACGGTGATCGGGCTGAAGGGCGGCATCCTCGTCGGCCTGGTGCTCGGTTTGCTCAACATCGTGCCATTCCTCGGCACGCTGATCGGCCTGCTCGTCGTGCTGCCAATGGCCTATTTCCAGCCCGAGGGCAGCCTCAACCTGGTCGGCCTCAGCCTGCTGGTGTTCGCGATCGTGCAGCTGGTGGAAAGCTGGCTGCTGACGCCGAGGATAATGGCGAATCGCTCCGGGCTGCACCCGGCGCTGGTGGTCATCTCCGTGTTCTTCTGGGGCACGGCGCTGGGCGGCATCATCGGCATGATCCTCGCGGTGCCGTTGACGGCGTTCCTGGTCGCCGTATGGGCACAGGCCAAGGCCAGCCTCGCCCGCGGTATGAGGGCCGATGAAGATGTCAGCCGGATCGCGATCCCGGGCGGCTCACCAGACGAGGCACCAATGGCGCGCCAGCCAACCGACCCGGCGCCGGTGCTGGAGTAGGCACAAATGTGCGGTACGTCCTTGTCCATTACGTGGACGTGACTGACCATATACGGCATGGAACAACTTCATGACCCGCACCTTGGCCGCAGCCAGGGCGAGCAGGTATTGGCGTTCGCCGCGACCGCGGCGGGCCACAAGCCGCGACCCGGCCTGCGACGGATGTGGATCGACATCCTCGCCGGCCTGGTCATCGTCTCGGTGCTCATGTTCTGGGGGGGCTACCTGCTTGACTATAGCCTTGCCAGCGGCACCACGGCGCGGGGCCCGGAGGCGATCGCGTACTTCTTCAATTTCGATCCCGGGCTGTTGACCGACGCGTTACCCGCGCTCGGCACCACCATCGTCGCGGTATTCGGCATCGTCCTGACGGTCGTGGCGATCATCGTGCAGCTGTCGTCAGACCGCTACACCGGCGTGGCGCTGATGTTCCTGCGCGATGGCATCAATATCGCCGTCATGTCTTTCTACGTGATTGCGGGGCTGTGCTCGATATGGCTCAGCGTATCGTTGCAGCCCGAGTTCGTGCCGCGCTTCGTGCTCGTCAGTGTGTTGTTAGCCGCGAGCCTGGCGTTGGCACTGATGCTGCCCTACTTCGCCTACGTGTTCTGGTTCCTGGAACCGGGCAACATCGTCAACCGCATTCGTTATCACGCCACCCGGCTTGCCAGCCGCGGCAGCGGCCTCGCATCGCCTGAAAAGGTCCCCGATTACCAGGTCCAGGTGCTCAGGCTGGTCGAAGAAATCACCGACATCGCCAACAATTCCATCAGTGGGAAGGACAAGATCATAACGAGTCGCGCGGTGGACGCCCTGCGCGATTTTCTGCTTGCGTACATTGCGTCGAAGCCGACCCAGGACCACGCCTGGTTTCGGATCGACCAGGGGATCCGCGAGGACCCGGATTTCGTCGCGATGGACCGTGAGCTGATGCAGGAGCTCGACCTGCGCTGGCTCTGGGTTGAGTGGAAAACCCTGCGCCAGTACCTCGGGATCTACAACGAGGCGCTCAGCTCGATGCAGGACATCAACTACCTGATTGCCATCGACACGCGCTACATCGGCGAGGCGGCCGCCGCAGACCAGCGACATGAACATCGTGAAATCGTCAGCATGGTGTTCCGGTTCATGAACTCCTATCTCCGCGCGGCCATCAACCAGGGCAGCGTGCGCACCGCATACAACGTCCTGCATCAATATCGCCTCCTCATCGAAAGCATGTTGGCCCTGGGTCGCACGGATGCCGCCCTGGAAGCAGTCGAACACCTGAAGTACTACGGCGGCGTCGCCGCCGAGCAGGATCTGCACTTCATCACCGAAACCGTCGCCTACGATCTCGCCGCCTTGAGCGAGTACGCGCATCGCAACGGCTTCCGCGCCGAAGACCAGGTGCTGACGCAACTACTCGACCTCGACGGGCCCGCGCGGAACCGCCCGCAGGAACTCGCGCTGCGAGGGATCCGCAAGGCCCAGGTGAAGCTCGCCACGTATTACCTTTCGGTCGGTGCCGAAGCGCAGGCGCGCACGATTGCCTCCGACATGGCGGGAGAATCCCCCGAGATGTTGCGCTCGATCTGCGACGAACTCGGCCAGGCCGCGTCCCCGCATTTCTGGGAAATCGTCGATCGCGGGCGCAACTTCGAATACCTGCCGCCGACCCAGCGCCCGCAGCTTCCAGCGTTCCTGAACTTGCTCGACGGCATATCCAGAGCAGCGCCGTCCAGGGCTGCACGTCGTTGATATCCAGCTTGGTAAGCCAGTACTCGGTGTCGGGCTGCGGGAATAAATATAGTCGGCGGAACGCGCATACCAGTAGCCGTGCAGGTCAGAGCGCCAGGCCGTAATAGGCGATCGGCTTGTCCACACGCTTGGCAATGGTGTCACGGGCGCTCTTGATGCACTCGAACCGCATGCCGATCTTCTCCGCGACCTTGGCGGAGGCGACATTCGGCGGATCGATCACCGCCACGAGACGCTTGAGGCCCATCTCGTCGCGCGCATGCCTGACGAACGCGGTGGCCGCCTCGGTCGCGTAGCCGCGTGCCCAGTGCTCCTTCCAGATCCACCAGCCCAGCTCGAACTGGCCGTCATCGTGCGGCTGCATGCCGGCCAGGCCGATGACCTCGCTGGTCGCCGTGAGCACCACGGCGCCGAAACAGATGCCGTGGTTCTTCAGGTGGCGGGCCTGGCGCTCGAGGATCTCGTCGACCTCCTCCGTCGACCAGGTCCGGCCCTGCGTGATGTAGCGCATCATCTCCTCGTCCCCGACCATGCGCTCGAGCGCCGGCCGGTCGGATTCCAGCCACGGCCGGATATGCAGCCTGTCGGTCGCCAACCTGAAGGTCATAAATCACCACGCTCTGCTGATCGTGTACTACGCCGCTTGCGTCATCGCCTCGGTAGCGACCACGGCGGGCACGCATCCGTGGCCCCGCCGCAGCAGATTGTAAACCGCCGAGCGGCTGACCGACGCCTGCAGGTAAGCCAGGTCTTCCTGGCTGAGGTTCTCGCCCCGCACATGGAGTTCGACCCGCAGATTACCAAACTGGTCGACCGGCAGATTCTCCTCCGCTGCATCGACCAGGTGCAGGAAGACTGCCGGGCTCCAGTCGATATACGCCCGGGTCTCCAAGTGTGTCAGCCGCAAACCGCGATCGAGCGCACTGGCGCCGACGGCAGCATTGATACACGCGGTCAACGCCGCCAGCACGACCTCGGTGGCCTCGGGCCGATCGGTCGGCGCGAGCAGTCCGAGTGCGGCTTCGACCTCGCGGTGTGCGCCGAGGTGGTACGCGTAGGCGCGCGCCGGCCGGTCGATGCGCTCGCCGCCGAGGGTGTAAGGTCCGGTGGTCGCCCGGGTATGCAGCGCGCGGTCCTCGGCCACGCCGATTGCGCCGAGCTCGAACCCGATCGCGTACGTCCAGGGTGTCCGCATCGAGCATGCCAAGCGGGCACTGGAGGAGTCGGACGAGCCGGTCGACGAAATCTGTCGTCTCTGCGGCTACGAGGACGCGTCGTTTTTCCGGCGCCTGTTCAAGCGCACGACCACGCTTACGCCTGCCAACTACCGGCGGAAATTCCGCCCGCCGGAGTACGCGCGACGCCGCTGAGCGCGGCGCTCCCTGCGATCGGTCAGCCGGCCTCGGGCGGCTCCGGTACCGGGTCCAGCGGTTCCTCGGGCGTATCGTCCGTCGGCGGCTCGAGCGGCGCAGCGGTGTCGCCCTCGGCCTGCTCCGCCGCCGGCGCCGCTGGCGGAATGTCCGCTTCCTCGGACGGCTCCGGTACGGGATCCATGGGCTCCTCCGCGGCGTCCCCGTCGGGCGGTTCCACAGGGGCACGAATTTCGCTGTCCACCCCAGCGGCCTCGGTCTCTCCGGTCGACAAGGGGTCAACCGGCAATTCCGGCTCCGGCAGCTCGTTCAGCAGGTGCTTGTTGAGGAACGACACGACCGCGTTGTTGTAGCGGTCCCGGTTGCTTTTCTTGCGGAAGCCATGGCCCTCGTCGCGGGCCAGGAAATACCACACCTCGCCGCCGTGCTCGCGAATCGTCCGCACCATCTGGTCCGCCTCGGACTGCGGCACGCGGGGATCGTTGGCGCCCTGGGCGATCAGCAGTGGGCTGCGGATGCGATCAGCGTGCGTCGTGGGCGATATCGACACCAGGAACGCGCGCATCTCCGGATCGCGCTCGTCCCCGTACTCCTTGCGGCGCAGGAAGCGGCGGTAGTCACGCGTGCTCTCGAGGAACGTGACGAAGTTGCTGATTCCGACGACGTTGACGCCGGCCCGGAGCCGATCGCCGTAATGGATCAACGAGGCCATCACCATGTAACCGCCGTAAGAGCCCCCGATGATGCCGACGCGCGCCGAATCCAGCTCCGGCTGCGTCCCGATCCAGTCCAGCAGCGCGCCGACGTCACGCACCGAATCCTCGCGCTGTCGGCCGTTGTCCAGTCCCTTGAAGCTCCGGCCGTAACCATTGGAGCCGCGCACGTTGGGCGCGATCACCGCCAGACCCAGTTCGTTCACCCAGTATTGCAGTACCGGGTTGAAGGTCGGCCGTGCCTGGCCGGTCGGGCCACCGTGCATGAGGATCAACACGGGATGTGGCCCTTCGCCCGCAGGACGATAATAGAACGCGGGAATCAAGCGCCTCGGCGGCGGCGGCAGCTGCGCCTGCGCGTCGCCAACCGCCCGTTCCTCGTCTGCCTCATCTTCTTCGGCAACCGCCTGCTCTGCGTCCGTGTCGTCCTCTTCGGCGTCCTCCTGCTCCTCGACCGCCTCGTGTTCCTCGGCTTCGAGTACGTCGACTTCCTCGTCCTCGTCGGCTTCGACGGGGCCTGTCGTCCCGCCCCGCACCGCCGCCGCGTAGCGCCGTGCCACCTCCTGGTAGGCCTGGGCGTCGTGCGACTCATCGCCGGGCGCGCCTTCATGGTCGAAGGTCGGGTAACGGATCAGCTCCGGCGTGACGAAATGCTCGGTGGACAGGCCGCCGACCTCGCTGTCGGTCCACTGCGTCAGTTGCGTCTCGCCGACCCGGAACGAGTACACGTCGCCCGGGCTGCGCGGCGAGTTCAGGGTGAAGCCCAGGCGCCAACCGTCCTCGGAGAAGCGCAAACCCCGCACGACGCCCATCGGCAGCGCCGGCACGTTGACGGCCCGCCAGCCGCGAATGGCGCGCAGGTGGAGTTCCGAGCGCCCGTCCGCGTTCACCACAAACGCCAGGTAACGGCCATCCTGGGACAACGCGAAACCGGTCACGTCCCAGGGAATGTCCCCGGACAGGAGCGTGCTGTCGCCGCTCGCGAGGTCGTGATAGCGCAGGTGGCGGAACTCACTGTCCTCGTCCGACGTGTAATAGATGCCGCGCCCGTCGCGGGAAAATCTTGCCGTACCGAACGACACCGGGAAGATGCTGGAGCGGAACAGCGTCAGCGTCCCGGTTTCCAGGTCGAGGATGTAGGGAAAGGACTCCGCGCCCGACACGTAGCGCAGCACCAGCAGCCGATTGTCGTCCGGCGACCAGTCCAGCGCATACCACATCCCCCCTTCTTCCAGCACCGGACGGCTCTCGCCGCTCGCCATGTCGTAGACGTGGATGTCGGTGTCGCGGCCGTTGCGCCGGGTCGTGGAGTACGCGAAATATTCCCCGAGGCTGGACCAGCGCGGTGCCGTGTTCCTGGCACGACCCGCGGTCAGGCGCTTCTGCCTGCCGCTGACCAGGTCCTGGTAGTAAATCTGGTAATGCTCGTCGCCGCCGGAATCCTTGCCGAAGAGGAAGCCGGGACGCTCCGGGTCGGGCAACGGCACGATGTTGCCGACCGGCTCCGGAAAGAAAGTGAGTTGCTGGCGGTCGCCCCGCGGGTCGCGCACGCGGTGTACCTGGCGGGTCTGGCCGAATCGCGTCGTGATGAGCATGCCGTGAGGTGCCGGCAGCCATCCGGCAAACGATGCCGCCCGGGCCTGCTGGTACTGGAACAAGGTGTCGGCCACTTCCTGCGGCACGGGCGGAATGTTCTCCAGCACCAGCGCGCCGATCTCCACTCTCTCCACCGTGTCGGCCGCAGACTCGCCGGCTGGCTGGGCCGGTGGCGTATTTTCCTCCGCCACCGCCGGTACCAGCACGGCCACCAGCATGAGCGTCATCAGGCGTTTCAATATCTTCATCGTCAGTCTGTACATCTGTCGTTCGACCCCTGAGCACGGGGACAGTTTCAAGCCCCGCCAGTGAATACCAGAGATTGGCGCGCATGTCGCGGGCCTGCCGCACGTTCCTGCGTTAGACTGCCCCGGCTTGGCTTGCGAGTCGCGCCAGGGAGCCGCACGGGGGCGGGTGAGCCGGAGGGGGCGCGAGGTGGAAAAACAGGTCGTCTGCATCAACTGGGGCACGCGCTACGGCGCGCCGTATATCAACCGCCTCTACGCGATGATCGCCCGCAACGTCACGCCGCCGTTCTCCCTCACGTGCTACACCGACGATGATAGCGGCGTGCGATCGGAGGTGCGTTGTTACCCGCTCCAGCCGCTCGACATGACGCTGCGCCCGGGGACGCGGGGCAAGTGGCCGAAGGCGCGCCTCTGGAGCGAATCGCTGGAGGGCGTCGCCGGGACCGTGCTCTTCATGGACCTCGACGTCGTCATCACCGGCAACATCGACGCCTTCTTCACTTACGGCGCGCAGGACGACGTTATCCTCGCGCGCAACTGGAATACGCCCTTCGAGCGTCTCGGCCAGACATCGATCTATCGCTTTCCCGTCGGCAAGCTGGCGCCGCTCAAGGAGAGGTTTCTCGCCGATCCCCAGGGAATCGCCGATCGCTACCGCTTCGAGCAACGCTACGTGACGCGCAACGTCCCCGGCGGGGTGCGTTTCTGGCCGTATCGCTGGGTGCAGAACTACCGCGTCCAGTGCCTCTGGCCGTTCCCGCTCAACTATGTGCTGAACCCGCGGCTGCCAAAGGGCTGCAAGGTCGTCATCTTTCCCGGCGGGCTCAATCCGCCGGACGCCATCATCGGGCGGCGCTCTTCTGGAGATCCGGCCCTCCCCGTCGGCGCACACCTCGCCCGCGCCTTCGCCGTGGACCGCGAGCGCAGCTTCTTCCGCCACCTGCGCAGCTTTACCCGCCCGTCCGACTGGGTCGCGCAGCACTGGCGGGAGTGAGGCCTCGCGCCGGGCGTCAGGCCTCCGGCACGGCCGCCAGGCGCGCCCTGGCCTTCTCGATCATCGGCTGGTAGCGCGGATCCGTCCGAATGGGATCGAGGTCGGAGTCGGCCTCGATCCAGCTGAGCATCCCGGGCGACGAGCGGTCGGACACGCCTTCGAGGATTGTGAGCGCACGATCGCATTCTCCGAGCGTGGCCATGGCGCAGGCCAGATTGTAGTGCAGGTTGGCGTTGTCAGGATCGATCAGACGGGCACGCGTCGCCCACTCGATGGCCCGTTCCTTTTCCCCGAGTATCGCGAGGATATAGACGCCGAGCCCGATGGCCCGGCTGTGGCCCGGCTCGTCCGAAACGATTTTCTCGATCCGTGTCATCGCTCTCGCGGCGGCCGTCCTGGTGCGCGCCTTGTCGTGCTTCGCCTGGTAGGACTGGACGACGAACACGGCCGCCGTGAAATCCGACTCCATGGCATGGACCGCGACTTCGAAGTAGCGGATCGCATCGTCATAGCGCCGCAGTCCCATGCAGCAGAGCCCCGC
>DATKAZ010000031.1:0-2268 GCA_035514535.1 Gammaproteobacteria bacterium
GCCGTTCATCAGCACTTCGCCGATGGTGACGTTCTCGTGCACGCCCGGCGTGTAGTGGTACTTCCACACGTTCTGGAAGCCCAGGCGCAGGTCCTCGACGCCGCCGACCCATTCGGCGCAGTCGATCACGCCGCGCTGCGCCGAGGGGATGATCTCGCCGCCCGGCATGTTGACCGTGGTCATGCCCATTCTCTGGTACACCTCGGCGCCCATGCCGGTCTGGCGGCACTTCATGCCCTTGAAGTCGGCGAGGTTCCTGATCGGGCGCTTGAACCAGCCGAAAGCCTGCGGGCCCGCGGGCAGGATCGGGATCCAGTGCACGTTCATCTTGAGCTCTTTCTGGAAGAACTCGTTGCACAGCTCGATGCCGCCGCCGTGGTGCATCCAGCCCAGCGCATCGATCATGTCCATGCCGAAGGTGCCGCCGGGGCCACCGGTGCACAGGATCGCGGTCTTGCTCTTGCCGACCCAGTAACCCGACCAGGCGTGCGCGCCGTCGAGTACTTTCTTGTGCGTGGCGTCGAGCACCTCGAAGGCCGGCACGACCTGGCCCGCGGGCATCGCGTCGATCTTCAGGCTGCCGCCCGAGATCTTGTGAATGCGATCGACGAAGTAGGTGAAGTTCTCATAAAGCGTCAGGCTGGCGGGCCAGGTGGCCTGCATCTTCAGACTCGATTGAGCCTGCGCTCCTGCGGCAAATGCTGTGGCGGCCGCAAGTGCGACAGCCGAACGAACGAAAAGCCTCATGACTCCTCCTCCTCTAGATGGTTTCGCAAGGCGAAAGCAGAGTACACGTTCGAATTTACCCGGTCAACCAGATAACCCTGCGCGCCGGCGCGCGCGTCAATCCAGCCTGACGACGATTCCCTGCATGGATTCCCGAGGTGCGGGATAGCGTTCCATGACGAGCGGGTCATGCCCCGGAACGACGTGTTCCGCCGAGTCCGCCAGAGCATGCGCCTTGCGCCAGCCCTCGACCATGTCGCCCACGTTGTAGACGATCGGGTACGGCCGGCCCTGCTCCATGTTGGCGTAGTAGTGGCTCGCATCCGAGGCGAGCACCACCCAGCCGCGGCGCGTCGCCACACGCACGATCTGCAATCCCATGGTATGGCCGCCCACGTGATGCAGCGTCACGCCCGGCGCGATCTCGCCATCGCCGTGGTGGAAGCGGACGCGTCCCGCGTAAACCCGCCGCACCATGCCGACAACGTCCTCGACTTCGTAAGGGTGCCGCAGCGTCTCGACGCCCATGCATCGGCCCGTGGCGTACTGCATCTCCAGGTCCTGCAGGTGGAACGTGGCCTGCGGAAAAAGGTCGAAGGTCCCGACGTGGTCGTAGTGCAGATGCGTGATGGCGACGTCCTTCACGGCAGCCGCGTCGACTCCCATCAGGCGCAAGCCCTGGTCCACGGGCAGCGTGATGCGGCGGCCGCGCTTAGCGGCCACCGCCACGTTGAACCCGGTGTCGACGACGATCTCGCGTCCCTCGCCGCGCACCAGCCAGACAAAGTAGTCCATCGGCATCGGCCCGTCGTGCGGGTCGCCGCCGATGAAGTTCTCCTTTGCGGTACGCGCGTGGTGCGCGTACTTGATGGCGTAGACCTCGTAAGCGCTCATGCGACCTTGATCCTCGCGAATTTGCGTTTGCCGACCTGGGCGACGACGATTTCCCCGGGGGCGAGCTTGCGCGCCTTGTCCGAGAGGCGCTCGCCGTTCAGGCGCACGCCGCCCTGCTCGATGTTGCGTGCCGCCTCCGACACGCTGGGCGCCAGGCCCGCCTGCTTGAGCGCCTGCGTCACCCCCAGGCCGCCGGGCGGCGCCTGCAGCGACACCTCGGGCATGTCTTGCGGCGCCTGCCCGTGCCGGAAGCGCTGCGCGAACTCCTCCTCGGCGCGTTCGGCCGCTGCCCGCGAGTGAAAGCGCGCGGCGATCTCCTTGGCGAAGCGCGCCTTGACGTCGCGCGGATTGCCCCCCGCCTCGACCTCGTCACGCCATTTGCGCACCGTCGCCGCCGGCTCGAACGAAAGCAATTCGATGTAGCGCCACATCAGCGCATCCGAAACGGACATCAGCTTGCCGAAGATCTCTGCCGCCGGCTCCGCGATGCCGACGTAGTTGCCCAGCGACTTCGACATCTTGTTGACCCCGTCCAGGCCCTCGAGCAGCGGCGTGGTCAGGATGCATTGCGGCTCCTGGCCGAAATCCTTCTGCAATTCGCGGCCCACGAGCAGGTTGAACTTCTGGTCGGTGCCGCCAAGCTCGACG
>DATKAZ010000032.1:0-42437 GCA_035514535.1 Gammaproteobacteria bacterium
GGCCCGCCACTTCCGGTACAGGGGACGGAAACAGTTTTGGGGCCGCTGACGGATCAATAACATGACAAAGTCTGAACTGATCGAGGCGATTGCTCGTCGCCAGAACCACCTGAACGCCAAGGATGTCGAACTGGCGGTCAAGTACCTGATCGAGGTGATGAGCAACAGCCTGGCCAGCGGAGAACGCATCGAGATTCGCGGCTTCGGGAGCTTCTCGCTTCATTTTCGCCCGCCGCGCATCGGCCGGAATCCGAAGACCGGTGAGGCGGTTGCCCTGTCCGGGAAGTACGTGCCGCATTTCAAGCCCGGCAAGGATCTCCGCGAGCGGGTCAATTCCGGCCGGCATAATCCCATCAAGGCCTGAGGCTCCCCGCATCGCCGGGTGACCCTGCGAGCGGACGGCCGCTGATACAATCCCGTCTGGACTGCGCCGCGTGCGCGCTGCAAACCGGGTTGTCATGATCAAGCGGATCCTCACTGCGGTCATTTTCATTGCCGCTGTCGCGCTTGCGGCGTTCTTCACATGGCTCAATCCGGGTGAAATCCGGGTTGATCTGGGCCTGGTCGTGCTCGATGCGCCGCTCGGACTCGCTGTGGTCCTGGCGCTCGCCGCAGGCTGGCTCCTTGGCATATTTTCGGCGTTCTTGTGGGTCGCCCGCATTTCGGCGGACCGGCGGCGCCTGCGCGCGGAACTGAAAAAAGCCTCGCCTGGCGGCCTCCCGGTGCGGGATGAGCGCGGCTGACACCGTCCTGCTCCTGTTGCTGTTTGCTGCCGCCGCGGGACTCGGCTGGTTTTTCGCGCGGCGCAGCGCCGAGCGCAGGCTGACCGGCGGCCCGCGCCACGTCAGCGCCGAATACTTCCAGGGGCTCAACTACCTGCTCAACGAGGAGCCGGACAAGGCCCTTGAAGTGTTCATCCGCATGGTCGACATGGACGCGGATACCGTCGACACGCATTTTGCCCTCGGCGCATTGTTCCGTCGCCGCGGTGAGACGGAGCGCGCAATCAAGGTGCACCAGAACCTCGTCGCGCGCCCCGATCTGCCCCGCGAGGCGCGTGCCCGTGCGCTCAACGAGCTGGCGGAAGACTACTTCAAGGCGGGCCTGTTCGACCGGGCCGAGCAGGTCTATACCCAGGTCGCGCGTGGTGCCAGTCAGCGTGAACAGGGCCTGCGCGGCCTGGTGCGTATCTACGAGTTGCAACGGGACTGGGAAAAAGCAATTGCCGCGATGGACCAGCTCGTATCCATGGCGCGCGGCGCGAGCGGTACCGTTGTGGCGCATTACTGCTGCGAGCTGGCGCAGGAGGCGCTCGCCCGCGGCGACCTGAACGCATCCCGTCATTGGCTGAAGCGCGCCCAGGGCGCAAATCGCGGTACCGTCCGTGGCGCGATGATGCGGGCAACCGTGGCGCAGCGCGAGGGAGACCACCGCCTCGCGGTGCGGCTCTACGAGCAGGCCCTGGAGCGCGATGGCGGGTTCCTCGTCGATGTGCTGCCCGAATTACGCCGCAGCTACGCAGAGCTGGGCATGACGGACGCCTTCGAGCGCTGGCTTGGCGAGGCCCTGGCACGGCATCCCGAATGGCGGCCCGGGGTGGCCTTCGCCGCGATCACCGACGGCAGCTTCGACGATCCGATCACACGACAGTGCATGGTCGATTTCATCAGCGGCAATCCGATCCTTACGGAGATCCTGGAGACGCTGCGTCCGACGCTGCAGTCCGAGGGTGGCCAGGACGCCGCCGTACGGCGGATCAGCGGCGCCATGCGCAAGATCGCGGCAGCGAGCCCGCGTTATCGCTGTAACGTCTGTGGCTTCTCCGGCAACGTGCTGTACTGGCAGTGTCCGAGCTGTCGGTCCTGGGACACGACCCGCCCGGTGACGACGTTCCGGTTCGAAGCCATGCTCGACCCGCGCTCCACCTCGCCCGAAACTGCGCGCAAGCGCTGAATTTGCCGCCTCCCGGTGGCACGGCTTCCGGCCGACGATTGGCTGCGCGGCGGCGTTCGCCGCATACCTTCGTCAACAGGGAGTTCGACATCATGCGTACCTGGAAACTATTGCTCGCCACGCTGGCCCTGCTGCCGGCGCTGGCGTGGGCCGGGCCCGTGGACATCAATACCGCCGATGCGGCGACGCTGGCACGGGAGCTGAAGGGCATCGGACCCGCGCGCGCCGAGGCGATCATTGCGTGGCGGGAGGCGAACGGGCCATTCAAGTCGCCCGACGACCTGGTGCTGGTGCAGGGCATCGGGGAGCGCGTGCTCGAAGACAACCGGGCCGCGCTCGTCGCGTCCACGCCGGAAGATCCCGAGTAAGCGCAGCGACGGGCGGCGGCCGGCGAAAGGTCGCCGCCTGTCGCGTTGCGCCGCGCGCTGCCGATGTGCCAGCATCTCGGCTCCCGGGGGAGCCGACCAGGCAGGAGGCGCGACTTGAGCAGCACGATCCGCTACGCGGTGTTCCCGGTGGCCGGCAAGGGCACTCGGTTTCTCCCGGCGACCAAGGCAAGTCCGAAGGAAATGCTCCCCGTCGTGGACAAGCCGCTCATCCAGTATGCGGTCGAAGAGGCCATCGAGGCCGGCGCGACCAACCTGGTGTTCATCACCGGGCGGAACAAGCGCGCCATCGAGGATCACTTCGACGTCGAGCCCGAGCTCGAGGCCCTGCTCGCAAGCAAGGACAAGGAGGCGCTGCGCGCCATGGTGCGCAACATCGTGCCGTCCCGGGTGAGTTGCATCTACGTGCGCCAGGGCGAGCCGCTCGGGCTGGGGCACGCGGTGCTGTGCGCGCGACCGGTCGTGGGCTCACAGCCGTTTTTCGTCCACCTCGCGGACGACCTCATCGACGCCGAAGAAGCCTGCCTGGGCCAGATGGCACAGGTATTTGCCACCCACGGCGGCAGCGTCCTCGGCGTGGAGGAAGTGCCGGCCGACCAGACCCGCCAGTACGGCATCATCGACGGGGAGCCATTCGAGGCCGGCCTGCACCGCCTGCGCGGCATCGTCGAGAAGCCGCGACCTGCGGACGCGCCCTCGAACCTGGCAGTCGTCGGCCGCTATATCCTGACGCCGCGCATCTTCGACCTGCTGGAAGAGACCCGGGCCGGCGCGGGCGGCGAGATCCAGCTGACCGACGCGATCGCCCGGCTGCTGGCGGAGGAATCCGTTTTCGGGTACGAGTTCGAGGGCCTGCGCTTCGATTGCGGCAGCAAGCTCGGCTATCTCGAGGCGACCGTCCACTACGGGCTGCGGCACCCCGAGCTCGGCGACGATTTTCGTGCCTATCTGGGGAAGCTGTCGCTCTAACCGCCAATGTGAGGCATCGAACGAATTTGGTTCCCTGATTACGTATAAGTCCCGATACTGAAAAGACTCATTCTGATCTGAAATGTCGTGCATGAGTCCGCGAGAGTCTTCCCGGGCTGCTGCATGCAACTTGCGCACATCAGATCAAAGGCTTAGGGGAACGGTAATGACTGCTTTCACTGGACGGTTTTCGGGACTGCCCGCGCTGCTGGCGCTGGCGTGCTTCTCGCTCGCACTCGCAGGGTGCGGCAGTGACGATGGTGATCGCGGCCCCGCCGGCCCGACCGGGCCGGAAGGCCCCGCCGGCCCCGAAGGTCCCACGGGACCCGAAGGTCCTCCCGGATCAGGCGCGCCGGGCTTCGGCGACATCGTCATCGGCAACGGCAGCCTGCTGACCGAGGCGGAGGCCGACGCGGCAGGGCGCATCGTCGCCGAGATCACGGACGTCACGGTGGCCAGTCCGCCAGTCGTCGAGTTCACGCTCAAGACCGAGCGCGGCGGAAGCGTGCTCGGCCTGGCGCCCAACGTCATCAGTTTCACGCTGGCCAAGCTCGTGCCCCCTGCGAGCGGCAAGCCCTCGCAATGGGTGAGCTACTTCAATCGCGTGCAGAACTCCGACCCGGCGACGCCGCAGACCTTTGCCACGGCGATCCAGGCCACCACCCATCCAGGTGCGGCTGGGACGCTCGAGGAACTCGGTGCGGGCCAGTATCGCTTCACCTTCGGTGCGGACCCGGCAAACATCACGACACCGATTCCCGTGACCTACGAGCCGAGCCTGACCCACCGCGTCGGGTTCGAGATTCGCATGCAGGCCCCGGGCAACCAGCTTGCGCCAGACAATCCGGTGTACGATTTCATTCCCGCAACCGGCGCAGCCGTGCCGCTGGCCAAGTCGATCGCGGATACCGCCAACTGTAATGGCTGCCACGAGCGGCTCGAGCTGCACGGCGGCCCGCGGGTAACGGTCGAATACTGCGTCACCTGCCACAACCCGGGCACGGTCGATCCGGACGCCGGCGAATCGGTCAATATGGCCTACATGGCCCACGCGATCCATCTCGGCGAGAATCGCACCGTGCCGTACATGATCTACGGCTTCGGCAATTCCCTGCACGATTACTCGCACGTGACCTATCCGCAGTCCGTGCTGTTCTGTGAAAACTGCCATACCGAGTCGGATGTCGCCACCGAGGGTGACGCCTGGCTGACCACGGCGTCCGGCGCAGTCTGCGGCGGGTGCCACATCGACGGCCTGAGGACCAGCGCACCTGACCCGGTGACGGGCCAGGTTGCCTATTCGTACCAGCACAGCTTCGGTGGCCCGGCCACGGACGGCACCTGCGTCAGCTGCCACGCCGAGGGCAGCATCGCCGGCAGCAATGCCGACAACCACTTCCAGGGCACCAAGGAAGCGGTGGCGATCGGTCGCGAGCAGTTCGAGTACGAGGTCATCAGCGTCACGAACGCCACGGCCGGCGAGAACCCGGTGATCACTTTTGCAGTGAACAACCCGGCCGACGGGACGCGCTATGACATCAATGCCGACACGGCGTTCACCTCGGCTGGAGCCAGCCTGTCGCTGGATATCGCCTGGAACACGACCGACTACTCGAACGAGGGCAGCGGCTCGGCCCTGGCAGTGCCGCCGGCGCCGGCGCAACCGGTGGTGCTGAATCTCGCCTATCTCCAGGCGAATGCGGTCGCCAATGCGGACGGTAGCTATACCGTGACTGCCGCAGCTCCGCTGCCAGCCAGCGTGACCGGCGGAGTGGTGGTTGCCATGGAAGGCCGTCCAAGGGTAGAGCTGACCTCAACCGGCAGCCTCGCCAACATTCCCGTCAAGGGCGCCACCGCGTTCTTTGGCGCAGAGCGCCGCGACATCGTCGCAATGGAAAACTGCCTCGTCTGCCACGAGTCGCTGTCCCTGCATGGCGCCAACCGCGCCGACGAGGAACAGCTCTGCGCGACCTGCCACAACCCGGACGCCACTGATTTCCGTCGCCGGACTGGTGCCGGGTTCGACTGGACTACGCCTTCACCGCTGGATGGCAAGGGCGAAGAGTCGGTCGACTTCCGCTACATGATCCACTCGATCCATGCGGCACAGAATGTCGTGTACGGCTTCGGCAACAATGCGCACGACTATCGGCACATCACGTACCCGCAGGCACTCAACAACTGCGATACGTGCCACCTGCCGGGCACTTATTACCCGGTTTCGGATACGGCGCGCTCGGTGACCATCAACACCGGCGTCAACTTGGCCGACTGGCGCGACGACGTGGCGATCACGCCGACCGCGGCGGCCTGCTGGTCCTGTCACCAGGCGGCGCCGGACTTCATCGCGACGCCGACGCGGGCGCATATCCAGCAGAACGGCGGTTACATCCCGTCGCCGACAGACGCCACCGTCACCAAGGAGATGCTCGAGGCGAAGACAAGTGCGGCATACATCGAGGCCTGCATCGTGTGCCACGGCCCCGGCGCGGTGGCCGATGTCGAGGTCGCCCACGACCTCTAGTCGAAAAGCGTGGCCGGGACATCCGCGGGGATGTCCCGGCTCGATCCCGGAGCTGCTGGGCAGGATCGCGTATTTGCAAGGCGGGGCCGGGTGATTGCCCGGCCTTTCCCTTATATACAGGCCTTGACCTGCAGTGTAGTTTTTGAGCCGGGTGTCACCGAAAGGGAAGCGAAATGCTGTTGAGAACAAGCTTTGTGTCTTGCGCCCTGGCGCTGCTCGGCATGGCCGGGGCGGCCCAGGCGGCGGACGAGGAGGCAAGCTTCAGTCGGCGTGGCGCTGACCAGTGTATCGGCTGCCACAGCGACTGGGATCCGCCGCTGATGGGCATCTTCCAGACGCCTCACGGCAATCCTCATGATGCGCGCTCGCCGTTCGGCGAGCAGCAGCTGCAATGCGAGGCCTGCCACGGGCCCGGCGGCGCGCACACCGGGCGCGTGCCGCGCGGCGAGCCGCGCCCGCCGATCATCAATTTCGGTTCCGATGCCTGGACGCCAGTCCCGCAGCAGAATGCCATGTGCCTCGATTGCCACCAAGGTCACGTGGGCGAGCAATGGGCCGGCAGCACCCACGACATCAATACCGTCGCCTGCGCGGACTGCCACAGCCTGCACCCGCCGAGCGATCCCATGCTGAGCAAGGATAGCCAGCCCGCTGCCTGCTATTCCTGCCATGCCAATGTCAAGAGCGATTTCCTCAAGCCGTCGGCGCACCCGGTGAGGCAGGGCAAGCTGGCCTGCACCGATTGCCACCAGCCGCACGGCAGCAATAACGAGGGGCTGCTGGTGCGTTCGAACCTGAACGAGACCTGCTACAGCTGTCACACCGAGAAACGCGGCCCGCTGGTATGGGAGCACGCCCCGGTCGTCGAGGACTGCAGCATCTGCCATGACCCCCATGGTGCAGTTCATCCCGCGATGCTCACGCGGCGTGCGCCGCTGCTGTGCCAGTCCTGCCATACGCCGAGCGGCCATCCCTCCGTGCCTTACGGCAGCGGCGACCTGGCGGGAGGCGCCGCCTCGCCGTTCGTGCTGTCCGGCAGCTGCCTGAACTGTCACACGCAGGTGCACGGCTCGAACCACCCGTCCGGCAAGGCGCTGATGCGCTGAGCGTCGCAGGAGGCGCATGAGATGAACGGAAACCGTACCCTGAAGGTGATTGTTGCGGCGCTGCTCGGCGCCGGCGGTGCCGCGAGCCCGGCCGCGCTGGCGCAGCAGATGCCGGACTTCGAGCAGTGGGCCTGCCGCTTTTGCCCGTTTTCCGAGCCGGGCGTGACGGGCGACGCAGGCGCCTCGGTACTGAACGTGTCGGACGAATCGGCACGCTTCGGCGATTACACCGGACTCGATGAGGACGGGGTCTACGGCAACGCAGACGCCGACTTGACGTACCGGACGGAAGGCGGCTATGCGGTGGCCGTCGATGCCCGCAACCTGGGCCTGGATTCGCGGGAAATCGAGCTGCGCGCCGGTCGCCAGGGGCACTGGGTCGTGGACCTGTCGTGGGATGAATTGCCCCGCCGCCTCGACGATTCCGGCCGCACCGTATATGACGGGCTCGGCAGCAACAGGCTGACGCTTCCGGGCGGCTGGGTACGCGGCAATTTCGCGTCGGACTTCACCGCGCTGGACGCGAACCTGCGCGACCTCACCCTCGGCTGGGATCGCAGGAGCGCGGGCCTGGGGCTCGAAGTCGTGCAGTCGGAACGGCTGCGCTATGAAGCCGACTGGACCCGCCAGACCAAGCGGGGCCGCGGCCTGACCTGGGGCAATTTCCTCGGCGTCGCCCAGGAACTCGCCAGGCCGCTCGATTACCAGACCGACGAAGTCGACGCCGCGCTCGTCTATGCCGGTACCAGCTGGAACGTGCGCGTCGGTTACTACGGCTCGTTCTTCAGCAACAAGGACACGGCGCTGACCTGGGACAACCCGTTCAACGGACCCGACCAGGGCCGCATGGCCATGTCGCCGGACAACCGCCACCACCAGGGCCAGCTGTCCGGCGCCTACCGTTTTGCGACCTGGGACACCACGCTCAATGCGAGCTATGCCCGCGGGCGCATGGAACAGACGGACACGCTGCTTCAATATACCGTCAACCCCTCGATCATGGCGCAGCCGCTGCCGCTGGACGAGTTTGACGGCCGCGCGGACACGACGCATGCCAACCTTCGGCTGACGTCGCGCCCCGTGGAGCGGCTGCTATTGTCTGCCGAGTACCGCTACAGCGAGCGCGACAATGAGTCCGGGCAGTACGACTGGGCCACGGTGCAGGCGGATTCGCTGCAGACGCTGTCCTTCGTCAACCCGGTCTACAGCTTCGAGAACCGCGACTTGTCGTTGACAGCCGACTACCGCTTCAGCCGCATGCTGCAGGGCGCGGCGGGCTGGCAGCGCAAGGTGCGCGAGCGCGACTACCAGAACGTGGACCGCAACGACGAAGACGTCTACTGGGGACGGCTGCGCTTCCGCCCCATGGAGCAGCTGTCGTTGAGCTTCCGCGGTGAGAGCGGCACGCGCGACGCCACCGACTACCAGGCGATTCCCGGTACGGGTGCGGGCGCCGAGCAGAATCCCCTGCTGCGCAAGTACTACCAGGCAGACCGCGACCGCGATCTCGTGCAGGTACAGGCCGACTTCACGCCGGCGGCGCGGGGCAGCCTCTCGCTGCGCTACGAGAATGCGCGGGATCGCTACGACGAAAGCGCCGTCGGGCTGGTGTCAGCCGACTACGACCAGATCAGCGCGGAAGGCACCGTGCAGGTGTGGAAGTCGCTCGTCATGACGGCGTATTTCAGCCGCGACAATTACGACTCGTTCGCCGTGGGTGCAGCGAGTTTCGTGACGCCGAATACCGCGCCGCCGAACTGGGCGGCACGCACGGAAGACCGCCATGACGTCCAGGGCGTGGCGTTGAACTGGCCAGGCCTGGTCGACGGCAAGCTGGACCTGCGTGCGGACTGGATGCGCGCGGATACGACCGGCGATATCGGCATCCTGAACGCGCTGGCCGGTGCAGCCAGTCCCTTCCCGACGTTGAAGTCGGAGCTCACGGGAACCGAACTTGTCGCCGACTGGCACCTCAACCCGCGCTGGAGCCTGAACCTCGGCTGGCGCTGGGAGAAGTATTCCGCGGATGACTGGGCCAAGGACGGCGTCGGCCCGGCGACGATCGGCAACATGCTGACTTTCGGCACCGAGACGCTGGACTACGACGTCAACGTGTTCCTCCTCGGCTTCAGGTACAACTTCGTCCGCGAGGAAGCTGAATAGGCGCCACGATCAAGGGGCCTCGCCACGTGGCCGGTACTGGGGAGGCAGCGGCGCCGAGATATCCCGGTAGCGGTCGCGCAGCAGGGTGTGGCGGCTGACCATCGGGATATCGCGGCCGCGGATGAAGACCCGTGTCGCCGTCGTCGTAACTTCCAGCGGGTCGCCATCCCACAGGACCAGATCGGCATCCTTGCGCGCCTCGAGGCTGCCACTGCTGGCGGCCTGGCCGAAGATGCGCGCCGGGTTTACCGTCAGCGCCGCGAGCGCCGCGTCCCAGGGCAGGCCGTGAGCAACGGCATTGCCCGCCGCCTGCCGCATGTTGCGCGCGTTGTGCGATCTGAACGTGGCAAAGGCGACGGTGACTCCCGCGGCATGCAGGCGCGCCGCGTTTTCCAGTGTCGCACCCAGCGCCTCGAAGCGGCGTGGCAGATTTTCAATCGGGTCGATGATCACTGGGACGCCTGCCGCGGCCAACGGGCCCGCCACCAGCCACGCCTCGGAGCCACCCGAGATGACCAGGTTCAAGCCGAAATCCTCGGCCAGCCGCAAGGCCGCCGCGATGTCGGACGCGCGGTGCACGGTGACGACAACCGGCCGGCCCGAGCGGAGCGTTTCGGCGAGCGCCTCGAGGTCCGGCCGGCTGGCGCTGTAGGGGCGCCGCGCGCCTTCGTTCCACGCCTTCCGGTTTGCCGCCAGGTCGCGGGCATCCTCCAGGGCTTCGCGCAGGCGCAGCAAGGCCAGGCTGCGGCTGCCGCCTGCGGCAGTCGCCCCCGATTCGCCGAGGTCGGCGTACAGCGCGGCGTTTCTGCCGACGATGAAATCCTCGCTGCCGCCGAGGTGAATAACGCTGCCGAGGCCCGCGACCGGGCTGCGTGCCTGGCCTGGCAGGGGTGGTGCCACCGCGGGCGTCACCAGCGCGCGTGTCACGCCCTCGATCCGGTTGATCGGAATCAGCACCGACCGCGGGTTGATGGCGTCCGCCACCTCGAACGCCGCCGAATAGCGAGGATCCACGTGTTGCCGATCCACCGTCGACGCCTCCAGGCTGACTTCGGTGACCCCGAGGTAGCCGTGGGCATCGTAGAGCCCCGGCGTGATCACCCCGCCGGACGCGTCGATGACGCGCGCCCCGGGCGGCGGTGCAAGGCCCGCGCCGATGGCGGTGATCCGTCCATCGCCAATGACGACAGTGCCGTTGTCGATGACACCCGTCGGCCCCATCGTGTGGATGCGCGCCCCCGTCAGTGCGACCGTCTCGGCCTGCACCGGGACGGCGAGTATCAGGGCCGCGAGGAGCGTCCATGGCGTCAGGGGTCTCACTGCAGTCCTCCCGTGGTCTCGATGATGCCGAGCATGAAGTCACTCTTCGGCTGGCGCGCCGCGTCAGAGCGGTCGTAGGCGAGGGCGCCGTCGATGTATACCTTTTCAGCCCGGGTGTAGACACTGAACGGATTGCCGTCCCACACCACCACGTCCGCCATCATCCCGGGCACGAGGGTTCCGGTCCGGTCGGCGATGCCCAGCGTGCGCGCCGGGTTGGCCGTGAGCCAGCGGATCGCCTCGCCCTCGTCGATATCGATACCCATGTTCCTGCCGCTGGCCATGGCCTTGGCGGCCTCCTGGTTCAGGCGCTGGATGCCGGTGTCGGAGTCGGAGTGCACGACCACGCAGGCACCCGCCGCGTGCAGCAGGGCGGCGTTCTCGCGAATGCCGTCCCAGGCCTCGAGCTTGAAGCCCCACCAGTCCGCCCAGATAGAGGCGCACACGTCGCTGGCCGCGAGCAGGTCGCCGATCTTGTAAGCCTCCGTGGCGTGGTGGAAGGAACTCACCCGGTAGCCGAACTCGCGTGCCACGTCGAGCACCTGCGCCATCTCGTCCGCACGGTAGCAATGGTGGTGAACGAGAATTTCACCCTCCAGTACTGCGACCAGCGTTTCCAGCTGGAGATCCCGGTCGGGCCGCGCAGTCACCGTGCCGTCGGCCCACGCGCGCCATTTCTCCCGGTAATCAAACGCCTTGCTGAAGGCCATGCGATAGCCGGCGACGTCGCCCATGCGGGTCATCGGGAAGGCCTGGCGGCTCCCGTAGAGTCGCTTCGGATTCTCGCCGCAGGCCATCTTCAACCCCTGCGGCGCGCCCGGGAACTTCATTGCCTGCGTGGTCCTGGCCGGGACGTTCTTGAGCGTTACCGTGCGGCCGCCAAACAGGTTCGCGGATCCGGGCAGTACCTGCATGGTGGTCACGCCGCCGGCGCGTGCCGCGTCGAACCCCGGATCCTGCGGCCACACGGCGTGCTCAGCCCAGACCTCGGCGGTATTCGGGCCGCTCATCTCGTTGCCGTCGCTGTGAGCCGCCACTGCGGGAGTTGCGTAGACGCCGAGATGGGAATGGTTGTCGATGATGCCCGGCGTGACCCACTTGCCCGAGCCGTCGACCACGTGGGCATCGGCGGGCGCACGCAGGTTCGGTCCGACTGCCTCGATGCGGCCGTCGCGCAGCAGGATGGAAGCGGCGTCAAGGCGCTTGCCGTCGCCCGTGAGGATGGTCGCATTCGTGATGAGTACCGGCGTGGATGGCAGCGGCTCATAGGTCGATGGAAAATGCTCGGGAGAACCGGGCGCGGCGGGATCAGTTGCCGGGCCCGGCCGTGGCGCTGCGCAGGCCGCGAGAATCCCGCAGCAGAGCACGACAGTCGCGCTTCTAGGCATAATGGCTTCTCGAAAGAGTTGGGCTGGAGGCCGCGGATGCTAGCACAGCCCCCCAAAAGGCCCGCCCCGCTTAGCCTGCACATATTGCACTGCACCACCACGCTCGCCGGCGTCGTGTGGCACCGCTGCGGCGCGCCATGCGATAATCCGCGTACAAGAGCATAAGGGGGTTACGGGTGGAGCCAACAAACAGACCGGCAGGTACGGCATCGCGTTCAACGAGTCTCGATGACCGTCGCGGCAGACCGCTCAGGGACCTGCGCATCTCGGTCATGGACCGGTGCAATTTCCGCTGTCCCTACTGCATGCCGGAAAACCAGTACCATCGGGACTTCCAGTTCCTGCATTCCGACGAGCGCCTGTCGTTCCCCGAGATTTCACGGCTGGCGCGCCTGTTCGTCGAGCGCGGCGTGACCAAGCTGCGCCTGACCGGCGGCGAGCCGCTGTTGCGGCCGGGGCTGGTGGACCTGATCGGCGAACTGAGCCTGATCGAAGGCGTCGAGGACCTCGCCCTGACCACCAACGGCATCCTGCTGGCGCAGCATGCGGCGGCCCTCAAGGGCGCCGGCCTCGATCGCGTCACCGTCAGCCTGGATGCGCTCGACGAGGCCACCTTCCGCCGCATGAGCGGGGGACGGGGGACGCCGGAACGCGTGCTCGAGGGTATCGACGCGGCCATCGAGGCCGGCCTCAAGCCGCTCAAGGTCAATACCGTGGTGCAGCGCGGCCTCAACGAGCGCGGTATCTACGCGCTGCTCGAGCGGTTCCGCCACACGGGCGTCGTCGTGCGCTTCATCGAGTACATGGACGTCGGCACGCTCAACAAGTGGAACGAGAAGGAGCTGGTGCCTTCCGCCGAGCTGGTGAAGCATATCCAGGAGCGCTGGGCGATTCGCCCCGTCGAAGCCGGATATCGGGGCGAGGTGGCGGAACGCTGGGAGTTCGAGGACGGGGCCGGGGAGATCGGCTTTATCAGCTCCGTGACGCAACCCTTCTGCGGCGACTGCACGCGCGCGCGCCTGTCGTCGGACGGCAGCCTCTACACTTGCCTGTTCGCGGCGAAGGGCACGGACCTGCGCGGCCCGATGCGCGCGGGGACCGAGGACGCGGACCTGGGGCGGATCATCGACCGGGTATGGACGAACCGCGGTGATCGCTACAGCGAACTGCGCGCCGCGGGCGGACACAAGGTGCGGGTCGCAAAAATCGAGATGTATTACATCGGCGGGTAAGGCGTGTCACAGACCAAGCTGACACATCTGGACGAACGGGGCCGGCCGCGCATGGTGGACGTGGGCGGCAAGGCGGTCACGTATCGGACAGCGCATGCTCGGGTGACCGTGTCGTTCCCGCCCGAGGCCGCACGCGCGTTCGCTGCCAACGACTTCGCCACTTCCAAGGGGCCCGTGTTTCATACCGCCATCGTCGCCGGCGTGCTCGCAGCCAAGCGCACTCATGAACTGATTCCGTTCTGTCACCCGCTGGGACTCGAGGACTGCGGCATCGAGATCGCAATGCAGGGCGACGCGGCCGTCATCGATTGCCGCGTGAGCCTTCACGGGCGCACCGGGGTCGAGATGGAGGCCCTCACCGGCGCCAGCGTTGCGGCGCTCACCGTGTATGACATGTGCAAATCGCTGTCGAAGGGGATGATCATCCGCGAGGCCAGGCTGATCGAGAAAACTGGCGGCAAGAGCGGCGACTGGCGAGCGGCTGGCTGATGCAGCTCCGGGTCAGCTATTTCGCCTGGCTGCGCGAGCGTGTCGGCCTCGACACGGAGACGATTGACACCGCCGCAGTGACGCCGGCGCAGCTATGGACCGAGCTGGACGCGCGCCACGACTTTGCCACGGAGCGGCGCCACCTCAGGGTCGCCGTCAACGATGCCTTCTCGACCTGGGACGCGAAGCTGGCAGAGGGCGATCGGGTCGTCTTCATCCCGCCGGTGTCCGGAGGATAGCGACGCATGTTCGAGATCAGCAATGAGCGCATCGAGGTCGAGGCGCTGCGACGCGGGCTCATGGATAGCGGCTGCGGAGGCTACACCGCCTTCGAGGGATGGGTACGCAACCACCACCAGGGGCGGGCGGTCTCCGGGCTCCATTACGAGGCCTACGCCGACCTGGCGAAAGCCGAGGGCCTCAAGATCCTCGCCGAGGCCGGGGAACGCTTCGGCCCGGTGCGCCTGGCCTGCGTGCACCGTGTCGGCGACCTCGCCGTCGGCGAGCTCGCGGTGTGGGTCGGGGCAGCCGCGCCCCATCGCGACGAGGCCTTCAAGGCCTGCCGCTACGTGATCGACGAGTTGAAGCAGCGCCTGCCGATCTGGAAGAAAGAACACTACATCGAGGGCGAGTCGGCCTGGGTGGACTGCGAGCGCTGTCGCGCCGCGGGACACGGCAAGCACGACCACGACCATGACCATGCGCCCGCCCGACCGCCACAGGAAGAGGTGGCTCCCTGACCGCAGAGGAGCCACCCGTTCATACCGCGAAGAGGGGAGGACTCAGTGATGCGCATTAATCTCTTGTTGATTGCGGCGTCCGCCGTGTGTCTGGCCGGCGGCGTTTTTGCCGCCGAGCATTCCCGCGACGCGGTGCTGATCGACCCTGACAGCCACGTGGTGGTATTGGAGAACGAGCACGTGCGTGTTCTCGAGAATCTCTCGAGCCCGGGCAAGCGCAGCCCCATGCACACCCATGGGACGATGCTCATCATCAGTCTCGACCACGCGCGCCTGAAAATGACTGTCCCGGATGGGGATCCCTTCATTATCGACCTGCATCCCGGCCAGGTCATGTGGATGGATGATCCCGAGCACGCCTGGGAGGTGCTCGCAGGGCAGCTGCACGTAATCGCGGTAGAGGTGAAAGCCGCGGCGAAGGACTGACGGTCACGAAAACAAAAAGAAGGGGTTGCGGCGCTAAGGCCGCAACCCCTTCTCTTGTCTGGCTCCCCGGGTCGGACTCGAACCAACGACCAACGGATTAACAGTCCGTCGCTCTACCAACTGAGCTACCGGGGAAAATCGGTGGCGGGCGCGGCCCGCCGAAGCAGGTAATTTTCAAGCAAGCCGGCAGAGAGTGTCAAGGATCGGGAAGATGGGGACACTCCTGAATGCCCGCATTCAGGAGTGTCCCCATTCGGGCCTTTCAGGAGTGTCCCCTTACAGGGCCCCTGCGATCCTGCGCACTGCTTCCTCCAGGGTGTCCAGCGAGCAGGCATACGACAGGCGCACGTGGCCCGGGGCCCCGAACGCCGTGCCCGGGACGACGGCCACGCCGGCCTGGTCGAGCAGGTATTCCGCAAAGCCCGTGTCGTCGTCTACCGAATCCAGCGTAGCGATCGCGCCGCTGACGTCCGGAAATGCGTAAAAGGCGCCATCCCCGGGCAGGCACTCGAATCCGGGCAGCGCATTCAATGCGTCCACCAGCCAGTCATGTCGCTGCCTGAATGCCGCGGCCATTTCGGCTACGCAGGACTGGTCTCCGGTCAAGGCGGCCAGCGCGGCATACTGGGAGATCGAGCACGGGTTGGAAGTACTCTGGCCCTGGAGCTTCTTCATCGCGCCGATCAGCTTGCGCGGCCCCGCCGCATAGCCGATGCGCCAGCCCGTCATCGCATAGACCTTGGAGACGCCGTTGATGGTGACGACGCGGTCGTGCAGGTCGGGGGCGACCGTCAGCAGGCTGCAGAACGGTTCCGCGCCCCAGTAGATGTGCTCGTACATGTCGTCCGTCGCAGTGACGACCTGCGGATGGCCCCGCAACACCTCGGCCAGCCCCTCGAGATCGGCACGCGAATAGGCCACTCCGGTCGGGTTGCTCGGGCTGTTGATGACCAGCAGGCGCGTCCGCGGCGTGATCGCAGCCGCGAGCTGCGCGGGTGAAATCTTGAAATTCTGCTCCGCGCCGGCCGCAACGATCACCGGGGTCGCGTCGGCCAGCAGGACGATATCCGGGTAGGAGACCCAGTAGGGCGCAGGGATGATGGCTTCGTCGCCCGGGCCGAGCAGCGCGGCCGCGAGATTGTAGATGCTCTGCTTGGCGCCGCAGGAAACCAGCACCTGGTCGGGCTGGTACTCGATGTGGTTGTCGCGGCGGAATTTCTCGCAGATCGCCGCGCGCAGCTCCACGATGCCCGCAACGTCAGTATAGCGCGTGTGGCCGGCACGGATCGCCTCGACGGCGGCGGCCCGGATGTGCTCCGGCGTGTCGAAGTCCGGCTCCCCGGCACCCAGGCCGATGATGTCCCTGCCGGCACGCGCGAGTTCCGCGGCCTTGGCGGTGACCGCCAGGGTCGGCGATGGCTTGACGCGGGCGACCCGCTCAGAAAGGCGAAGATCCACGATTTCCCCCTGGTGCATAATGACGGGCTGGCGACGCGCATTGTCCGGCCGAGGACAGGATACGACGCGCTCGCGCCGCATGTTGAAATGAAAGGCTGCCGCCGTCCAGTAGGAACTGCCACGAGATGACCCAGGAGCGACTTGCCAACCCCGCCGAGGCCCGCCCCTTCGAGCTGGCCTCGGACTATGCGCCCGCGGGGGACCAGCCGGAGGCCATCCGCGCGCTCGTGGACGGCCTCGAGGCCGGCCTCGCCGGCCAGACACTGCTCGGCGTAACCGGCTCCGGCAAGACCTACACCATCGCCAATGTCATCCAGGCCCTGCAGCGCCCGACCCTGGTGCTGGCCCACAACAAGACCCTGGCGGCCCAGCTCTACGGCGAATTCCGGGAGTATTTTCCGAGCAATTCCGTCGAGTATTTCGTCTCCTACTACGACTATTACCAGCCCGAGGCCTACGTTCCGTCGTCGGACACGTACATCGAGAAAGATGCCTCGATCAACGAGCACATCGAGCAAATGCGCCTCTCGGCAACCAAGGCGCTGCTTTCCCGTCCGGACAGCATCATCGTGGCGACGGTATCTGCGATCTACGGCCTCGGCGATCCGGCCGCGTACCTGCGCATGGTCCTGCACCTCGACCGCGGCGACCGGATGGGCCAGCGGACGCTGCTCAGGCGGCTCGCGGACATGCAGTATGCACGCAACGAGGTCGACCTGCGGCAGGGTACCTACCGCGTGCGCGGCGACGTCATCGACGTTTTTCCGGCCGAGTCGGAGCGCGACGCCGTCCGCGTGCAGCTGTTCGACGACGAGATCGAGTCCCTGAGCTGGTTCGATCCGCTGACCGGCGAAGTACTGCGCAAGGTGCCGCGCGCAACGATCTTTCCCAAGACACACTACGTGACGCCGCGCGAGCGCCTGCTTGCGGCTATCGACGAGATCAAGGCGGAATTGCGCGAGCGACTGCAGGTGCTGCGCGCCGCCGACAAACTCGTCGAGGCGCAGCGGCTCGAGCAGCGCACAATGTTCGATCTCGAGATGATCCAGGAGCTTGGCTACTGCCAGGGGATCGAGAACTACTCGCGCTATCTTTCCGGACGCGAGCATGGCGAGCCGCCCCCCTGCCTGTTCGATTACCTGCCGCGTGATTCGCTGCTGGTCGTCGACGAGTCACATGTCACGATTCCGCAACTCGGCGGGATGTACAAGGGTGATCGCAGTCGCAAGGAAACGCTGGTCGAATTCGGCTTTCGCCTCCCTTCCGCACTTGACAACCGGCCGCTGCGCTTCGACGAGTTCGAGGCGCTGTCACCACAGACGATCTATGTCTCGGCAACGCCGCGCCAGTACGAACTGGAGCGTTCAGGCCGGGTCGTCGAGCAGGTCGTGCGGCCCACCGGCCTTGTGGACCCCGAGGTCGAGGTGCGGCCCGTGCGGCACCAGGTCGACGATGTCCTGTCCGAGATCGCGTTGCGAGTCGCCGCCAACGAGCGCGTGCTGATCACGACACTGACCAAGCGGATGGCCGAGGACCTGACCGATTACCTGGCGGAACACGGCGTCCGCGTGCGTTACCTGCATTCCGACATCGAGACCGTGGAGCGCACCGAGATTATCCGTGACCTGCGGCGCGGCGAATTCGACGTCCTCGTCGGCATTAACCTGTTGCGCGAAGGCCTCGACATGCCCGAGGTATCGCTGGTGGCGATCCTGGACGCGGACAAGGAAGGCTTCCTGCGCTCGGAGGGATCGCTGATCCAGACCATCGGCCGCGCCGCACGCAATATCCACGGCAAGGCGATTCTCTACGCCGACACGGAAACCCGCTCGATGCAACGGGCGATCGAGGAAACCAATCGCCGGCGGGCGAAGCAGATCGCGTTCAACGAGGCTCACGGGATAACGCCGCAGACGATCATCAAGCGCGTCGCAGACGTGATGGAAGGGGCGCGGGAGGAGGGCGCGCGAGGCCGCACGCCGGCGCCCCGGCGCAAGGTCGCAGAGCCGCGTCTCGCCTATGAGCGCCTGAGCCCTGAGGAGGTCATGAAGCGCATCCGCAAACTGGAGGCCGAAATGTTCCGTCACGCACGCGAACTGGAGTTCGAGCGCGCCGCGGAATTGCGCGACGAAATCGACCTCCTGCGCCACGAAGGATTGGGCCTGCCGTCCGACCTGGCCGGTTGATCCGCCGGGGACGCTGCTCCGCCGGGGACACTGTTCGGGGACGCTGCTCCGCAGGAGCTGTGTCCCCTTCTTGAGTGAGGACCGCGGAACCGCGCCGTCATAGGCCCGCTTCGCTCGGGAAATCTTATCTCCCTCAGCGGGCCTATGACGTCCCGATCCCGCTGCGCTGTCGACAAAGTCGGCCTCGCCGGGCCGCCGCCTGGGCAACGCGGCCGCTGCGTTGCTGCGGAGCCGCCCGACAGCGCCAACCTCATCGACCACGAAGCGGGACCGGAACGTCACATGCTCGCCGTGCGGCATAAGAATTCCAAGCGCGGGGAGCATGTGACGGTTCGGTTCCGCGGTCCAACCTCGATAAGGGGACACAGCTTGAAAGCAGTGTCCCCGGGCAGCGTCCCCGGGCAGCGTCCCCGGAAGGCTTGCCCGGCAAGGGTTACACCGGTATTCTTCCCGCCCTTGTATTAGGCGCGTAGCTCAGTGGTAGAGCACTACGTTGACATCGTAGGGGTCGGCGGTTCAAACCCGCCCGCGCCTACCAAATACAGGACCCGCACGCTCCGGCGCGGCCCGACAATGGGAAGGCCACCGGGGCGTGCAGTCTGATTCTGAGCCAGCGGGAAACCCATGCCGGTCATTACGCTCCCTGACGGAAGTCAGCGCAGCTTCGACGCGCCCGTGACGGTCGCCGAACTCGCCGCAGCCATCGGCCCCGGCCTCGCCAAGGCCGCGGTCGCAGGGCGCGTGGACGGTCGCCTCGTCGACACCTCGTGCCTGATCGAGGCCGATGCCGAAGTCGCGATCGTCACGGCCCGCGACGAGGACGGGCTCGAGATCATCCGCCACTCCACGGCGCACCTGCTCGCACAGGCCGTCAAGCAATTGTTTCCCGGCGCCCAGGTCACAATCGGCCCGGTCATCGAGGACGGCTTCTACTACGATTTCGCCTTCGAGCGGACCTTCACGCCGGAGGACGTGGACGCCATCGAGAAGCGCATGGCAGAGCTTGCGGATGCAGACCAGCCCGTGCATCGCGAAGTCATGGCGCGCGACGAGGCCGTGGCGTTCTTTCGCGGCATCGGCGAGGAATACAAGGCCAGGATCATCGAGGAGATCCCGGCCGACGAGTCCATCAGCCTCTACGGTCAAGGGGATTTCAAGGACCTGTGCCGCGGGCCGCACGTGCCGCGTACCGGCCTGCTGAAGGCCTTCAAGCTGACCAAGGTCGCCGGGGCCTACTGGCGCGGCGACTCGCGCAACGAGCAGCTGCAGCGCATCTACGGTACGGCCTGGCCGGACGCCAAGTCGCTGAAGGCCTACCTGACCCGCCTGGCGGAGGCCGAAAAGCGCGACCACCGGCGCATCGGCAAGGATCTCGACCTGTTCAGTATCCAGGAGGGCGCCGGCGGCGGCCTCGTGTTCTGGCACCCGCGCGGCGCGCGCGTGCGGCGCGTGATGGAGGACTACTGGCGCGAACGGCACGTGGCGGCGGGCTACGACCTGCTGTATACGCCGCATATCGCGCTGGAGGACCTGTGGCACACCTCCGGCCACACGGACTTCTACCGCGAGTCCATGTATCGGCCGATGGAAGAGGATGGGCAGCCTTACCAGTTGAAGCCGATGAACTGCCCCTTCCATATCCTCGTGTACCAGGACCGGTTGCGGTCCTATCGCGAGCTGCCGATGCGCTGGGCGGAGCTGGGCACGGTGTACCGGCACGAGATGTCGGGCGCGCTGCACGGCCTGATGCGCGTGCGCGGCTTCACGCAGGACGACGCCCACGTATTCTGCCGCGAGGAGCAGATCGAGGACGAGGTCCTGAAGGTTCTCGACCTGACGCTGGAAATGCTCGGCGACTTCGGCTTCGACCAGTACGAGATCAACCTCTCGACCCGGCCGGAGAAGGCGGTGGGCTCCGCGGAGATCTGGGAGAAATCGACGGCCGCATTGAAGGGCGCGTTGGACCGCAAGGGGCTGGAATACGTCCTGGATGAGGGCGGCGGGGCGTTTTACGGCCCGAAGATCGACCTGAAGATCGAGGATGCGATCGGTCGGCAGTGGCAGTGCTCGACGATCCAGCTGGATTTCAACCTGCCGGAGCGCTTCGGGATGGAGTATGTCGCGGCCAGCGGCGAGCGCCGCCGGACCATCATGATCCACCGCGCGCTGCTCGGTTCGCTGGAGCGGTTCTTCGGCATTTTGATCGAGCATTACGAGGGCCGCTTCCCGGCCTGGCTCGCCCCGGTGCAGGCCGTCGTGCTGAATATCACCGATAATCAGGCGGAATACGTGGATTCCGTCGCGAAAACCCTGAATGATCAGGGATTTCGGGTGGACGCCGACTTGAGAAATGAGAAGATCGGCTTTAAAATCCGCGAGCATACTATGCAAAAGGTGCCCTTCCTCCTGGTCGCTGGCGACCGGGAGAAGGAGGCTGGTTCGCTGGCCGTGCGATCGCGAAGCGGCGAGGACCTGGGGTCGATGAGCATCGAAGCCCTGGGGCAATTCCTCGCCCGCCAAGTCGCGATGCGCGGCCGGTCTGTTATGGAGGATTGACGCATCACAGCGTCCAAACGCGTTCGGCGTAACGAGGATATCGGCGCGCCACAATTGAGGATCATCGGCTCGGACGGCGAGCAGCTGGGCATCATGAGCCGCGAAGAGGCCTTGAGACTGGCCACGGATGAAGGGCTCGACCTCGTGGAGGTGGCCCCCACCGCGGAGCCGCCAGTCTGCAAGGTGATGGACTACGGAAAGTTCGTCTTCGAGCAGAACAAGAAGAGCCAGGTCGCGAAAAAGAAGCAGCGACAGATCCAGGTCAAGGAAGTGAAATTCCGGCCGGGGACCGAGGAAGGCGACTACCAGGTCAAACTGAAAAACCTGGTGCGATTCCTGACGGGCGGAGACAAGGCCAAGGTAACCTTGAGGTTCCGCGGCCGGGAGATGGCCCACAAGGAACTGGGTGCCAAACTCCTCGAAAGAGTGCGGGATGACCTCGTCGAACTGGCGACGGTCGAACAATTCCCGCAAATGGAAGGGCGTCAGATGACGATGGTGCTGACGCCCAAGAAAAAGTGAGTCACGGACCGAGGGGCTGAAACCCCGAGGCCATGGCTACGCCTGACGGGCCGTTGAGTCCGACCAGGCCATAAACGGAGAAACGACATGCCCAAGATGAAGACCAATCGCGGGGCCGCGAAGCGGTTCCGTGCCACGGGGGGCGGCGGCTTCAAGCGCGGCCAGTCTCACCTGAATCACATCCTCACGAAGAAGAGCACGAAGCGGAAGCGCCACCTGCGGTCCACCGAGATGGTGGCCGACTGCGACGTGAAGTCCGTCCGCAAGCTGCTCCCGTACGCGTAGGAGGTGATCCATGGCACGAGTTAAACGTGGTGTGACCGCCCGCGCGCGGCACAAGAAAATCCTGAAAAAGGCCAAGGGCCATTACGGCCAGCGACGCAAGAGTTTCCGCGTCGCGCGGCAGTCGGTCACCAAGGGCGGCCAGTACCAGTATCGCGACCGGAAGGCGCGCAAGCGCGATTTCCGCGCGTTGTGGATCGTGCGCATCAATGCGGGCGCACGGATGCACGGGCTGTCCTACAGCCGCCTGGTCGACGGTTTGCGGAGGGCCGGCGTCGAGCTGGATCGCAAGGTGCTGGCGGACATGGCCGTGTACGAGCCGGAAGCGTTTGGCGTAATCGCCGAGCAAGCCAAGGCCGCACTCGCCGCGTAAGCCGGGCCGGAATATTCCAGGCAGGCCGCGGCGCCCCGGGCGCGCGGCCCAGGCGCGAAGGGGGAAGGCCTTGCGGGGCCTTTCCCCTTTTCTGTTGCAGGGGGATCAGCATGGAAGACGCAGGCAAGTTGCTCGACCGGGGGCGTGCGGAGATTGCCGCCTGCGAGGACCTCGCCGGGCTCGACGAGGTGCGGGTTCGCTACCTGGGCAAGAAGGGCCTGCTGACCGGCCTCCTGAAAGCCCTCGGGTCCTTGCCGGCGGAGGAAAGACCTGCTGCAGGGCAAGGCATCAACGAGGCCAAGCAAGCCCTCCACGCTGCCCTGGCGGCCCGAAAGGCCTATCTCGAGGATCGCGGCGAGGCGCTGGCCATCGAGGCCGAGCGCGTCGATGTGACCCTGCCGGGCAGGGGCGAGTCGCCGGGCGGTCTGCATCCGGTCACGCGCACGCTGCGCCGCATGGAGGCGATATTCCGCCAAGCGGGCTTCGAGGTGCATACCGGGCCTGAAGTCGAGGACGAATTCCACAACTTCGAGGCCCTCAACATCCCCGCGCATCACCCCGCGAGGGCGATGCACGACACGTTCTATTTCGGTGACGGGCGGCTGCTGCGGACGCATACTTCGCCCGTGCAGATCCGTGCGATGCGCCGTGAAGGCGCCCCGATCCGCCTGATCGCGCCGGGCCGCGTGTACCGCTGCGATTCCGACCAGACTCACTCACCGATGTTTCACCAGGTCGAAGGCCTGGTGGTCGATCGGGGCGTCAGCCTGGCGCACCTGAAAGCCGTGCTGCATGACTTCCTCGAGCGGTTCTTCGAGCGCAAGGTGAAGTTGCGCTTCCGCCCGTCCTATTTCCCGTTCACGGAGCCGTCCGCCGAAGTCGACGTAGAGTGGGGCGACGGCTGGCTCGAGGTGCTCGGTTGCGGCATGGTCCATCCACGCGTGCTGGAGTTCGGCGGCATCGACGCGGAAGAATTCACGGGCTACGCCTTCGGCATGGGCGTCGAGCGGCTCGCGATGCTGCGCTACGGCGTCGATGACCTGCGGCTGTTCTTCGACAACGACCTGCGCTTCCTGCGGCAGTTCAACCAGGGAGCGGTGCGATGAAGTTCAGCGAGCGCTGGCTGCGCGAGTGGGTCGACCCGCCCGTGGATACCGCCACCCTCGTCAGCCAGCTCACCATGGCGGGCCTCGAAATCGACGGCACGAGTCCCGCGGCCCCCGCCTTCAGTTCGGTGGTCATCGGCCTGGTCGAGGCGGTGGAGCCGCATCCGGACGCCGACAAGTTGTCGGTCTGCCGCGTCGATGTCGGCAGCGGGGATCGACTCGGCATCGTGTGTGGCGCACCCAACGTCCACGCGGGCATGAAGGCCCCGGTCGCGCTGCCCGGCGGCGAGCTTCCCGGCGGACTGAAGATCCGGCGAGCGAAGCTGCGCGGCGTCGAAAGCATGGGGATGCTGTGCTCCGAGCGCGAGCTGGGGCTTGGCGAGAGCCACGAGGGATTGTGGACCCTGCCGGCCGATGCGCCGGTCGGGGTCGACCTGCGCGAGTGGCTCGCGCTCGACGACCAGGTGATTGACGTGGACCTGACGCCCAATCGTGGCGACTGCTTCAGCGTGCTGGGCATCGCGCGCGAGGTGGCGCTGCTCAACGGGTTGCCGCTCGGCGGGCCGCAGATCGAGCCGGTCGCCTCGGCGATTCCGGATGAAATCCCGGTCGAGGTGCGTGCGCCCGAGGCCTGCCCGCGCTTCGTGGGGCGTGTCATCCGCGACATCCGGCCGGATGCCGCCACGCCGTTATGGATGCGGGAAAAATTGCGCCGTGCGGGCCTGCGCCCGATTCACCCGGTGGTGGACGTCACCAATATCGTGATGCTCGAGCTCGGCCAGCCGATGCACGGCTTCGACCTCGGGACGCTGCGTGACGGCATCATCGTGCGCCTGGCAGAGCACGGCGAGGAGATCGTGCTGCTCGACGGACGCAAGGTGACTCTCGAGCGGGATATGCTGGTGATCGCGGATCACGGCGGGCCGCGGGCCGTCGCCGGCATCATGGGTGGCGAGAACTCGAGTGTTTCCGCCCGGACGCGCGACGTGTTCTTCGAGGTGGCCTTCTTCGCGCCGCTGGCCGTGGCCGGGCGCGCCCGCCGCCTCGGGCTGCATACCGATGCCTCGTTGCGCTTCGAGCGCGGCGTGGATCCGGCACACCAGCGTCGCGCCGTCGAGCGCGCCACCGCGTTGCTGGTCGAGATCGCCGGCGGCCGGCCGGGTCCGGTGATCGAGCGTGTTTCCACGGACCACCTGCCCGCGCGCCGACCCGTCGCCTTGCGCCGCGCGCGGCTGGACGCATTGCTGGGCCACCATGTGCCCGATGCCGACGTCGAGCGAATTCTCGCCGGGCTGGGCATGGAACTCGAGCGCAGCGCCGATGGCTGGCGTGCGATCGCGCCGGCGCACAGGTTCGACATCGCGCTCGAGGTGGACCTCATCGAGGAGGTCACGCGCATCTACGGCTACGATCGCGTGCCCGAAGAGCGCGGCGCGGGCGCCGCAACCCTGGGAGATGCGACCGAGAAGCGCGTGCCGGCGTCGCGGATCGCCGACATGCTTGCGGCGCGCGGCTACCAGGAAGTCGTGACCTATAGCTTCGTGGACCCGGATCTGCAGGCGGCGCTGTTTCCGGCCGTAGAGGCTTTGCCACTGGCTAACCCGATCTCTGCCGAGTTGAGCGTGATGCGCGTGTCGTTGTGGCCCGGCCTCGTGCAGGCGCTGAAGCGCAACCTGAGCCGCCGGCAGGGTCGCGTCAGGATATTCGAGCAAGGTCTCAGGTTTGTTACTGAAGGTGCGGAATTAAAACAACTTAATACCGTCGGCGGACTCCTCGCCGGTGTCCGCTGGCCGGAGCAGTGGGGCGCACCGGGAACGAAAGTCGACTTTCACGATGCCAAGGGCGATGTCGAGGCGCTGCTGGGGCTGAGTTGCGGGGATTTCAGCTTCGAGCGCGCCCGGCATCCGGCGCTGCACGCGGGCCGGGCGGCCAGAATCGTGCGCGAGGGCCGCTGCGCAGGCTGGATCGGTGCGCTTCATCCGCGACATGTGCGGTCGCTGGACCTGGAGCAGGCGCCGCTGTTGTGGGAACTGGACGAGCAGGTCGGCTTCGCGGCGCATCTCCCCGTATATCACGAGCTCTCCCGCTTCCCGGCGATCCGGCGCGACATCGCAATCGTGGTGGATGAGGACGTCCAGGCGGAGGATTTGCTCGCCGCCGTGCGTGACGCGGGCGGCGTCCTTTTAACAGAATCCAAGATTTTCGATGTATATAGCGGCGATCGCATAGATTCGGGTCGAAAAAGTGTCGCTTTCGGGTTGATTTTACAGGATTCCTCACGCACTCTTACCGACGAAGAGGCGGACCGGGTCGTTGCTGCAGTGGTTGCCCGGCTCGAGTCAGGGTTCGGGGCCAGGATGAGAGACTGATATGGCACTCACGAAGGCTGAGATGGCGGAGGCTCTGTTTCAGGACATGGGCCTCAACAAGCGCGAGGCACGCGAGCTCGTCGAGATGTTCTTCGAGGAGCTCAGGACTGCGCTCGCGAACGGCGAGCAGGTGAAGTTGTCGGGTTTCGGCAATTTCGACCTGCGTGACAAGAACCGGCGGCCGGGACGCAACCCGAAGACCGGCGAGGAAATCCCCATCACTGCGCGCCGGGTTGTGACGTTCCGTCCTGGCCAGAAGCTCAAGACACGAGTGGAAGCCTATGCTGGAACCGGGGAATAACGACGAGCTGCCGGCCATCCCCGGCAAGCGCTACTTCACGATCGGTGAAGTCAGCGAGCTCTGCGGCGTCAAGCCGCATGTGCTGAGATACTGGGAGCAGGAGTTTCCCCAGCTCAAGCCCGTCAAGCGTCGCGGCAACCGGCGCTATTACCAGCGTCGCGACGTGCTGCTCATCCGCCAGATCCGCAGCCTGCTTTACGACGAGGGTTTCACCATCGGCGGCGCGCGACAGCGCCTTACGGGCGAGGAAGCCAAGGAAGACCTGACGCAGAGCGTGCAGATCGTCCGCCAGCTCCGCGTGGAGCTCGAGGAAGTCCTCAAGATTCTGCGCAGCAAGTAGCCGCGCTTTTCTTTCTCGGGGCGACTCCATCGGGTATGATGCCGCTCCTCCGGACGGGTTCCCGCCCGTTCATGTCTTTCTCGGTCGGGGCGTGGCGCAGCCTGGTAGCGCACCTGCATGGGGTGCAGGGGGTCGGAGGTTCAAATCCTCTCGCCCCGACCATTCATCCTCTTCGGGAGTGCGTTGAGCGCTCGGCTTTGCCCCTCCTGGCGGCTGCTCGTAGTATCTAGCAGCAAACCAAGGAGGATGCGTCATGATTACACGCCGCGAGCTGCTGTTGGCGACCGCCTCGACCCTTGCGGCTGGCAGCCTGGCCCCGTGGAGCGGCGCGATCGCCGGCAGCCGGTCACTACTCCGCAAGCCCATCCCTTCCAGCGGCGAATACTTGCCCGTGATCGGCATGGGCACCTGGCAGACCTTCCATGTGGATGACGATGCCGACGAGCGCGCGCCGCTGCGCGAAGTGTTGCGCGTATTCTTCGATCGTGGCGGGACGCTGATCGATTCCTCGCCCATGTACGCGCAGGCGGAGGAAGTGGCCGGTGAGCTCGTGGCTGAGCTTGGCGAGCACGAACGCCTGTTCGCGGCCACCAAGGTCTGGACCGACGGCCGGGACGAAGGCATCGAGCAGATGGAGCGCTCTTTCCGGCGGATGAGGGTTGAGCGGATGGACCTCATGCAGATCCATAACCTGCGCGACTGGCGCGCCCACCTGCCTACCCTGCGCGAATGGCAGCAACATGGACGCGTACGCTACATCGGCATCACGACGTCGAACACCGCGCAATACGAGGCGTTTGCCGCGCTCATGCGCAGCGAAACGCTGGACTTTGTGCAGTTCAACTACAACATCGGGATGCGCAGTGCCGAGCAGGAGCTGCTGCCGTTGGCCGCGGAGCGCGGCATGGCCGTGCTGGTCAACCGCCCGTTTGGTGGTGGCGACCTGTTCCCGCGGGTCCGGGGACAAAAACTGCCCGCCTGGGCGGCGGAGTTCGACTGCGAGAGCTGGGCGCAATTCTTCCTCAAGTTCGTCGTGTCCCACCCTGCTGTGACCTGCGCGATCCCGGCCACGTCGAATCCCAGGCATGCCGCGGACAACATGGGTGCGGGATTCGGGCGCCTGCCCGACGCACGCATGCGTGCGCGCATGGCCCGGTATGTGGACGAACTCTGAGGTTGTCGCGGTTCGCGACAACGCGTTTGCGGCGCTTGCCTGACGCATGGACCTGACGCAGAGTCGGCGCGGTCGCCGGGTCCTGTTCGCCCTCCTGTACCTGGCCGAAGGCGCACCCATCGGGTTCATCTGGTGGGCGATTCCCACCAGGCTGCGCGAGGCGGGCGTACCCGTCGGCACGATCACATTACTGACCTCCGTCGTGATCCTGCCGTGGGCGTTCAAGTTTCTTTGGGCGCCACTCGTCGACGTGCTGCGCGGCCCGCGCTGGGGTCGGCGGGGCTGGGTCGTCGCGACGCAGCTGCTGATGGGGCTGAGCCTCCTGCCTCTCGCGTTGCTCGACTGGCAGGACTCGCTGGGGCTGCTGTTCGGCCTGCTGCTGTTACATGCCTTTGCGGCCGCGACGCAGGACGTCGCGATCGACGCCTGGGCCATCAGCATCACGCCGGCGGAGGAGCGCGGCGGCATCAACGGCTGGATGCAGGCCGGCATGCTGGGTGGGCGCTGGCTGTTCGGCGCAGGTTTCCTGATCGTCGCGCACCGGATCGACGACGCGACGGCCATCGTCTCGATGGTGGCAATAATCTGGATCACGACGCTGGTCGTACTCGCCGCATCGGACCGCGACGAGTACCGGGCCAGGGGGCGCCTCGCGGAGACGCTGCGGTTCCGGCTCCAGGAATTTCGCGAGACTCTTGGGCAGGTCCTGCGCCGGCGCGAGACCTGGCTCGGCATCCTGCTCGCGCTGGTCGCCTTCGCCGGCTTCAAGGGCGCCGGCGATCTGGCCGGTCCGTTCCTCGTCGACCAGGGCCTCGCACAGTCCCAGGTGGGGAATTTCTTCACCGGCGCGCTCGTGGCGATGATCCTGGGGGCGCTCGCCGGCGGCTGGGCCGCGGATCGCATCGGCAATGCGCGCGCGATCCGGGCGTTCATCGTAATCGCGGTGCTGGTCGTCGTGGCGACCGCCGCCGTGGCCCGCACCACGGCCGCCGGTGGACCAGTCGTCATCGCGGGGATGCTCGGCGTATACGCCTGCGCCGGGCTGCTGACGGCCTCGACCTATACGCTGCTCATGCAATTGACGGATCCGAAGCTCGCGGCGACACAGTTCTCCGCGTACATGGGGGCGGTCAACGGCTGCGAGGCCTGGGCGGGGTTTACCGCCGGGCAACTGGCCGAGCGCTTCGGCTACCCGTCGGCATTCGTGGCGGTGGCCCTGGTCTCCCTGCTCGCGTGGCCGCTGGTCGGCAAAATCAGTCGGCTTGCGGGCGCGCGCCGGGCTGTGTAGCGTGACGGCACCTCCGGCTACCGAAACCCACGGGCCCTCGATGCGACCGATCTGCCTGTTGAGCATTCTGCTGGTGACCGGCTGCGCCCAGGCGCCGACGACGCCTGTGACGGACGCCGCAACGTCTACGGAACCGGGTCCGGAGGCGGCGTCTGCCGTCCGCGAGGACCTCGTCGGCGCAGCCCGCGCGGAATTCCTGGCCGCCATGCAGGAGGATCCGAGCGGCCCGGCGGAAGCGCGCATGGAGGCGGCGCTGGGGCAGCTGCGGGACGCGGCGACGTCCTGTATCCAGGCGCAGAAGGCGTGCGATGCCGGGCCCGTTCTCGACGTGTATGAATCGCTCCTGCGCCTGCAGTTGCAGGAGTTGCTCGCGCATGCGCGCGACCTGGCCGAACCGGTGAGCGACGAGGGCGAGATGATCGACGGCGAGCTCGGCCTGTCCACCATCGTCACCGACCTGCCGGAAGCGGGACGCGCCATCAACCTGCTGAACGGCGAACAGCTGCAGGACCTGATCGAGCTGAACGGGCCGGTCAAGGCGGCACTGGAGGACTGGTTGTCGTGGATGCGGCCCAACCTCATGGAGGCCTGGGAGAACTACCAGTTCATGCGCCACCTGATGTGGCCGCACTACGAGGAGGCGGGCCTCCCGGAGGCGCTGCTGTTCGGCATCCTCGCCAAGGAATCCGGCGGCAAGGTGCACGCGGTCTCCAGGGTCGGCGCCAGCGGGCCGCTGCAGTTCATGCCGGCCACGGGGCGCCGCTATGGCCTGGGCATCGTCAACGGCTTCGACCAGCGCTTCGACCCGGACGCCGCGACGCGCGCGAACGTCGCCTACCTGAACGAGCAGTTCCGCCTGCTGAACAACAATCTCGAGCTCGTGCTCGCGGCCTACAACGGCGGCGAGAATCGCGTCCGCCGACTGCTGCAGTCCACGGGCAAAAACCGCATCTGGGACGACGAGATCTACTGGGCGCTGCCGTCCGAAACACGTGAATACGTGCCTATGGTCCTGGCCGCCGCATGGCTGTTCATGCATGCGGAAGACTACCGGCTGGAGTTTCCCGACCTCGACACGCGCGCCGCGAGCATCACGCTCAAACGCGAAGCCGCGTTGTCCGAACTGGCCGTATGTCTCGGGCAGAGCGGCAGCCGCGCCGGCTGGTTCAGGGTGCTGCGCAATCTCAATGCCGCCATGAACCCCTCGGAGCGCCAGCCCGCCGGCACCACGGTGGCGCTCCCCGCGACGCTCGTGGAGATCTATGATCGGGACTGTGTGGAGGGTCCATACCAGGAACTGGCGGCCTCGCTGCACAGCTCCAAGCGCCCGGCCGGGCCGCAGCTGCGCCCCTATGTCGTGCGGCGCGGCGACACCCTGAGCAGCATCGCACGCAGCGTGCGCTGCGCGAACGTGCGCCAGATTGCCGACCTGAACAACGTGGCTCCGCCGCGCTACCTGCTGCGGGTGGGCCAGCGGCTGCAGATCCCGAACTGCTAGGGACCTAGGGACGGCAGACGAGATCCGCCACGTGCTCGCCGAGCGCGAGGGTCGCGGTCAGGCCGGGTGATTCGATGCCGAACAGGTTGACCAGGCCCTCGATTCCATGCTCGGCCGCGGTCTGGACCACGAAATCCGGGTTGTGCTCGCCGGGGCCGACCAGCTTGGGGCGTATGCCGACGAAATCCGGCGCCAGGTCCTCGTCTCGCAACGCCGGCCACCACTCGCGGATGGCGTTGGCAAACGTCGCACGCCGGCTGTCGTCGAAGCTGTAGTCCACGCGGTCTATGAAACGCAGGTCCGGCCCGAAACGCGCTTTTCCCGCGAGGTCGAAGCCGAGGTGCACGCCCAGGGCCCCGGGAATCGGCAGGGGATAGATCAGGCGCGAGAACGGCACCCGGCCGGCCTGGTAGTAGTGGCCGGCGCCATACCAGAGGCGTGGCACGCGGGCAGCGGCCATGCCTTCGGTGGCCGCGGCCAGCGCGGTCGCGCCGAGGCCCGCGGCATTGACCAGGCGCCGACAGGTCAGCCGGTCCCCGGAAGCGGCCTCGACTTCGAACAGCGTGCCGGGGCGACCGACCCGCGTGACGGACGCATGGCACAGCAGCTCACCGCCGGCCTGCTGCAGGTCACCGGCCAAGGCCATCACGAGTTCGGCGGTGTCGATGATGCCCGAGTCCGGCGAATGGATTGCCGCGATGCAGCGAAGTTGCGGCTCGAGCGCGAGTGCGGCGCCCGCGTCGAGCCATTCCAGGGCAACGCCGTTGCTCCGGCCGCGGGTGAGCAGCTGTTGCAGTGCTGGCAGTTCCACTTTGCGGGTCGCGACAATCAGCTTGCCGAGGCGGCGGCACGGAATCCCGCGCCGCTCGGCGTAGGCGTACAGCGCATCCCGGCCGCGGGCGCACAGTTGCGCCTTTAGCGAGCCGGGCGGGTAGTACAATCCCGCGTGGATCACGCCGGAATTACGACTGGAAATGCCGTCCCCGGGGCGTGACTCGGCCTCCAGGAGCAGCAGCTCCGTGCCGCGACGGGCGAGCTCCACGGCGATCGCCAGGCCGACCACGCCGGCCCCCACGACCACACAATCAATATCCGCGTTTGCCACGCGTGGACTGTTTCCTTTCGCGCCGCCGTTGTCCAGCCCCCTCGGGTTCACCGCCCGGGCAGCTGCAGCGGCGGGGCCCGGCAGCACGTCTCGTATTTCCCCCCGATTTGCGATTCGCAGCGGTTGTCGCTACAACCTGTGCAAAGCAAGAGGGAATGGTAGACGATGCGACTCGACTCGATGCGCCTGGCGACTGAAACCATGGGCCTGGCCGACGACGAGGTTGCGGCGTGCCGAAATCCGTAGCTTCACGACCGGGACGGTCGATGGCGACCGGTCTGGCGAGCGAGGCACACATCCAGGCCGTGGTCGACACGGCCGCCGATGGCGTGATCCTGATCGATGCAGCGGGCCGGGTCCTGATGTTCAACCCCGCCTGCGAAAAATTGTTCGGTTACCAGGCGGACGACGTCGTCGGCCGGAACGTCAAGCTGCTCATGCCTGCGCCCTACCGTGGCGAGCACGACAAGTACCTGCAGAACTACCTGCGTACCGGTGAGGCCAAGATCATCGGCATCGGCCGCGAAGTCACCGGCCAGCGCAAGGACGGCTCGACGTTTCCCATGGACCTGTCCGTGGGCGAGTCCCGCGAGGGCGACGGTCCCATCTTCGTCGGCATCATCCGGGACCTGACCGCGCGCAACCAGGCTGAGCGGGAAGTTCGCGAGAGCGAGGCCCGGTTGCGGGCGGTCGTCAGTACTGCTGTAGACGGCGTGATCCTCATTGATGCGCTCGGCAACGTACAGATGTTCAATCCCGCGTGCGAGCGCCTGCTCGGCTACACGGCGGACGAAGTCATCGGCCGGAACGTCAAGATGCTGATGCCGGACGAGTACGCCAGCGAGCACGACCAGTATCTGGAAAATTACCGGCACACGGGCGAAGCCAAGATCATCGGCATCGGCCGGGAAGTGGTGGCGCGGCGCAAGGACGGGACGACCTTACCGATCGACTTGTCGGTCGGCGAGGCGCGGCAGCACGGGGATTCAATATTCGTAGGCATATTGCACGACCTGACGGAACGCAAGAAGACGGAGAAGCAGCTCGTCCAGGCACAGAAAATGGAGGCCGTGGGCCATCTCGCGGGCGGCATTGCACACGACTTCAACAACCTGTTGACGGTGATCATCGGTGGCGCGGAGTCGCTGCAGGCAGCACTCAAGCCGCGACCGGATCTCGAGTCCGTGGCCGAGAGTATCTTTGCAGCGGGAGAGCGCGGCGCCGAGCTGACGCAGCGTTTGCTGGCATTCAGCCGTCGCCAGATGCTGCAGCCCATGGCTGTCAATTGTCACCAGTTGCTGGACCACATGGAACGCCTGCTCAGGCGCATGCTGCGCGAGGACATCCACATCGAAATGCAGGTCGAGGAGGATCTCTGGACGGCATTCGCAGATCCGGCGCAGCTCGAATCCGCCTTGCTGAATCTCGCGATCAACGCCCAGGATGCCATGCCGGAGGGCGGCAGCCTGTCTATCAGCGCGGGCAATATCCAGCTGGACGAGGCCTACAAGGAGTCCCAGCTGGAAGTGCTGCCCGGCGACTATATCATCATAGGCGTGACCGACTCCGGGGAAGGAATGAGCCCGGAAGTCCGGGCCCATGTCTTCGAACCATTTTTTACAACAAAGGAAGTAGGCAAGGGCAGCGGGCTCGGGCTGAGCATGGTGTATGGCTTCGTCAAGCAGTCCGGCGGACACATTACGCTTTACAGCGAGCCCGGGCTGGGCACGACCGTGCGCCTGTATGTCCCCGCGGGTCCGACGCACGCGCGGGACCATACTGAAGTCTCCCCCAGGCGTCGCAGCGCTCTTCCGAGCGGCACTGAGAAGATCCTGGTCGTGGAAGATGATGTCTTCGTGCGTGCGCACGCCACCCTGTCGCTGGGCAGCCTGGGCTATCGAGTTGTGGCGGCGGAAGACGCTCTCGCCGCGCTGCAGCTCCTGGATGAGAACCCGGACATCGACCTCGTATTCACGGACCTGGTCATGCCGGGCGGTATGAGCGGCTGGCAACTGGCCGAGGCCATTTGGAAAGACCGGCCCGACATGAAGGTGCTGTTTACATCGGGGTACGCACAGGAGTCGGTGGTTCGTTACAACCAGATCGACACGCCGATTCCGTTCATCAACAAGCCCTTCAGGAAGGTCCAGCTCGCGAAGCAGATTCGCGATATTCTGGACGCGCACTCGTAGCGTCGCCGGCGTACGTGCCGGCAATTTTGGAATCCGTAGTACCTGACGAGCGGACGTATGAAGGGTCGCAAGTTGCTATGGTGGTTTCTGGGCGCATGCGTCCTGCTGGCGCTCGCGATCGGCGCGCTCGTCGCCCTGGTCGATGAAGAAGCCCTCCAGGCGCGGTTTCAGCAGGCCGCCGGCGAAGCGCTCGGTACGACCGTGACGATTGCGGGACCGGTGGACATCGGCGTGTGGCCCACGCCGCATCTTGCCGCCAACGGCGTCCGGGTCGGTGACGCTGAGACGCACATCGCGGACATCGATACTGTTCGCCTGCACATCGCCATAAGCTCGCTGTTCTCTGCCAGGCCGCGGGTTACGCACGCAGGATTCAGCGGCGTACGAGTCAGCGCACTCGAGCGGGAATTGTCCTTCGCCGACGTGCAGGTCGGGGTGGACGAGGACGCCGACCGCGTGACACTGGATCCGATCTCGCTCGAGCTCCTCGGCGGCACCGGGCGCGGGCGGCTGGAGGGCGACTTCTCGGCAGAAAGTCCGCGCTGGGACCTTGAGTTCGACCTCGATGGTTTCGAGCTCGAGGCCGCGCACGTTCGGCTTGCTCGACGCGGGGGCCGTCCTGCTGGCCGGCCCGGTCGGGCTTGTGGTCACCAAGGGCCGTGACCTGGCGCGCTTGCAGTTTGCAGGCGAGGGGTCGACCGAGTTTCGCCGGGTCATATCCGACTGGGAGGTGCGGGACGGCGTGGCCCGGGCCGTGGATGTGGCGGCGGCCACCCGGAAAAACCGCATCGCAGTTCGCGGCAGTATCGATTTCGCGGCACGCCGCTTCGAGTCACTCGATATCTTGCTGCTCGACCGGCGCGGGTGTGCGGTCATGGAACAGGCGGTGAGCGGCCCGTTCAGTGACCCGCAGGTCGAGGAGCCGAGTGCCGTCGAGACGCTGGTCGGGCCGCTGATAGAGCTGGTAGAGACGGGTCTCGCCCAGCTGACCGACAAGAAATGCGACATCGCGTACGACGGCGCGGTCAGCGCGCCCTGATCGGCGCAGTGCCCGGCAGCCGACACGCGGCGTGGGATGAAGTCACTCCGGGGCTGCAGCCTCGAGCCGCGCACGTACTGCGTCCTCCAGCTTCGTCAGCCCGTGCACCCGGCCGAGCTCGATCGCCGCCTCCGTCTCCACGCCCCGGTGCAGACCCGCCTGCAGCGCAAACAGCGCACCTACTCGATTGCCGCTGCCGCAGTGCATGAGGACAGGCTTGTCGCCGATGGTTGCGAGGATATGGTCGAAGATCTGCACGTTCTCCGGCGTGAGATCGTCGGCGCCGGCAATCGGCAGCCAGAAGTAATCCATGCCCAGTTCAGTCACCAGCCGCTCTTCGTCGAATTCGACCTGTTCGCCCTCGGTGCGCAGGTTCACCACCACGCGAGTCCCCGCAGCGGCCGCCTGGCGCAGCGCCGCCTCGTCGGGCTGGCCGCCGATCAGCAGGCCTTCGCTCGGCTGGGTCGCGAACGGAATCTCGGGGAGATCCGCAGCGAAGACGATGCCTGCGCAGATGGAGAGGATCAACAGCAATGCCGTGCGAAATGCGGCCATGGGACACCTCGAGATCGATGCAACCGGACTCATGCCCGCCATTTTAGCCGACGGCGCGACGAAGTGACGCCGGAGGTGTTTCGCGGCAGGGATTTCGACCCGCCCGAGCCGCTATGATGCGCGCATGCCGCGCGACGCCAGAATCCATCCCGCCCTGACGGGCACGCTGGTCGCGGCCGTCATCGCGGTGGTGGCGATCGGCGCGCCGCCGATGGCGGCCCGCCTGCCCGAATACTTTGGCGGCCTGCCGCTGAGCCCGATCGCCGTGGCCATCCTGCTCGGGGTGGCGCTATCCGGCTTGGCCCGCGACCGGCCGACGTGGGATTCCGGGCTGAGATTCGCGACCGGTCCGTTACTGAAGCTCGCGGTGATGCTGATCGGCCTGCGCCTTTCGCTCGGTCAGCTCGGCAGCCTGGGGGTGCAGGCCTTACCGCTCGTCGCAGCGGCCCTGCTGTCCGGCCTCGGGCTGGCCTGGTTGTTCGGCCGGCTGCTGGGGATCGGGTCCAGGCTTACGGCGTTGCTGGCCGTCGGCTCGGCGGTCTGCGGCGTTTCGGCCATCGCGGCGCTTGCGCCGGCCCTGAAGCCACGCCCCGAGGAGACGGCCTATGCGCTCGCTTGTGTCGCGGTGTTCGGGCTGTTCGCCACCCTGCTGTACCCCTGGCTGTTCGGGACCTTGTTGCCGGACGGACGCATCGTCGGACTCGTGCTCGGCGCAGCCATTCATGACACTGCGCAGGTGACGGCCGCCGCCCTGCTGTTCGAGCAGGCCGCCGGGCACCCGGAGGTCGTGGCTGCAGCCACCGTGACCAAGTTGCTGCGCAACCTGTCCATGCTGGTCGTGATCCCGGCGGTCGCGTGGTGGGCATTGCGCGGTGCGCCGCTCGCAGGCACGCGCCCCGCATTTCCATGGTTCATCCTGGGGTTCCTGGCCCTTGCCGCAGTGCGCAGCGCGGGGGACGCGGTCGTGCCGGACAGCAGGGCGTGGCAGGCGCTGCTCGACGTCGCGGCGCTCTGCAGCACTTTCCTGTTCGCGATGGCGATTGCCGCGATCGGCATGGGCATCCGCATCGCGTCGCTGAAGTCCCTCGGCCTCAGGCCTGCGCTGCTCGCAGTGCTGACCGCAGCCGGGATGCTCGCGGCGACGCTGCTGGTCGTTACCACGCTGTATTGACGGGGCTTCCTGCCCGTTCCGCCCGGATATGAGCACTGGGCGCCGCGACGGCGTTGCGGTTTCCTGTGCGCGTGTTCAGGGAGGAACGCGACATGGAATACAGGGAAATCTGTCGCATGGTCATGGCGGCCGTGCTTGGGGCCACGCTGGCGGCGGGCGACGCCGCCGCACAGGTGGCGGGCTTCACGCCGGGGGAGTTTTCCGTGGATCCGACCGGCGCGGCGACCTACCGAATTCCTCTCAAGGTGCCACTCGGCGCGGCCGGGATGCAGCCGGGCCTGGCATTGCTCTATCACTCCCGGGCGGGTAACGGGCAGTTGGGCGTCGGCTGGTCCGTATCCGGATTGTCGACCATCAACCGCTGCGCGGCGCTGCGCGACTCGGAAGGCGTGTCCGATGCCGGCGGGGTCACGCTGGCCTCCACCGACCGCTTCTGTCTCGACGGGCAACAGCTGCGCCACCAGGGCGGCAGCTACGGGGCGGACGGCACGCTCTACTTGACGGAGATCCAGAGCTTCCAGGAGGTGCGCAGCTACGGCACGACGAGCGGCGCGCCCACGCGCTTCGTCGTGACCGACCGCGCCGGGCTGACGCGTCATTACGGCCAGACCTCCGACAGCCGCATCACGTCCGTGGGCGGAATCAGCGGCCGGCCGATCGGCTGGGCGATCAATCGCATCGAGGACAAGCACGGCAACTTCATCACGTTCAGCTACGGCCGCGACTCGACTCACGGGGAGTACTGGCCGACGGAGATCCGCTGGTCGAACCGCAACGCGCAGCCGCTCGGCCGCGTGCTCTTCAGCTATACAAGCACGCGCCCCGACAAGGGCTACGGTCATGCCTACGGACGGACGAAGCGCTCGTTGCTGCGGCGCCTCGCCCATATCCAGGTGTACGAGGGCAGCGGCGCTGCCGTGCGTCGCTATGTGCTTTCCTACCAGCAGGGGACGATCAACAACCTGAGCTACCTTGCGTCCGTGCAGGAGTGTGCGGGCACCGGCGCGCCCTGCCTGCCGGCGACGACTTTCGCCTGGCATCACGGCGAACAGGGCTTTGTGACGGCATCGGCGCCCAAGGTCGCGAACCACGCGAGCAACATCAAGTGGCTGGACGTCGATGGCGACGGCCGGCTGGAAGCGGTGTTGCGATACAGCGGCAGCATCCGCATCTATTTTGCCAACCGCGGCGGCGCGGCCGTGACCAGCAGTGTCCCTGCAGGGTCACACCTCAAGTTCGATGATGCGGTGATACTCGACTATAACGCCGACGGTCGCATGGACCTGCTCGTCGCGAACACCCATTCCGGCCATTGGGACGTGTATCTCTCGCATGGCACGGGCCTGAGCTACGTGCAGTCGGGCCGGCCGCACTATGGCGCCCACACCAGGCACCCGGTGGCCTTCGACATCAGCGGCAACGGCGTGCCTGAGCTGTTCTTCAAGCGCCTCGGCAAGCTCTACGTGTACCGCGGCGCCGATACCGGCGGGTTCCTGGCCACGCCGGTGGCCACCGGCTGGACGGTGAGCGATGGACAGAAACTGATGCCGCTGGAATTCGACGGCGACGGCCTGCCTGAACTGTTCGTCACCTTCGATGATTGCACCTTCTCGAGCGGCGACGGCGGAGGAGGGGGCGGTGGTGGCGGCGGTACCGATCCGCCGATGGATCGCAACAGCCTGCCGGCCCCGGAGATCGAGACGCTCGAAGGGTCGGCGGGGACCGACAGCAGCTCGAGCAGCACCTGCGCCGACTCGTCCGGCCCGCTGAAGTGGAATCCCGCGACCAACACGCTGCACCGGCCATGGGCGAACCCGGGCCACCGGCATCATCGCAACCCGGTGCCCCTGGACATCGACGGCGACGGTCTTGCGGACATCGTTTCAGTCGATCCCTATACCAGCAAGCTGATCGTGGCGCTCAATCGCGGCGGCCACTGGGAGAACATCTGGACGGGGCTGAACGATACCGGCTGGGCCAAGGCCGTCGTGGTGGACTGGAACCTCGACGGGCGGGACGATTTGCTCGTGCGCGGCTCGAACGGCCAGTTCCTGGCGCTGCACTACCGCAACAATGCAATCGAGACGTCGGCGACGGGGATCGGCGCAGGGAGCGCGGCATACCTTTCCGGAGACTGGAACGGCGACGGCATGTCGGACCTGTACTACCTGAGCAGCGGCAACTGGTACGTGCGGCGCCAGCTCGGCCGGAACCCCGGGCAGCTCGTGCGCGTGCGCGACGGACTCGATAACGAGCTGGCGGTGAGTTACGCGGCGTTGCCCGTGGGGCTTGGCGGGGCGCATGCCGTCTACCGGGGTCACGAAGCGAGTGACGCCGGGACGTCGACGACGCGCGTCCGCGACTTTCTCGGCCCGCTCCAGGTGGTCGAAAGCTACGCCGCGGATGCCGGAATCGGCGGCGCCGGCGCCGCGCGACAGAAGATTGTCACGCGCTACCAGTATGCGGGCGCCAAACTCAATCTCCACGGGAGGGGGTTCCTCGGTTTTCGCCGCCTGCTCGCGCACAACGTCAACACGAACATCGTTACGGAGAACGTCCACTTCCAGGAGTTCCCCTATACGGGCATGGTGGCCGAGATCGCGCAGCGCATGCCGGACACGACTACCGTGACGGAAACGCAGTGGGCGATTTGGGAGGACTGGTTTGCAGAGCACTGCAGCTACCCGTACGAGGCTGAATGTCAAGGGCCGCCGCCACCGACGGTGGTAACCGTCCCCGGACCGATCGTGAGTCGGACGATCAACACTGTCGCGAGCAAGTCGCTGGGTACGACGGGCCAGGGTCGCGTCAGGTTCCCGTATGTCGCCACGAGCTCCGAGCTGAGCGCGAAGCTGAGCGGCGGCGCACCGTACAGGCGGGTCGTGATGCAGTACACCTACGACAACAACGGCAATCCCACGCATATCATCGCCACCACGGATGACGGCGCCGGCGGTGATCGGCATACGGTGTCCAGCGTCAACAGCTACGCTCACAGCGCGTCGTGCCCGTCGCGCCTGACCCAGAGCGTCGTCACAAGTTCAGGGCCGGGCACGGGCGGCTACGGCCCGCTCAGCCGGCAGCGTACCGCCAGGTTCAGCTATGCGGATCCCGGCCACTGCCAGCTAAGCAGCGAGACGAGCAATGCCGGCACGGCCGCAGCGCTGACGCGCAGCTTTAGCTACGACGCCTTTGGCAACCGGACGCGCGAGACGGTCACCGGCCAGGGGATTTCGCCGGCGCGGGTCGCGACGACGACCTACGACTCGTATGGACGCTACCCGGTGCGGGTCGCCAACGCGCTGGGCCACACGCACTCGACAACCTGGCACCAGGGATTGGGCGTGCGCCTGAGCGAGACCGATGCCAACGGCCTGACGACGAGTTGGCAGTACGACGAATTCGGGCGTGAAACACGCCGCACCGCGCCGCGCAGCACACAGTTCACGACCACCGCGCGGGCATGGTGCGGCGCGGGCGGCTGCCGGCATCCCGATGCCGTGTTGCGCGTGACCCGCACCGGCAGCGGCGCCAGCAGCGAGCAGAGTCAGCGAATCGAGGAGTTCGACAGGCTGGGGAGGGAGGTCGCTGCCGCGGAGCGGAATGTGCAGGGTCACCTGGTGTACACGCTGACGTTCTACGATGCTGCCGGCCGCCCGTACGCCAACTCCGGGCCTTTCCGGCCTGCGCTGGACGGCGGTGCCTGCTGGACGCTGCGCCGCTACGACCCCCTGGGCCGCGTGCGGGACGTATACGCCGCGGCGGATGCCGTACACTGCACGAGCCTGGCCGCGCCGGCGCCCGGCAGCGCACCGGTCGGCTGGTCACGCGCGAGGACCACTTACAGCGGCCTGAGCACGACGGTGACTGATCCCGAGGGCCGGCAGCGGCAAAGCATCGTCAATGTCATGGATCGGCTGCGATTCGTGCGCGAGCACGACGGCACGTCCTGGCTGCAGACTGAGTATCGCTACGACGGGCACGGCAACGCCACCTGGGTGCGGGACCCCGGCGGTGCCGTGACGACGGCAGTGTTCGACGATGCCGGCCGCAAGACGGCGATGGCCGACCCCAACATGGGCGCCTGGCGCTACGCATACAACGCGGCGGGCGAACTGACCTCGCAGACGGATGCGAAGAACGTCGCTGCCACCATCAGTTATGACGCACTGGGAAGAATCAGGACCCGCGCGGAGCCGGACGGCACGACGACCTGGACCTACGACAACTCGGCCCACGGCCCGGCCCGCGGCAAAGTTACGAATATCGCCGGGCCGCATGGTTACCAGGAACGATTCTGGTACAACACGACGGGCGGCGAACTGCGGATCTCGGCACGCTACATCGGCGACCAGTGGTTCTGGACCCACTTCGATCACAACGCGCTCGGCCAGCTGCTGCGGATTCGCTATCCAGCGGTGAACTGCGCGGCTCCGTGCGGCTCCGTGCCGCCGGATGCGGGCCGCCTGCGAGTCGACCAATACTATCGCTACGGCCACCTTTACCTTGTCCGTGAGCGCAAGCCGGACGGCACGACCGGTAGTCGGTACTGGGAAGCGCTGGAGGTCGACGCGTCGGGCAACGTGACGCGCGAGAAACTCGGCAATGGCCTGTTCACGCAGCGCTACGTCAACCCGGCCACCGGCCGTGTGGAGACCCTCGTCACGGGGACCTCCACGAACTCGACCTCGGTCCAGGACCTCGCGATGGACTGGGACCGCGTCGGCAACCTCGTGCAGCGCGTGGACCACCGGGCGAACCGCCGCGAGGACCTGGCCTATGACGGGTTGGGGCGCCTCCGTGAAGTCGTGAGAAAGACCGCCGCGGGAAGCACGATCGCAACCGAAAATATGCAGTACAGCCCGGCCGGCAACATCCTGTCGAAGGGCGCTTACTCCGGCTTCCAGTATGCGAGCATTCGCCCGCATGCCGTCGCAAGCGTGACCACGCCCGCCGGAGCCCGGAGCTACAGCTACGATGCCAATGGCAATCTTGCGGCCGTGGCCGGCCCCGGTGCGCGCACTGTCAGCTGGTGGAGTTATCACAAGCCACGGCGCATCGAACGCGATGGGAACAACCACGCAGAGTACTGGTACGGTCCCGGCGGCGACCGGCCGATGTATCGCCAGTCGGCGCGTATCGATGGCCGGCTCGAACTGACGCTGTATGGCTCCGTGCTCTATGAACGGCGGATCGTCGGCACGCTCGTCGAGCATACCCATTTCGTGCAGGCCAACGGCTCAACGGTGGCCATAGTCAGCCGCAACGGCACAAGCACTGTCAACGCGACGCGCTACCTGCATCGGGACCACCTCGGCTCCATCGTGGCCCTCTCCGACGGGAACGGCGGCATCAGCGAATCGCTTGCGTACGATGCCTGGGGCAAGCGCCGGCCCGCGAATACCTGGCAAACACCCGCGCCGGGCGCCTTCATCACCACGGCCTGGCTGCGACGCGGGTATACGGCCCACGAGCATATCGACCACGTGGGGCTGATCCACATGGGCGGTCGGGTCTATGACCCCGAGATCGGGCGGTTCCTGTCGCCGGATCCCTTCTTGCAGTTTCCTGCGTCGACGCAGGGGTTCAATCGCTACTCATACGTAGGCAACAACCCCCTGTCGTTCACCGATCCGAGCGGCTATTTCCTGAAGGACCTGATCAAGACAGGCCTGACGATCGCCGCGGGCTATTATTCGGGTGGCTGGGCAGCGGGGGCGTTCAAGAGCGCCGCGGCCGGCACGGCTGTCGGCGGGGCAGTCGGCGGGTACCTCAACACGGGGTCGGTGAATGGCGCGATGTGGGGTGCGGTCGGCGGAATTACAGCGTACGGAATCGGGGCGACGTTCGGGCACAACATCGGCTATGACCAGTCCGGCGCATTGTTCGGGAAGAGCCTGTTGCATGGTACATCCCAGGGCCTCATCAGCAGGGCCGGCGGCGGACGATTCGGCGATGGGGCGCTGGGCGCATTCGCCAGCAGCATGGGGGGGCCGATCGTCGGCAAGGCAGGGCAGGGAGCGCGCCAGGCAATGACGGCCGCAGCCATCGGTGGAACCGCGGCGCTCATTGGCGGAGGCAAGTTTGCCAATGGGGCCATCTCAGGCGCGTGGGTCAATCTGTTCAACGATCAGTTCGGATTTGGGCGCGAGGCCATGAAGAACCCCCTGCGGATGCTCTGGGAAGGATTCCGGATGAGATTCGGTGGATTCGAGTCCGATATGGC
>DATKAZ010000033.1:0-3308 GCA_035514535.1 Gammaproteobacteria bacterium
CGGCTAGCGGCGCACGATAGCCCACCAGCGCGCGACGTTGAGCAGGCTCATCAGGGACGCGGCGACATAGGTGAATGCGGCAGCCTTGAGGATGCGGCGCGCATGCGGCCGGTCGGCCGGCGCGAGTACGGCATGTCGGTCCAGCAGCGGCAGGGCGCGCCGGAAGCTGGCGTCGAGCTCCGTCGGCAGCGTCACGAGATGCACGAGGGTCGACGTCCCGAGGCTCAACAGCCCGCCGACAAACATCAGCATGCCGAGCGAGGGTGCGCGCGTCAGCGCGCCGATGAACGGCGACGCCATCAGCACGCCCGCGCCGAAGCGCTCGACCGGACGCAGCATCGCGACGAGCCGATGGCGCAGCCGCAGCGGCGCATAGTTCGTATGGTCCTGCACCGCGTGGCCGACCTCGTGCGCGGCCACCGTGATCGCCGTCAGGGAGCGGCCCTGGTAATTGTCGGCGCTCAGGCGAACGACTTTCGCCGCAGGATCGTAGTGATCGCCGAGCCCGGTCTGCTCGACGCCGACACCGTCGAGACCCTGCTTGTCGAGCAGGAAGCGCGCCAGCTCGGCGCCGCTGCCGCGGTAGCGGTCGGCCGGCGTGGCATAGGTCGCGAGTACGTGCTTCACCCACATGCCCGGGCCGAACACGAGGCCGAGCAGGATGACGCCGAACAGGATGAAATGCATGCCGCCATGATAAGTGGCCGGGGTCTCCCTGCGAAACCGCGGCGCCGGGGCCGATACATGCCCCTGCCATGTTGCGCGCATTTTCGGTACCCTTGGCAACCTTCCGGACCCCAATCCCGATGATCGTATTGCCGGCGCACGCTTGCCGCCGGCCTGGCGAGGAGATCCCGTTTTGAACAAGCAGCTATTCCTGGCCGCCGTGGCCCTGGCATTCACCGCCTGCGGGCAGGGCGAAGCGCCCCGCGAACAGGCCGCCGGACCTGAGACCGCGCCGGCCGCTGCCGCGGCGGCATCCACCCCCGAGATCGGCGCCTGGGGAATCGATCTCACCGCCATGGACCCGGCCGCAAGCCCCGGCGACGATTTCCATCGCTACGTGAACGGCCACTGGCTGGATACCTTCGTGATGCCCGCCGACAAGGCCCGCTATGGCATTTTCGACGCACTGCGCGAACGCTCCACGGAGCAGGTCCACGAGATCGTCGCCGAGCTGGCCGCGAGCGAACCCGCGGACGGGTCCCTCGAACAGAAGGTCGGCGACTATTACGCGACCTGGATGGACGTCGGGCACCTCAACGAACTCGGCGCGGCGCCGCTGCGGCCGCACCTCGACGCGCTGTCCGCCATCGAGGATCGCGACGACGTCATGATGGCATTCGCAACCGTGCACAACATGGCGCCATTCGGCGTCGGCATCCTTCCCGACCCTGCCGACACGACGCGCTATACGGTGTTCGCAGGCCAGAGCGGGCTGGGGATGCCCGACCGGGACTATTACCTGCTCGACGACGCGCGCTTCGTCGAGTTTCGCAAAGCGTATCGCGACTACGTCGTCAGGATCCAGGAGCTGGCCGGGATCGAGGACGCGGCAGACAGGGCCGACGCAATCATCGCACTGGAGACCCGCCTCGCGGAGAAACACTGGACCCAGGCCGAGAGCCGGGACATCCAGAAGATCTACAATCCCATGTCGGTGGCCGAACTGCAGGCGCTGGCGCCGCAGTTCGCCTGGGAAGAGATACTCGACTCGCTCGGCCTCGCCGGGGTGGAGCCCATCGTCGTGGAGCAGCCGTCGGTCATGACGGCGGCAGGTGAGCTGCTCGAGACGGTGCCGGTGGAGACCTGGAAGGACTACCTCGCCTATCACTTCATCCGCGCCAACGCACAGTTCCTGTCGGAGGATTTCGACCAGGCCCACTTCGAGTTCTATTCCAGGACGCTCAACGGCATCGAGGCGCAACGCGAACGGTGGAAGCGGGGCGCCGACTTCGTCAATGCAAAGCTCGGCGAGGCCGTCGGCAAGATCTACGTCGAGCGCCATTTTCCGCCCGCGGCGAAGGCGCAGATGGATGAGCTGGTCGCAAACCTGCGCGCCGCGCTGGAGGAGCGCCTCGCCAACAACGAGTGGATGGACGACGAGACCCGCCGGCAGGCGCTCGCCAAGCTGGCTACTTTCGAGGCGCGCATCGGTTACACGGAGAAGTGGACGGATTACGGGCCGCTGGAGATCGAGGCCGGCGACATGCTCGGCAATTCATTGCGGGTGAACGACTTCCTCTGGAAGGAGCAGCTCGACCGGCTCGGCGGCCCGGTGGACCGGGCCCTCTGGCCGTATCCGCCGCAGACGGTGAACGCGTCCTACAGCCCGTTGCTCAACCAGATCACGTTCCCGGCGGGCATCCTGCAGCCGCCGTTCTTCGATCCCCACGCCGACGCGGCGGTCAATTACGGCGCCATCGGCGGCGTGATCGGGCACGAAATCGGCCATGGCTTCGACGACCAGGGCCGCCGCTTCGACGAGCAGGGCCGCATCCGCGACTGGTGGACGGAGACGGCCGACGCCCGCTTCAAGGAGCGCTCGGCCAGGCTGGTCGAGCAATACAACGGCTATTCGCCGATCGAGGGCATGAACGTGAACGGCTCGCTGACGCTGGGCGAGAACATCGGCGACGTCGGCGGCCTGTCCATCGCCTACGCAGCGTACCAGCGTTACGTGGCGGCGCACGGCGAACCGCCGGTCATCGACGGCCTCACCGGGGACCAGCGCTTCTTCATGTCTTGGGCGCAGGTATGGCGCAGCATGATCCGCGAGGATGCATTGCGCCAGAGGCTCGTCACCGACCCGCACAGCCCGGCCGAATACCGCGTGAACGGTGTGGTGCGCAACATCGACGCCTGGTACGAGGCCTTCGACGTGGGACCGGAGGCGGCGCTGTACCTGCCGCCCGAGGAGCGCGTCCGCATCTGGTGACGCCAAACGGGGACACCGCTCCGCAGGAGCTGTGTCCCCTTCTTGAATTGAGTTTGGACCGCGGGACCGCGCCGTCATAGGCCCGCTTCGCTCGGGAAATCTTATCTCCCTCCGCGGGCCTATGACGTCCCGATCCCGCTGCGCCGTCGACTAGGGCAGCCTCGCGGGGCGGCTGCTTTCGCAAGATCGCCGCCACTTTGCTGCGGCGCCGCCCGAAAGCGTCAACCATATCGACCGCGCAGCGGGATCGGAACGTCACATGCTCGCCGCGCGGCATAAGAATTCCAAGCGCGGGGAGCATGTGACGGTTCGGTCCCGCGGTCGTACCTTAATAAGGGGACACAGCTTGAAAGCAGTGTCCCCGAGCAGT
>DATKAZ010000034.1:0-28339 GCA_035514535.1 Gammaproteobacteria bacterium
GCAACGGGCTGACCAGCCCCAGCGAAGACAGGCTGCACGGTCCGGTCCGGCGGTCTTCACCGCACACAGACTTTACCGCGCCAGTCTGAACTCAAGATACAAGCGAAGTTGTCAAGTTTCCTGAGCGAAGCGGGCATGTGATGGCCCGCTGCCGCGGAGCACTAGCGAGTAAGGGGACACAGCTTGAAAGCAGTGTCCCCCGAGCAGTGTCCCCAAGCAGTGTCCCCGGCGACGCGGTGCGACCGTCAAGAAGGGGACACAGCGCCTGCGGAGCAGTGTCCCCAGCCGAGGTAGCGGTCCTTCAGGCGGACGTAGTGTGCGGCGGAGTAGCGCAGCATCTGCAGCTCCTCGTCCGACAGCGAGCGCACGCGCCGTGCGGGGCTGCCGCGGTAGAGGCTGCGCGCCGTCAATACCTTGCCCGGCGGCACCAGGCTGCCGGCGCCGAGGAATACCTCCTCCTCTAGCGTCGCGCCGTCGAGGATCGTCGAGCTCATGCCCAGCAGGCAGCGGTCGCCGATCGTGCAGGCGTGCAGCATGACGCGGTGACCGACCGTCACCTCGTCGCCGATCACCAGCGGCATCCCGCCTGGCGAGTATGGCCCGTCGTGCGTCACGTGCAGCACGCTGCCGTCCTGGATATTCGTGCGCGCCCCGACACGGATGAAATTCACGTCGCCACGGGCGACGGCCATCGGCCAGAGCGAAGCATCGTCGCCGATGTCGACCCGCCCGATGACGACGGCCGCCGGGTCGATCCACACGCGCGCCCCCAGCTTCGGCAGCGCCTCGCCGAAGGCGCGCAGGCTCATCGCGCCGACCCGCGCAGCGTCACGAGCTCCTCCGCGCTCGTCGGGTGGATCGCGACGGTGTCGTCGAAGTCGCACTTGCGCGCTCCCATGCGCACGGCCACCGCGAAGCCCTGCAGCATCTCGTCGGCGCCATGGCCGATTACGTGGCAACCGACGACGCGCTCCTCGTCCCCCACCGTGACCAGCTTCACGGCTGCGGGCACCTTGCGCTCCGTCAGCGCATGAAGCAGCGGCGTGAAGCGGCCCTCGTGAATCCGGACTGCGTCGCCATACCGGGCATGGGCCTCCGGCTCGGACAGGCCGACGGTGCCGATCGGCGGATGGCTGAAGATCACCGTCGGGATGCATTCGTACTCGAGCCTGCGCTCCGGCATGCCGCCGAACAGCCGGTCCGCGAGCCGCCGGCCCGCCGCGATCGCGACCGGCGTCAGCGCGATTCGCCCGGTGACGTCGCCGAGCGCGTGGATTCCCGCGATGTTCGTATCCTGCCAGTCATCGACCGGAACGAAGCCGTCCTCGTCGGTGCGCACGCCGGCGCGATCGACCTCGAGGCTCGTGGTGTTCGGCGTCCGGCCGATCGCCCAGAGCAGCGCGTCGTAGCCGCCGAAGCTGCGGCCGTCGGTGGCCCGCAACTCCAGGCCTTCGCTCTTGCGGCAGGCCGCGGCCGGCACGACGCCGGTCTCGATGCGCACGCCATCGCGCCGCATCTGGTCCATCAACATATCGCGCAACATGGGGTCGAAGTCGCGCAGCACGCCGTCGCGCCGCACGGCGATCGTCACGTCGGAGCCGAGGGCCCGGAACACGCCCCCGAGCTCGACCGCGACATAACCGCTGCCGACGACGAGCACTCTCTGTGGACGCGCGTCGAGCTGGAAGAACTCGTCGGAGGTGATGCCCAGCTCGGCACCCTGGATTTCCGGGACTCGCGGCCGCCCGCCGGTGGCGATCACGACCTGCCTGGCGCGATAGCGTTCGCCGCCCACGAGGATCCCGCCGCCCTCCGCGAAAGCCGCCCGGCCGCGCAGCAGCGTGACCCCGCACTTGTCGAGGTTGCCCTCGTAGATGCCGTTGAGCCGCTTGATGTAGGCATCGCGGCGCAGCTTGAGTCGCGCCCAGTCGTGCCCGAGCAGGTTCAGGTCGAAGCCGTAGCCGGCTGCGTCGTGGATGCCGTGCGCCATCTCGGCGGCATGCCACATCAGCTTTTTCGGCACGCACCCTACGTTGACGCAGGTGCCGCCGAGTGCCCCGTGTTCGGCGAGCGCGGCGCGCGCGCCATATTCCGCGGCGCGCTGCGCGACCGCCAGGCCGCCGCTGCCGCCGCCGATCACGAACAAGTCGAATTCCCTGTGGTCGGACATCTACCGTCCCCCTGGAGGCGAACCCGATTCTAGCCCGCTTTGCCGCCGTGCCGGGCGCGAAACGACGCCGGAAGGCCGTGTTAACATCCTGCGCCGCGAGGCGCCCGGAGCACCCATGGACAACCCGTTACTCGACGACTCAGCATTGCCGGCCTTTTCCCGCATCCGGCCGGCCCATGTCGAGCCCGCGATCCGCAGCGTCATCGACGAGAGCCGTGCCCGGGTGGAGGAGATTCTCGCCGCCGCCCAGCCGCCGCGCTGGGACAATCTCGTCGTGCCGCTCGAAGAGCTCGATCATCGGCTCGCGCGCGTCTGGGCGCCCGTCGGCCACCTGAATGCCGTGCAGAACACCGAGGCCCTGCGCCAGGCCTACAATGCCTGCCTGCCACTGTTGTCCGACTACAGCAGCGAACTCGGCCAGCACGAGGGGCTGTTCCGCGCATTCGAACGCGTCCTCGCGGAGGAGGGCGGGCAGCTCGGTGCGGGGCAGCGCAAGATCCTCGCGGATGCCCTCAGGGACTTCCGCCTTGCCGGCGTGGCGCTCCCCCCGGAACCGCGCGCGCGGTTCCGCGCGATCATGCAGGAACTCGCCACGCTCGGCGCGCGGTTCGAGGAGAACCTGCTCGACGCGACCCAGGCCTGGCGACTAGAAGTCCGGGACGAGGCGCGCCTCGCCGGGCTGTCCGAGGCCGCACGGGAGCGCGCGCAACAGGCGGCGCGTACCCGCGGGCTGGACGGCTGGGTCTTCACGCTGGACTTCCCCTGCTATCACGCCGTCATGTGCCATGCACAGGACCGGGAACTGCGACACGAGTTCTACCAGGCGTGGGTGACGCGCGCGTCGGACCTCGGGCCGACGGCGGGCAAGTTCGACAACGGCCCCGTCATGGCGTCGATCCTGCGCCTGCGGCAGGAGGCGGCCGACATTCTCGGCTTTGCCAATTACGCCGAATTATCGCTGGCCACGAAGATGGCATCCTCGGTCGAGGAAGTCGCGGGGTTCCTGGAGGACCTGGCGCGACGTAGCCGCACCGCCGCGGAAGCCGAGCTGGAGGCCGTGCGGCATTTCGCCGGCAAACCGCTCGAGGCCTGGGACATCGCATTCTGGTCGGAGCGGCTCCGCGAGCATGCCTACGAAGTCTCGGACGAGGAGCTGCGCCCCTACTTTCCCGCTGACCGGGTGATGGCGGGGCTGTTCGACACCGCCTCGCAGCTGTTCAGCATCCGCATCCTGGACGGCGGCCCGGTGGACAAGTGGCACGGGGACGTCGGCTTTTTCCGCATCGAGAGCGCCGACGGCGACTTGCTCGGGCATCTCTATACGGACCTGTACGCGCGCGAGCAGAAGCGCGGCGGCGCGTGGATGGACGAATGCGTAGGAAGGGCGAGGCTGGGCGGGCGAGTCTCTCTCCCGGTGGCGTTTCTGGTGTGCAACTTCATGCCGCCGGGCGGCGATCGGGCTAGCCTGCTCAGCCACGACGACGTCGTGACGCTGTTCCACGAGTTCGGCCATTGCCTGCATCACCTGCTGACGCGCGTGGACTGGCCGAGCGCGGCCGGGATCAACGGCGTCGCGTGGGACGCCGTGGAGCTGCCGAGCCAGTTCCTCGAGAACTTCGCCTGGCACCCGGCGGTCATCGAGCGCCTCTCGGGCCATTTCCGCAGCGGCGAGCCGCTCCCTCGCAGGTTGCTCGAGCGCCTCATCGCGGGGCGGAACTTCCAGTCCGCGATGCAGATGCTGCGCCAGGTCGAGTTCGCACTGTTCGATATCCGGCTGCACGCCCGTGGCGCGACCGACGCAGCCGGGGCCGTAGCCGAGCTGGAGGCCGTGCGGCGCGAGGTCGCGGTCGTACCTTATCCGGAATTCAACCGCTTCGCGCATGGCTTTTCGCATATCTTCGGCGGCGGGTACGCGGCCGGCTACTACAGCTACAAGTGGGCCGAGGTACTGTCCGCGGACGCATTCAGCCTGTTCGAGGAGAACGGCGTCATGAACGCGGAGGCCGGACGGCGCTTTCGCGAATGTATCCTCGAGGTCGGCGGCAGCGTGGACGCGCTGGACGCATTCATCGCCTTTCGCGGCAGGCCGCCTGAGCCCGCCGCCTTGCTGCGCCTCGCCGGGATCGACGGCGAGCCGGCCACCGCGGCCTGAAGTCGTGCGCGTCGCCAGCTGGAACGTCAATTCCCTGAAAGTGCGCCTGCCGCAGGTGCTCGACTGGCTCGCGGCGCACGCGCCCGACGTCCTCGGCCTGCAGGAGACCAAGCTGGTCGACACGGCGTTTCCGGTGGATGCGATCCGGGCGGCCGGCTACGAAGTAAGCTTCAGCGGCCAGCCGACGTACAACGGCGTGGCGCTGTTGTCGCGCGTCGCGCCGCAGGACGTGATCACGTCGCTCGACGGGCTGGAAGATCCCCAGCGGCGTGTCCTCGGCGCCACCGTCGGCGACGTCCGCGTGCTGAACTTGTACGTCCCGAACGGGCAGGCAGTCGGCAGCGAGAAATACGCCTTTAAGCTCGCCTGGCTCGAGCGGCTGCGCGCGCGCCTGGAGACGGAACTGGCACGCCACGAGCGCGTGATCGTCATGGGCGACTTCAACATCGCGCCGGACGACCGCGACGTGCACGACCCCGCGGAGTGGGCCGGCAAGGTCCTGTGCAGCGAGCCCGAGCGGGCGGCGCTCGCCCGGATCCTCGAGCTCGGCTTCGACGACACGTTTCGGCTTTTCGACCAACCGGCGGGCGTCTACAGCTGGTGGGACTATCGCGCCGCGGGGTTCCGGCGCAATCGCGGCCTGCGCATCGACCTCGTGCTCGCGAGCGCGGCCCTTGCCGGAGCATGCACCCGCTCCTGGGTGGATATCGAGCCGCGGCGCAACGAGCGGCCCTCGGACCATGCGCCGGCTGTGGCCGTGTTCGAGATCGCGGCCTGAGCCCGGAGGGCAGCTCTCGCGTGCCTGAGCGGTTTTCCGCCCAAGAAACAGGCGCCTGGCGAAGTTCCCTGTGACCAGGGTCACAGATCCGTGCACCGGCCGTAGCGGGGGCGCGGAGCCTCCAATACACTGACCTCATGAACGCTCTCGAGACCAAGGGCAAGGGTCGCGTGCTGATGCTCCGCGACCGGCGCAGCGACCACGACGTGACCAATACCGTCCCCGTCACGCATTGGGAGTCCGTCTGGGAGACGATCCACGACGCCTTCACGCGCCTCTATCCCGGCATGCCGCTCAGGGTGCTGCGGCAGGCATTCGAGGATTTCAACGACCTGTTCCGCGGCCGGACGCCCGGCTACCTCGGCTGTGATACCGTCTATCACGACATCCAGCACACGCTCGACATGACGCTTGCGCTGGGGCGGCTCGTTCACGGGCATGAATTGTCGGTCGCGACCAGCGAGCGGCTCGGCGCACCCCGGGCCATCCTCGGCATCATCACTTCGCTGTTTCACGACTCCGGCTACATCCGGCATGCGCGCGACGAATCGCGGAGCAACGGCGCCGAGTTCACGCGTTCGCACGTCACCCGCAGCGCCCAGTTCCTCGACCGCTACCTGAGCCAGATCGGGCTCGGGGCGGCATCCGGGGTCGCGCGCCAGATCGTGCATTACACCGGCTACGAAGTGCGCCTCGACCAGATCCGCGTGGTGGCGGCGAAGGATCGCAAGCTCGGCCACCTGATGGGCACCGCCGATTTGCTCGCGCAGATGGCGGATCGTTGCTACCTCGAGAAATGCCGCGACCGCCTCTACCCCGAGTTCGTGCTCGGCGGCATCGCCGTCTGGCGCGAGCCGAACGGTCGGGTGATCACGCGCTACCGCTCGGGGCTCGACCTGCTGCGCCAGACGCCGGCGTTCTTCCGCCAGGTCTGCGAGCCGCGCCTCGAGCGCTCGTTCGAAGGCGCGTACCGCTACATGGACGCGGTGTTCGACGGGCGCAACCCCTACATGGTGGCGATCGAGCGCAACCTCTTCTACCTCGAGCGCGTGCTCGAGGGCGAGCGCTGGCCCTTGCTGCGCCGCCGTCCACCGTGCGAACTCGCGGAGGATCATGCGCTGGAACGGATCCGCCGCATGGTCGCCGACCAGCTCAAGGACCTCCGTGCCGACGCAGCATGAGCCCGCGGGATAGTTTCCGGGCGGGTCGATAACTGTTAATCCCCGCACATAAATTCATACCCCGTTCGTGGTCTAATGAACTGATTCGGGATCGCCATGGCCAGGGACGGACCGAAGTACCGCTCGGCCCGTCCACCGCAATCACCAGTTACCATTGATGCTACTCACTCCCCTGCAGAAGGCTTGCCACGTCGGTCCGATATTCCGCGGCTCATGAACGATCCGCGCGATCAGTCGGGCGAGGCCCTGCGGCCGACCTCCTCGCTGCTGCGCCAACTTGTCGAGCATGTCCCGGCGTCCGTCGCGATTTTCGACCGGGAGATGCGCTATATCATGGCGAGCCGGCGTTATTGCATGGACTACGGCGTGGCCCCGCGCGACCTCGTCGGCCGACTGCACTACGAGGTTTTTCCGGAGATTCCCGAGCGCTGGAAGGAAGCGCACCGGCGCTGCCTCGCGGGTGCGACAGAAAGCGCCGAGGCCGACCCGTTCGAGCGCGCGGACGGCCGGCTCGACTGGGTGAATTGGGAGCTGCAGCCCTGGCACGACGAGCAGGGCGAGATCGGCGGCGTCATCCTGTTCTCAGAGGTCGTCACCGAGCGCGTGCAGATGCAGGAGGCGCTACTGGAAAGCGAGGCATCTTCCAGGATCCTCCTCCAGGACATGCCCGACCTGGTCTGCCGCTGGTGGCCCGACGGCAAGCTCAGTTACGTCAACGACAACTATTGCAGCTACTTCGGCAAGACGCGCGATGAGTTGATCGGCAACTCCTTCATGCCGTTGATCGTGGCCGAGGACCACGCAAGAACCGAGCGGTTCTTCCAGAGCATGGACAAGGACAATCCGGTCGACACGATCGAGCAGAGGGTCAACCTGCCGCACGGCGAGATTCGCTGGCAGGAGTGGACGAATCGCTGCCTGTTCAACGACCACGGCGAGGCCCGCGAATTCCAGTCCACGGGGCGCGACATCACGCGGCGCAAGCAGGCCGAGGCGGCCAGGCTCGCTGAATTTGGGCGCGTCCAGGCTCAGCATGAAGTACTCAATGCCGTCACGAACTCCGCGGCACTGATGGAAGGCGATCTCGAGACCCTGGCCCGCCAGGTCACCGAACTGGTGGCCCGGGCCATCGGCGTGGAGCGGGTCAATGTCTGGCTCTTCAACGAGGACGAGACCGAGCTGCATTGCGTCGACCTGTTCGAGGCGAGTCCCGGGCGACATTCTGCCGGCATGGTGCTGAGGGAGAGCGAGTTTGGCAATGGGTTCCGTGCGCTCAAGCATGAGCGCTACGTCGCCGCCGACAATCCGTTGACCGACCCGCGCACGGCAGGCTACGCGGAGGGCTATCTCAAACCTTTGCGCATCACTTCCATGCTGGACGCCGTGATCGAAATCTCCGGCAGGCACATGGGACTGCTGTGCATCGAGCACGTCGATCAGCCGCATCACTGGGAGGCGGACGAAATCGCGTTTGCAAGCCAGCTGGCCGACAAGCTCGGGCTGTGCATCGCCCAGCGCCAGCGCCGCCAGGTGATGGAGGAGTTGCAGGAGGCGCAGCGCGTATCCCGGCTCGGCAACTGGCAGCTCAGCCTCGAGAGCGGCGCGATGAGTTGTTCGGCCGAGGCTCACCGGATCTTCGGCCAGGACGGCGCCGCATCCACGACTACGCTCGAAGAACTCGTGACGCCCGCGAGCTTCGCGCGCCTCGATGCGGCCATGGCCGAGTGCCGTGCTTCGGGCCGGCCCTTCGAGTTGGACCTGGAGGTGGCGAACCCGCCCGACAAGGCGCGCTGGATCACCGCTCGCGGCGAAGCGGTGCGCGACACGAACGATACGATCGTCGCCGTGCGGGGCACGGTCCAGGACATCAGCGAGCGCAAGCGCATCGAGCAGCTCCTGCGCCTCCAGACGAAGGCCCTCGAGGCCGCGGCCAACGCGATCGTCATCACCGATCGGCAAGGGCTGATCGAATGGGGCAATCCGGCCTTCCTCGCAGATACCGGCCATACCCTGGAGCAGGCCAGGGGCAAGCGCCCCGCCGACCTGGTCAGCTCAGGCAAACAGGACGGGGCATTCTACGAGCGCATGTGGGGCACAATCCTCAGCGGCAAGGTCTGGCACGGCCCGATCGTGAACCGCCGCCAGGATGGCCAGCTGCGGACCGAAGAGATGACGATCACGCCAGTACTGGACGCAAGCGACGAGATCAGCCAGTTCATCGCGGTCAAGCAGGACATTACCGATCGCCTGGCACTCGAGGAGCAATTGCATCGGGCGCAGCGACTGGAATCCATCGGCCAGTTGACCGGCGGGGTCGCACATGACTTCAACAATATTCTCACGGTGGTGCTGGGCAATGCAGAATTGCTCAGCGAATCGCTGGCCGGTGATGATCGCCTGGGACCGCTGGCCGAGATGGTCATGCAAGGCGCGCAGCGCGGCGCCGAGCTCACGCACCGCCTGTTGGCCTTCGCCCGCCGGCAACCACTGGACCCGCAGATCGCGGACATCAATGAACTCGTGACCGGCCTCCAGGGCCTGTTTGGCAGGACGCTGGGCGAACACGTGGAAATAGAACTGGCGTGCGCTGAGGACCTGTGGCCGGCCCTCGTGGATCCGGCGCAACTCGAGAGCGCCCTGCTCAACCTGGCGATCAACGCTCGCGACGCCATGCCCCGGGGCGGCAAGCTGATCATCGAGACCCGCAATACCATGCTGGAAGAGGATTACACGTCGCGCCAGGTGGACGTGCGGCCGGGCCAGTACGTGCGGTTGTCCGTTTCGGATTCCGGCTGCGGGATTGCGCCGGAGGACCTGGAGCGGGTCCTGGAGCCTTTCTATACGACCAAGGCAAAGGGCAAGGGCACCGGCCTCGGTCTTGCCATGGTCTACGGCTTCGCCAAGCAATCCGAGGGACAGCTGAAGATCTATTCGGAACCGGGCGTGGGTACGACCGTCCACCTGTACCTGCCGAGGCCCGAGGACGACGTCGAGCCGACGCTCATTCAGTCGAGCATGCCGACCTCAAGAGGCGGGACCGAGACCATCTTGCTGGTCGAGGATGACGACATGGTTCGGCGCTATGCCGAAGGGCAACTCGTCGCATTGGGTTACCGGGTCATCATTGCGGGCAACGGCCCCGAGGCGCTGGCAATCGTCCGTCGGCGCGATGATATCGACCTGCTCTTTACCGACGTCGTCATGCCCGGCGGAATGAACGGGCGCCAGCTGGCCGACGCCGTGCTGTCGATCCGGCCCGGAGTGCGCGTGCTATACACGTCCGGGTATTCGGAAAACGCCATCGTGCATCACGGGCGGCTGGACCCGGGCGTCCACTTGCTCGGCAAGCCCTATCGGCGCAGCGAACTGGCTGCCAAGGTCCGCGAGGCCCTGGCGGACTCTCGGGTCGGACCGAAATAACATATTGAAATATATGTAATTACGGTCGAAAATTTGCCGCGTTTTGCGCTTAGAATGCAGATTTCGCCGCGAAATCGCATCTCTAAGGCCAATCACGCCGGCACGCGTGCACCGCGGCTCCCTAGTCGTGATGGAAAACCGAAGGATCCGCCGCGCCGCTGACTTGCAGCACACCCCAGGCTCCTCGATCCGTGCGCATCAATGCATGGTCCACCAGCACGTAGTTTCCGGGGTAATCGACCGTGAACTCGACGATCGTGGCACCACCCGCGGGGACATTGGTCGTCTGCACGTTGTGGAACAGCGCGCCGCCAATGTTGGCTTCCGGGTAGACCGTGTCGAAGATCTCCCCCACCATGTGCAGTGACGAACTCATTGCCACACCGCCGTTGCCCACGTACATGCGGATCCTGTCACCCACCTCGGCGTGCATGTTGTCGACGATGGCGCCGGTGCGGCCGTTGAACACGACGTACTCCGGCTGGCTGTGGAGCATTTTCTTCGCATCGAATGCCTGCAGCCCTTTCCGTCCCAGTGCGCCGGTGGTGTACAGCTCGCCCTGCATGACATAGAACTCCTTGTCCACCGGCGGCAGGCCCTGTTCGGGTTCCACCAGGATCAGGCCGTACATGCCGTGTGCCATGTGCACCGACATATTCGGTACGGCGCAGTGGTACACGTACAGGCCGGGGTTCAAGGTGCGAAAACGAATGCTCTTGCTCTCCCCCGGGGCGACCACGGTTGCCTCGCCACCGCCGCCCGGGGCCGTGGCCGCATGCAGGTCGATATTATGGTGATGCAGACTTGATGCGTTGTTGTGCAAGGTGAGCTCGACGGTATCGCCCACGCGTACGCGTAGCATGGGGCCGGGCACGGTGCCGTCGAACGTCCAGTAATTGAAGACGATCCCTGGCGCAATTTCGGCGAGCACTTCCTTCGTCTCCAGCATCAGGCGGATGAGTTCCGGTTCGCGCCGCCCCGCTGCGCGCGACAGCGGATCATTCGTGCTTGCGATTCCGATTGCCGGCGGCACGCGATTGGGATCATGGGCAATGTCGTCGATCCACTCGAACTGGTCCATCTGACGGAAGAACGTCAGCACGTTCTGCAGCGGCAGGCCCGGACCCTTCCCCGGGCCGAAGGACTGCACGTACATCGGGTACTGGAACAGGTACGCCTTGCCGACGGACACCGAAGCAAAGATCGCGACCCCGATGATGAACACGACGATCGACGCCTGCAGCGGGACGGAGTTGATGGTGTGCACCAGGCGCAGGAAAAAGAACAGCGATGCTGTGGCGGCGATGACGAAGCCGAACGCCTGCAGCAGGCTCACGCGCAGGAACCCGAACAGCGAGAAGCCACCCACCAGCAGGATCACCAGCACGCCGAGCAGCAGCGCCGCTGCAACGATGACCACGAGAACGTTCGACAGCCTATGCAGATTCATGTGGCGCCCATGTCATACGGGCGATATTCGCCCTAGGCGCTCAGCCCGTCCGTTCGCTTACACACGCACCCCTTCGGCATTCCCGCCATCCATGGCGGGATGCGATTATCCGTATTGCCCCGCCGACTGAAACCGGCCGGTATCACCCCATCAACATATGTGTGTGCGAACCAACAGACAAAGCTGCACCGCACACCTCATAGTCGAATTCCTATCAAATTAAGCTGGCGATTGGTCAGAGAAGGCTTCTCAATGAAACGCGTATTCATGATAAATTTGCTGGTGCTTTGTGTTGCCGCTACGACAACATTCGGGTGCGCAACGCGCGAACAAACGGGCCAATTGATTGGTGGCGCAGCGGGTGCGGCGGGAGGCACTCAGGTCGGAGGCGGATCAGGGCGAACCGCTGCCACAATCGGCGGTGCTCTGATTGGCGCTTTCGTCGGTGGGCAGATCGGCAGCCGCATGGATGAAAAGGATTACCAGCAAACCAGCCTGGCGTTGGAGAATTCGCGCACGGGTCAGAGCACAGCGTGGATCAATCCGGATAGCGGTAATCAGTACAACATACAGCCCACCAACACCTACCAGGCTGCCTCAGGTCCATGTCGGGATTACACCATGCTTGCAGTCATTGATGGTCGCAACGAAACCGTCAAAGGCACCGCGTGTCGCCAGGCTGACGGAACCTGGCGGTAAAGGGGATGCGGTAGGCGCTCGACCTGACACGGCCTCGACTATTGCCGTCAAGGCGCTGGCCGCTGGCCCGGCTTCGAGGCGAAGCGGTCGACAAGAAAGCTGGTGGTGCCGTGGATCACGGCCGAGGCGAACACAGTGTAGGCGACGAGCGCCCAGAGCTGGTTTTCGTTGACGAATTTCATATGCCCCGAGGCATAGGCGATGTAGTAGATCGAGCCGATGCCGCGGACGCCGAAGAAGCTCACAATCCAGCGGTCATTGCGCGCCAGGGGGGTCCGCTGCAGCGCCAGCCAGCCGGCCAGCGGCCGGATCACCAGGATCAGGCTGAAGCCGATCACCGAATGGCGCCAGTCCAGCGCCGGCCACAGCGCCGGCAACGTACTCCCGACCAGCACCAGCAGGATGGCCGTTAACGCGTGCTCGATCGCCTCGCTGAAGGCATGCAGGCGGCGGTGAAAATGGTGCCGTTCCTGCACCCGCCGGCACACCAGCCCGGCCACGAAGGCGCCGATGAAGCCGTAGCCTTCCGCCAGTTCGACCAGGCCGTAGCACAGCAGCACCGCTGCGAGCGCAATAACGCCCGGCCCGCTCTTTTCAATGGCACTGCTGCCCCATTCGGAGAACAGAGTGCGCCCCAGAAGCCAGCCCACTGCGGCGCCCATCACCGCGCCGACCGAGATGCGGTAGAACACATCGCGCATGACCCATTCGAAGAGCCAGCCGGAGGGATCGGCGCCGTAGGCCGCGATCAGCAGGCCGAGGTAGACGAACGGAAAGGCCAGCCCGTCATTGAGGCCCGCTTCGGCGGTCAGCGTGAAGCGCAGCGGATGCTCGTTGGCCTCAAGCGGCGGGCCAACCTGGACGTCGCCGGCCAAAACCGGGTCGGTGGGAGCGAGCACGGCGCCCAGCAGCACCGCACCGGCAATGGTCATTCCGGCCAGCCCCCAGGCGAGGCCGGCCACCGCGGCAATCGTGAGGGGCATGGCGATGAGCAGCATGCGCACCGTCGGTTGCCACAGGCGATAACTGCCGATATTGTCGATGCGCAGCCCCGTAGCGAACAACACGACGATCACTACGATCTCGCTGGTCACTTCCCACAGGCGCGGCGAGGCCGTGGGATCGAGCGCCTCGGGCATGCCGGGGATGACGGTGTAGGCGACCAGCCCGAAGATCATCAGCAGCGCCGAGGACGCCGCGGCCCGCGGGAACACCAGGCGGGGCAGCCAGTAGGCGGCGAAGATGACCCCGCCGATGGCGGCCATCAGGACGTGTTGCGGGGAAAGACCGAAGAAGCTGCCGTTGTCCATGGGTGCGTAAGGATCCGAGTCTCGCGGGCCACTACCGGCCATTCGCGGCGATGATGCATGCCCAAGGCCGGCCACTGCCGGGCTTCGCGCAACGGGAGTTCGAAGACTACCTGAAGTGTGGCTGCCTGGAATACGGCTTCCTCCGAGTCCGTTGCGTGCCCTTTCCACCCCGGTTCCTGTTCGCCCGCGAGCCTGCGGTGAGCGCGGTGCTCGCGGATTATCAGCGGGCACATCGCAATTCGTCCCCTGCGAGGGTGCAGGCATCTGGCGGGCCGTAAGCGCGCCAGTAGCCGAACATGCCCAGCGCGCGGGTAAGGTCCGAGAACCTGTGGTCGGCCCGCAGGGGTTCGGTCCAGGCGCTCCATAGCGATTCGGTCGCGACCCAGTTCGTCTCCGCGGCCGGAAGCAGCCGTCCGAAGGCCGCGTCGACGGCGCCGCCAACCGCCAGGTACACGACGCCATCGCGCAACTCCATGCCCTGGTCCATGGCGCTCATCGTCACTGCGACCAGCGCTGCGCGATGAGCATCCGAGGGCTGACGGCGCGCCAGCAACAAGGCGCGATCGCCTCGATGCCGTGAGGAACCGGGCGGCGCTCGAGCCAGGCTTCCGCCTCGTCGAATCGCTCCTGCATGACGGCCACGTAAAAGTTACCGATCCATACGAACATGGCTTCGAGGCCCAGATCCCAGGAGTGCTGAAAGATGTCGGCGGCTTGATCGAGGTAGCCAGCGGCTGCCAACTGGTGGCCGGCGTTGCCCAGCATCGGCGTGTACATCGGGTCCAGCTCCAGAGCGATACCGCTCTGTTCGAGGGCCCGCTCGACGTGGCCGAGCTTGATCAACATTTCGCAGTACCACAGCCTGACCGTCGAGCTGCCGGGCGCGAGTTCGACCGCGCGGCGGTGACGCTCGGCCGCGGTGATCCAGTCCTTCTGCACCAGCGCGTGGGTGGCGAGTATCGAATAGGGTTCAGCCTGGTTCGAGTCCAGTTCCAGTGCGCGCTGCGACGCACACGCGGACCGCTGCCAAGCATCGCCCGCATCGGCCGTGTACGCAGCGAGGGTGAGGCAGGCGGAGGCCAGCGCGGACCAGCCGGCGGCAAAATCGGGCTCCGTCGACGACACCTCTTCGAGCAATTCGATGCTGCGCCGAATCGGCCCGTCCTGGCGCAGGCGCCAGATCTGGCGCGCCAGCAGATATTTCTCGTAGGTGCCGATCATGGCATGCAGGACGCCCCGGATGGCAGGCCGCCCGTGGCGCAGTCGGAATCGGCCTTATCGGTGTCGCCGTCGCAGTCGTTCGCAGTGCTCGCCGCGATTGCACCCTCGGTGGCAAGGAGAGTCGCGAGAGCATCAATTGAATCCTCACCCATAGCCGCTGCGCCGCACAATCGGCCATTTGGAAAGAACTTTATTGTTTGGTGACAGCCTTGGTGGCTGCGGCGCCTTTCTTAGAACGCAGATTTCGCGGCGAAATCGCAACTCTAAGGCCGATTAGACCCCCAGAAAAGCGATCTAAGGTCTTCTAGAACAATATGTTAGCGTGGTCCGACCCGAGGTTACCGAGGTTATTCCACGGTAACGGACTTGGCCAGGTTGCGCGGCTGATCCACGTCGGTGCCCTTCAGCACCGCCACGTGGTAGGCGAGCAATTGCAGCGGCACAGTGAAGGCGATGGGCGCCTGGAAGTCCTCGATATGTGACGGCATTTCCAGCACCGTGACGCCGAGACCGTTCTCGATCCCCGCGTCGGGATCCGCGAACACGAACAGCTCGCCGCCGCGCGCGCGGACCTCCTGCATGTTCGCCTTCAGCTTCTCGACCAGCTCGTTGTTGGGCGCCACGACGATGACCGGCATGTCCGCGTCGACCAGTGCCAGTGGGCCATGTTTCAGCTCGCCGGCCGGATAGGCCTCGGCGTGGATATAGGAAATCTCCTTCAGCTTCAGTGCGCCCTCCAGCGCCACCGGGAACTGGATCCCGCGGCCGAGGAACAGCGCGTGATGCTTGTCGGCGAAGCGCTCGGCCAGCAACCGGATCGCATCGTCCATCTCGAGTATCCGTTCCAGCTGCGCCGGCACGCCGGCGAGCTGGCGCACCAGGTCGGCCTCCGTCTCCGCGGCGAGCCCATGGCGGCGCGCCAGCGCCAGGCCAAGCAGCGACAGCCCCGCCAGCTGGGTCGTAAAGGCCTTGGTCGAGGCCACACCGATCTCCGGGCCGGCACGGGTCATCAGGACAAGGTCGGACTCCCGCACGAGCCCGCTTTCCGGCACGTTGCAGATCCCCAGCGTGGCGACATAGCCAAGCTTCCTCGCCGCGCGCAGCGCCTCGAGCGTGTCGAGCGTCTCGCCGGACTGCGAGATCGTCACGTACAGCGTCCCGTCGGTCACAACGGGCTGACGGTAGCGGTACTCGCTGGCGATCTCGACCGCGCAGGGAATCCGTGCGAGCTTCTCGATGAAATAGCGCGCCACGAGCCCGGCGTGGTAACTCGTGCCGCACGCGACGATCTGCACGGCCCGGGTCGCGTCGAACACCTCCGGCGCGCCGGGTCCGAAGGCCCGGTCCAGCACCTTGCCGGCGCCGATCCGCTCGCTCAGCGTCTCGGCGACCGCCCGGGGCTGCTCGTGGATTTCCTTCTGCATGTAATGGCGGTACTGGCCGCGCTCCATCGCGTCCGCAGAGAGCGCGCTTTCCTTTTCCTGGCGGCGCGCGGGGGCCCCCGTGGCATCCCAGACCTCGACCGATTCGCGGGTCAAGAGCGCGATGTCGCCCTCCTCGAGAAACAGGAAGCGCCGTGTCACAGGCAGCAGCGCCGCGACGTCGGAAGCGACAAAGTTCTCGCCGATGCCGCGACCGATGACGACCGGGCAGCCGGCGCGTGCGACCACGATCCTGTCGGGGTCGTCGGAGCTGACGACGGCCAGCGCATAGGCGCCCTCGAGCTCCGCGACCGTGCGTTGCACCGCGCCGAGCAGGTCCGCTTTCTCGTCGAGATAACGGCGGATGCGGTGCGCCACGACCTCGGTGTCGGTCTCGGACTCGAAGCGGTAGCCGAGTTCCTGCAGCTCGCGGCGCAGCGGCTCGTGATTCTCGATGATGCCGTTGTGGACGAGGGCGACGCCGGGGCCGGAGACCTGCGGGTGGGCATTGCGCTCGCTGGGCACGCCGTGCGTCGCCCAGCGCGTGTGCGCGATGCCGCAGCGCCCGGCCAACGGCGCCTTGTCGAGCGAATCCTTCAGCCGCTGGACCTTGCCCTCGGTGCGACGGCGCTCGATGGTGCCGCCCGTCACCTGGACGGCCAGCCCCGCGGAATCGTAGCCGCGGTACTCGAGGCGCCGCAGCCCTTCCATCAGGATGGGCACTACGTCCCGTTCGGCGATGCCGCCTACGATTCCGCACATCTGGAAAATCCTCTCACCTGGTCGGCACGGCGCCGGTCGCCGGGCTGACCGCTGCTCACTTCGGGTTCTTGACCGGCCGCTTCCAGCCGGGCACGGTTTCCTGCCTCGCGCGCGCCACGGTCAGCTTTCCGGGCGGCGCGTCGTGGGATATCGTTGAACCCGCACCGATCGTCGCCCCCGCGCCTATTTCGAGCGGCGCCACCAGCGCCGTATTCGAGCCGATGAACGCCTCGTCGCCGATCACCGTGCGGTACTTGTTGGCCCCGTCGTAATTGCACGTGATCGTGCCGGCGCCGACGTTGACGCGCGTCCCAATCTCGGTATCGCCGACGTAACTCAGGTGGTTGACCTTACTGCCAACACCGATCCGGCTCTTCTTCAGCTCGACGAAGTTGCCGACCTTGACCCCCTCGGCCAGCTCGACGCCCGGCCGCAGGCGGGCGAACGGCCCGAGCTCGCAGCCGGGGCCGATATCCGCGTCCTCGATGACGCAGTTCGGCAGCACCGTGCAGCCCGCGCCGAGGCGGCTGTTACGTATCAGGACGTTCGGCCCGATCGAGACCTCGTCGCCGAGCTGGACCACGCCCTCGAACACCGTATTGATGTCGATGATGACGTCACTGCCGCAGTCGAGGCGGCCGCGCACGTCGACGCGCGCCGGATCGACGAGCGTCACGCCCGCCGCCAGCAGCTCGGACGTGAGGCGCGCCCGGAGGGCCGATTCCAGTGCGGCCAGCTGAACCCTGTCGTTGATGCCCACGACTTCGGCAACCGTGGGCGCGGGCATCGCCTCTACCCTGACGCCGCCTGCGACCGCCGCCGCGACGATGTCCGTCAGGTAGTACTCGCCCTGCGAATTCGCATTCGACTGGCCCTGCAGCCACGCGCGCAGCCGCCCGGCCGGCGCGGCCAGAATCCCTGTGTTCACTTCCGTCACCATGCGCTCGGACGGCGACGCATCGCTCTGTTCGACGACGCGCACGACCCGCGCCGCGGCATCGCGGATGATCCTTCCGTAGCCCGTCGGATCCTCGAGGCGCACTGCGAGGAGCGCGAGCCCCCCTTCGCGGGCCGCGTCCACGAGCGGCTCGAGGGTCGCCGCCTCGATGAGCGGCACGTCACCATAGAGCACCAGCACGGTCGCGTCATCCGGGATGCCGGGCAGCGCCTGGGCCACCGCGTGACCCGTGCCGAGCTGCTTTTCCTGCAGCACCCAGCGCACGTCGGCCCCGGGGAACGCAGCCGGCACGGCATCCCCGCCGTAGCCATACACCACGTGAGTCGCATGCGCGCCGAGCCCGAGGGCGCGGCCGAGCACGTGGGCCAGTAACGGCCGCCCCGCCAGCGGCTGGAGCACCTTCGGGCGAACCGACTTCATCCGGGTGCCCTGCCCGGCGGCAAGAATCACGACGTGCAAGGCCATGGCGAAACTGGATCCGGTAGCATGCGGACGGCGGATGATAACCGGTTTGCCGGGTCTGCCCCAGTCAGCTGCCTAACATTCTACGCGCGCGGGCAGGGGCGGCAATCCGCGTAGTTATCCACAGCAACGGCAGAGATTCATCATGCCTGTGGATAAGTTTGTTCCGCCAGCACCCCCGCAAACAACTCGCGGTCGACATTCGCCCCCGAGAGCACGATCCCGATCCTGCGGCCCGCGTTCCGCCTGGCCTCCTGCAGCGCGGCGGCCGCGGCGGCCGCGCCCGCGCCCTCGGCGATGTTGTGCGTGCATTCGAACAGCACTCTCATGGCGGCCGCAATCTCGTCATCCGTCACCTCCACGATGCGCTCCACGCCGCCGAGGATGAGTTCCAGCGCCGCCGGCTCGACGACGCGGCACGCCATGCCGTCCGCCAGGCGCGTGCTGACAGGGGATTCCACCGGCGCGCCCGCGGCGAACGACTCCGCATAGGCGGTCGCGTGCGCGGACACGACGCCGACCACTTCGGTCCGCAGGCCGAGCGCATCGCGCGCGGCCAGCATGCCGCAAATGCCGGAGCCGAGGCCGATCGGCACGTAGACGACGTCCAGCTCCGGCGCGGCTTCAAGAAATTCCACGGCGTAGGTCGCCACACCGGTGACCAGCAGCGGATGGAACGAGGGCACTATCTCCAGCGCTTGCTCGCGCGCAAGACCTTCGGCGTGCTCGCGCGCGGCCTGGAAGTCGTGGCCGTACTCGACGAGTGTCGCCCCGAGCCCGCGCATGGCGGCGTTTTTCTCGCGGCTGTTGCCGCAGGGCACGACGATCTTCGCGTCGATGCCGTAACGCCCGGCGGCAAAGGCGACGGACTGGCCGTGATTGCCCCGTGTCGCGCAGATCACGCCGCGCACCTGTCGGCCGGAACGCGCCAGCGCGTCAAAATACACCAGCCCACCACGCACCTTGAATGCGCCGACCGGCGTGTGGTTCTCGTGCTTTACCCAGGTTTCCGCACCAAGCCGCTCGCTGAGCAACGGCCAGCATTGCTGCGGCGTGGGGGCCATCGCCTCCTGCACGATCGAGGCCGCCGCCGCGATCGCGTCGCGCGACGGCCGCAGCGCCGGATCGCTCATGCCGTCCCCGGGCCTGTGCCGCTCTTCATAGGGACATGATCCCCCTCGATGACGAGCGCGCTGCTCGCCGTTGACACGATAAACGAAAATACCGTCACTGCGAGCGGACGGGGACTATTTGCCGCGCCGCACCCGCCAGTATAGGGCCGCGCCGGCCGCCAGGAAGGCCGCCGTCACGAGGACCGCGTCGAGGCGTACCTGGACCAGCAGCAGGGCCGACACGACGAATGCGCCTGCCGCCGTGAACCATCCGCCAGGCACGCGAAAATGCTGCGGGGCGTCGCGGAACCTGCTGCGCAGGCGCGGCATGGCGCCGATACAGGCCATGTAGATCAGGACTCGCACGAGCGCACTCATGGCCGCGAGCCACACGAACGACCCGTAGACGCCGAGCACAAACACCAGCACAGAGAAGAAAGCGATCGACCGGGCCGGCGTGCGCGCCGTGGGATGTACTACGCCGAACCAGGCCGGCAGGCTGCCGTCGCGCGCCAGCGCATAGGTCAGGCGCGGGGCGCTCGTCATCGAGCTGGCGAGATTGCCGCCGACCGAGACCACCACGGCGGCAGTCAGCATGAGCGCACCCGCAGGACCGAAGAGGATCGCGCCCACGTCGACCAGGGCGCGCTCCGATGCGGCCAGGTCCGGCAGCACGGCGAGCGCCACGACCTGCAGCAGCACATACAGGACCGTGACCACGAGCATCGCGAGGATCAGTGCGCGCGGCATGTCGCGCGCCGGGTCGCGCGCCTCCCCGGCGGGCACGACCGCCCCCTCCCAGCCGACGAAGGCGTAGATCACGAGCAATGCTGCCGTGCCGAAGCTCGTGTAGTCCGGCAGCGGCGTGGTCGCCAGCGGAAAAGTCTCGGGGCCCACCCATGCCACGCCGACCGCCGCCACGGCCAGCAGGGGCAGAAACTTCAGCACCGTCAATATGCCCAGGGAGCGGATGCCGTGGCGCGTGCCGGCGATATTGGGCACGGCGAGGAGCAGCACGATCGCGCCCAGCAGGAAAACCCGCGCCAGTCCGCCCTCGGCCGGGCGCCAGAACCAGGCGATCGAGGCCACCACCAGGTTCATGTTCGCCGCGAACGCCGTGGCCCTGGCGATGTAAAAGGCCCAGCCCGCCTGGAACCCCGCCAGCGGTCCGAAAGCGGTGTGGAGATACAGGATCGGGCCGCCGGTGCCGCGGAAGTTGCTTGCGAGTTCTGCGAAACAGAGCACGACGGCCATGAGCAGGAAGCCGCAGCCGAGGAATACGAGCGGACTGTAGATGCCCGTAAGGGCCGCCGCGCCGGCGGGAACGCCGAAGATCCCTGCGCCGATCATGCCGTTGACCGCCAGCAGCCAGATCCCGCCGACCGACAGTTGCCGGATCAGCGGTTCATCGTTATGCATCGACACTGAATTGCGACGAAGGGCGGCGGAGCGACCGCCCGCGAGCCGCTAGCGGCCCGTCACGACGACAGCGAGCGCGTCGGGCTCCCGGCCTGTTGCCCAGCGAGCGACGATCTGCCACGTACCGGTCTCGACGACCGCGACTTCATTGCCGCCGCTGATGGCCACGAACGCCCGCGCGCCGTCGGGGTGGACGGCGACGCCGATCGGCAGCGCGGCGTCTCCGAGGAGGGTCTGCTGGTGCTTCGCATCCGGGTCCGCGATCTGCACCGTCGCGACCTGCGCCCGCTTCGCCACGTCGAACACCGCAAGGGTCGCGGCGCGCGCATTGGTCACCAGCGCATGGCGGCCGTCGGGGGTCACGGCGACCCGGATCGGGAAGCCGGGCGAGGCCAGCGTCGCGATAATCTCCAGGCGGTCGGCGTCGACGACGCTGATCGTATCGTTCGCCCGGTTGGTGACCCAGACCTCGCGTCCCTGCGCCGCAACGCCGACGCCTTCGGCACCGGCGCCGGTTTTTACCGTGCCGATCACCTCGCCGGCCTCAAGATCGACCTTCTGAAGCGTCCCCGCCGAGATGCTGGTGACCCAGGCGAAGCGCCCCGCGCGCGACACGGCCACCATGTGGGCCACGCCTTCGCCCACGGCGATCCTCTGCAGCACGTCGCCCTGCGCGGGGTCGACGACCAGCAGGCGGCCGCTGCCTTCGGTGGTGACTGCGAGGCGCCCGTCCGGCAGGAATGCCATGCCGTGCGGGCGGGTATCCTCGCCGAGGTCCACGACCCGCGCGACCTTGCCGGCCTCCAGGTCGATGACGCTCAAGGTGTTGCCCGGGGCCTCGCGTTCACCGTAGTTGCTGACGACGGCGAGGCGCCGGTCCGGCGAGACCTCGACCTCGTGCGGTCCGCGGCCCGTCTCGAACGAGGCGAGTCGCTCGCCGCTCGCGAGGTCGAGCGCCCACAGCGTATGTCCGCTCTTGTTGCCGACCAGCAGCATGTCCGCGCTCGCAACCGCTGCGCAGCAGAATACGAGTCCACCAAAGGCAATGTGCCTGAGGGTCTTGTCCAGGCTCACGCCACAGGACTCCCGTCGCCCGGCTCCGGCTTGGGTTCCGGCGGGCTCTCCTCGACGGCGCCTGCCTTGCGCAGCCGCTTCTCTTCCTTCTTTTTCTTTTTCGCCAGGTCTCGCTGGCGCTTGGCAAATGCGTAGTTGGGCTTGGCCATAGGGCGGCTCTCTCCGGTCTGCTTGATTATGAAGCAGACAGGGTAAGGTATTTTCAGGCGGCCTGCCTTCCCGCCCTAGTCGCCGGCTGCGGGCTCGCCCGGATGCGCGTCTACCGGCTCCTCGAAGGCGATGAATAGCACGCACGGATCGCCGGGAGCGCAACTGGCTTCGTGCGGAGCTTTGGCGGGCCCATAGGCATACGTGCCGGCACGCAGTACGACCGGCTCCTGGCCGTCATAAGTCACCTGGAGTTCGCCCGACACGAGCACCATGCGCTCGGCGGACGTATGCCAGTGACGTGCGATCTGCGCACCGCCGGGGACCTTGAAGTAGATGTCCGCATTCGGCGCGGCGGGATCCCCCTGGAGCACAGCGATCGCACAGCCCTGCGGCAGAAACTCCGGACAAGGCCCCCACTGGAGCCGCGAGTCGTCGTGGCTCCTGGCCAGGGCCTGCCGCTCTTCGGCCTCCCCCGCCTGGATCGCGGGGCCGGCAAGCAGCGCGGCGGACAGCAGGACCACGCGGCGTGTAATCGTAGAACTTGGCATATTTCAACTCCTTCGTCTGGGTGAGTGGCGCGACGGCGCCCGTCCGGTCAGTCGGCATCCCCGAGAGACCGCAGATACTGGTGCAGCGCACCGACCTCGTCGTCGGTCAGGTGAGCGAAGCGATTGCGCGCCACACTCGACATCAGTCCCAGCTCGCGGCCCCCGAGAGCTTCCCCGGTGCGCATGAAATGCCGAAACTGCTCGTCATCGTAGGCGGCGGCGATGGCCAGGCTGGGCGTGAACACGTCGTGGCCGCGCAGGTCCATGCCGTGGCACTCGGTACACGCGATCTGCGCAACGTATCGACCGGGCGCCATCGCCTCGCCGCCCGCAACGGGCGCGCGACGCGGCCCCAGGCTGGCGATCTCCTCCGCGTCCAGCGGGTAGTCTCCCGTGAGCAGACCCAGGCGTCCCATGGGCCCGACGCGCGTCTTCGGCAGCGACTTCTCCACCTCGGGCACGCTGCGGACGTACGCGATGATCGCCGCGAGGTCCGCGTCCGTAAGATGGTAGAACATGGCGGACGGCATCCCGACCATCGCCCGGCCGTCGGGACGAACGCCATAACGGATCGTGTGGGCGAGCTGCTCATCGGTGTAGTCCCGCGCCACCACCGACAGATTCGGCGCCGCGACCCGGGCCAGCAGGATTCCACCGTCGAAGAAGACTCCGCCGCTCAGGTCCGGCCTGTGGCAGCCGCGGCAGCCGGTGATCGTAGCGAGGCGCTCGCCTTCTTCCAGGGTGGCGGCATCAGTGACCACCGCGATCGGCGAGACCGGGAAGTCGCGGTCCCGCTCGAGCAGCCGTTCGCCCAGGACGTATATGACGAGGATCGCAAGGAGCAACAGCGACCCCACAATTCCCACGAGTCCTGCCAGCAGGCGGAGGACCGTCCTGAGTTTACCCCGCCTCACGTATCTGCGCGCCATCTTAAGTGCGCCCATGTCTTCTTGGCTTTGGCGACGAGCGGATGATGCTTTATCCCACGAGTACGACCGATGTCGCCCCAGTAATCCGCCGTCAGCCCATAGTCTGAAAACCGCTCAACCAGCGCTTCGACTGACCCTGTGTCGAGATCAAACTCCACGAGCTGCTCTGGCCGGTCGGCCATGAATTCGCGTACTTCTGCGATATGCGTATCCCAGTCCTGTCGCCACGTTTCGGCCAATTCCTCGACACTTTCAATTCCGCGCTGGCGCATTACGCGCTTGGCAAATTCGCCATGCCCATGCTTCAGTCTCGAGCGGACCCAGTCCTCACGATTACGTTTATTCAACAACAGGATCGTGTCAGGGTAATCACGGATGATCTCGCGAAAGCTCCGAATGGCCTCGAAACTCTCAGTCTCTGTCTGGTATATCAGCCCCGCATAGAATACGTAATTTTCCATTCCAGAGAAAACCTTCCGCCCGGCTTTGAGATTCTCGCGCATCAGGAACGCGGCATTTCGATTGCGCCTCAAGGGCGCCCGCAGCTTGTGCTGCACTACCTTGTGTCCGGCCCGTTCAAAGAGCCTTTGGAAGGTACGTGTTCCACACTTGTGGAATCCAATCTGCACCACTCTGGGAAGGCGGTTTCTCCTGGTAGAGTCTCGCATCAAACCGTATTCCTCAGGTACCGGTACCGCAGTTATCAACTCGCTTGATCCACACAACCGACATCAGCGCCAGTCCAGGCGGAACTGTGTCACGTGCATCAACTGTAATCGCTCCCGCAGCCGACGCGTAGGCTCGATGAGCGACACAATTTGACGGTCGTGCACCTCGACAAACGCCTGGTCGATCACTTCGTGCAGTCCCTCATCGAGAAGCTGATTCAAGACCTCGACTTCTGCCCCCTCGATATCAATCTTGAGTAGCCGCACCCTGATATCCCCCAAGCTCTTGATAAAGTCCGAGAACTGGATGCCATCGACAATTTCAAACCTGTCTTGTCGCACATTTCGTTTCGCGCCGACCAGAGACGAGCCGGTCGAAAAATGCAGGGGGTCGTCCGACGCGTACTTGTGCAGGAACAACTTTACTGGCCCCGGCGCGGTGGTCACCGCCGCCTGGAATGTAGTCACATTTGGATACGCGGCCGTATTTTCAACCAGTTTCGAGTAAGCGTCCGGATTGGGCTCAAAAGCGTAAACCGTTGCGCCGCTCCTGGCCATCGGCAAGGTAAATTTGCCGACATTTGCGCCACAGTCGATTGCGATGTCACCGGGGCTGAGACTTGCAACGACTGCGTCGAAGTCCGTTACCTCAGGGCGTCGTTTCTTGTCTCGGCGACGACTGGCGAGCCTGCGCAGGAATGACATTGGATTCATGGCGGCTAACCCTTTGCAGACCCATTTGCCGGACGATGGTACATGTCCGTCTAGCTTAACTTCGACCAGCGATGCGTGTCGATCAGTCAACGGAATATTCCGAGGCCCTTGCGAAGATATATCATTGACCAGGTCCTGATCCGGTTCCATGACCTGCGCGCGGGCAATGATCAATCATCGCTACAAGTTTATTTTCGTCCACATCAACAAGTGTGCCGGGCAGAGTGTCCAACGTGCCTTGCCGCGTGGCACCCGCGGGCACAATACGATCTTTCACTACCTGACGCTTTGCGAGTGCGAGGGGCGCGACCCGTCCGAGTACTTCAAGTTCACGATCGTGCGTAATCCGTGGGACAAGATCGTATCCTTCTACCACTACCACAAGGGGAGACGCTGGGACCTGTTCCCCTGGACAGCGGCCACGGAGCCGGACTTCAACGCCTTCGTCTGGAAGCTGTTTGTTGATGCTCACGGCGCCCTCGCGGAGGAAATTTTTCGCGGGCGCGGCGGCGAATCAAGCCATCACGTGCGTCTCAGCAATTCACTCGATTGGGTCAGTAGACCGGGCGGCGCAGTCCTCGTGGATTATGTTGGCCGTATGGAGTGCCTGCAGGCGGATTTCCTCGAAGTCTGCGACCGAATCGGCATACGCCGTCGCAACTTGCCTCACGTCAATCGCTCATCCCACAAGCCGTACTGGGAGTATTACAACGATGATTCAATAGAGGTTGTCGCCAGTCGATTTCAGCGCGATATCGATTATTTCGGATACCGCTTTGGCGTGTGAGTGAACTGCGAGGTCCCCCTTGCAGGACCGGGTCGGCTCAGCTGGATGCTCAGGGCGCGGCCGGTTGCCACAAGTCAACAAGGCGATCGATGACGGTGAGATCCTGGGCGTACATTTCCCGTAACCGGCCCTGTTCCTCGACGCCCCAAGGGAAGAAGCGGGGATACTCGGCACCAATTGGAAACCTGGTAGCTAGTTTTCGGACGTGAGCCTTCCAATTGAGCCGCCCGGCGAACCGAGCCATCTCGACCACAGCCTGACCTGAGAAACCGGTTTTGGGATCCTCGCGGGGCGGGTCACCAAGGCCCAGGATCGCATCACCCGAATAGTGCCGAATTATGGTCGCGGAATTATCCCGGTAATCCTCGTACTTCCAAACATGAATGGGCACTCCGGGCAAGGCGCTCAGGAGGTCTCGAACTATGTCGGGCCACCTGCGTGTGGGCATCTCCGCCACGAACGGCTCGAATGGGCCGCGCCGGAGACCTTCAACATAGGCTGACGCCAGGAAATCATCATAGCTGCGCACACAAAGAAAAAGGCTGAGTTCGCAGTCGAGGAAGTGACGAAGCGCGTTTGCCGGAGCGGGATACATCTGGAGCGCAGCTCGTGTGGTGCCCATGATGTTCTCGTCCGAGAACAGCCATGTGCCCCCATGCCAGCGATGCCACGGAAGGTGCGGCCTGCGCTTGCGGACCGGCGAAGTCAGGGTCATGCGCAGGCGTTTCAACGGCACATAGCGCGTGCCCGCGGCGAGCCGGCAGCCCGCGAGGGTCATCTGCAAGTGAGTCGTCGCGGTCTTGTGTGCGCCGATATGAAAACGGATTCGCGTCATGGCGGGCTTGCGCTAGTTGCTGCCGTCGCGGTCACCGTTGGCACCTTCGCGTAAACGCGCCTGGATCCGCCGGATCGTCGTGCGGATGAGATTCGCGAGGCGCCCGCCGCGGTAGCGGCCCTTGCTGAGGTGCCGGATCCGGTACACGCCCGGCACATCGACCGGCTGCCCCCGGGTGCGCAGCAGCCAGCGGAAAGCCCGGTCCTCGTGCGCCTTGGCCCAGCCGGAAGAGGGTTGCTGGTACACCCTGAGGTTCGCGCAGTAGCCGCAGGCACGTGCAATGTCGCCGTGCGTGATCTGCAGCGGGCCCGTCGCACGGTCACGTTGTTGCGCGGTGAACCGGCCGACGTCGATGTCCACGACGCGCGGCGCGCTCCTGGCCGCATTCAACATCTCGTCTGACGGCTTGAGCAGCGCCGATATGTGCTCCTCGCGCGGAAACACCAGCGCGTCTCGCCGCCCTTGCAGGGCGCTGGCGAGCCCGTCGAGGCAGCCTGCATGAAACAATACGTCGCAGTCCGTAAACCACACCCAGTCGCATGCCGTCTCGCGCGCGGCCAGGTTGCGACCGATGGCGCGCCGGAACAATCGCCCCTTGTCCAGCACCCGCCAGTTCCACGTCACGCCCGGGACGGTCCGGGTTCCGAAGAACTCGAGCAACGCTACCGTGTCCTCGTCTTCGACCGCGTAGAACACCGTCATCGTCACGTCGAGCCTGGCGGGCGGATGGAGCACCAGCGAGCTCAACTGGTAGGCCAGCATATGGGCATAGCCCCAGCAGTGACTGACGATCTCCAGGCTGATGCGCCCGGTGCGCGCTGCCAGGTCCTGCTCGGCGGGCGGCGACGGCAGAAACCAGCGCGCCGGCACCAGGCCCCCCGCCGCGAGCCGCAGGAACCACAGCTCGACCGCATCGCGCAGGCCCGGGCCGGGCACGGGTGGGCTCATCGGTAGTCCGGATTGGGATGGTCGAAGCGGCAGCCGGCGTCCCACTCGCTGCGCTGGTTGCCGTGTGCCGGAACGCCGCCCGCATCGCGCAGCAGGCGAGCCATGTGCAACAGGTTCCAGGTCATGAACGTGGTGTTGCGCTGCGTGAAGTCGTTGGCGGGCCCGCCCGAGCCCTCATCCGCGTAGGACGGCCCCGGACCGGCCTCGCCGATCCACCCGGCATCGGCCTGCGGCGGAATCGTGTAGCCGAGATGCTGCAGCGCATAGAGCACCGTCATGGCACAGTGTTTCACGCCGTCCTCGTTACCCGTGATGATCGTGCCGGCCACGCGGCCGTAATAGTTATACTGGCCCTGCTCGTTCAGCTTGCCGGACTCCCCGTACAGGCGCTCGATGACGCGCCGGCACACGGAGCTTTCCTCGCCGAGCCAGATCGGCGTGCCGATGACGAGGATATCCGCGTCCATCACTTTGCGGCACAGCGCGGGCCATTCGTCGCGCCCGAAGCCGTGCTCGGTCATGTCGGGATAGACCCCGGGCGGCAGGTCGAAATCGACGGGCCTCAGGATCTCGGTGCCGACGCCGTTCGCCTCCATGGTGGCGCTCGAGACCTTGAGCAGCGCCTCGGTGTGCGACAGCTTGCCCGTGGGCTTGAGCGTGCAGTTCAGGAACAGGGCCGAGATCCCTGAAAAATCGAAGTCGTGCTGCGTGCACAATGCGCGTTGTCGCGCGTCCAGGGTCATGATCTCTCTCCTTGGTTTGTGAAATTGCAGCGCCCGCCGGCAGTGGACGGCATCTCAAGTGCCGTCGGCGAAGCTCTCCAGCGCCTCGCCGGCAAGACGATAGCCCACCCACTCAGTGAGCGGTTCTGCACCGATGGATTCATAAAACCGAATTGCGGGCTCATTCCAATCGAGCACGTTCCACTCCATGCGACCGCAGTCCAGGGACACCGCGGTACGAGCCAGGTGCCTCAGCAAGGCCCTGCCGGCGCCCGCCCGTCGGTAATCCGGCGATACGTACAGGTCCTCGAGGTCGGCCTCCGTCGCGGTCACCTCGGCCGCGGCCCGTTCATCGGCGGCCAACTCCCTCACGAACCTGAGAATGAGACCAGCGTCCTCGATGACGGCCTGCCGCAACTGGATCTCTCGCACACGTCCGCCCATTTCAA
>DATKAZ010000035.1:0-35770 GCA_035514535.1 Gammaproteobacteria bacterium
GCAACGGGCTGACCAGCCCCAGCGAAGACAGGCTGCACGGTCCGGTCCGGCGGTCTTCACCGCACACAGACTTTACCGCGCCAGTCTGAACTCAAGATACAAGCGAAGTTGTCAAGTTTCCTGAGCGAAGCGGGCATGTGACGGCGCGGTCCCGCGGTGCCCTAGCGAATAAGGGGACACAGCTTGAAAGCAGTGTCCCCAAGCAGTGTCCCCGCTACGGTGGCGGCAGGGGGCCGCGCAGGGTCCGGCCCAGCCAGCGGCGGATGTCCTCGACCTCCTCCGGGCACACGGAGTGCGGCATCACGTAGCTTTTGAACTGGACCTCGTAGCCGACCTCCGCGAGGAATCTGGCGCTCTCCTCGCCCAGTACGGCGGGAATCACCGGGTCGAGGCTGCCGTGCGCCATGAAGATCGGCGTTGCGCTGTTGACCGCGTGGAACTCGGCGGCAGCGGCGCGCAGCGGCAGGTAGGTCGATAACGCGATGATCCCGGCCAGCTTCTCCGGGTAACGCAGACCGGCGTGCAGCGCGATCGCGCCACCCTGGGAAAAGCCGACGAGCACGACGCGATCCGCCGGGATGCCCCGCTCGGCCTCGCGCTGGATCAACGCGGCGACCGCCTCGCCGCTCTCGCGAATGCCCGCCTCGTCTTCGTGCGCGCCGCGCTGGATGGCGACGATGTCGTACCAGGCACGCATCTCTGCGCCGCCGTTGATGGTCACGGCCCGAACCGGCGCATGCGGGAACACGTAGCGGATCTCCGGCCCGCCCGGCAGGCGCAACGCCGGTACGATCGGGTCGAAGTCGTAGCCGTCGGCCCCCAGGCCGTGCAGCCAGATCACGCTGGCGGCCGGCTCCGGCGCCGTCTCCCGCTCGACGGTCTGCAACATGAGGCTCATCGGTGTCGGACTCCCCGCGAATGACGCCGGCAGTGTACAGGTCGCTCCCAATGCCGACGAGACTTGACATTGCATGCGCATGAAGTTCCAATAATGCGCATCTTTAGCCAGCCACGCCGGCGCACGTTCCCATGCCCATCATCAACGCCCAGCAGAATGAGCGCCGCGAGGCCATCCTCGAGCTGTTGCGACGCCACCGCGTCGGCCGCCAGTCCGAGCTTGTGGACCTGCTGGCCGAACACGGCTTCGCCGCGACCCAGTCGAGTGTCAGCCGCGACCTGCGCGGCCTCGGCGTGGCCAAGGTGGGCGAGCGCTACCTGGCGCCGCAAAACCTGGGCGGACCCGGCGCCGATTTCGGGCCACTGGCAGGGTTCGTCGCCGGCTGGGCGAAAGCCGGCCCGCACCTGACCATCATCCGCACGTCCGTCGGCGCGGCGCAGAGCGTCGCGGTGGCCATCGACCGGGCCGGCTGGAGCGAGGTGGCCGGCACGATTTCCGGCGACGACACGATCTTCGTCGCAACCGCCTCCGCGCGCGGCCAGCAGGGCCTGCTGGCCCGTCTCAACAAGCTGTTCCCGAGGTAAAGCTCCCATGAACGCTCCCTCACCGACGGGCGGCAGTCCCGTACTGCTCGCCTTCTCCGGCGGTCTCGACACCTCGTTCTGCGTGGCGTGGCTGAAGGAGACGCTTGGGCGGCCCATCATCACCGTGACGGTCGATACCGGCGGCGACGTCGATACGGCGGCACTCGAGGCCCGGGCGCTCGCGCTCGGTGCCGAGCGCCACGTCACCGTGGACGCGCGCCGCGAGTTCTTCGACACCGTTCTGAAGTACCTGGTATTCGGCAACGTCCGCCGCGGCCAGCTCTATCCGTTGTGCGTCGGTGCGGAGCGCGGCCTGCAGGCAAGACTGGTCGCCGCGCAGGCCGGTGAGCTGGGCAGCGACACCGTGGCCCACGGCAGCACCGCCGCGGGCAACGACCAGGTCCGCTTCGAGGTCGCCCTGCGCACGCTGCGCCCCGGCCTGCAGGTGCTCGCGCCGGTGCGCGACCACGACTGGCAGCGTGCGGCCCAGGTCGCGTGGCTGGAGGAACGCGGCCTCCCCGTGCCGCCGGGTGGTGGCGCCTATTCCATCAACCGCGGCCTCTGGGGCACGACCATCGGCGGCAAGGAGACGCTCGACTCGCGCGAGTCGATCCCGGAAAGCGCCTGGGTCGTCACGGCCGGCGCGTTCGACCGGCCGCGGCCGCCAGGCCGCCACCGGCTCGGCTTCGAGCGCGGTGTGCCCGTCTCGCTGGACGGGGAGCCGCTGGACCCGGTGACCTTGATCGAACGCCTCGAGGCGCTCGCCGGCGGCTTCGGCATCGGCCGCGGTATCCATCTCGGCGAGACGATCCTCGGCTCAAAGGGTCGCGTCGCATTCGAGGCCCCGGCGGCGGAGACGCTGCTGAGCGCGCATCGTGAGCTCGAGAAACTGACCCTCACCGGCACGCAGCAGAAAATCAAGGAACCTCTCGCGCTGACCTATGGCGACCTGGTGCACGAGGGGCAGCACCTCGAGCCCGCCGCACGGGATATCGAGGCCCTGCTGGCCTCTTCGCAGGTACGCGTTACGGGCGAAGTGCACCTGCTGTTCCGTCCCGGCGTGCTGTTTATCGAGGGCGTGACCTCGCCGCACTCGCTGCTCGCCGCGACCAAGGGCAAGTACGGCGAGTCGGCCGGCGAATGGAGCGCCGCGGACGCGCTCGGCCTGGCCCGCATGAAGGCGCTGGCCGGCATGCTGCACACGCGGGCGGGAGGCTGAGCCGTGCGCCCCCTGGTCGTGGACAAGATCGCTTCCGTCGCCCAGACCTGCCGGCTCGGCCGCGAGGTGCGCATCTCGCCGGAGATTCCCTGCGAGGAAGGCGTCGTCATCGCCGTGGAAGTGCTGTCGAACAAGTCCACCTACAACACGCTGGAGCTGACGTCGGGCAGGATGGCGCAGGTCAAGCGCGGCGACATCGTCATCGGCGCGCTCGGCCACCGGCATGCGCTGTTCGGCTATTCCGGCCATATCCCCGGGCAGCTGGCACCGGGTGACGAGATCAACCTGCTGAACCTCGGCGGCGTGATGGGGATCTGCGACTCGGTCAACCGCGACCGCGGCCAGCCATTCGAATGCCGCGTACTCGGCACAGTGCTGCATTTTCCCTATCTCGGCGAGCGCATCGGCACGCCGGCGCGCGTCGGCAGCCTGGCCCTGCCGGCCGATCCCGCCGTGGACACGCGCGGCATCCCGACGGTCGCGCTCGCCGGCACCTGCATGGACGCCGGCAAGACCGCCGCCGCCGCCGCGATCATCAGCCGTTTCTCGCATTACGGCTATCGCGTGGCCGCGTTCAAAGCGACCGGCGTATCGCTGCGCCGGGACATTCTCGCGATGGAGGACGCAGGCGCGCGCGCCACCTCGATCTTCACCGATTTCGGTATCGTCACCACCGCCCCGGCCAACGGCCCGCGGCTCGCCCGCACGATGCTGACGCGCATGGCCGATACGCGCCCGGACGTGATCGTGTTCGAGCTGGGCGACGGCATCATGGGCGCCTACGGCGTCGAGGCAATCCTGCACGATCCGGAAGTCCGCAAGGTCCTGTCCGCGGTCGTGCTGTGCGCCAATGACCCCGTCGGCGCGTTCGGCGGCGTGCACCTGCTGCGCGAGCGCTTCGGCATCGAGCCGGCACTGGTCACGGGCCGCTCGACCGACAACGAGGTCGGGGTGGCCATCATCCGCGAGCAGATGGGCGTGCCGGCGTTCAATGCGCTCACCCAGGAGGCCGCGCTCGGCGAACACCTGCGCGGCGTGCTGTTCGGCGCGGCGGCCGGCGCGTGACCGAGCGCCACGCCGTCGCGGTGCTCGGCGGCACCGGTTACGTGGCCGGCGAGTTCCTGCGCCTGCTCGCGGGGCATTCCGGATTTAGTCTTGCGGCCGTCGCCTCGGACAGCAGGGCCGGACAGCCGCTCGGGGCGGCGTTTCCCAACCTTGCATCGGCCTGGCCCGAGACGCGCTTCTGCGACCAGGCCGGGCTCGAGGACGCGGTGCGCGATGGGCGCGTGCGGGCGATGTTCAGTGGCGCGCCGCACGGTGCTGCCGCGGCGCGCATCGACGCGTTGCTGGACATTGCCGCAGGCGCCGGCGCGCCGCTGACAGTCGTGGACGCCTCCGCCGATTTCCGCTTCCGCGACGCCGCCGCCTACGAGGCCGTCTACGGACATCCGCATCCCTGCCCCGCACGCCTCGCGGAATTTGCCTGCGCCGTGCCCGAGCACCTCGCAGGGCGCCCGGCACCGCACGTTGGCCACCCGGGCTGCTTCGTGACCTCGGTGCTGCTCGGCATCGTCCCCCTGCTGGCGGCGGGCCTGGTCGAACCCGAGTTCTTCGTCTCGGCCGTGACGGGGAGCACCGGCGCAGGGCGCAAACTCGCCGAGACTACCCATCACCCGGAGCGCCACGGCAACATGTTCGCCTACCAGCCGCTGGTGCACCGGCACCGCCCGGAGATCGAGCGGCTCGCGGCCGAGGCCGCGGCACCCTGCAGCGTGCACTTCGTGCCGCACTCCGGCGCCTGGGCGCGCGGCATCCACGCCACGATTCACGGCCGCCTCGCCGCCGCCGCGTCCGCGGCAGAGCTGCACGCCGCCCTCGCTGACGCCTATGCCGCCTCGCCCTTCGTCGAGATCGTCGCCGCGCCGCCGCGCATCAAGGACGTGGCCGGGTCCAACCGCGCGCGGCTCGCCGTGTCGGCCGACGACGACGCATTCGTCGTGATGTCGGTGCTCGACAACCTGGTGAAGGGCGCGGCCGGCGGCGCATTGCAATGGATGAACCGCCTGCTCGAACTCCCGGAGGACACCGGGCTCCGCCTGCCGGGGCCGGCCTGGACATGAATACGAAAGCTGCCGTGACCGCCACTGCCGATGCGCCGGCCGAACTCGCCTGGACCCTGCCCGTGTACGCCCAGCTGGACCTTCACCCGGTCGGCGGCGAAGGCGCGTGGCTGGTGCTGGCCGACGGGCGGCGCATCCTCGACCTGTACGGCGGTCACGCGGTCGCGGCGCTAGGTTACGGCCACCCGCGCCTCGTCGCGGCGCTGCGGGACCAGGCGCAGCGCCTTACCTTCCAGAGCAACCTGCTGCCGCTCGAGCTGCGGGCACGGGCCTGCGAGGCGCTGGCGCGCTTCGCGCCGCCGGGCCTCGACCGCGTGTTTCTCGTCAACAGCGGCGCCGAGGCCAACGAGAACGCCCTCAAGCTGGCGTTCCGCGCGCCCGGCCGAACCCGGGTCGTCGCGGTGGAGGGGGCGTTCCACGGCCGCACGGCCGCCGCCGCCGCCGTCACCTGGGGCAGCGAGAAATGGTACGGGTTCCCCCGCCAGCCGTTCGACGTCAGCTTCGTCTCCCCGCACGACACGGCGGCGCTCGCCCAGAAAGTCGGCGCCGACACCGCGGCGTTGATCGTCGAGCCCGTCCAGGGCGTGGCCGGCGCGGTGGACCTGCCGGCGGAGTTCCTTGCCGCAGCCCGCGAAGTGACGCGGGACGCGGGCGCGATGCTGGTCTTTGACGAGGTCCAGTGCGGCATGGGCCGCACGGGCCGGCCGTTCGCGGCGGACTACTACGGGGTCACGCCGGACATCATCACGACCGCCAAGGGCCTAGCCGGCGGCTTTCCGGCCGGCGCGTTGATCACCTCGCACGAGATCGCCGACCGTTTGCAGGTCGGCGAGCTCGGCACGACCTTCGGCGGCGGCCCGATGGCCTGCGCGGCCATCGAGACGGTGCTCGCGGTGATCCGCGACGAGGGACTGCTCGAACATGTCCGCACGCTGTCCGGGCAGATCCGCGACAGCTGTGCCGTCGGTCCCGTCACCGCCGTCCAGGGCGTCGGATTCCTGCTCGGGCTGGTCTGCAGCCGCCCGGCGAAGGAGGTGCAGGCAAGCCTGCTCGAGCACGACATCCTCGCGGGGACGAGCGTCGACCCGCGGGTCCTGCGCCTGCTGCCACCCTACATCCTCCAACCCGATCACATCGTCCGTCTCGCGGCGGCACTTGCGGAGATCGCGCCATGAAACGCTTCATCGACCTCGCCGAAAACACGCCCGGGGAGGTTGCCGAACTCCTCGAGCTCGCGCAACGCCTCGACCGTAGTCCGGAGCCGCATGCACTCACCGGCAAGGTTCTCGGCATGCTGTTCTTCAATCCTTCGCTGCGCACCGTGGCGTCGTTCCAGGCCGCGATGGGTCGGCTCGGCGGCTCCTCCTTCGTGATCACCCCCGGTACCGGCACCTGGAAGCTGGAGGCGCGCAACGGCATCGTGATGGACGGCGACGCGGCGGAGCACATCCGCGAGGCCGTGCCCGTGCTGGCGAGTTACGCGGACGTGCTCGGGATTCGGGCCTTCGCCGGCGGCATCGACATCGAGGCAGACTGCGAGGAGCGCAAGTTCATGGAGATGGCGGGGCTGTGCCCGGTCCCGCTGGTCAATCTCGAGTCCGCCGTCAACCACCCGTGCCAGGCACTGGCCGACTGGAAGACGATGGACGACCTCGGCATCCCCGCGAACGGTGGGCGTTTCGTGCTGTCCTGGGCCAACCACCCGGTGGCGTTGCCGCTGGCGGTGCCTGCCGCGGCCGTGCACATGGCGGCGATGCGCGGCATGGACGTGACGGTGCTGCGGCCGGACGGCTACGCGCTGCCGGCGGCGATCATGCAGCGCGCGCGGGCCGCCGCGGAAGCCTCCGGCGGCTCGCTGCACGAGACCGAGGACCGCGAGGAAGCCATGCAGGGCGCCCACGTCGTGTACGCGAAGAGCTGGGCCTCGACGCGCTATTATGGACGGCCCGCCGACGATCGGGCGCTGCGCGCCGGCCTCGAGCACTGGATGGTGCGCGAATCCTGGTTCGCGAACGCGGTGGCGGAAGCGATTTTCATGCATTGCCTCCCGGTGCGGCGCAATGTCGTCGTGGCGGACGAAATCCTGGACGGGCCGCGCAGCCGCGTGCTGCCGCAGGCCAGGAACAGGATGACGGTACAGATGGCGATCCTGCATCGCCTGCTGGCGGGAAGCGGAGAGTGACACCGATGATGCACACGCGCGGCGAACGCGCCATTGCCGTGACGGCGCTGAAGGCGGCAGTCCCCTATATCAGGATGTTCAAGCGCAAGGTGTTCGTCATCAAGGCGGGCGGCGCGGTATTCGGCGACGAGGAGTGCACGCGCGAGCTGATCGAGCAGCTCGGCATCCTGCACGAGGTCGGCATCCACGTCGTGCTGGTGCACGGCGGCGGGCCGCAGTCCACCGAGCTGGCACAGGCGCTCGACGTGCCCGCGCAGTTCGTCGAGGGGCGCCGGGTCACGGACGAGCGTTCGCTGCAGGTTGCGACGATGGTGCTCAACGGCATCATCAACACGCGCGTGCTCGCCATCTGCCGCGACATCGGCCTGCCCGGCATCGGCATGAGCGGCGTGGATGCGGGCCTCATCCAGGCGCACCGGCGCCCGCCGGTCGAGCTTGCGGGCGCGGCGGGCGGCACCGTGGACTACGGCTTCGTCGGCGATATCGACGGGGTCGACAGCGGTGTGCTGCGGCGCCAGCTCGACGCTGGATTCCTGCCGATCATCAGCCCGCTGTCCGCCGACGAGGACGGCATCCTCCTCAATATCAACGCGGATACCGTCGCGGCCGCGATCGCGGTGGCGCTGAAGGCCGAGAAGCTGATCCTGCTGACCGGCGCGCCGGGGATTCTCGACGACCCGCAGGACCCGAGCTCGCTCGTCTCCTACCTCGACCTCGGTGACCTCGAGCGGATGCGGACCGAGGGCCGCCTCGACGCCGGCATGAAACCCAAGGCCGACGCCATCAAGTTTGCGGTACGCGGCGGCGTGCCGCGCGTGCACGTGATCTCGTGGCAGGTGCCGGACAGCCTGCTGCTCGAGGTGTTCACCAACGAGGGCACGGGCACGCTCGTCGTGGAGGACACGCGCACCCTCACGCCGGAGGAGCAGGCCGCCGCGGAGGACGACGCCCCGTGAGCCGCATGTGGGACAAGGGCGAGCCGCTCGACGCGCAGGTGCTCGCCTACACGGCGGGCGAGGATCACCTGATCGACAACCGCCTCGTGCCCTACGACGTCCGGGCGTCCATCGCGCACGTGCGCATGCTCGAGGCGCGCGGCCTGCTGAAGTCGGAGCACCTGGCGCAGATCGAGGCCGGCCTCCAGGCTCTCGCCGAGTCGCACGCGCGCGGGGAGTGGACCATCGGACTTGAGGAAGAAGACGTCCACAACGCGCTCGAGCACAGGTTGTCGCAGGTCGCGCCGGAGGCTGCCGCGCGCGTGCACCTCGGGCGCTCGCGCAACGACCAGGTACTTGCCGCGCTGCGGCTGTATCTCAAGGACGCCGCCCAACTGCTGCACGACGGCACCATGCAGGTCGCCGCCGAACTCGACGCGCTGGCCGCGCGCGAGGCCGAGACGCCGTTGCCGGGGTACACGCACCTGCAACCGGCGATGCCGAGCTCGGTGCGGCTCTGGGCCGAGGGATTTGCGTCCGAGCTGCGCGACGACGCCGAGGGCCTCCTCGCGGCGCGCCGCCGCGCCGACCGCAACCCGCTGGGGTCCGCCGCCGGCTACGGTGCGCCGGGGCTGTCGCTGGACCGGGAGCACACGCGCCAGGCCCTCGGCTTCGCCACGACCCACGAGCCGGTGACGGCCGTCCAGCTCTCGCGCGGCAAGGCCGAGGCGCAGCTCGTGTTCGAGATCCACCTGCTGATGCAGGATCTCGGCAAGCTCGCGGCGGACCTGATCCTGTTCTGCAGCCAGGAGTTCAGCTACGTCGCGTTGCCAGCGTCGATGACGACCGGCTCTTCCATCATGCCGCAGAAGCGCAATCCGGATGTCTTCGAGCTGGTGCGGGCGCGTGCCGCGACGACGCTTGGCTGCCTCTCCGAGTGCCTCGCCGTGCCGGCCAAGCTGACCTCCGGCTATCATCGTGACCTGCAGCTGCTGAAGGCGCCGCTGTTCCGCGCGATCGACCTGGCCGAGGCGACTCTCGCGATCATCGCCCATGCGTTGCCGGAGGTGAACTTCATCCGCGAGAATATCCGCATGGAACAGCAGCTCTACGCGACCGAGGACGCTTACCGGCTCGTCACCGAGGAAGGCCTGTCGTTCCGTGACGCCTACCGGCGGGTGGGCGAGAAGCTGCGTGAACTGCGGGACAAGGCCACGGGAAAGGACCAGGAATGAGCATCTGGCGCCGGCGACCGACCGTCGAGGCATTGAATGCCATGACGTCCGACACGCTGATGGAGACGATCGAGATTCGCTTCACCGAGGTCGGCGACGATTACCTGGTCGCCACCATGCCCGTGGACGCGCGCACCCACCAGCCGTTCGGCCTGCTGCACGGCGGCGCGACGGCGGCCCTGGCCGAGACGCTCGGCAGTGCCGCGGCGAACTGCTGCCTGGATGCCGATGCCGAGTACGCGGTCGGGCTCGAGATCAACGCCAACCACCTGCGCGCGGTCCGGCACGGCAACGTGACGGGCACCGCACGGCCCGTGCACCTCGGCCGCCGCACCCAGGTCTGGGACACGCGGGTCGAGGACGAGGCGGGCAAGCTCGTGTGCGTGTCCCGCCTGACGCTGGCCGTGATGCCGCGGGGATCGTCGTGAAGCTGCCCCAGCGCCTGCTGCCGCTGGCGTTGCTGCTGGCGGGGTGCGGCATGTACGGCGACCTCTACCTCGAGGAAGAGCTGCCGCCGGCGCCCGCGCAAACCGAAACCGAGTCTGGCACCGAGGAGACGGACGACGACGAGGACGATTCGGCAGGCGGATCGTGAACCCGGCGTTCGGCTATCGCGACGGGCAGCTGCACGCCGAGGCCGTGCCCTTGGCCGACATCGCCGCGCGCTTCGGGACACCGTGCTACGTCTATTCGCGCGCGGCGCTCGAGTCGCGCTACGACGCCTTCGCGGCGGCCTTCGCGGGGCACCGGGCGCGGGTCTGCTACGCCGTCAAGGCCAACGGCAACCTCGCCGTGCTGGGAGTGCTCGCCGGGCGCGGCGCCGGCTTCGACATCGTCTCGGCGGGCGAGCTGGCACGCGTCGTCGCCGCCGGCGGGGAGGCGCGGCGCGTCGTGTTCTCCGGCGCATGCAAGCTGGACGACGAACTGCGCCTCGCCCTGGCAAGCGGCATCGCCTGCTTCAACGTCGAGTCGGAGCCGGAATTGCAGCGCCTGTCCGAACTGGCGGTGGCAGCGGACCGCGAGGCGCGCGTCGCGCTGCGCGTCAACCCGGACGTCGCGGCCGGCGGGCACCGCCATATTTCGACCGGGCGGCGCGAGCACAAGTTCGGCGTCGCACTCGTGGATGCCGGCACGCTGATCGACCGTGCGGCCGCCTTGCCGGGTATCCGGCTCGCCGGCGTCGCCTGCCATATCGGCTCCCAGATGATGACGCTCGAACCGCTGGCCAGGGCACTCGAACAGCTGGCCGGCTTCGTGCGCGAGCTGCAGGCCGAGGGCGTGACACTGGAGCATGTCGATGCCGGCGGCGGACTGGGAATCGACCACGGCGAAGAGACCGCGCCGACGCCCGCCGACTATGCCGCGGTAGTGATCGACGCCCTCGGCGGCCTCGGGCTGGAAATCGTCGTCGAGCCGGGCCGTTCCATTGCCGGCCCCGCGGGGCTGCTGCTGACGCGCGTCGCGTACCTCAAGCAGGGCCACGCGAGGAAATTCGCCCTCGTCGACGCCGCGATGAACGATTTGATCCGGCCCGCGCTGTACGACGCCTGGCACGACATCCTCCCGGTGCGCGCGGGGCGCGCGCCGGATCCCGAGCCGGTGGACGTCGTCGGCCCCGTGTGCGAATCGGGCGACTTCCTCGGCCGGGACCGACGCCTCGCGATCGACGCGGGCGATCTGCTCGCGGTCGCCGACGGCGGGGCCTATGGGTTTGCCATGAGTTCGAACTATAACGCCCGACCACGCGCCTGCGAGGTGATGGTCTCCGGCACCGCGGCGCGGGCCGTGCGGCACCGCGAGACCATGGCGGAACTGTGGCGCGGGGAAGCGCTGTTCGAGGACGCCGCCACATGAACAGCAAGCCACTGGTGCTGGTCGACGGCTCTTCGTACCTGTACCGCGCCTTCCATGCACTTCCGCCCCTCACCAACAGCCGCGGCGAGCCGGTGGGCGCCGTCCTCGGCGTAGTCAATATGCTGCTCAAGCTCGTGGACGAACACCAGCCCGAACACTTCGCCGTGGTGTTCGATGCCAAGGGCCGGACTTTCCGCGACGACCTGTATGCGGAGTACAAGGCCAATCGCCCGCCGATGCCGGACGAACTCGGGGCGCAGATCGCCCCGCTGCTCGAGGTCGTCGATGCGCTCGGCCTGCCGATCCTGCAGGTCCCGGGCGTCGAGGCCGACGACGTCATCGGCACGCTCGCACAACGGGCGACCGCGGCCGGCATGAAGACGCTCGTGTCGACCAGCGACAAGGACATGGCACAACTCGTCGATGATGGCGTCACCCTCGTCAACACGATGAGCGGTACTGTGCTCGACCGGCAGGGTGTCGAACAGAAGTTCGGCGTGCCGCCGGCACGCATCGTCGACTGGCTCGCCCTTGTCGGCGACACCTCCGACAATATCCCGGGCGTACCCAAGTGCGGCCCGAAGACCGCGACCCGGTGGCTGGCGGAGTTCGGCGATCTCGACAGCCTGAAGGCGCGCGCCGACGAAGTGGGCGGGAAAATCGGCGAAAGCCTGCGCGCCAACCTCGATCGACTCGAACTGTCGCGCGAGCTCGCCACGATCCGCTGCGACGTCGACCTCGATCTCGGGCCCGCGGAACTCCGGCGACGTCCGCCCGATGTCGAGCGGCTGCGCGCCCTGTACGGGCAGCTGGAGTTCAACTCGCTGCTGCGCAAGCTGCCGGAAGGCGATGCCGGCGCGCAGGATCCGCCCGTCGCGCCGGCCACGGAATACGACACCGTGCTGACGACCAGCCAGCTGGAGCGCTGGCTCGAGCGCCTCGCCGGGGCCGACGAATTCGCCTTCGACACCGAGACCGACAGCCTGGATTACATGCGGGCGGGCATTGTCGGCGTGTCCTTTGCCGTCGAGCCCGGCCGCGCGGCCTACGTGCCGCTGGCGCACCGTGATCCCGACACCCCTGTGCAGCTGGACCTCGCGGAAACTCTGGAGAAGCTCCGGCCGCTGCTCGAGGATCCCGAGCGCGGCAAGATCGGCCATCACCTGAAGTACGACCGGCACGTGCTGGCCAACCACGGCATCTGCCTGGAAGGAATCCGCTACGACACCATGCTCGAGTCCTACGTGCTCGACTCGACCGCGACGCGGCACGACATGGACTCGGTCGCAAAGAAGTACCTGGGTCACGCGACGATCCACTACGAGGATGTCGCGGGGAAGGGCGCGAAGCAGATCAGCTTCGACCAGGTGCCGGTGGCGACGGCGGCGCCCTATGCGGCGGAAGATGCGGACGTCACGCTGCGTTTGCATCGCGAGCTCTGGCCGCGACTCGTCGCGACGCCCGGGTTGCAGCACATCTACGAGCAACTCGAGCGACCCTTGATCCCGATCCTCTGGGCGATGGAGCGCCACGGCGTGCTGCTCGACACCGCCCTGCTGAGGCGCCAGAGCCGCGAGCTCGAGCAGGGCATGGCGGCGGCCGAGGCGGCGGCTTTCGCGGCGGCCGGTGGCAAGTTCAACATCGGTTCGTCGAAGCAGCTGCAGGAGGTGCTGTTCGATCGCCTCGGCCTCAAGCCGGTGCGCAAGACCCCGGGCGGCCAGCCTTCGACCGCAGAGGACGTGCTCGAGGAACTGAGCGCGGAACACGAGTTGCCGCAGCGCGTGCTCGAGTACCGCGGCCTCGCCAAGCTCAAGTCCACCTACACGGACAAGTTGCCCGAGCTGACCGACGACCAGCACCGCGTGCATACCTCGTACCACCAGGCCGTCGCCGCCACGGGGCGGTTGTCGTCGTCCGACCCGAACCTGCAGAACATCCCGATCCGCACGGCAGAGGGGCGGCGCATCCGCCAGGCCTTCGTCGCGCCCGCGGGCTGCCGTATCGTGGCCGCGGACTATTCGCAGATCGAGCTCAGGATCATGGCGCACCTGTCGGGGGACGAAGGCCTGCAGGAGGCGTTCCGCCAGGACAAGGACATTCACCAGGCGACCGCCGCGGAGGTGTTCGGAACGGCGCTCGATGACGTCACCCCGGAGCAGCGGCGCTCCGCGAAGGCGATCAACTTCGGCCTCATCTACGGGATGTCGGCCTACGGGCTCGCGCGCCAGCTCGGCATTGAGCGCGCGGCGGCGCAGGAGTACGTGCAGCTCTACTTCGAGCGCTACCCGGGCGTGAAACGCTACATGGACGAAACCCGCCAGCAGGCCCGGGACGACGGCTTCGTCACGACGGTGCTGGGCCGCCGCCTGTACCTGCCCGAGATCCGCTCGCGCAACGGCCAGCGGCGCCAGTACGCCGAGCGCAGCGCCATCAACGCCCCGATGCAGGGTACGGCCGCCGACATCATCAAGCTGGCGATGATCCGCGTCGCCGCCTCGCTCGCCCGGGGCAAGATCGACGCGCGACTCATCATGCAGGTCCACGACGAGCTCGTGTTCGAGGTGGCCGCGGCCGATGTCGAGCCACTCATCGAGGCGCTCGGCTCGCTGATGGGCGAAGCGGTCGAGTTATCCGTGCCGCTCAAGGTGCAGGCTGCCGCAGGGCTGAACTGGGACGAGGCCCACTGAAGATGGGGACACTCCTAAAAGCGCGCTTTTAGGAGTGTCCCCATCCTCATCGACCCCTTGGAACTTTTGCCGCAGTGCGGCGGTCATTATCCGTGAGCGCCAATCCGACGCTCGCCCGCTCGCCTCCCTGAGCGGGCCAGCAGCCCGGTTCCCCCAAGCCGGGCCGTTTTGTGCCCCGGGACGCATTGTCCCGGGGCCTTTTTTTATCTCTCTGATCTGGAAAGCATTTCCACAGCCTGGCCCGGCATCTCCGCGGACCCCGCGAGCAGGCCGTCGAGTACGGCCCGGGCCGTCTCGACGCCGGTGCCCTTGAGGGCCGAGAACAGCTGGACCGTCGCACCGTCGCCGACCGCCTTACGCACGCTGAGCAGGGCCGCGGCGCCCGCCCCGCGCGACAGCTTGTCGGCCTTGGTCAGCAGAATGTGGACCGGGCACCCGGCCCGTGCCGCCCAGTCGAGCATCCCCTGGTCGAAATCGGTCAGCGGCCGGCGCGCGTCCATGACGACGAACAGCCCGGCGAGCGACTGCCTGCGCAGGAAATAGGCATCCATCAGCTTGCCCCAGTGCTGCCGCACGGCCTCCGGAACACGGGCGTACCCGTAGCCGGGCAGGTCCGTGACCCGCACGTTTTCGCCGACGGAAAAAAAATTCACGAGCTGGGTCCGGCCAGGCGTCTTGCTGGTTCGCGCGAGCCCGCGCCGCCCCAGGATCGCATTGATCGCGCTCGATTTGCCCGAGTTCGAGCGGCCCGCGAACGCAACCTCGCTGCCTTCGTCGGCGACGAACTGGGAAGGCTTGTTCGCGCTCGTCAGGAACTCGGCGATCGGGTAAGCACTCATCGGTGTGGACTGCGACTCGCCGGCGTGGTGTAGAATTTCGCGTTCTACCCGTCGGGAGCCCGCCTGGCAAGTCGACGGGACAATCACTGGAGAAATTGAGCCATGAGGAAGCTTCTCGCCGTCGCCATGATGGCCGCGGCCCTGGGATCCGGCAGCGCCGCACTTGCCGAGGGTTCCGCCGAGGCCGGACAGGAGAAATCGGGGATTTGCGCCGCCTGCCACGGACCGGACGGCAACAGCGTCAATCCTGCCTGGCCATCGCTGGCCGGCCAGCACGCGGAGTACCTGGTGGCGCAATTGCAGGCCTTCAAGGCCGGCGAGCGGCAGGACGACCTCATGACGCCGATGGCCGTGGGGCTTTCGGAGCAGGACATGCTGGACCTGGCGGCCTTCTACGAGGCGCAGGAGCCGGCCGGGCTGGAGGCCGACCCGGAACTGGTCGAGCACGGCCGGCGCATTTATCTCGGCGGCGACCTGGACCGCAATGTCACAGCCTGCGCCGCCTGCCACGGGCCCAGCGGCCGGGGAAATCCGCTGGCCGCCTATCCGCGGATCGCCGGCCAGCACGCGACTTACACGGCTGCGACTCTGGAGGACTACGCCGCGGGCGCCCGTGTCAACCCGATGATGCAGGACATCGCAGCACGCATGTCGGCGGAAGATATCAGTGCCGTCAGCGCCTACATGCAGGGGCTCCGCTGATCGCTGGGAACTCCCGCGCGCGCTCGCTGCCTGAAACGAATCAGCTTTCCCGAGGAGATCGGATATGAGACGACTTGCCCTCGCCCTGCTCGCCGTGGTCCTCGTGGCCGCGTGTGAGAGCGAGCCGCCGGCTGAATCCGCCAACGCGATGCGTCCCCAGGCGCAGCCCGCGGAACAGGCGCAGCCCGCGAACCGCCCCGCCGAATCGCCCGCCGGTTCCGGGGCCCCCGCCGAGCAGGCCGAGGCGGCCCGCGCGAATACGCCGCCTCCTGCCGACCCCGGGCGCTTCGTCTCCGGCCAGCATTACCGCGTCCTGAATCCGGCGCAGCCGACCAACGTGCCCCCGGGCAAGGTCGAGGTCGTCGACGTGTTCTGGTACGGCTGCGGCGGCTGCTACCTGATGGCCCCCTACATGGAGGCCTGGGAGGACTCGAAGCCCGAGGTCGCGGAATACGTACGCCTCCCCGCGACCTTGAACCCCAGCTGGCAGCCCCAGGCACGGCTCTACTTCGCGACCAAGGCGCTCGGCATCGAGGACCGCACTCACCGCGCGATCTTTCGCGAATTCCACGAGAACCGGAACCCGATCAACACCATCGACCTGATGGTCGAGTTCCTGGAGCGCTACGACGTCTCCGCGGCGGACGCACGCGATGCCCTGGCCGGATTCAGCGTCGACGCGGAACTGCGCGCCGCCGATGTGCGCGCACGTCGCTACCAGCTCAGTTTCGTCCCCGCCGTCGTCGTCAACGGCAAGTACGTCATCGGCGTGGAACAGGCGGGCGGACAGGAAGCCGTAATCGATGTGATCAATCACCTCGTGGCGCTGGAGTCCGGTGCGCTCGCCAACTGAGCCGCCGACCCCGGCCAACTGATCATGAGACAGATCATCTTCGCCGCGCTGCTTGCAGCCTGTGCCGCCGCCCCGGGTGACCCGGCCCGGGCCGAGCCGGAAGCGCCGGCTGCGAGCGAGCGTTTCGTTGCAGGACTGCATTATCACGTCTTTGATTCCGCCCGGCCGACCAGCGTGGCGCCCGGCAAGGTCGAAGTGGCGGAGATCTTCTGGTACGGCTGCCCGCACTGCTATCGGCTGTCTCCCCACGTGGAGCACTGGAATGATTCCAGGCCCGAGGCGGCCGAACTTGTGCGCATCCCCGCGGTGCTGAATCCCGGCTGGCACGCGCACGCGCGCCTCTACTACGCCACCGTTGCGCTCGGCGTCGTCGAGCAAACCCACGACGAGATCTTCACGGAGCTGCATGTCGAGCCGAACCCGCTCAATACGCTGGCAGAGATGGTCCGCTTCCTGGAGCGATTCGGCGTGGACGAGGCCGCAGCCCGCGAGGCGCTGACCTCGTTCGACGTCGAGGCCGAGGTACGCCGGGCCGACGCGCGCGTCCGCGGCTTTCGTATCTCCGGCGTGCCCGCGATCGTCGTCAACGGCCGCTACGTCGCGAGCGTGGGCTCGGCCGGCGGCCACGAGGCGTTGCTCGAGCTGATCGACCACCTGGTCGCACTCGAAACAGCGGCCGCGGCGACCGGCGCCACACGCTGAATCGCCTACAGCATCGGCCCCAGCAAGCGCAGCAAGCCCTCGGCGGCCCGCTCGATGGCCGGGCGTTGCCGCCAAGCCTCCGGGTGGAGGTCAACCGATTCCCGCAGGTAGCTTTCCTGCAACGCGCGCACCCGCGCGGCGCAGTCGCGGTCGTAGATGAACAGCGAGATCTCGAAGTTCAGCCACAGGCTGCGCATGTCGATGTTGACTGAGCCGATGACGGCGATGCGGCCGTCGACCGTGATGGCCTTTGTGTGCAACAGGTCCGGCTCGTAGCGCGAGATGCGCACCCCCGCCGAGAGGAGCTCCTCGAAGCACGCGGCGCCCGCATAGCGGGCGAGCAACGAGTCCAGGCGCTCGGGCACGTTGAGCGTCACCGCCACGCCGCGGCGCGAGGCCGACACGAGGGCCGCCATGATCGATTCGTCCGGCACGAAATAGGGCGTCGTGAGCACGAGTTCGCGCTCCGCCGAATACAGCAGCGAGATCAGCAGCTGGTGGATGGAGGCGCGGTTCAGCCCCGGGCCGGAAGGCACGACCTGCACCACGGCCGAGCCTTGTTCCGGTACTGCGTGCATGTCGGCCGTCTCGAGGATCGCCATGCCCTCGTCCGTCTCGAGTTCCCAGTCCTCCAGGAAGGCGCCGTTCAGCACTTCCACCGCCGGGCCGCGGAGCCTCACCATGGCGTCGACCCAGCGCCCGATCCCGGCCTCTGCCTTGAAATGGTCGGGATCGACGAGATTCATGCTGCCCGTGTAGCCGATTTCGCCGTCGATCACGGCGATCTTGCGATGATTCCTGAGGTCCATGCGCACGAACAGCATCCTGAGCAGCCCGACCGGCAACGAGCTGACGACCTTGACGCCCATCTTGCGCAACCCGGCAACCTCGCGGCTCTTGAGGAAGGGCCCGGAGCCGACGTCGTCGACCAGCACCCGGCAGATCACGCCGCGGGCCGCGGCTCGCGCCAGCGCGGTGTAGATCTCGCCTACCCGGCCGGCGGAATCCCAGATGTAGAACTCGAGATGGCAGCTGCGGTGCGCCGCTTCGATGTCGGCCACCAGTGCTAAGACGAAGCTGTCCCAGTCCGGCAGCAACTCGAGCTCGTGGCCCTGCAGGGCCGTGAAGCCGGTGATCGATTCGCCGTGGCTCGCGAGCGACCGGGCGCGCGGGTGGAGGTCGCCCCAGTCGACGTCGGCGCGTGCCTTCAGGCCGGCCTGCCACTCGCGATAGAGGTCGTGGATTTCGCGCCAGCGGCGCGCGCGCTTCTGCCCCAGGCGGTTCTCGCCGATGAACAGGTACAGCGCCGGGCCAAGCACGGGCAGAACGAACAATATGATGAGCCAGGCCAGCGTCGTGCCGACCGGCAGGTGCCGGAACAGGATCCGGATCGCGAGACCCGCAACCAGCGACATGTGGCCTGCGAGCAGCAATGCCGACAGCAGCCCCGGCCGAATCTCTTCCACGCGCTGCTTGCTCCCCACTGCGACGGCGGCAGTATAAGTGACCTGCCGCGGGTAGGTATTTTCCACGAGTGTCCCGCGGCCCGAGTTGATACTTCTCGGCGGCATCTACTTATTGTCAGCGCTCGAGACACTCGTTCACGATGCCTTTCCCAAGGGGTGCCGAATACAAGAAGCCCCCGCCGCTAAGCGCTCAGGCGCTTAGCGGCGATAGAGGAGAATCTGCAGGCAGTTTCCGCAAGGCGCGCGCGCCGCGCCCCGTTGGCTCCGGCGAGCGGCGGCGTCGCGGACATGGCCCTGGAGGGACCATGAAGAATCATGTGCTCCGCCCGTTGTGGGTCGCGATCGGACTGGTCGCCGTGGTTCTTGTCGCCAGGCATTTCATGGTCCCGCCGGACTTCGGCGTGCACGGCGACAGCTTCACCTACCACTTCTATCGCCTCGGCAACGTCCAGGAATGGAAAGACTTTCCCGTGAAGTACCTGGGCCAGGAACGCTGTGCGCGCTGCCACGACGACAAGGCCGAGGAGCACGCCGGTGCTAAGCACGCGGCGATCGAGTGCGAGAGCTGCCACGGCCCCGGCGTCGATCATCCGAGGACGATCAAGAAGCTGCCGGTGGACGGATCCCGCGAGCAATGCCTGCGGTGCCACCAGGCCCTGCCCTATCCCTCGAGCCAGCGGATGGCGCTGCCCGCCATAGACGGCGAGGAGCACAGGCCGACGCGCGAGTGTCGCATGTGCCACAACCCGCACCGACCTGACCGGAGGGCCCGCAGATGAGTTGTTCGCGACGCGACTTCATGAAAAAGTCACTCGCAGGCGCCGTGAGCGCGGCCTTGCCCGCGGCCACGGGCGCATTCCTCGGCCCGCGCGATGCCGGTGCGAGCGTCGGCGACCCGAAGAAGCGCTGGGCGTTCCTGGTCGACACGGAGAAGTGCACCGGTTGCGGCCTGTGCGTGAAGGCCTGCAAGATCGAGAACGAAGTCCCGTACGACGCCCCGGTGACGCGCACCTGGGTGGAGCGCTACGTGGTGACCAAGGACGGCGAGACGCACATCGATTCGCCGCTCGGCGGCCGCGACGGCTTCATCGACCCCAAGGTCGGTGGCAAGGAAATCGACCCGGACAATATCGACAAGGCCTTCTTCGTCCCGAAGCTCTGCAACCAGTGCGACAACCCGCCCTGCGTGCAGGTCTGCCCGGTGGGCGCGACCTACCAGACGGAAGACGGCGTGGTGCTGGTGGACAGGGAATGGTGCATCGGCTGCGGCTACTGCATCATGGCCTGCCCCTACGGCGTGCGCTTCTTCCACCCGGTCCACAAGACCGCGGAGAAGTGCAACTTCTGCTACCACCGGATCAGCCAGGGGATGGAGTCGGCCTGCGTCCAGGCCTGCCCGTTCGACGCCCGCAAGATCGGCGATATGAACGACCCGGAGGACCCGGTCGCGAAAGTCATCGCGACCGAGCGTGTCCAGGTGCTGAAAGACGAATACGGCACCAAGCCGCGCGTGTTCTATCTCGGTCTCGACGAGAAGGTGAGGTGACGCCATGTCCGCCGAACTGGTAGTTCACGGCGCCGAATGGACCGTCAAGGAACTGTTCGTCTACCCGAACGAGTTCATCTACTGGAGCATCCAGATCGTCATGTACCCGTACATGACGGGGTTGGTGGCCGGCGCGTTCGTGCTCTCTTCCCTGTATCACGTCTTCGGCCAGAAGGACCTCAAGGACATCGCGCAGTTCTCACTGGTGTTCTCGCTGGCGCTGCTGCCGGTGGCGGCGATGCCGCTGCTGCTGCACCTGCAGCAGCCGACGCGCGCCATGAATCCGCTCCTCACGCCGCACTTCACCTCGGCGATCGCCGCGTTCGGCATCGTGTTCTCGACCTACGCGCTGATCGTGCTGAGCGAGATCTGGTTCGTCTACCGCCAGTTCTTTGTCACGCAGGTGGAACTGCTGCGCGGCCAAAGCGGGGTTTCGAACCGCTTCCGGCGGCTGGTCTACCAGGCGCTCACGCTGGGCGCCTTCGACCTCACCGAGCCGGCGCTGTCGGCCGACCGCAAGTCAGCCCGGGTCCTGGCCGCGGCCGGTATTCCCGTCGCCCTGTTCCTGCATGGCTACGCCGGATTCATCTTCGGCTCGGTCAAGGCGAATGCATTGTGGATGTCGCCGCTGATGCCGGTGATCTTCATCATGTCCGCGGTGGTGTCCGGCATCGCGCTGTGCATGCTGACGTACATCGTGATCATGGAGTGGCAGGCCTTCCGCAATCGCCGGCGGGGCGGCGCCGAGAAGGCCGCCGAGATCAAGGTCGCGGAGACCGACGCCATCGGCAAGTCCACCCGTTTCCTGCTCGCCTTCCTCGTGGCCGCCATCAGCCTGGAGCTGCTTGACCTGATCTTCCGCGGCTACACGGCCATGAAATCCTGGGACATCCTGCGCTCGGTGATGTACGGCAAGGACTTCTTCAACATCTTCATCCTGCAGTACACGCTCGGCAACATCGTGCCGTTCCTGCTGCTGGTGCTGCCGCGGCGGAACATGCCGCGCATCGTCCTCGCGCTCATCCTGGTGCTGTTCGGCGTGTTCATGATGCGCTGGAACGTGGTGATCGGCGGCCAGGCCTTCTCCCTGTCCTTCTCGGGCTACATGCATTACGACGTGCCGATCATTCCGCACAGCATGGAGACCTTCAAGGAAGGCCTGTTCGGCGCGCTCACGGTCGCGGCCACGCCGTTCGTGCTGTTCTGGGGCATCAACAAGTTCGTGCCGTCGCTGCGGAGGGACCTGGACACCGGCCAGCACTGATGGGCACGGCCACTCGCGCTGGGGCCGCCTGGCAGGGGCCGCATCGTGAGCGAGGCAATTCGGACGCGGGGTCCGGCCGATGAATGACCGCCTGGCCGAAGTAGAGTCCCGCCTCGCCGCGGTGGAACGCCGCCTTCTCGCGCTGGAAGGCCGCGGCCCGGCCAGCGAAACGACCGCAGGGGCGCCGCCCGCCGTCCGTGTGCGCGACGGTGCCTTCGCCAACGCCGCGACCTACCTCGGTCGAGTGCTGCTGATTTTCGGCGGCGCCTACCTGCTGCGCGCGATCACCGATTACGGTTTCCTGCCGACGCGGGCGGGAATTCCGACGGGCGCCGCGTACGCCCTGCTCTGGCTGTACATGGCCTATCGGGCCGCGGCGCACGAGCGCGTCGCCGCGCAGGTCTACGGTGCCGTCTCCGTCCTGATGATGCTGCCGATCCTGGTCGAAGCGGTGACGCGCTTCGAGTTGTTGTCGGGCGCGCAGAGCGCCGCGGCCCTTGCCCTGTGCTGCGCGCTGTACCTGCTGGTCGCCGCGAGATGCGAGCTGCGCATTGTCGCTTGGCTGGTCGTGGCGGGCGGGCTGCTCACGGCAGCGGTACTTTCCAAGGCCTCCGGCGCAGCGGTGCCGTTCACCGTGTTCATGCTGCTGCTCGGGCTGGCATCCCTGTGGACCGTCTACCTGCGGCACTGGCGGGGCCTGCAATGGCTCGGCGCGGCCGGCGCCAATCTCGGCGTCGTGGCCCTCGCCGCGCTGAGCAACAATGCGCACTGGTCGATCGCGCCGCCCACGGCCTATGCGCTCGTGCTCGTGCTGTGGTGTGCCTACCTGGCGAGCTTTGCCCTGCGGTCCCACGTCCAGGGCCACGCGCCCGGCGTGTTCGAGGCGGCGCAGGCCATGGTCAGCAGCGCCATCGCGTTTGTCGTCGCGCTCTACATGGTGCAGGCGGGACACGCGAGCGGCGACGCGTTCGGCCTGCTGGCCCTCGCCCTGGGTCTCGGCTCCTATGCCCTGGCATTGACACGGCGCACGCGGACCGCGCGCGGGCCGGGCTACTACTTCTATGGCACCCTCGGCCTGGCGCTGCTGGTCGGCGGCAGCGCGCTGCTGCTCTCACCGGCCCGGGCCGCGATCGGCTGGAGCCTGCTGGCGATCGTCCTGGCCTGGTCCAGCGGGCGCTACCAGCGGGTATCCCTCAGCCTGCACTGTACGCTCCTGCTGCTCGCTGCGGCCGTCGGGTCGGGCGTGCTCGCCACGGGCGTGATCGCGCTCGCCGGCGACCCGGCCGGCGGCTGGCCCCGCCTGGCCGGCACGCAGATACTGGTGGCGTCGGCCATGGTCGCCTGCCTTTTCATCCCGGTGGACCAGCGCTCGGAGCGCTGGGGCCCCGCCGCGATCCTGCCCCAGCTCGTCGTGCTGCTGCTCGCCGGCTGGAGCGTCGGTGGCCTGATCGTCGCGGCCCTCGCCCCGCCGCTCGCCCATGTACCTGGAGCCGCGGCCGACCCGGGAAACCTCGCTGCGCTGCGAACCGCCGTGCTGGCGCTCGCCGCAGTCACCCTCGCCGTGTCGAGCCGCTACCGGCGCTGGCCGGAGGCGCGCTGGCTCGCCTATCCCGTGCTCGTCGCGGTCGGCGCCAAGCTGCTGATGGAGGATTTTCCCAGCGGCCGGCCACTGACCCTGTTCATCGCACTGGCGCTGGTCGGCGGCGCGCTGATACTCGTCTCGCGCCTGCTCCCGCGGCGCGCCGACCGGGCGGAGGATGTCGTGCCCGCCGCCAGGTCATCCGTGAGCACGACCTCTTAGAGGATCTGCTGCGCGCAGACGGCCGCCAGCGCCGCCCGGTCCGCGGCCGAGAGGTTTACCGGACGGCGTGTCGCCGGCTGCGATGCGCCGCCTTCGTGCAGCATGGCGTTCATGATGGCGCCCGGCTCCGGCACGTGACCGAGACCGAGCGCATGACCGAGCTCGTGGGCGAACACCCAGACGAGTTCGTCGTAGGACTCCGCGCGGTACACCTCGATGCGGCGGCCCTGCTCCCGGTCGTACTGGTAACGGCCCGACTCGACGGGCGCCGCGGACGAAGCCTCGTTATAACGGCCGACGCGCGACCTGAAATCCTGCGTACGCTGGCGCAGGTCGCCGGCCCTGCGGTTGTACGACGCGATGTCGGCGTTGAGGTCCTCGGCCATGCGCTCGAGGTCGGCGAGCGCCATCCGCAGCGCCGTGCTCTCGGCCTCCAGGGCGCGGCGCCGGGCGTCCGTGCGCTGCCCCGACCCGCTGTTCCAGGCTGTCACGTCGGCCTCGTGCCGACGCACGCGCCGGGCGAGTTCCTCCCCGGCCTGGTCGTGTGCCCGGCGCGCGGCCTCGATGCGCTCGGTCCACTGTTGCATCGCCACTTCCTCGTCCTCGAGTTGCAGGCGGTCCCGCTCGAGTCCGCCGCGCAACGAGCGGCGCGTGTTGGCGGCGTCCTGGCGCGCATCGAACGCCAGGTCCACGCGCATCGCCAGCGGATGGTCCGACTCGATCAGCAACAATACGTCGGTGGCCGACTGCCACAGGCCGGCGGCCTCCACGAGGGCCGTCATCACGGTGAACTCGTCGAAGCCGAAGCGCGCGTCGACTTCCCCGAGCGTGTAGTGGACCGGAATGTTGCAGGGGGCGTGGACGAACGGGAGCGCCGGGTCGCGGCCGGGCCAGGACAGCCTGTCCTGCCAGAACCACAGGGCGAGCGACACGACCAGCAGCCCGCCTGCCACGAGGATGATCGGCCGGTGGCGCCTCACTGCTCGCCGAACACCTGTCCCAAGGTGCGCGCCAGGTCCTCGGCACGAAACGGCTTGGACAGGTACGTAATGCGCGGGCCGGCTCCGTCCACGTCCGGCCCAGTGCGCTCGGCGCGCCCGGAGCAGAGCACGAAGCGAAGTCCGGGCCAGCGTGCGGCGACTTCACGGGCAAGATCCAGGCCGCTCAAGCGGCCGGGCATCACGTGATCGCTGATTACGAGGTCGATCGCGGGCGCCTCGTCCTCCAGCATGTCGAGGGCCGCCTGGCCCTCGCCCGCCTCGATGACGGCGCAGCCGAGTGCACGCAATTGTGCCGCGATGGTGGCGCGGACCGCGACATCATCGTCCACGACCAGGATGCGCTTCGCCGCCAGTTCCGGTGCCTCGCAGGGCGCGGCGTCGCCCGCGCCGCGAGACTCGTCGCTCTCCTCGCGGCGGACGGGCAGGAGGATCCGAAACGTCGTGCCCTTCCCCGGCTCGCTGTCGACGCTGAGGCCGCCCCGTGACTGCCGGATGAATCCAAACGCCGTGCTCAGGCCGAGACCCGTGCCCTTGCCGACTTCCTTGGTCGTGAAAAAGGGCTCGAAGATCCGCTCATGGACGGCCGCGGGCATGCCCGTCCCCGTGTCGGCAATCGCGATGGCGATATAGTCGCCGGGTGCGACCGGCAATGCCGCATCGGCGTCGCGCCGGGCGACGGCGCGCCGCGCAGTCGTGATGGTCAGCTGTCCCCCGTCCGGCATCGCGTCGCGCGCGTTCAGCACGATGTTCAGGATCGTCGTCTCGAGCTGCGCCGGATCGACGTGGATCTCGGGCAGGTCCGCGGCCGGCCGCAAGCTCACCTCGACATCCTCGCCCAGCGTGCGCGACACCAGCTTCATAAGCTCGGCGATGAGATCGTTGACGGCGGTGGGCCGCGGCATGAGCAACTGGGTACGGCTGAAGGCGAGCAGCTGCCGGGTGAGGCCGGCCGCGCGCTCGGCGGCCTCCAGCGCGGCACCGACGCTGGCGCGTTGCCCGGTCGACAGTTTTCCGGGCGCGGACTGCAGTGCATCGAGATTGCCGAGGATCACCGTCAACAGATTATTGAAGTCGTGCGCCACCCCGCCCGCAAGGTTGCCGATCGCCTCGATCTTCTGCACCTGGTGCAGTTGCGCCTCCGCCTGCTTCAGCTTCGTCACGTCCTCCGCCACGCCGACTATCCGATACACGCGGCCGTCGGCATCCGCGATCGGCACGGCCCGATCCCAGATCCAGGCTACTTCGCCGTCGGGGCGCACGATGCGATACTCGGTGTCGTACTGCCCTGCAGCCTGCAGGGGCAGCAGGCCCGCCACGCGCTCCCGGTCGTCGGGATGCAGCGCATCGAGAAACGAGAGCGGATCCGCGTAGACGCCGTCGGCGGGGCGTCCCCAGATCTGCTCGTAGGCCGGGCTGACATACTCCATCGCCGACTTGTCCGGGTTCGAGATCCAGAACACCTCGCGCAGGTTTTCCGCGATCTGGCGAAAACGCTGTTCGCTGTCACGCAGCGCTTCGTCCCGCTGGCGTCGCTCCGTGATGTCGCGGATGATGCTGACCGCGAATGTGCCCTGGTGGTCCAGTTCGAAAGTGGAGACGATATGCTCCGACGGAAAGATCGAGCCATCGCGCCGGCGCATTTCGCCCTCGATACAGAACGGCTCGTCCGCCGCGAGCGTCGCCACGCCCGCCTCGCGGAAATCCCGGAAGCGCTCCTGTGAAACGTGCAATATTTCCGTGCTCGCGCCTGCGAGCCCGCCGGCCGGGAAGCCGAACATGCGTTCCGCGGCGGGGTTGGCGTAGACGATGCCGCGCTCCGGCAGGCGCAGGACCAGCACCGCATCCGGCAACGAAGCGACCAGGGTCTTGAACGTCAGTTCGCCGAACATGCGGCTGCTGTAGGCGCGGTCCAGAAACAGCCAGAGCAGGACGGTCGTCACGAGGACGAACCCCAGTCCTTTCAGTAATTCGGCCCGGTGGGCCTGGGTGTCGGCGGCCATTGTCGTGGCGACCACCCAGCCGGAAACAATAATGTAGGCCGACGCCGCCAGCAGGTAGGCGATGCAGATTTTCGTGTGCTTCCTTGCGAGGAAGCGATCCAGCGAAGGAAAAGCCATCGCGTCGTGCTCCAGCTGCGGCGCTTGCCCATGTTAATGGTCGGCGTGACTCAGAACCGCCCGGGCAGATCCGCTGTGACCACGAAGCGCATCGGCCCGGAAGGATCCACGGCGCCGAAAGGATAGCAGGTGATCAGCGTCAGGCGCGGCGTGGCGGAGTCGAGCGCGATCCGCCAGCGGCGACTGTCGACGACGTCGACGGCCGTGACGATGAACTCGATGTTGCGCCCGTCCGGGCGCTCGACGCCCAGCGGGTCGCCAACCTGCAGCTGCGCGAGGGCACGGAAATGCGTGTCGCGATGCCCCGCGATCACGCTGTTACCGGGCTCCCCCGGCGCAACGCTGGCCGCGTCGTGCACCGGCCCGAAGGCGAGATTGCGCCCGCTCGACCCGGACAACACGACAAAACCGGCGCCGGACCCGGGCAGGCGCAGGCGCGCGACCGCGTGCGTGTCCGCCCATGGCCACGGGCGCGCCGGCGCGTCATCGCCGCGCGCGCGCTCGAAGGCATGCCCGATCAATACTTGCGCGAGCAGCGCCTTGGCGTGGATCCAGCCCGCCGGGGCCAGGCAGGCGATCCCGACGGCCACCGCCGCGACCACGATGCCCTTGCAACGCCGCTCCATCGTGCCGCTCAGGCGCGGCGCCGCCGCACTCGCCCACCGAGGAACGCGAGCCCTGCGACGGCGAAAGCCAGTGCGCCGAGCCGGGTGAGGAGCGGTGCCGCCGTGGCCGTCGCCGGGAACCCCGCGTGCGCCCAGGCGCCGCCGGCCGGCGCGGCGGTGGGCACCTGCGCCAGCCGTCCGGGCGCGCCGGCCGGCCGCACCGGCGTGGCGTCCACCGCGACCAGGCTGGTCAGGTCGCTGACCAGCCCATAGCCGAGCGCAAGCTCGAGAATCTGCGCGTCGAGGTCGGCGGAAGGCGCGTCGGAGCCGGCCAGGCGCTTGCGTCGCGACAACTCGGTAATGCGTTCCCGTGCCCACAGCCGCGCGATGCCCGCCTCGCCCTGCAGCGCGATTATCGGCACCTGGTGCACCCAGTCACCGTGCGCGTCGCGGCCCGCCAGCGTCACCAGGCCGGACGGCGGCCCGTGGTCCAGCCGCGCCACGACCACCAGCGGGTCCCCGGCATAGAGGTCCCGGGGCAGCGGCGTCGCCAGGTCGGGCCGGTTGGCGCCGGGCCAGTGCAGCTCGAGCCCGATCAGCGCGGGACGCTCGAGCTTGCGAAACAGCTCGGCCATGCGCCCTCCGACGAGCTCGGCGCGGGCGATGAATGTATGGCTGCCGCGGCCCGCCGCCGCCGCTTCCTGCATGAACCAGGCATTCGGCGCCGCGCCGATACCGACCGTGAACAGGCGCGCGTCGCCGCGCCGCCGCTCGATCAGGCGGATGATGTCCGCCTCGTTGGCGACGCTGCCGTCGGTGATGAAGACCACCTGCCGCAGCGCGCCGGGCCGCGCCGTCGTCGAAAAGGCGAGCTCCAGGGCGGGCCGCATCTCGGTCCCGCCGCTGGCCTCCAGGCTGGCGATGAACCGGCGTGCCGCCCGGCGCGCCGCCGGGTCCGCGGGCCGGGAGCGATCGAACAGTGCGCTCGCGTCGTTGCTGAAGCGGATGACGTTGAAGTGATCCTGTGGCTTGAGTCGTGCCACGCCGAGCTCCAGTGCGGCCCTGGCCTGCTGGATCGGCGGCCCGCCCATCGAGCCGGACGTGTCAATGATGAAAATCACTTCGCGCGGCGGCGTTGCGCCCGCACCAACCTCGGGCGGCGTCAGCATGAGCAGGGCGTGCGTCTCGCCGGCGAATTGCTCGGCGTAGACCACGGCCTGCGTATCCGGCGCGAGCACCGGGGTCCAGCTGAGCTCGAAGTCGCGCTCTGCGGCCGCCGCCGCGGCCCGGATCCGCTGCCGCCCCGTGCCGGCATCCTCGTCGATCGACACCGCGTGGTGCAGGCTGTGCAGCGAGTCGAGGGCAAAACCGGGCGAAAGCTCGATGTCGATGTGCGCGCGCTGCGACGACGCCGTCACCCGCTCCGGGGTGGCGCTCGATCCGAGCCAACCATTTGCGATCGCAGCCTCGAGCCAGGGCACCTCGCCGCCAGGGTCGATCACCACGCCGGGCGTGTAGCGCGGCGTGATCGCGAGCGGCAGCTTCAGGGTATAGCGCTCATCGCGCCATGGAATGACCTCGAGATAGGCAATCCGCACCGTGACTTCGCCCCGCGGTGGAATGTTCGCCACCGAAGTCGTGAACAGGTTGGGTCGCTCCTGGTCGACCAGGCTGGCGCGTCGCCCCGTCGTGCGTGCCGCCTCGTAGGCCGCGCGCGCAGCCGCGCGTGGCCGGATCTCGCCGCGGATGACGCGCTCCCCGAGCTGCATCTCCATCTGGTCGACCGCGGCCGCCGCCGCCAGCGGGAAGACATAGAGGCCCTCCAGCCACTCGTCGAACGGATTCGAGAAAGTCTGGGTGACCTCGACGCGCGCCGTGTTGCCCGTCACGCGCACGCGAAAGCGAGTATCGACCCCCAGCGCCGCGACCGGCTCGGCATCGGCCGAGGACCTGAGCCACAACCCGGCGGCGGACGGGGAGCGCGAATCGGCCGCGGCGTCGGCGGGGAACCAGACGACGCCCGGGAGGAGCAGCACGAACAGCGCCAGCCAGCGCCTGCATGTCGCGCGCCAGTCGCGCTGTGAGTTTCCGGCCTCCTCGTCGCTGCACATATCGCCTGCTCCGTGTTGAATTCGCGCAGGGACATCAGGCGCCCCGAAAGCGGCAGGGCGGCGGCTGCGAGCGGGCGAATCGGGGCGCGATCATGGCGAAATATGGCCGGGGTATAGTGGCGACCGATGAGCGCCCTGATCTGGATCCTCGCGGCGGTGCTGGTCGTTGCCGGCCTGGCGGGCCTCGTGTTGCCGGCCCTGCCGGGCCCGCTGCTGCTGTTCGCCGGGCTGCTGGTGGCCGCGTGGGCGGAAAATTTCGCCCATGTCGGCACGGCCACGCTGATCGCCCTCGGCGTCATGGCGGCGCTCGCCTCGCTGGCGGATTTCGTGGCGGGCGCGCTCGGCGCGCGCCGTTACGGCGCGTCGCCCCGCTCCGTCGCGGGTGCCGCCCTCGGTGCCATCGTGGGCCTGTTCTTCGGCCTGCCGGGGCTGCTGCTCGGGCCCTTCGCGGGTGCTTTGCTCGGCGAGTTGTCCGCCCGCCGGGACCTGCTCGCCGCGAGCCGGGCCGGCTGGGGCGCCACGCTCGGGCTGATCCTGGGGACGGCCGCCAAAGTGGCGCTCGGCTTCGCGATGGTGGGATTGTTCCTGGTCGTGCGGTTCTTCTGAGTCGGCGCCGCCCCGGACCCGGCGCGTTTCGGCGCGGGGGTGACCTTGCCCTGCCGGGCGGATACCGCCTAACCTTGCCGCGGCGCAATCATTCCGCACTTCGGCGGAGCGACCCTGCCGAGGCCGGGGGGCCCGATGACCGACCCGATAACGATCAACAGCGCGCTCGATGCAGCCGCGCTCGGCCGCGAGTATGCCGGCGGCGGAAGAATCCATATCAAGGACTTCCTCGTCCCCGCAGATGCCGAGCACCTCTACGGGGCGATCCGCTCCAACACCGAGTGGTACCTCGCGTACACGGAGAACGGCCAGGCGGTGGAAAGCCCGAGCACCGACATCCAGCGTCTCACGCCGGCCCAGCGCCAGAAGTTCTTCGGCGCCATTCACCAGCGTGCCGCGGAGCATTTCCAGTACTGCTACCTGCAGTACTACGTCAGCGAGTGTGTCGGCCGCGGCGACAATCCCGGCCACGCCCTCCACCCGGTGCACGACTTCGTCAATTCGGCACCATTTCTCGACTTCATGCGCGTCCTCACCGGCCAGGACGCAATCAGGAGCGCCGACGTCATGGCGAGCTGCTATGGCCCGGGCCATTACCTCACGGCGCACGACGACACCCATCACAAGCGTGACCGGGTGGCCGCCTACGTCATCAGCCTGACCAAGGACTGGAACCGCAACTGGGGCGGTCACCTCGCCTTCTTCGATCCCGACGGCAATGTCGAGCGGGCGATCATGCCGACCTTCAATGCACTGAACGTCTTCTCGGTGCCGCAGTTTCATGCGGTGCAAATGGTCGCGCCGTTCGCGCGCGCAGTGCGGACGAGTTTCACGGGCTGGGTACACACTTGACGGCCGATGGCGCGCGCATGCTCGGCCATAGCGCGGGAACCAGGGTATGAGCAAGAAAAGATTCGGAGTCTTTCGCGACGTCGTGGTGTTCCAGGTCAAGCTCGTGGTCGACGGCCTGCGCGACGTGCTCTTGAGTCCGCTGTCCATCTTCGCGGCGCTGATCGACCTGCTGATTCCCGGCGACGACGGCGGCAAGCGATTCTACTCGGTGGTGCGCTTCGGGCGTCGCACCGAGCAATGGATCAACCTGTTCGGCGCGGCCGACGCGGTCGATCCCGAGGCCTCGCCGCAAGGCGTCGACGTGCTGCTGAATGACCTCGAGGCGCTGGTGCGCGACCCGCAGCGGCGTGACGAAGCGCGATCCAAGGCCCAGGCGCTGCTCGATCGCTTACGCCAGTCGCGCGGCCCGCAGGATTGAGGTGAACGCTTTCCCGCTCCAGCCATAGGCGAAACGTGGGTTATCGGCTGTACTGGGGCGCGAACGGCCTTTTAGGCCACGGCACCCGTGGCCCCGAGTTCGCCCTCCCTGACGTCCCCCCACTTTTCGCCTGTCGCCGAACTGGGGAAGCTTACGCTTTATTCTCCACGCGTGCGCTCCAGCGATTTATTAGGCGCCATGGGCTACGCTTGACTGTGGACTGGGCATAGGCATCACTGAATAAACAACCTAAGCCCTGGGCTATCAATGCAAACGACGTGCTTTTGAAAGAACGGGTGACCTATCAGGCCCGCCATTCCCATCGGTGTGGGTATGTCCCAGATATCGATGCGTTGCGGCCCGTAGTTCCTTCGACCAAGCACAAACTTCTTAAATACGGTGTTATCCGCATCCGCGGCGACGTGAACCGCGGTCGCCGATGACCGTGACATCACAATAGCGGGGCTACCGGTGTCCCAAACGAACAGGAGCTCGCCAACATCAGTGCTAACGGACGTCGTGAGACCCCACGTACTGTTCGCAACAAGCGGAACCGGCTGCCCGCGACAGACGTTACGGGGCGCACCCGATTCTTGAGGCTGAGAAATCTGCAACCGCTTTCGTGAATAGTCCACTACGAGCTGCCCTGACTTGAATAGGCCCATACCGACAAAGCCTACAGCCCCAATCTCGGACTTCTTATAATCGCGAAATGAGTCATCGTGAACGTCTGCCCGCGCAGCAACGCCAAACATCTTTACGTCACCGACCTCGACAAGGTCCAGGCTAACGATGGGAGTCTCGATCTTCCCATCCATGCCAAAGGCACTGAACGTGTCGGCTGTTGGTTCGCTGTGTAGGCTCCTTAGCACCTCGGGGTGCAAGACGATCGATGACGCATCACCCAGATCTAGCTGGAGATGCAGTTCCTGTCCCTGTACACGAATCGTAACTACCGGAGCTTCCGTGCCATGAAGTCGAATCGGCACAGACGTGATCGATTCGGCATTTGCAGTCACCGTCGCCACAGCAGCAACGGCCGCAACGGCACTCAAGGTGAGAGCGGTTGTGTATGTGCGCGCCATGGTGCCTAACGCCTTGTTAACCTGCGCTTGACGGCGAGGAGCGGAGCGACAGCGAAGCGACGCAGCAGTCAAGCGTCAGGTTGAACAGGATGTTAGGCGCATTTTTCATGTGTTCTCCCACTGCGTACCTTTTGCGCTACTTTATGATGGCTTGGCGCACTGGACTCTCGACGCTGAAAAGCAACCGTTCGGCGAAAGCAGCAAGTGTCTCCAAGCTAAACTCGTGCGGATCGTACACGGCACGTAGGCTTTCAAAGTACTCGAATTCTTTGCCTCTATAGAGTTGGTTCGCGCATATCAGCGCGTTCCGCTCGTCTGGAGAGATCTGGATGTGAGAGCTCAAAGATTTCGCCTCCGCCTCTGATAGAGCTTCTTCGAGATCGTGGCTAAGGCTTTTTAGACCTTTCCTCGCAACTCCGCGCGAGTACAGATAGGCCTTCAAGCTCAACTCGATAGAACGGCAGACTAAATAGTACGGTACTGGGGAGAAGCGGTGGCTTAGGTTTTCGAATGACTTCGCGGCCGCCAAGAAGTCAGTCGCATACTTCCAGAGCCAATACCCACCCACATCCGCCTCGATGCCAACGGCTTCCAATCGGTGTGTAATTTTGTCTGCCGTCACTGCAAGTGCACCGCAAATGCGCCTAACAACAATTATGCGAACGAAACGCGGTGACTTTTCGCCGCAACACTGCCGGATAACCTGATTGAGCCATCAGCAACTCTCTGATCTACCACGGAGTTCAGTCGGATATACCACAGAAGATTATGCTGGTGTTATGCGGACCGGAGTGTATCCGGAAAGTATTCAAGAGAGGCGCAACATCGATTTCGCCGGAATTTGCGATGAGCGTTGGGATCAGCGGGATGCAAGTCGTGTGGACACGACTGCGGTCAGCCTCGGAGAGGTCTCCGAGTGCAGCAATTCGCAGGAAGCGCTTTCTGCAAAAAACGTGCAAAAAGGGACCACTGTAGCCCGGCCAAATATCAGTTCCCCAAGTATTCCTGGTAGGGCGCTTCTCAAGCGGTCAACACGCAGGGCAAAGGTCATCCTTGGCAGTCCCGGCCTCCGAAAATTTCGATTCTCCGGCCCGAGCAAGGCCCCAGCAGGGCCCCAGCATTTTTGATGCTTGTTGATGGCTTGCTAAGTAATTGATTTTATGGCGCGCCCGAGAGGAGTCGAACCTCTGACCTCTGCCTCCGGAGGGCAGCGCTCTATCCAGCTGAGCTACGGGCGCACGCAGGGAGGCGCGCAATGATACCGGGATACCCCGACAGCGTCCACGCGAGCAAGGGCGCACCGCTTGTTTGGCGGCCCCCACCGCACAGCCTATAATTCGTCGCTTCACGGGCTAGGCAATGACGCCCGCCCGGCACGCACGCCTCGAGGGACACAGCGTTGAGCGAAAACACCGGTAACAAGCCTGTCGGCGCCATCGTGCCGGTAGTCACCATCCTGGCGATCGTCGGGATCATCATGTTCATTTCCTACGACTGGGTGTCGGGCATGAGCCGGGAGGTGAACGTACCGACCGGACCCGGCCAGCAGCAAATGGTCGAGGAGCGCATCCGACCCGTCGGCCGGGTGGCCATCGCCGGTCGGGGCGGCGACGCGGAGGAGCGGGTCGCGGCCGCGTCGGACGTGCCAGCAACGGGCAACGGCGCCGCGGACACATCGCCCGGCGACGAGGCCGACGGTGATGCTGCGAGCGACGCCGACGTTGCGCAAGGCGGCGAGGCCGACGGCGAAGCCGCGGGCGAAGCCGCGGGCGACGACAGCGACGCGGAAGCCGGTGATTCCGAGGAAATCGACGGCGAGGCCGTCTACCGGACGGCCTGCACCGTCTGCCACGGCGCGGGTATAGCGGGGGCGCCGAAAACCGGGGATGCGGCTGCCTGGGAGGCCCGCCTCGAGCAGGGCATGGAGACGCTGGTCAAACACGCCATCGATGGCTTCCAGGGTGATGCCGGGGTCATGCCGCCGCGCGGCGGGCACAGCAACCTCAGTGACGAGGAGGTGCAGGCGGCCGTCCAGTTCATGGTTGACACCCTCTAGGAGTGACGCCGCCTAGCCTTCGCCGAGCAGCGAGCGCAGGCCCGCGATGGCGGTGCGCCCACGGGCCTGCGTCTCCTCGGGACTCAGCACCATCCGCCCTTCCCACTCGAGCGCCTCGGCGGGGAGTTCCTCGAGGAACCGGCTCGGCGCGCACTCGAGCACCTCGCCGAAGCGCTTGCGCTTTCGCGCGTAGCTAAGGAATAAGCGCTGCCGCGCCCGCGTGATGCCGACGTACGCAAGCCGGCGCTCCTCTTCCAGGCCGGGGCCCTCGAGGTTCGCGCGATGCGGCAGGAGCTCTTCCTCGCATCCGGCGAGGAACACCGTCGGAAACTCGAGCCCCTTGGCGGCGTGCAGCGTCATCAAGCGCACGCGGTCGTCCTGCTCGTCGCCCGACTGCCGGTCGAGCATGTCCATCAGCGACAGCTTGCGCAGCGCGTCGGCGAGGGTCGCCGCGTCGTCGCCGCGTGACGCCCGCCCCAGCCCGTCCAGCAACTCGGCGAGGTTCTCGCAGGCCGCCTCGGCCTGGCGGGGGTCGCGCGCGGCCTCGAACAACCAATCGCGATAGCCGAGTTCGTCGATCAGCTCCCGCGCCAGCTCGTCCACCGGGACGCCACCCTCTGCCTCGTCGCCGAGCTCCACGATCCGCCGGGCGAAGCCGTGCAGCCGTTCGACGACGCGCGCCGGCAACACGCCGTGCAAGCCCGCCTCGAGGCTGGCAGCGAGCAGGCCGAGGCCGCGGCTCGCCGCCCACGCGCCGAGCTTCTCCAGCGTCGCGGTGCCGATCTCCCGCCGCGGCACGTTCACGATGCGCAGGAATGCGGCATCGTCGTCGGGGTTGGCAATCAGTCGCAGGTAGGCGAGCACGTCCTTGACCTCGCTGCGATCGAAGAACGACGTGCCGCCCGTGACCGAGTAGGGAATCTCCAGCGCTCGCAGCGGCTGCTCGAAGGGACGCGACTGGTGATTGCCGCGATAGAGCACCGCAAAATCGCGCCATTGGCCGCCGCGCTCAATCCGAAGGCGCATGATTTCCATCGCGACGCGGTCAGCCTCGTCGGCGCCGTCGCGAGCGACCAGCACGCGGATGCGATCCCCCGGGCCGTGGGCGCTCCACAGCCGCTTCTCGAACAGGTGCGGATTGTGGCCGATGAGGCCATTGGCGGCCGCGAGGATGCGCGCGGAGGAACGGTAGTTCTGCTCCAGCTTGATGACCTTCAGCGCCGGGTAGTCGGTCGCCAGGCTCCTGAGGTTGTCGGGCCTTGCGCCGCGCCAGGCGTAGATCGACTGGTCGTCGTCGCCCACCACGGTGAACGCGCCGCGCGCGCCGACCAGCTGGCCCATCAGGCGGTACTGGGCGATGTTGGTGTCCTGGTACTCGTCGCCCAGCATGTACTGGATGCGGTCCTGCCAGGCCGCAAGCACTGTCGGTTGCTCGGTGAACAGCAGCACGGGGCGCGCAATCAGATCGTCGAAATCCAGCGCGTTGTAGGCCTGCAGCGCACGCTGGTAGGCGGCGTACTGGCGCGCGCGGGCCTGCTCCAGCTCGTCCGCGGCGTTCGCGAGGGCCGCGTCGGGCGTCACCAGCTCGCTCTTCCAGCCCGAGAAGGCCGCACAGGCGCCGTCGATCGCGCCCTCCGTATCGGCGTTGTCGTTCCTGAGCAGCTCCTTCACCAGGCCGCGGCTGTCTTGGGCATCGAAAATCGTAAAGCCGCGCTTGTAGCCGAGGTTGCCGTACTCGCGCCTGAGGATGTTCAGGCCCAGCGTGTGAAAGGTGGAAATCTGCAGCTGGCCGGCGACCTCGGCGTCCAGCAAGGCCGCCACGCGCCGACGCATCTCGCGCGCCGCCTTGTTGGTGAACGTCACCGCGGCGATGCCGTACGGCGCGACGCCTCCTGCCACGAGCGCGGCGATCTTCTGCGTGATGACACGCGTCTTGCCGCTGCCGGCGCCGGCGAGCACGAGGAGCGGGCCGGCCGTGTAACGGACGGCCTCGAGCTGGGCGGGATTGAGGGACATCGACGCCTTGGAACGC
>DATKAZ010000036.1:0-3658 GCA_035514535.1 Gammaproteobacteria bacterium
CGCCCGCAGCGTCTTTCCGTACCTGATCGGCGCCGGTTCGATCGTCGCCGTCATCGGCGTGCTCGCCGCGATCGCCTACTTCCTATTCGGCCCGCAGGCGTCGCTCATTTCTGGCGGCAGCGGCACGATCCCCAAGGTCTATTCCGTGGTCCATGAGGCAAACCTCTACGCCAGCCTGCTGGGCGCGCTCATCCCGCTCGCCGTCGAGCAGTTCCGCCACCGCACGACGCTTTTCAATGCCGCGTTGCTGGTGCTGCTACTGGTGGCCATCGGCCTCGGCGTTACGCGGGGGGCCTACGTCGGGCTCCTGGCGGGCCTGGTCGTCTATTTCGGCCTGCGACTGATCCATGCCCGCCCGGTGGCTGCTCTCCGGCGCGCGGCAGTCGTCGTCGTCCTTGCCGGCACGGCCGGACTGCTCTTGCCGGGCGTCGTCCTCAACGCTGATTACGCGGGTGTCCTCGGCGCCCGCCCCACGGTCGACGGCCGGCCGGGCAGCGGCGGACCATCCGGCGGCGGATCGGGTGGTCAGCCCGGGCCGGACGAGGAGGAGCCGCGCGACGAGCTCGCGACGTGGGATTACCGCATGCAGCGTGTGAACATCGGGCTGGACGACTTCAGGTCGAGCCCGATGATCGGCATGGGCGCCTACTCCTACGGCCAGCGTCACGTTGTTCCCTCCGGCCGCCCGGATACGATCGCGGTGCTGCCCGTCGCCGTGCTCCACGACGCCGGCATCGTCGGGCTGGCTGCGCTCTCGGGTTTTTTCGCGATGCTCGGCCTGCGCGCCTGGCGGGCGGCGCGAGATGAGCTGCTTGGCGGCCCGGCGAGCGCGCTAATCGCGTCGGTGGCCGTCCTCTTGGTGGCCTACGTTGCGACCAATGCGCTCCATTTCGCCGTCACCTGGGTGATCATCGGCTGCGCTGCGGGGGCGACCCTGGCCGGCCGGGACGAGCCTCAACCAATGCCCGTGGTTGAGGGACGCGGCGCGGCGTGAGCATCGAGCTCGTGCTTGGCTGCTGACGGCACGCCTCGCCGCCGCGTCGGGCTCATGTGGCGGCTGACAGACGGCTTCACCGCCCGTTCACGTCGTCGCCGTTTCGAAGCGTTCATGGAGCTGATGCGCCCTGCGCCTGCCGACACCATCCTCGACGTGGGAGTGACCGACAAGTCCGACCGCTCGAGCAACTTCTTCGAGGCGCTCTACCCTTGGCCCGCGTCGATCACCGCCGTGGCACCCCAGCCGTCGCCATCGTTCCAGGCCGCGTTTCCCGACGTTCGCCTGGTGGTCGCCAACGGAAACGAACTGCCTTTCGACGACCAATCGTTCGACATCGGCTTCTCGAACGCAGTGGTCGAGCACGTCGGGACTCGCGACGACCAGCGCGCGTTCGTCGCCGAGATGGTGCGGACCTGCCGCCGCGTTTTCGTGTGCACGCCGAACGCCGGCTTTCCGATCGATCCGCACACGCTGTGGCCATTCGTCCACTGGTTTCCACGGCCGATCCGTAACCCGTTGCTGAGAATGACCGGCAACGCTCGCTGGGCCAGCGAATCGGCGCTCAACCCGCTGCGCGCGCATCAGCTACTGCAGCTGTTCCCGGCAGGCGTCCAGGTGCACCTGGTGCGCCAGCGGGTCATGGGCCTGACGACCGTCCTCATCGCGGTAGGCGGACACGGATGGCAGTGAGCCGATGACGGAGACTCTGGGGCTCGCCGACGAGAAGCAACAGGGCACGCTGCGCGAGATCGCCCTGGCATCACTGGCGGCGGCCGAAGAGATCGGCGTGCCGGCACGGCTGGTCCGCACTGCCGCCGACGAAGAGGAGGTCGACACCCTGCTGCTGATCGGCTTCCCGCGCATCTCGCCCGACATGCTGGCGCGGCCCAAGGCCGCGCGCCGAATCCTGTGGCTCGAGGAGCCGCTGCCCCCGGTGGCAGGACGGTTGCGTCGAGGGCTGCGGCGGGCGACGCCGCCGGTGCGACTGGTCGACCCGCTGCACACTCTCGCGTCGCGTGCCGGCCTTGGAAGCGTCACTCGCGACTGGCGAGAACGGACGGCCATCGGACGCGAGCGGTTGCGAATGATGGCATCGCTGCGATCGGCGCAGAGCGCCTTCGACGAGTACGTTGTGACCACCGAGACGCACCGCCGGTCTCTCGCCGCGGAGGGCCTCACCAGCCGCGTCGTACACCTCGGCTATCACCCGCTCTGGGCCGGCCGGCTCGTCGAGGCCGACGCCCCGCGCGACATCGCGCTGCTGTCGTTCGGCCAGGTCCACCCGCGCACGCGGCGGGAGGGCGCGCACGCGCGCCTGGCGGCCGGCCTGCCGCCCGAGATGACCCTCCGCGTCGAGCGCAACGTCTACGGCGACGAGCGTGCCGCGCTGCTCAATCGGACGCGCATCGTGGTCGATATCCAGCGCGTGCCGGGAAACTTCGCCAGTATCCGCATGATGCTCGCCGCGGCAGCCGGCGCGGCATACGTCAGCGAGCCGATCGACGACGCCGGGCCGTGGATCAGCGGGCTTCACTACCTTTCGTCGCCGCTCGACGAAATGCCGTCGCTCCTCGGCGCCCTGCTGGCGGATGAGCAGCGCCGGCGCGCGCTGGTCGCCGAGTCGCAGCGGTTGATCACCGAGAAGCTCTCGCTGACGGACGCGCTGCGCGCGATCCTGCACGCACGGTCATGAGCGAACGAGCCAGGCGGGCGCCCGATTTCTTCATCGCCGGCGCGCCGCGCTGCGGAACGACGGCGCTCTACGAATATCTGCGCCGCCACCCGCAGATCTTCATGCCGCACACCAAGGAGCCCTGCCACCTGTGCCCCGATCTCGATTCGGGCTCCGAAGACGATGCCGTCAGGTTCATGCGCGACGCGGATCGCTATTTCGCGCTTTTCGACGGCATCCAGGCCGACAGGGTGGCGGGCGAGGCGTGCGTGCTCTACCTCTACTCGACCGAGGCGCCGCGGCTCATCACAGAGATCAGTCCGCGGGCACGCATCATCGTCATGCTGCGCGACCCCGTCGAGCAGGTGTACTCGCATCACGCGACCCGCCGCGCGGGAGGCGAGGAGGATCTCGACTTCGCCGCGGCTTTAGAGGCAGAGGCCGACCGCGCGGCGGGCCGGCGGCTGCCGCGGGTGGCGCGCAACCTGCGCATGTACCAGTACCGCGAGGTTGCCCGATATAGCGGCCCGCTGGCTGCCTATCTGGACCATTTCGGCACAGAGCGCATACGGGTCATGCTGCTCGAGGAATTCAGTGCCGACCCGCAGGCGATGTACCGCGCAACGCTCGAGTTCCTGGGTGTCGACCCCGAGTTCCGGCCTGATTTCGACATCGTCAACGCCAACCGGACGGTGGGCGGCCTCATCGCCGGTGCCGCGCGATCGACACGGCTGATCACGACCGCCAAGGCTGTCGTGCCGCGTCGCTGGCGAGAGCCGGCCGCGCGGCTCGGCGGGCGACTGCTGCGAGCCGGCAGCCGTGAGGAGCCGCGGCCACCGATGGATCCTGCGATCAGGCGCCGCCTTGTCGACGAGTTCCGGCCGGAGGTTGATCGGCTATCGCAGTTGCTCGGACGCGACCTGACCGCGGTCTGGCCCGACTACGCAGCGCATTGATCAGGCTGGCGCTGGCCGACGAGGCCCACCCTC
>DATKAZ010000037.1:0-122320 GCA_035514535.1 Gammaproteobacteria bacterium
TGGCGGAGAGGGCGGGATTCGAACCCGCGTTAGGGGGTTACCCTAAACTTGCTTTCCAAGCAAGCGCCTTCGACCGCTCGGCCACCTCTCCCTCCACCCGCGGCGCAGGCGCGTCGCGGGGCGGGAAATGTACCCCATGGGGGAGCGGGGTTCAATGAAGGGCGAGTGCCGAGCGGGCGAGGACGCAGGCTCGCCCTGCGCTACTGGACATCGACGACGTAATCCTCGGAGATCAGCCAGCCGGCCCCGCGGGTGCTGGGCGTGAGCACCAGTTCCTTCATTACCGTGCGCTCCTGGTCCGCGAGGCTGAACTGCTGCCGGAAACGAGCCCGTACCTTGCCCTCCGGCAGGATCGTCACGCTCATGCTGTCGGGCTCGAGCCGGGTGGTAGCCTGGATGTCGAAAAGACGCCGCTGTTCACTGCGCCACGCGGCATTGTCGTCGTACCCCTCGGGTGCAAAGTCCGGCTCATAGAACTGCACCCAGGCATCGAAATCACGCCGCGACCAGGCCGCCGCCCAGTCCTCGATCACGCGCGTGACCTCGCTCGTGACGCTGGCCGGCGCAGCCACGGGGGTATCACGCGGAGCTGCCGCCGCCGGGGCGCTCGCCGTGGCCGTTGGCCGCACGGGCAGGCCCTCGAGGTTCGCATCGCCCGGTTCGGCATAGAACGATGGCGGGTCGGCGATGCAGCCATCGGCATCGTTCCCCGGGCTGCCCGGCGCCGCCCTCTCGTCCGGCACTCGCAAGGCCATCTGGCGGTCGGGCGCGTCCATGCCCTCCGGAACGACCAAAGGCGGCCGCGCCTCCGCCTCGAGGTAGGGCCCCGGGATGCACGCGGACTGGACGCAGCCGTTCAGCAGCAGCGCAATGGCGAGGAGGCCGAGGCCCCGAATCAGGGAGATCAAGAGTTGTATTCCACCCCGGCGCGCGCCATGGCGGCACGCACCTCGTCGTGATGCCGGTCGGCCAGCGCCGTCAACGGCAACCGGATTCCGGACTGGATGAGTCCCATTCGCGAGAGCGCCCATTTTACAGGAATCGGGTTCGGTTCCACGAATAACGCACGATTCAGCCCCTCGAGCCGGTCGTTGAGCGACTCGGCCTTGCGCCGCTCGCCATGGCGGGCGGCTTCACAGAGCCCGTGCACCAGGCGCGGCGCTATATTGGCAGTGACACTGATGACGCCATCCCCCCCGGCCAGCAGGAAGTCCATGGAACTCGCATCGTCGCCGCTCAGGAGGCTGAGCCGGTCGCCAAGCAATGCCCGGAAGCGCCCTACCCGCTCCGCACCCGGGACGGCCTCCTTGACCGCGACGACCCCGGGCACGTCCGCGAGGCGCGCGACCGTCTCGGGCAGGAGGTCGCAGGCGGTACGCCCCGGCACGTTGTAAAGAATGACGGGCAGTCCGCCGTGGCGGGCGATGGCCTCGTAATGCAGGTACAGGCCTTCCTGGGTCGGCTTGTTGTAGTAAGGGGTTACGACCAAAGCCGCGGCAGCGCCCGCCTCGCGGACGACGGTAGTCAGCTCGATTGTGCGGGCAGTCGAATTGCTGCCGCTGCCGCCGATGACAGTGATGCGCCCCGCCACGGCCTCGAGCGCAGCGCGGATGAGCGTGTCGAGCTCGGACGCGGACAGGCAGGGCGACTCTCCCGTGGTGCCGGCGATGACGATCGCGTCGGTACCCCCGTCGACATGGAACTCCACCAGCCGGCCGAGCGCCTCGAGGTCGAGGGCGCCGTCCGCCCGCATCGGCGTGACCAGTGCCACCATGCTGCCGCCGAACATCGGCCGTCTCCCCGCGTTGCGCATCATGAATTCAGCCGGTGATGGTATCGGCCGTCCCCGGGAGCGGCAAGCGCGACCCCCGGCCGCCGGGTTCGCGCCCTTCGCAGCCGGCACGGTTGCGAGTACACTGCCCGCCATGTTTTCGTCCCTGAATATCCCCTCGTGGCCGGCCCCCAACCTGTGAAACAACTGGTCGTGATTTCCGCGGTCGGCGGCGATCGCTCCGGGGTCGTGCATGATCTTACGCGCGCGGTCATGGATTGCGGCGGCAATATTCTCGACAGCAGGATGATCGCGCTCGGCTCCGAGTTCGCGATGCTGCTTCTCGTGAGTGGCACGTGGCACACGCTTGCGCGCCTCGAGTCGGAGCTCAAGAAAGTGGAGGAGCAGTCCGGGTTGTCGCTGGCCATGCGCCGTACCGAGGAGCGGGCGCCGCGCACGGACATGCTGCCCTATGCCATCGACGTGGTCTGCCTGGACCAGCCCGGCATAGTCTTTAACCTGGCGAGCTTCTTTGCCAGTCGCGAGATCGACATCGCCGAGATGGCGACGCGCAGTTATTCAGCGGCTCACACCGGCGCGCCGATGTTCTCCGTGCAGATCACGGTCAATATCCCCAGCAACCTGCAGATTTCAGCCCTGCGCGACGAGTTCATGGATTTTTGCGACCATATGAACCTCGATGCGATCATGGAGCCGGTCAAGGGCTGAACCGCAAGGAGGAATCGAAATATGGCCACCGTCGCCACGGGCAGGAAAGTGCCCGCGTTCAACCTTCCCGCCACGGGCGGAAACCAGCTCGGCTTGAGAGATTTCAAGGGCCGCACGCTCGTGCTCTATTTCTATCCCAAGGACGACACCCCGGGCTGCACCGCGGAAGGCCAGGGATTTCGCGACCAGTACGAGGTCTTCCGGAAGGCCGGCGCGGAGATCGTCGGGGTGTCGCGCGACAGCGTCGCGTCGCACGAGAAGTTCAAGGCCAAGTACGAGTTGCCGTTCGAGCTGATCTCGGATCCGGACGAGACTCTGTGCGCGATCTTCAACGTCATGCGCGAGAAGAACATGTACGGCAGGAAGGTCATGGGCGTGGAGCGCAGCACCTTCCTGATCGACGCGGACGGCGTGTTGCGCGAGGAGTGGCGCAAGGTCAAGGTGCCTGGCCACGTGGACGAGGTCCTCGAAGCCGTCAAGGCCCTCTGAGGACGTCCCTGGCAGATCCGATGCACGCCCGCCGAACGCGGCAGGAGTCTCATTGAGCATCACAACCGAACCCCGACGCGTCTTCGTGCTGGATACGAACGTGCTCATGCACGATCCGGCCGCATTGTTTCGCTTCGACGAACACGACATCCACCTGCCGATGGTCGTCCTGGAGGAACTCGACGCCGGCAAGAAAGGCATGTCGGAGGCGGCGCGCAACGTGCGCCAGGTCAGCCGCTTCATCGACCAGATGATCTTCGGGGCGGACAAGAGTCACATCGATCATGGCATCGAGATTCCAGGCGAGCATCGCCTGAACGGATCCGGCAACCGCGCGCCCGGACGGCTGTTCTTCCAGACGCGGCCGAACCAGCCGCTGCTGCCCGACACGTTGCCCGGCAGCCGGGCCGACAACTCGATCCTCGAGAATTGCCTCATGCTCCAGGAGGCGCACCCGGACGCCCGCGTCACGCTGGTATCGAAGGATATCAACCTGCGCATCAAGGCCACGATCCTGGGCGTGCACGCGGAGGACTACTACAGCGACCGTACGCTCGACGACCTCGACCTCATGTATTCCGGCGTCGAGATGCTGGCGGCGGATTTTTGGGAGACGCACAGCAAGGCCATGGACTCCTGGAAGGAGGAAGGCCGGACCTTCTATCGCGTCACCGGCCAGCGCGTGGCGGAGTGGCACGTCAACCAGTTCCTGTACCTGGATGACGACGGCCAGTTCGAGGCCCTGGTGCGCGAGATCGACGGCGACACGGCCGTCATAGAGCTGGCCGGCAGCTACCGCGGACGCAACAACGTATGGGGCATCACGGCGCGCAATCGCGAACAGAATTTCGCCTTGAACCTGCTGATGGCAGACGGCGTGGATTTCATCACGATCCTCGGCCCCGCCGGCACCGGCAAGACGCTCCTGACGCTGGCGGCGGCGCTGGCGCAAACCCTCGACAAGGGTCGCTTTCGCGAGATCATCATGACCCGCGTGACGGTGCCGCTGGGCGAGGACATCGGCTTTCTGCCGGGCACCGAAGAGGAGAAGATGGAGCCGTGGATGGGGGCGCTGATGGACAATCTCGAGGTCCTCACCCAGACCGAGGAGGGCGGCGACTGGGGCCGGGCCGCGACCCGTGACCTGCTGCGCAGCCGGATCAAGATCCGCTCGCTCAATTTCATGCGTGGGCGAACTTTTCTCAACAGGTTCATCATCATAGACGAGGCCCAGAACCTGACGCCGAAGCAGATGAAGGCGCTGATCACGCGGGCAGGTCCGGGCACGAAAATGATCTGCCTCGGTAATATCTCGCAGATCGACACGCCCTATCTCACCGAGACGACGTCGGGCCTGACCTATGTCGTCAACCGTTTTCGCGGCTGGCCGCATGCCGGCCACGTGACCCTCGTGCGGGGCGAGCGATCCCGGCTGGCGGATTACGCCTCGGAGGCGCTGTGATCGCGGGAACCGCGTGGCGCCCCAGCCTGTCCTAGCCAGTGGGTATCGCCACCTGCGCCTGCCGGAACACCGCATGCTGAACCGCCTGACCATCCTTTTGACCGCCTGCATCGTGACGGCTGCAGCCGCGGCCACGCCGCACGACAACCTGCCGGATATCGGCAGCCCGGCGGACGTGGTGTTCACCCGCAGCCAGGCGGAAGGCATCGGCCGCTCGGTGCTGCACCAGCTGCGCGAACAGGGCAGCGTGCTCGAGGACCCGGAGGTCGCCGATTACATCACCACGCTCGGCCATCGCATCGCCTCCTACGCCCACGAGGGCGAAAAGCGCTTCGAGTTCTTCGTCGTCAACGACGACGCGATCAACGCCTTCGCCCTCCCCGGCGGCTACATCGGCATCAACTCCGGCCTGATCACGTCCACGCGCAGGGAGAGCGAGCTCGCCGGGGTGCTGGCACACGAAATCGCGCACGTCACGCAGCAGCACATCGCGCGGCGGATTGCGGCCACCGGGCGCACCAGCATCCTGGCCACTGCGGCAGTGCTCGCCGCGATCATGCTCGGTGCCAGCGGAGACGCGGTGCCGGCCGCGATCATGAGCGCCCAGGGCCTCGCGATACAGGAACAGATCAACTACACGCGCAACAATGAGTATGAGGCCGATCGCGTCGGCCTTCATTTCCTCGCGCAGGCGGGTTTCGACCCGATGGGCATGCCGTCGTTCTTCGAGGTGCTTTCCGGCCAGGCCGGCATGCCCGAGTCGCGGGCGCCGGAATTCCTGCAGACCCACCCGCTGTCCAGCGCGCGCATCGCCGAGACGCGCGACCGGGCGGAGCGCACCCCCGTGCGCGAGACCTACGAGAGCCCGGCCTACGATCTCATGCGCGCCCGTATCAGGGCACTGAATGCGCGCTCCTCCGCGGAAGCGCTGGCGCGCTTCCGCGCAGACATGGAACGGGAAGGGAATGATGCGACACCCGCCACGCGCTATGGCTGGGCGCTGGCGCTGATGCGTGCCGACCGCCACGCGGAGGCTGCGGCGGTGCTTGGCGAGTTGCGCGACGAGGACGCAGCCACAGTCGTGTTTCATTCGGCGCTGGGCGAGGCCCTGATTCGTGCCGACGACGTGAATGAGGGGCTGGAAGTGTTCGAACGCGCAGCACGGCTCTTCCCGCGGAACAAGCCTTTGACGGTACGCTACGCCGAGGCCCTGATTCGCACCGGCCGCTACGACGCCGCGCACACGTTGCTCCTCGACCTGTTCAACAACGTCCGTCCCACGCCCCCGCAGGTGCGCCTGATCGCCAATACGGCTGACGCCGCGGGCCAGAAAGCCGAGGCGCTGTACTACATGTCCGAGTATCATCTGCTCACCGGACAGTTGCCGCTGGCGATGGAGAAGCTCCGCCTCGCGCTGCGGGAGCCTGAGCTGCAGCCTTGGCAGGCGGCACGCTTCCAGGCCCGTATCGCCGAACTGGAGCCTTTCATGAAAGAATGGCTTGCCGCCCGGAAACGCGCCAGGAACACCCAGCGTTAATCAGCTCGAGAAAGGACAGGCCGGATGAGACCTCAAGGGCGCTGCAGACGCGCAGGCGCGTTGTCGCTTGCGATCGCGTTCCTCGGCATCAACGCGGGCTGCGCATCGGCCCCGCACGATCCCTATGACCCGCTTGAGCCTCTCAACCGGCAGGTGTTCGCATTCAACCGTGCGGCCGACCGCATGGTCCTGCGACCCATTGCGCGCGGCTACGACACCATCGCCCCTCGCCCGGTCAAGTCGGGCGTCACCCACTTCTTCGACAACCTGGCGACACCGGTCTGGGTCCTGAACCACCTGTTGCAGGGCAACCTCGCGGAGGCCGGCAAGCAGTCGGGCCGCTTCCTGCTGAACTCGACGGGGGGTGTACTTGGCCTGTTCGACATCGCCGGTGACGGCGGTATCGCGAAGAACAGCGCGAACTTCAACCAGACCTTCGGCAAGTGGGGCATGCCGTCCGGCCCGTACCTCATGCTGCCGTTGTTCGGCCCCAGCTCGGTTCGCGCCAGCATCGGCCTTTACGCCCGCTACGAGACCGATGTCGTCTGGAACTACCTCGACGATGAGCGGAGCATTCGCGACAAGCTGACGGCCCTGGATATCATCAATACGCGCCAACGCTTCCTGTCGCTGGACCGGATGATCGACCAGGCAGCCGATCCGTATATTTTCGTGCGCGAGGCCTGGCGCCAGCGCAGCGAGTACGAGATTCGCGACCCCGGCAGCCCCGACGACGATATCGGGCTCGACTTCGAGGACGAAGACTGGGACGACGAAGACTATTGACGGCCCGGAGGAGATTCTCCGATTGCGTTATTAACGTTGTATTTTTAATACGTTATAGCGCACATTTCATGTTGATTGTTACAGTTTGTCAGTGATTCTCGCCCAGCCATCGCTCGGCGCGATACAGCATGTCCTCGACTTCGCTGATCTGGGCGATCGAAATGATCTGCTCGGGGATGTTCCGGAAGCGCACCTCGTGCGCGCTGTTGCGAGCCCAGTTGACCCACTCGAGCATCAGCGCGAGACCGGCGCTGTCGGCCCGTTTCACGCCGGCGAGGTCGATCTCGATGATCGAATGGTCCGAGAAAAGCTCCTTGCTTTCCTCCAGTGCGACGACGACGGTCTGGAAGCTCAGATCGCCCAGGATCGCAAAATGGCCGTCCCCCCGGTCTTCGAACTCGACCTGCCCGGGTCCGACTTCGGCGACTGCGACAGCGGCAGCATCAGTGCTCAAGAACCGGCGTCTCCGGCGTCTCCGGGATCTCCGGATTGCCCCTTCTGCAGCTCCTCGAGCACTCGCTCGATGCCCTTGGAGCGGAACTCGCTGGCGTACTGGTTGCGATAATTCGTCACGTAGGAGATGCCCTCGACGACCACGTCGTAGACCTTCCAGTTGCCCTCGTGGATGCGCAGGCGATAGCTGATCGGGACGGGCGTACCGTCCTCGAGCTTCACCTCGGAATCCACCATGACGCGGCCGTCCTCGAGCTTGCCCCGCGTGCCCGTGATTTTGAGCTGGTTCGCGTCGTACTGCAGAACGCCTTCCCCGTAGCTGTCGAGCAGCTTGCGGTACAGGGCGGTGATAAAGGCTTCACGCTGTTCGTCGGTCGCATCGCGCCAGTAGCGTCCCATGACGAGTTGGCCGGTGTACCTGCGATCCCAGCGCGGCAGGAGAATCTCGTCGATGACGTCGAACAGCGCCTTGCGGTCGGCCTTGAGTTCGTCACGCCTGCCCTCGAGCGCCTCGAGGGTCAGCTCGGAGGCATCCATGATGACCTGCTCGGGGCTGCGCTCCGGCTCCGCATAAGCTGCGGAACCCGCGGCGAACGCCCCCATGGCGAGCGTCGCCACGGCCAATTTCATGCGTATCAACCTTAGTGTCATGATCTAGTCTCCATCGCCGCCGCGCTCGAACAGGTACTTGCTGATCAGCTGCTCCAGCACGACCGCGGACTGGGTGAAAGCAATCTCGTCCCCGTCCCTGAAGTACTCGTCCGCACCGCCCGGCTGCAGCCCGATGTATTGTCCCCCGAGGATGCCCGAAGTCAGGATCCTGGCGTCCGAATCCGCCGGAATACGATTGTAGCGGGATGAAATCCGTATGCTGACCACCGCCTCGAGCCGCTCCACATCGAAGTCTATGGACGTCACTCGACCGATCTGGACGCCCGAAATCGATACCGGCGAGCGTGTCTTCAATGTCCCGATCTGGTCGAAGCGCGCCGTCAATTCGTAGCCTTCGTCCCCGGAATACGAGTCGAAGCTCGTCACCCGCGTCGCCAGGAAGAACAGGGCGAGGATGCCCATAAAGACAAATAATCCGGTGCCAAGTTCAACTGCGCGTGTCTGTTGCATCCTAGGTTCCTCCCAGCAGCCAGGCCGTGAGCATGAAGTTCAGGACCAGGACGCTCAGCGAAGTATGCACCACGGCACGGGTCGTGGCGCGGCCGACGCCTTCGGCCGTCGGCACGCAATTGTACCCCTCGAAGACCGCCAGCATGCTGGCAGCGACGCCGAAGAAGATGCTCTTGATGATGCCGGACATCACGTCCTGTCCCAGTTCAACCTGGGCCTGCATCTGCGACCAGAATGCGCCCTCGTCCACGCCAAGGATGATTACGCCTTCCAGCCAGGCGCCGAAAATGCCCATGGCGCTGAAGATCACCGCGAGCAGCGGCATGGCGATGACCCCGCCGAGGAAGCGCGGCACGACAACCCGCTTGATCGGGTCCACCGCCATCATCTCCATGCCGGAGAGCTGGTCGGTCGCCCGCATCAGGCCGATCTCCGACGATAGCGCGGTGCCCGCACGGCCGGCGAACAGCAGCGCCGTGACGACCGGGCCGAGCTCGCGAGTCAGGCCGAGCGCAGCAACCATCCCGATCGTGTCTTCCGCGCCGAATTTCGACAGCGTGAGGTAGCCCTGCAGCGCCAGCACCATCCCGACGAACAGGCCCGCGAGCATGATGACGACCAGCGACTGGACGCCGGTCACGTAGACCTGCTTGATGATCAGGCGCGGGCGCGCCAGGGCATAGGGCGAATTGATGATCAGCCGCAACAGGAAAATCTGGCCCGCGCCGAAAGTCTGCAGGAACCCCCGCAGCGAATAGCCGATCTCGAGTGCGAGTCGGTTCAGGCCGCGGGCCGAGTCATTCTTCATCGGGCCGGGACCGTCTCTACTTGCCGCCGCGGTCGAGCAGCTGCGCACCGTAATCCGGGGCGGGGTAATGAAACGGCACCGGTCCGTCCGCCATCCCGGTCATGAACTGCATGACCGTCGCGGAATGGTGATCCTGAAGGTCTTCCGGCGTACCGGAGGCGACGACCCGCCCGGCCGAGAGCAGGAAAGTGCAATCCGCGATCGAGGAGACTTCCTCGACATCGTGGGTGACGACCACGCTGGTGAGCCCGAGCGCATCGTTCATGCGCCGGATCAGGCGCACCACCACGCCCATCGAGATCGGGTCGAGGCCCACGAACGGCTCGTCGTAGTAAATGATCTCCGGGTCCATGACGATGGCACGCGCCAGCGCGACGCGCCGCGCCATCCCGCCCGAGAGCTGGGACGGCATCAGCTGCCAGGCCCCGCGCAGGCCCACGGCATGCAGCTTCGTCAGCACGATGTGACGAATCAGCCGCTCCGGCAGCTTGGTATGTTCGCGCAGCGGGAAGGCCACATTCTCGTAGACGTTGAGGTCCGTCAGCAGCGCACCGTTCTGGAACAGCATGCCCACACGCTTGCGCATGCGGAACAGCTCGCGCCGGCTCATCTTCGTGATCTCCCCGCCGTCGAACAGGATGCTGCCCTGGTCGGGCAGCTCCTGGCCTGTGACGAGCCTCAGCAAGGTCGTCTTGCCGGTGCCGCTGGGCCCCATGATCGCCGTGACTCCGCCGCGCCGGATGTCGATATCCAGGTGGTTGAAGATCGTCGTCTGGCCGAGCGAATACGAAAGATTGCGAATGACGATGATGTTGTCATCGCCCCCGCATCCGGCGGGTGACTTGCGACTCGAAGGATCGCTCCCGGCGGGCGCCATTCAGCCGGCCTCCGACTCGAGCCGGGGACTGTAGTCGCCGCTCCGAGCCAGGTGGTTCATGCGTGCCCGGTGCGTAAAGGCACGCGCGCCCGCCTCGCGGCGCGCGTCGGCGCCGCCCCAGGCCTTCAGCGCCGACGCCTGCAGCGCGCGACCATAGGAAAACGAGAGCTCCCAGGGATGCGGACCGAGCGCGTTCATGGCGTTCAGGTGCGCCGTGGCCTCCTCCTCGGACTGCCCGCCGGACAGGAAGGCGATGCCGGGCACGGCCGCCGGTACGTGGCGCCTCAGGCAGCGCACGGTGGCTTCGGCCACTTCCTCGATTCCCGCCCGCCGCGGGCAGTCCTGCCCGGCCACGATCATGTTCGGCTTCAGGACGATACCCTCCAGCGCGACGCGGTGGCGCGCCAGGGCGGCAAACACCTCGACCAGCACCGTGCTCGTGACCACCTCGCAGCGCGCGAGGTCGTGCTCGCCGTCCATCAACACCTCCGGCTCCACGATGGGCACGATATCGGCTTCCTGGCACAGCGCGGCGTAGCGCGCGAGGGCATGTGCATTGGCCTCGATGCAGAAGCCGGTCGGAATCTCTTCGCCGATCGCGATGACTGCGCGCCACTTGGCGAAGCCCGCGCCCAGCCCATGGTATTCCTTGAGGCGCTTGCGCAGCCCGTCAAGGCCCTCGGTGACGGTCTCGCCCGGGAAGCCCGCCAGCGGCTTGGCCCCCGCATCCACCTTGATGCCGGGAACGATGCCGCGGCCGGCCAGCAACTCCGGAAACGGCACGCCGGCCATGCTCTGCTGGCGCAGCGTCTCGTCGAACAGGATCACGCCGCCGATCCACTCCTCGATGCCCGGCGCCGCGAACAGCATCTCGCGGTAGCTGCGCCGATGTTGCTCGGTGTTCTCCACTCCGATGGTGTCAAAGCGCTTCTTGATGGTGGGATGGCTTTCGTCCGCGGCCAGGATCCCCTTGCCAGGTGCAACCATCGCCCGTGCCACCTTGTTCAATCCATCGAGGTTCATTGCATCCTCCGGCTGTCCTTTCGAATCGCGGCCGGCGCCCGCGCGCAGACCCCCTTGCAAGCGTGAAATCCTACCACACGGCAGGTGGCCGACCGGGGCCGAATTCCACCCCCCAGCAGGCGTCCGGACGGGGCCCGCTGCCGGGAGGCTTGGCCTCGGGCCTAATCAGGACTAAAATGGTCCCCATTATTCAGGTCGACGCAGATTGCCGGAGTGACCGATGTTGAAAATGAGTCGCCTCACCGACTATGGAACCGGGGTGCTGGCTTACCTGGCCGGGGCCGGCGCCCGGCCGCACAGCACGAACGAGGTCGCCGAGGTGACCGGCCTGCCGGCGGCCACGGTCAGCAAGATCCTGAAGCTGCTGACCCGCGCAGGCCTGGTGACCTCGCATCGCGGTGCCCTGGGCGGATACGCGCTGGCCCGCCCCGCCGCGGAGATTACCGCGGCCGAGGTGATCGACGCGCTCGAGGGTCCGGTCGCCCTCACGGAGTGCTCGATCGAGGACCGCAGCTGCGAGCTTGAGGCCTCGTGCCTGGTCGGGAACGCGTGGCAGCGGATCAATGTCGCAATCCGCCGCGCGCTCAGCGAGATCAGCCTCGCCGAGCTCGCGAGCATGCAGGCCGGCTACCGGCCGCGCGTCGACCTGAAACACATGGTGTCGTCGCCGGGAAAACTGGCGCGCCTGGAGCGCGGCTGAAGCCGCGGGGAGATTAGCAGATGGCCAGTGGCCAGCAAGACGTCGAACAGCTCGTAGCACGCAAGTATCGCCACGGCTTCGTGACGGATATCGAGTCCGACACGGTGGCGCCGGGGCTCGATGAGTCCGTGATCCGGCATATCTCGCTGAAAAAGGGCGAACCCGAATTCCTGCTCCAGTGGCGCCTGAAAGCGTACGAGAACTGGCTCACGATGCAAGAGCCCGACTGGGCGAAGGTGCGCATCGCGCCGATCGACTACCAGGCGATTTCCTACTACTCGGCGCCGAAGAAGAAGACCGACGGCCCGAAGAGTCTCGACGAGGTCGACCCCAAGCTGCTCGAGACCTACGACAAGCTCGGGATACCGCTGCACGAGCGGGCCAGGCTCGCGGGCGTCGCGGTGGACGCGGTGTTCGACAGTGTCTCCGTAACGACGACCTTCAAGAAGAAGCTGCGGGAAGCCGGCGTCATATTCTGCCCCTTTTCCGAGGCCGTGAAAGAGCATCCGGAATTGCTCGAGCAATATCTCGGCACGGTGGTGCCGACCGGCGACAATTTCTTCGCGGCACTGAACTCGGCGGTGTTCACTGACGGCTCCTTCGTCTTCATCCCGAAAGGCGTGCGCTGCCCGATGGAGCTGTCTACTTACTTCCGCATCAATGCCGCCAACACGGGGCAGTTCGAGCGCACCCTGATCATCGCGGAGGAAGGCAGCCACGTCAGCTACCTCGAGGGCTGCACGGCCCCGATGCGCGACGAGAACCAGCTGCATGCCGCGGTCGTGGAACTCATCGCGCTCGACGATGCCGTGATCAAGTACTCGACCGTGCAGAACTGGTATCCGGGCGACGAGAACGGCCTTGGCGGAATCTATAATTTCGTCACCAAGCGCGGCGATTGTCGCGGGCGGAATTCAAAGATTTCATGGACCCAGGTCGAAACCGGGTCCGCGATCACCTGGAAGTACCCCAGCTGCATCCTGCGCGGAGACAACTCGGTCGGTGAGTTCTACTCGGTGGCACTGACCAACAATTACCAGCAGGCCGATACCGGCACGAAGATGATTCACATCGGCCGCAATACCCGCAGCACGATCGTCTCGAAGGGCATTTCCGCAGGCCACGGGCAGAACGCATATCGCGGGCTGGTGAAGATCCTGCCCACGGCCGAAGGTGCGCGCAATCACACGCAATGCGACTCGCTGCTGATGGGACCGGAGTGTGGCGCCCACACGTTCCCGTACATGGAAATCCGCAACCCCAGCGCCGTCGTGGAACACGAGGCGACGACCTCAAAGATCAGCGAGGACCAGTTGTTCTACTGCCGCCAGCGCGGCATCTCGGAAGAAGACGCGGTCAACATGATCGTCAACGGCTTTTGCAAGGACGTGTTCCGCGAGTTGCCGATGGAGTTCGCCGTGGAGGCGCAGAACCTGCTGAGCGTCAGCCTTGAAGGCGCGGTCGGATAAGCAAACAGGAATGAGTTCAATGTTGAGCATAAAGAATCTGAGTGCCCGCGCCGGCGAGCGCGACATCCTCAACGGCCTCAGCCTCGAGGTCGGAGCAGGCGAGGTCCATGCCATCATGGGCCCCAACGGCTCCGGCAAGAGCACCCTCGCCGGCGTGCTGGCCGGCCGGCCGGACCTCGAAGTCACCAGCGGGAACGTCAGTTACCAGGGCCGTGACCTGCTGGCGATGGACCCGGAGGAGCGCGCCCGCGAAGGTGTGTTCCTGGCCTTCCAGTATCCCGTCGAGATCCCGGGCGTGAACAACGTGTACCTGCTCAAGGCGGCGCTGAACGCGATCCGCAAGCATCGCGGCGATTCACAACTCGACGCATTCGAGTTCCTCGCCATCGTCAAGGACAAGATGAAGCTCATGCAGATGGGCGATGACTTCCTGAATCGAGGCGTCAACGAAGGCTTTTCCGGCGGGGAGAAGAAACGCAACGAGATCCTGCAGATGGCGGTTCTCGAGCCGAGGTTGGCCGTTCTCGACGAGACGGACTCCGGGCTCGACATCGATGCCCTCAAGGTGGTCGCCGAAGGCGTCAACAGCCTGCGCTCGCCGCAGCGTTCCATGGTCGTGGTGACGCACTATCAGCGCCTTCTCGACTATATCGTGCCGGATTTCGTCCACGTGCTTTCCGCCGGCAGGATCGTCCGCACCGGCGGCCGGGAACTGGCGCTGGAACTCGAGGAGCGCGGCTACGACTGGCTGCGCGACGGAGCAGACGCCGCATGAGAGCCGCCGCTGCCGAACTCGCCGTCCCGGTGCCGCGGCTGCCCGACTGGATCGAGTCGGCCGCCGCCGCTGCCACCGGCCCGGACTGGTTGACGGCACTTCGCCGCGAAGGGCTGCTGCACTTTGCGACGGCCGGATTTCCGACGCGGCGGGACGAGGACTGGAAGTACACGGACCTGAAGCTCGTGGCGCGACGCAGCTTCGCCGCGAGTGCGAACGCCACCCTGGTCGTGCCCGAAATCGAGGGCCTGGAGGGACCGGTCCTCGTATTCATCAATGGCCGGCTCGCCGAGAGTCGCAACTTGCCTGCGGGCGTTTCCGCGGCGACCTTGTCCAGCGCATTCGCGGCAGACGACCCGGCGTGCCGCGAGCTGCTCGGACGGATCGCGGACCCGGCCCGCCATCGTTTTGCCGCACTGTCCACTGCCCTGTTCGGCGACGGCGTGCTGCTCGATCTGCCGGACGACACCGCGCTCGCTGAGCCGATCAGGCTGGTATTCCTGGCCGGCGGCGACGCCGGCCCCGTGCTGGCGTGCCCCAGGGTGCTGGTGCGTGCCGGCGCCCGCAGCCAGGCGACGCTCATAGAACATTACGGCGCGGGGTCGGGCGAGTCGCTTAGCCTGGCGGTCACCGAGCTGGCGCTGGGACCCGGCGCACATCTGGAGCACTACCGCCTGCAAGCCGAATCCGGCGATGCGTTCCACCTCGGCGTGCTCGCCGCAAGGCTGCAGCCCGATGCAGCCCTTGTCAGCCATAACCTTTCCGTCGGCGGCCGCATCGCGCGACTCGATCTCGACGTCGAGTGCGCCGGCTCAGGGGCAAGGGTCGAGATGAACGGCCTTTACCTCGCGCGCGGGAGGCAGCATGTCGATAGCCACACGCGAGTAGATCATGCCGTGCCGCACACGACCAGCGACCAGTTATACCGGGGCGTGCTCGCGGGCAGGAGCCGCGCGGTATTCAACGGCAAGGCCATCGTCCATCCCGGCGCCGCGGGCACCGACGCGCGCCAGGCGAATGCCAACCTGCTGTTGTCGCCGGAGGCGGAAGTCGACACCAAGCCTGAGCTCGAGATTTACGCGGACGACGTGAAGTGTGCGCACGGCGCCACTACCGGCCAGCTGGACGACACGGCGCTGTTCTACCTGCGTTCGCGCGGTATCGACGAGCACACTGCGAAGAGCCTGCTGACCTTCGCATTCGCCGATACCGTGCTGACGCGCATGAGCCTCGCACCGTTGCGCCGCCATGCCGAACAGCTCGTCGTCGGGCGCCTGCCGGACGCGGACCTGATCAGGGAGTTCACATGAGCGAGGCGCGCCTCAAGACTGTCACGGCCCCCAACGCCTTCGACGTGGAGCGCGTGCGGCGGGATTTCCCGATCCTGCACCAGCGTGTCCACGACCAGCCGCTCGTCTACCTGGACAACGCCGCCTCGGCGCAGCGCCCGGAGGCCGTGATCGACGCGATATCGCAGTACTACCGGCGCGACCACGCCAACGTTCATCGCGGTGTGCATACGCTCAGCCAGCGCGCGACGGAGGCATACGAGGGCGCGCGCGAGAAAGTGCGTCGCTTCATCAACGCCGCAACGACGAAGGAAATCATCTTCACGCGCGGCACCACCGAGGCCATCAACCTCGTGGCCCAGAGCTGGGGCCGCGCCAGGCTGCGCGACGGCGACGAGGTCGTCATCAGCCACCTCGAGCACCATGCCAACATCGTGCCCTGGCAGATGCTCTGTGCGCAGACCGGGGCGACGCTCAGGGTCATCCCGATGACGCCGGCCGGGGAGATCGACCTCGACGCGGCGCGCGGCATCATCGGCGCGCGCACGCGCATGCTCGCCTTCGGCCACGTGTCGAATGCGCTCGGGACCATCCACCCCGTGGCGGAGCTGGTCGCGATGGCACGTTCGGTGGGCGCGCTGGTACTGCTCGACGGCGCACAGGGCGTGCCGCACATGCGCGTTGACGTGCAGGCACTGGATTGCGATTTTTACGCCTTTTCAGCCCACAAGATGTTCGGCCCGACGGGGATCGGCGTGTTGTGGGGTCGCGAAGAACTCCTCTCGGCCATGCCGCCGTGGCAGGGCGGCGGCGACATGATTCTCTCCGTCAGCTTCGAGAAGACGACCTATAACGAGTTGCCCTGGAAGTTCGAGGCCGGCACGCCGCACATCGCGGGCGCGATCGGGCTCGGCGCCGCCATCGACTACCTCGACGGCATCGATTTCGACCAGGCTTCCGCCTGGGAGAACGAATTGCTCGCGTACGCAACCGAAGCGCTGGGCGCGATCGAGGGCCTGAGGATTATCGGCACGGCGCCGCACAAGGCAGCCGTAATCTCGTTTGCGCTTGACGGCGTGCACCCGCACGACATCGGGACGATCGTGGATCACGCCGGCGTCGCCATCCGCACGGGACATCATTGTGCAATGCCGGTCATGGAATATTATGGTGTGCCCGCGACGGCACGCGCGTCCTTCGCTTTCTACAACACGAAAGCGGAGGCCGACCGCCTCGTCGCAGCACTGTTGCGGGCACGGGAGGTCTTCGCCTGATGGATATTGCCGACCTCTATCGCGATGTGATCGTCGACCACAACCGCAACCCGCGAAACTTCCGCAAGATCCCCCCGCCCTGCCGGCACGCCGAGGGGCTGAACCCGCTGTGCGGCGACAAGCTCCAGGTCTATCTGCGCGTGGACCCGGAAGGCCACATCCAGGACGTCTCGTTCGAAGGCTCCGGTTGTGCCATTTCCGTCGCCTCCGCGTCGCTCATGACGGAGACCTTGAAGGGTCGCACCTGCGAGGAAGCCGAGACTCTCTTCGAGCGCGTTCACGGGATGCTGACGGGCAACGAGGAAGCCGACCTCGCCGCAATCGGCAAGCTGGCCGCGTTGGCCGGCGTGCGCGAGTATCCGACCCGCGTCAAGTGTGCCAGCCTGTGCTGGCACACCGTACATTCCGCCCTTGGCGAGGGCGGCACTATCAGTACCGAGTAGAAGGCAGTCATGTACGGACAAGACAGCGAACCCGTAACCCTGGCGAGAGACTGTACGGCCATCATCGTGCCGGCCGGCGATCAGGTGATCCTGCGCAAGGGTGCCCGGGGACTGATCACCCAGGCGCTCGGCGGCAGTTTCACGATCTATCTCGACGGCAATCTGTTCCGCATTTCCGGGGAGGATGCCGATGCGCTCGGCAAGGACCCGGTGATGCCGCCCGAACTGGCGCCGGACGCAGCGGACGAAGACGTCGAGGACCTGGTCTGGGAGCAGCTGCGCACCTGTTTCGACCCCGAGATCCCGATCAACGTCGTGGACCTCGGATTGATCTACGAATGCAAGCTGCAGGCGGCCGAGGACGGCATGCGGGATGTCGAGGTCATGATGACCTTGACCGCGCCCGGCTGCGGCATGGGCGAAGTGCTGGTGATGGACGTGAAGGACAAGCTCGAGATCATCCCGACCATCCGCGAGGCACGCGTCGAGCTGACCTTCGACCCCCCGTGGAACCGTGACATGATGTCGGAAGCGGCGCGCCTGCAGACCGGGATATTCTGATGCCCAGGTGGCACGATGTCACGGCGGCGGGCGACATCGATCCGGGCGGTTTCGCTCTGCTCGAGACCGACGATCTGACCGCGGCGGTATTCAACGTGGACGGCGAGCTGTACGCCATCGAGGACGTCTGCACCCACGACGGCGCAGAACTCGCCGGCGGACCCGTTATCGGCGACCAGGTCGTCTGTCCCCGCCATGGGGCGCGCTTCTGCCTGCGCACCGGCCGGGCGCTGACGCCGCCCGCCTACGAAGCCGTGCAGACCTTTCCCGTGCGCGTCAACAACGGCCGCGTCGAAATCGAGCTGCCGGACTAGGACCGGCCAAGTGTGAACAGGCCCTCGTCTTGCTGCGCCTGATCCTGTTTCGTCACGGCAAGTCGAGCTGGGATGAACCGGCGGGCGACGACTTCTCGCGGCCGCTCGCGCCGCGCGGCCTGCGCAGCGTTCCGGAGATGGGCAGACGCCTCGCCCGGCGCGGGCACAGTCCGGAACTGATCGTGTCCAGCACCGCGCTTCGGGCCCTCAGCACGGCCCGTGCGGTCGCCCGTGAAATCGGCTACCGGGAGGAAGCTATCGTGGAATCTTCGGATCTCTACCTGGCGAGCCCGGACACCATCCTGGCAGTCATTCGTCGGGTGCCGGCTTCCGCGCGTACCCTGATGATGATCGGCCACAACCCCGGCCTCACCGAGCTGGCCAACATGCTGGGCGACGTCCGCCTCGACAACATGCCGACCGCAGGCATGCTGTGCGCGGAATTCGACATGCAGGAGTGGGGCGGTATCGAGCCTGCCCGGTCGCGCTTCGCCTGGTACGACTATCCGAAGAAGCAACCGGACTGAGAGCGCCGTCAGGCGTGCTTGCGCATGTCGTCTTCGACCTTGCTGAGAAACCCATCCAGTACTTCCAGGTAGCGCTCCGGTTCCTCGAGGTGCGGCACGTTTGCGCTGTGCTCGTAGACCACCCACTCGGAGTTGGGGATGCCCTGGTACAGGTCGGCCGCGATCGGTGGCGGCGTGAGGTCGTAGCGCCCCGATACGACCAGCGTCGGCAGCTCGATCCGGCCGAGCTGTGCAACGATCTCCCAGTCTGCCAATAGCCCGGCAGGCTCCAGCTCACGGCGACCCAGCAATGCGCGGCGCGCCTCCGGATGGGCCCGCGCGCTCGCCACGCTGCGCTTGAGGCAATTGGGCCACGGATTCATGCGGCAGAGATGCCGCCGGAAAAACGCGTCCGCCGCGCGACGATAGCTGCTATCGGCCGTCGAGCCAGCCACCGCGTGCGCGCTCAGGCTCGCCTGGACCTCGGCCGGCAGCGCGGCCACCAGCTGTTCCGTCACTGCGCGCCAATGCGGCACGCTGGCAACGGCGCTCGACAGGACCAGGCTTTCGAGCCCCGCCGGGTGCCGGAGCGCATACTCGAGCGCCAGCATGCCGCCCCAGCCGTGGCCGAGCACATGGCAGCGATCGAGACCTGCGGCGTCGCGCACGGCGACCAATTCATCGAGGAAAAGCTCGAGCGACCACTCGTCCGCGCTGCGCAGGCGATCCGAGCCGCCACAGCCGAGCTGGTCGTAGAACACGACCCGGCGGCCGGTCGTGGCCATTTCCTCCAGTGGACGCAGATAGTCGTGGCCCATACCCGGGCCACCGTGAATGCAAAGCAGCGGCTGGCGTGCGGAACTCGTGCCGACGACGCGGAAGAGACTCTTGTAGCCACGTGAGGAGGCATAGCCCTCCATGGCTGATCTAGCTTGCGACATGCTGTCCCGCCCACTCCATGGGTGTCGGCCGAAATCAGCATAGGCCCCGAATGACGCGGCAGGCATCCGCAGAGATACCTGTAAGTAATTGCCGCAGCCCGAAGGCTGGCGCGCCGCCGCCCAGGGACTTCATGGCGGCAGCGCCTGTCCTCAGTTGTCTTTTGCGCCCTGGCTGATCCAGGCCTCGATCACCGCGATCTCCGCCTCGGTCAGCCTGGTCCGGCCGTGGGGCATCCGGATGCTCGGGTGAATCTCCCGGCCGGAGACGAGGCGGTAAAGGGAACTCGACAGCGGGTCGCCCGGCTCGATCATGGATCCGAACTTCGTTCCCCTCATGACCGCCTCGTGCGATGCCACGCCGAAACCGCTGGCCTCCAGACCCGCGCCCTCGCCCGTGTGGCATTCGGCGCAGTAGCTGTCGAGGATCGGCTGGACGTCCTGCCGGTAGCTGACGGCGCCGGCATCGGTGTCGCGGTCACAGCCACCCAGGCCCGTCAGCGCGAGTACGAGGACCTGCAGAGTCAGGATTCGGGCATTCATCGAGCGTCTCCTCCATGGCGACCCAGTTGATAGTGCGGCATCCCTGATAGTAGCCGAAGGCAGGAATCCTGCCGGCGACCTCGATCAGCACTCGGGAACATTGACCGCAAGTCCGCCCTGCGACGTTTCCTTGTAGCTCGTCGACATGTCGAGACCTGTCTGCCGCATGGTGGCGATCACCTGGTCAAGGCTGACCTTGTGACTTCCGTCACCGCGAAACGCCATGCGCGCGGCGTTGATCGCCTTGACCGCACCCATCGCATTGCGCTCGATGCAGGGAATCTGCACGAGCCCCGCGATCGGATCGCAGGTCAGTCCGAGGTTGTGTTCCATGCCGATCTCGGCGGCATTCTCGACCTGTGCATTGCTGCCCCCGATCGCCGCCACGAGCCCCCCGGCGGCCATCGAGCAGGCGACTCCCACCTCGCCCTGGCAACCCATCTCGGCGCCCGAGATCGAGGCATTCTTCTTGTACAGGATGGCAATCGCGCCGGCCGTGAGCAGGAAGCGAATGACGCCTTCCTCATCGGCGCCACTGACGAACCGGCGATAGTAGTGCAGTACTGCGGGAATGATCCCTGCCGCACCATTGGTCGGCGCCGTGACAATCCTCCCGCCTGCCGCATTGACCTCGTTGACGGCCAGCGCATAAGCATTGACCCAGTCCATGAAGTCGCCGGCCGCGCCGTCGCCACACAGTTCACGATACAGGCGCGGGGCGCGGCGCGGCACCTTGAGCACGCCCGGCAGGACGCCGTCCGCCGCGAATCCCTCGCGTACGCATTCCTTCATAACCCGCCACAAGTCCAGCAGCGTGGCACGCGTCTCATCGGCCGTCCGCCATGCGCCCTCATTGGCGAGTACGAGTTCGTAGATCCGCATTCCGTTTTGCCGGCACAGCTCGAGCAATTCATTGCCCGTGTCGAACGGAAACGGCACGGCTACCGTGGAGACGCCGGCGCCCTCGGCATCGTCGCCGCGCACGATGAATCCCCCGCCGATGGAGTAGAACGTCGCCCGGTGGAGCTCCTCGCCATCGGCATCGAAGGCAGTAAAGCGCATGCCGTTGGCATGCCTGGGCAGGATCTGGTTCTTGTGAAACAGCAGCTCCATCGGCTCATCGAAATCGATTTCGCGCTCGTCCAGCAGCCGCAGGCGGCCCTTGCCGCGAATGCGCTCCAACCGTGCCTCGACCGTCTGCGGCTCGAAAGTCTGCGGCACTTCGCCCTCGAACCCGAGCAGGATCGCACGGTCGGTGCAATGGCCCTTGCCGGTCAATGCAAGGGAACCATAGAGCTGTGCGCCCACGCGCTCGATCCTGTCGAACACACCCGCCTCGCGGGTATCCAGCAGGAACTGCCGCGCGGCCAGCATGGGCCCCATCGTGTGTGAGCTCGATGGCCCGACACCGATCTTGATGAGGTCGAAGATGCTGATGGTCATGGCGTGCCGCGGCTCAACCATCGGACAACGACAGCAGGCTGGTGTTGCCGCCGACCGCGGAAGTATTGATGGTAAGGGTGCGCTCCGTCATGAAGCGGTGCAGGTATCCCGGGCCGCCCGCTTTCGGACCGGTGCCTGACAGCCCGGACCCGCCGAATGGTTGCACGCCGACGACTGCGCCCACGATGTTGCGGTTGACGTAGACGTTGCCGGCCTTGACCCTGGCGAATACTTCGCGGGCGCGCGCGTCGATGCGGCTGTGCACGCCGAAGGTCAGGGCATAGCCGGTGGCGTTGACTTCGTCTATGACGTGCTCCAGATCCTGGGCCGCATAACGCACGACGTGCAGAATCGGCCCGAACACTTCGCGCTCAAGCTGACCGATACCATCGATCCGGACCACCGTCGGCGGGCAGAAACTGCCATGCGCGGCCGCGGCCGGCAGGTCGCAGCGCGCGATGATGCGCCCTTCCTGCTCCATGCGCGCGGCGTGCGCCTCCAGCCCGGCGAGCGCATCGCGGTCGATAACGGGCCCAACGTCGGTGGAGAGCAGCGCCGGGTCGCCGATCTCGAGCTCGTCCATGAAGCCCTTCAGGAGCCGCAACGTGCGCTCGGCCACGTCCTCCTGCAGGAACAGCACGCGTAACGCCGAGCAGCGTTGGCCGGCGCTGTTGAAAGCCGATTTCACGGCATCGAGCACCACCTGCTCGGGCAGGGCCGAGCTGTCCACCAGCATCGCGTTCTGCCCCCCCGTCTCGGCTATCAGGGTGGCAATGGCGCTGTCGCGCGCCGCGAGGGTGCGGTTGATCAGGCGCGCGACCTCGGTAGAGCCGGTGAAAGCGACTCCTGCCAGGCGCGGGTCGGGCAGCAGGGCCGCACCCAGCTCGGGGCCACGCCCGGGCAACAGGTGCAGGACGTCGCCCGGCACGCCCGCCGCATGGAACAGCCGCACGGCCGCGGCTGCAATCAGGGACGTCTGTTCCGCGGGCTTGGCCAGCACCGTGTTGCCGGCCACGAGTGCCGCGGCCACCTGGCCGGTGAAGATCGCGAGGGGGAAGTTCCACGGGCTGATGCACAGGAAAACGCCGCGTCCGCACCAGTGCAAATCGTTGCTTTCCCCGGTCGGCCCGGGGAGGCGCAGCGGGACGGCAAACTCGCGCCGCGCCTGGGCCGCGTAATAGCGCAGGAAATCCACGGCTTCGCGAAGCTCCGACACCGAGTCCGGCAGTGTCCTGCCGCCCTCGCGGATACACAGTGCCAGCAATTCCGCCGCGTGCTGCTCGAACAGCTCTGCCGTCCGGTCGAGCAGCCTGGCCCGCGCCTCGGCGCCGGCACCGTCCCAGCGCGGCTGCGCAGCGGTCGCGATCTCCAGCGCCTGCAGCGCGACCTGCGGCGACGCCAACTCGGCGTCGCCGAGCACGCGGCGATGATCCGCCGGTTCGACGACCCGGTGTGCCTCGCCCCGCATCTCGCGCCCGCCGATGATCGGTCGCGCGTGGAGCGACTGCGACAGCGCATCGCGCATGGCCGCCGCGAGCGGTACGAGGTCCGCAGGGTCCGCCAGGTTGACGCCACGCGAATTGCGCCGCTCCGGAGCATACAGCTCGGCGGGTGGCGGAATGCGCGGATGCGGGATGCTCTCGAGCCCGTCCACAATCGCAACAGGGTCGGCGACGATGGACTCGATGGGAGCCTCCTCGTCGACGATCCGGTTGACGAACGAGGTATTCGAGCCGTTCTCCAGCAGCCGTCGCACTAGGTAGGGCAGCAGGTCCTCGTGGTTGCCGACGGGAGCGTATACGCGGCAGGGCACGTTGAAATGCCGTTCCCCGATCACCTCGGCATACAGCTCTTCCCCCATGCCGTGAAGGCGCTGGAACTCGAAATGGCGATTGTCGCCGGCGAAGTGAATGACGCTCGCGACGCTGTGGGCATTGTGGGTGGCGAACTGCGGATAGGTCCGGCCCTTGGCGGCGAGCAGCTCGCGTGCGCACGCCAGGAATGAAACGTCGCTGTTGACCTTGCGGGTAAAGACCGGGTAGCCGTCGAGCCCGTTTTCCTGGGCCCGCTTGATCTCGGCGTCCCAGTAGGCGCCCTTGACGAGGCGCACCGGTATGCACCGGCCGGTCTCTTCGGCGAGGGCGATAATCCAGCGGCATGCGTCGAGGCCGCGCTTGAGGTACGACTGTACCGCAAGGCCGAAACCATCCCAGCCTGCCAGCGCCTCGTCGCGAAATACGCGCTCGAACAATTCCAGCGAAATCTGCAGTCGATCGGCCTCCTCCGCATCCACGGTGAGGCCGACGCCGGACTTGCGTGCCGCCACGGCCAGCTCGAGGACGCGCGGTGTCAGTTCCTCCAGGACCCGGTCACGCTTGGCGAATTCGTAGCGCGGGAACAGGGCAGAGAGTTTTACGGAGATACTGTCGGCGACGAAGATCGACTCCGGCTTGCGATCCGCGGCGGCGATCGCACGAATCCCTGCGTGGTAGGCCTCGAGATAACGCTGGCTGTCCGCGGCCGTCAGTGCTGCCTCGCCAAGCATGTCGAACGAGAAACGATAGGCCGCGCCTTCGCCGCCCGCGGCACGCTTGAGCGCATCGCCGATGGTCCTGCCCATGACGAACTGGTGGCCCATGATGCGCATCGCTTGTCGCATCGCGCCGCGCACTACCGGCTCGCCGAGCCGGCTGACGAGCCGCTGCATGAATTTCGTCGGCTGCTCGATGTCCCGATGCGCAGGCCGGATGATCCTGCCCGTGAGCATCAGGCCCCAGGTCGAGGCGTTGACGAACATCGAATCGCTCGTGCCGAGGTGGCTGCGCCAGTCGGCAGACGACAGCTTGTCGGCGATCAGCCGGTCCGCCGTGTCCTTGTCCGGCACCCGCAGCAGTGCTTCGGCCAGGCACATCAACACGACGCCCTCCTGGCTGGAGAGATCGTACTGCTGCAGGAATGCGTCGAGACCGCTGACACGCGTGCGATTCCTGCGTACGGCCTCGACCAGCTGCAGCGCGGTTTCGCGGACCTGCGCCGTCTGCGCTTCGCTCACGCGTGCAATCCCGGCAAGGTCGCGCACCAGCGGCGTCTCGTCGACGAGGTAACACGGGTTGACGCGCTCGGCGACGCCGGAGATCGGTGCGCTGTCGCCCGGGAAGATGAATGCCGCAGGTGCGGCGGCACCGTCCGCGGCGCCGCGCTCGGCCGCGACCGCCTCGTTGCCGGGAGGGTCGCTCATTCGAGCTCTTCCAGGGCGCGCTCCGCGGCGGCGAGGAGCGCCTCGGCGCCGACCGGGGCTCCGGTCGCCTCGATCATCCACAGGTCCGGCGTGATGTTGCCGATGCGCGACATCCTCTCGACTTCCGCGGCGACATCGCCTGTCGTGCGCACCTGTTCCTCGATCTGGTGGGCGATCATCCGCCCGATCGGGTAGTCGGGCAGGTAGAGGAACGAGTGAATCATATGGGAATAGACGCCCGGCAGCACGACGTCGCGGGCGCCGAATACCGGCGCGTAATAGCGGTTCCAGACGTCGCGGGCGATCTGCAGCGTGGCGGCCTTGAGCTCCGCCGGCGTCGCCTCTGGATGGGCGTACATCCAGTGCCACACGGCCATGTCCACCAGCGCAACTCCCGCGATCTCGTAAGTGCCCCAGAAATCGTTCAGCGTCTTGAGCGCTTCCGCCGCCGCATCCGGCTGTTCAAGGCCCAGAAGCTGGAGATCCCGCGCCTGGAACACGAAGGCGATGGCCTCGGTGAACGCCGTATTGGGCACGCCCTCCAGCAACGTATGGTCGATGTCGTTCAGCGAGAATGTCTGCTCCACGTTATGGCCCATCTCGTGAATGGCGATGTTGTAGCCCTTGTAGTTCATCCCGGTCGGCTCCACCCGGGTCCGCAGGCGGGTTTTCTCCGAACGCATGCCCGCCCCCCAGGCATGCCCTGAGCCGCGCGCGGGCTCCACGACGATATTGTCCGCGAGGTACTCCGCCCGCTCGGGGCTGAATCCCAGCTTCGCCAGCAGCCCGGCCAGGTCCGCGTCGAAGGCCTCCGCAGTCGGATAGCGTGCCGCGACGATGGCGTCGAGTTCGGCCTCGCTATGGGTGCCGCGCGGCCGGAAGCCGCTGTACCAGATATCGAAGGGCTCCAGCGGCCGGCCGAGGCGTGCCTCGACGAGCTTCGCCACGCGCGGCACCAGCGGCGAGGCCAGCACGTCCTTGAGCATCGCCTCCACGCGCGCCTCCGGAATCTCACGGTTTTCGTCGAAGCGGCGTGCAATGAGGGTCGGCGCAGTAGGCGAATAGGGATCGGCCTGGCGGGCCGCACGGTAGGTCTCGAGGAGCACACGGTAGCGTTCGTTGGGCTCCGGCGCGGCATCCGCCTGCAGGTCGGCCGGCGGCGCCGTGTCGACGTCGGCGACCGCGGCGCGCGTCACGGCGTTCGAATAGGGATTCCAGTCGAGGTGCGGGTTGTCGATCACCGCCGCGGGAATGGTCTGCTCGACTATGTGTTCCATGACCCGCTGGATCATGCGCTGCCGGGCCAGCGCTCCGTCGGCGTCCTCGAGACCGTAACTGGCCTTGATCTCGTCTCGCAGGTTCCAGTGTGACAGCAGCCGCATGCCGGGCGGAAACAGGCGCTCGCCGTCGTCGGTGACCAGGTGATGCATCCAGACGTTGTATTCGGCGATGTACTGGTCGGCCTCGGCGCCGGCGCGCGAAATCGCCTGATTGACCTCCGCCGGCACGCGGCGGCCGAAGCCCTGGGCGAGGCGTGCCTCCGCCCACTGCCGGCGGCTCCACTGCGCACCCTCGGCGAGGCGCTGCTCGAGCGTCGTCAGCGGAAAGTTCAGCAGCACGACGAAGGCGAGTCGATTGCGGAACATGTCCTCGGCGACGTGGGCGCTGGGATCGAACCCGGCGAACAGCTGGTCGAAGGGAAGCACCGGGCCGAGATCCAGGTCCGACTGGCGCCGGAACTCCAGCACGAGCTTGTTCATGTGGCCGCCGAGCTTCTCCAGCAGGTACTCGTAGCGCGTGAACATCGCGTCGAGCGTCGCCGCGTCACCCGCGAAATGCGTGCGGGCGAACTCGCCGAATTCCGCGGTGTCGCCGTCCTCGTCCCGCCACAGGTCCGCCGCCTGGCGGAGGCCCCTGCGGATGCGGGCGCGCTGTTCCTCGCCGTGCATCTCGACCAGCGCGGCCTCGAGCGTCGCAAGCGAGTCGCGTAGCTCCGCAGGCGCGCCGGCCTCGCTTGCGGTCGCCGGAAGGCCGGTCGCGGCGAGTAACATCCCGAGAATGAGGGCAGGAAACAGCGATTTCATGGAGTGCTCCGGGTGCGAAACAAAAGTATCGGGTGTCATCATCATCTCAGCCTTCGTGGGTCTTGGTGAAGCTGATGATGCGGCGGCGGGCGCGCTTGTCCGGGCGCGACGGGGGCGGCCGGCTCCCGGCAAGATCCCGCCGCAGCTGCTGCGCCGCGATACGCGCCGCCATGCTGTCGTCGGTCTCCTCGTAAAGCGCCCGCGCGGCGGAGGCCGGCCCGCGGCGCGCGGCGAGCGCGACCACATGTAACTCGAAACGCTCCTCGCCCCGTGTAATCATCAGCCGGTCGCCAGGGCGGACCGCCCGCGCGGCCTTGGTGCGCAGCCCGTTGAGATGCACATGGCCGCCGGCGATCGCCTGCTGGGCGAGGCCGCGGGTCTTGAAGAATCGCGCCGCCCACAGCCAGCGGTCCAGCCGCATCTCCTCCTGTTCCATCCGCCCAGTTTAGCGCAGCAGGGTCAGGTTGCAGCGTCCCGCGTTGCTATAATCGGCGCTTTATCGCCGCAGGAACGCAAGATGAACCCGGCCCTCCTCGACCGCCTCTCGTCGGACCTGGATGCCCTGAAGGAACAGGGCCTGTACAAGTCCGAGCGTGTCATTGACTCGCCGCAGCAGGCTGCGATCCACATGCAGGGCGGGCGCGAGGTCATCAATTTCTGCGCCAACAACTATCTCGGCCTGGCCAACCATCCGGAGCTGATTGCGGCCGCGCACGAGGCGCTCGACCGCTACGGCTACGGCATGGCCTCGGTCCGCTTCATCTGCGGCACGCAGACGCCGCACAAGGAGCTGGAGCGCCGTATCAGCGCTTTCCTCGGCATGGAGGACACGATCCTCTACCCGTCCTGTTTCGATGCCAACGGCGGCCTGTTCGAGTGTCTCCTTGGCGAAGACGATGCCGTGATCAGCGACCAGCTTAACCATGCCTCGATCATCGACGGCATCCGCCTGTCCAAGGCACAACGGCTGCGCTACCGCCACAATGACATGGACGAGCTCGAGGCCAGGCTCGGGGAGGCCGCCGGCGCGCGCACCCGACTGATCGCCACTGACGGTGTGTTCTCGATGGACGGCACGATTGCCGAGCTCGGCAGGATCTGTGACCTGGCGGATCGTTACGACGCGCTGGTCATGATCGACGACTGCCACGCAACCGGGTTTCTCGGTGCCACCGGGCGCGGCACCCACGAGCGTCACGGGGTGCTCGGCCGCGTGGACATCATCACGGGCACGCTGGGCAAGGCTCTCGGTGGCGCGTCCGGCGGCTTCGTCGCGGCGCGCGGCCCGATCGTCGAATGGCTGCGGCAGAGATCCCGACCGTACCTCTTTTCCAACACCGTGGCGCCGGTGATCGCGGCAACCTCCCTGCGCGTGCTCGACCTGCTCGAGTCCGGCACGGAACTGCGCAGGCGACTGTGGGACAACACCCATTTATTCCGCGAGCGGATGACGGCGCTGGGCTTCGATCTGAAACCCGGCGCACACCCGATCATCCCGGTCATGCTCGGCGATGCGAAGCTCGCCACTGCCATGGCTGACCGATTGCTGGAAGAAGGCGTCTACGTCATCGGCTTCTCCTACCCGGTCGTGCCGCATGGCGAGGCGCGCATCCGTACCCAGATGTCGGCGGGGCACAGCATGCATCACCTCGAGCGCGCACTTGCCGCGTTCGAAAAGGTCGGCCGGGAACTGCGCGTCATACACTGAGTCCACGGACCCCCGGCAAAGCCCCTCACACGCAATTACGGAGTCTCCTATGCGCGCACTCGTCAAGGCCAGGGCTGAGCCGGGCATCTGGATGCAGGACATCAGCCGGCCGGAGCCCGGGCCGAACGATGTCCTGATCCGGGTCCGCAAGACGGCCATCTGCGGCACTGACATGCATATTTACAACTGGGACGAGTGGGCCGCCAGGACCATCCCGGTGCCGATGGCGACCGGTCACGAGTTCGTCGGGCAGGTCGAGGCGGTCGGCAGCGAAGTACAGGGCATCGTGCCGGGAGACCGGGTCTCGGGCGAGGGGCACCTGACCTGCGGCCACTGCCGTAACTGCCGGGCCGGCAGGCGTCACCTGTGTCGCAACACCGTGGGCGTGGGAGTCAACCGCCAGGGCTGCTTCGCCGAGTACCTCTGTATTCCGGCCAGCAACGTCTTCAAGCTGCCCGACGCCATCGGCGACGACATCGCCGCGATCCTGGATCCGCTCGGCAACGCGGTGCACACGGCGCTGTCGTTCGATCTCGTGGGCGAGGACGTGCTGATCACCGGGGCGGGACCGATCGGCATCATGGCGACGGCGATCGCGCGGCATGTGGGCGCCCGCTACGTGGTGATCACCGACATCAACGACTACCGGCTCGACCTCGCCGCCAGGATGGGCGCGACCCGCACAGTCAACGTCACGCGGGAAAAGCTCGACGACGTCATGCAAGAACTGGAGATGCAGGAGGGCTTCGACGTCGGGCTCGAGATGTCAGGCAACGCGCAGGCCTTTCGCGACATGCTGCGCACCATGCACCACGGCGGCGGCGTCGCGCTGCTCGGCATTCCGCCGGAGGAAACCGCGATCGACTGGAACCAGGTGATCTTCAAGGGACTGACGATCAAGGGAATCTACGGCCGCGAAATGTTCGAGACCTGGTACAAGATGGCGAGCATGCTGCAGAGCGGCCTCGACGTCGGCCCGGTGATCACGCACCGCTTCGCGGCCGCCGACTACCTCGAGGGATTCCGCACCATGGGGTCGGGGCAATCCGGCAAGGTGATCCTGGACTGGTAGGACATCCGCCACGAGCAGCAACCCGCCGCGCGGTGGCCCATCCGTGCCGGAGTATCGTACGATGATGCGTGCCTTGATTCTGTCGTGACGAACCGGGCACTCGCAGGATGCGAGGTTCGGTTCACTGGAGGAAAGCCATGCGTAAAGCACTCGTCCCGCTGGTTACGGTGCTGCTGTGGGGTTGCAACCCGGCGCCACCGCCCGATTCTCCCGCCGCTCCGGCAGCCCCGGACGCCGCGCCGGCCGCAACGGCCGCCACGCGGGCCGAACCCGCTGCGGATCAGCTTGCCGCCGTGCTCGCCTCCATGCCGGATGAGGTCAAGGCCCGTTATCAGTACCGGCATCCCGCAGAAACCCTGGAATTTTTCGGCATTCGCCCCGGCATGACCGTGGTAGAAGCCTTGCCCGGGGCCGGCTGGTATTCCCGACTGCTCGTGCCCTACCTCGGCGAGAACGGGCGCCTGATCGGCGCCAACTATGAGCACGACATGTGGCCGAAATTCGGATTCTTCGACCAGGAATTCATCGATTCAATGGCGACCTGGACGACGGACTGGCCGCAACAGGCGGAAACCTGGGGAGATGACGGCGGGGCTGCAGTAGAGGCCTTCGAGTTCGGCTCGCTGCCGGCGGACCTGGCGGGCCGGGCGGATGCCGTGTTGCTCATTCGGGCCATTCACAATCTCGCCCGTTTCGAAAGCGACGGCGATTTTCTCACGACGGCGCTCAAGGATGTTTACGAGGTCCTGAAACCCGGCGGCATCGTCGGCGTGGTGCAGCACGAGGCCCGGCCCGATATGCCGGACGAATGGGCCGCCGGAGCCAGAGGCTACCTGAAGAAGGCGTTCGTCATCGACCGCCTGACGGCGGCCGGGTTCGAGTTCGTGGATGACAGCGATGTCAACGAGAATCCGCACGATCAGCCCACCACGGAGGACGTGGTGTGGCGGTTGCCGCCCAGCCTGATGACCAGCCGGGACAACCCGGAGCTGCGGTCTGACATGAACGCGATCGGAGAATCCAACCGGATGACGTTGAAATTTCGCAAGCCGGAATGAGCATTGATGCGAGCCGGGTTCGCTAGCGGCTCTCGCAAAAGCAGTGGTAATAAAGCCCGCGCGGATCTGCGAAGCCGTCGAGCCGCTGGATTTCGGTGACGATGTCCCGAATCCCGTCGGGGAAATGATCCAGCCATGAGCCCGGCCAGGCCGTGAATCCAAGGCGCGCGCCGCCGGTCAGCAAGCCGACCATCAGCCGGTCGCGAAAGTTCAGCGCCGGCTCGATCAGCGTGACATTGAAATCGTCACCCAGCCCCACCCGCTCCGCGGCGGCCGCCAGAGCGTCATCCAGGGTTCCGATCCGGTCGACGAGCCCCGCGGCGAGCGCCGTCTCGCCCAGCCACACGCGCCCCTCGGCATACTTCCTGACTTCCTCGACCGAGAGGCCGCGCGCCACCGCCACCTGGCCGAGGAACCGCTCGTAGGCGCCCTCGACTATCGTCTGGATGATCTGGAGCGCGTCGTCGCCGAAGGAGCGGTCCAGCCGGAACTCGCCGCTGTAGCGGTGCGTGCCGACACCGTCGACGGTCACGCCCAGCCGCTCCAGAAGGCGGCCGAAATTCGGCATCATCGCCACCACGCCGATCGACCCGGTGACCGTCGTCGGGTGCGCCCAGATCTCGTCGGCCGGCAGGGCGATCATGTAGCCGCCGGAAGCCGCGACGCCGCCCATCGAGACGAACAGTGGCTTGCCGGACTCCCGCACGAGCTCGAGTTCGCGCAGGATCACCTCGGATGCGAACTGGCTGCCGCCGCCGCTGTCGACCCGCAGCACCAGTGACTTGACGGCATCATCGTCGCGCGCCTCGCGCAACAGGTCGCGGAGCGTTTCGTCGCCGATGGTGCCGGGTGGCTGTTGTCCCGACATGATGTCGCCGCGCGCCACGATCAGCCCGACCGCCGGCTGGTCGTCCGAAGACGCCGACACCGTGGGTCCCGCTTTCACGGCGACAAGGTATTCCCCGGCCTGGACGCCGACATACTCCCCCGCCCGGTCGTGCCCGCCGGTCTCGGCCAGGCGCTCCTCGATCTCGTCGACCGAGCGCAGCCCGTCGACCAGGCCGGCATCGAGCGCCATCCTGGCCATGTCGCCGCCCGCGGCGCGCAGGCGCGGCAGGAAACGCTCGATATAGTCATCCAGCAGGTCCGGCTCGACACCGCGTGCACGTGAAACATCGGCGCGCCAGGCCGACCAGAGGCCGGCGGCGATCGGCCTCAGGTTGTCCTTTTCCTCGTCCGCCATGTCGTCGCGCGTGACGCCGTCTCCGTAGCTCTTCGCTTCTCCGGCCCGAAAGACATACCAGTCCAGCGACAGCTTCTCGAGCGCCGCCTTGTAATAGTTCCGGTAGAAGCCGAAGCCCTGGAACAGGATGCCGCCGAGCGGATCCAGGTAGAGCTCGTCGGCATGCGCCGCAAGGTAGTACTGGGGATGGCCGAGCCCGCCGGCCGAGGCGATGACCGGTTTGCCGGCCTCCCTGAACCGCTCCAGCGCCATCGCGACACGGCCCAGCTTGTCAATGCTGCCGCTTGCGAGGTCGTCCAGCGCGAGGTGGATGGCCTTGACCCGCTTGTCGTCCCCGGCCTGGTCGATGGCCTCGACCAGCTCGCTGACGAGGGTCTGGGCCCGCGTCAGGCCGCGAGCGGCCTCATAGGCCCGACTGACGGGATCACCGGAATACTGCTCGACGAGCTCCCCTTCCGGGCTCACCACGAGCACGAACGCGTCCGGCAACCTGGCCGGCCTGGCCCCGATCGCGACGAGCACGATGCCGAGGACCACCAGCATGAGGACCAGGTGCACGCTGCGGCGCAGCGCGTCCAGCGCCCGCCAGACATTGCGCAGGAAGCCGCGGAGGCCTCGCCCGAGCAACGATCAGACCTTTTCCTTGATCCGTGCGGCCTTACCCGTGCGGTCGCGGAGGTAGTAAAGTTTCGCGCGGCGGACGTCGCCCTTACGCTTCACCTGGATGCCGGCGATGGCCGGGCTGTAGGTCTGAAATACCCTCTCCACGCCTTCGCCGTGCGAAACCTTGCGTACGGTGAAGGCGGAATTCAGCCCGCGATTGCGCCGCGCGATGACAACGCCCTCGAAGGCCTGCAGCCGCTCGCGGTTGCCTTCCTTGACCTTGACCTGCACGACGACCGTGTCGCCGGGCGAAAAGTCAGGGACTTCCCGCTGCATCTGCTCTTTATCCAACTCTTCGATGATATTGCTCATGTCGATCACCTGCGCCCCAGCTAACCTCAGTTCAATCCGCGCCGCCGGTTGCCCGTTCGGCGATGTATTCGTCCAGCAGCCGCCGCTCCTCCGCGGACAGCTCGCGCCCGGCCAGCAGGTCCGGCCGCATCCTCCATGTGCGTCCCAGCGACTGCTTCAGCCGCCAGCGCCGGATGGCCTCATGGTCGCCCGACAACAGCACCGGCGGCACCCGCAGCGAGCCGACCTCCTCCGGCCGGGTATAGTGCGGGCAATCCAGCAGCCCGTCGCTGAACGAGTCCTCCACGGCGGAATTCTCGTCTCCGAGCACGCCGGGCACCAGCCTCGCCACCGCGTCGACTACCAGCATGGCCGGGAGCTCGCCGCCGCTCAAGACGTAGTCCCCGACCGTCAGCGACTCGTCCGCCTCCATGCACAACAACCGCTCATCCATGCCTTCGTAGCGTCCCGCGACGAGCAACAGCCCGGGCAGGTCACTGTATTCCCGCGCCACGGCCTGGTCGAACACCCTGCCCTGCGGCGAGAGAAAAACCGTCCGGCTGCCCGCCGGCAACTTCGCCCTGGCGGAGCGAATCGCGCTACGCAAGGGCTCCACCTTCATCACCATGCCCGGGCCGCCGCCATAGGGCCGGGCATCGACCGTGCGATGCGGGTCCGTCGCGAACTCGCGCGGGTCCGTCGTCCCCAGGCGCAGCAGGCCGCGCTCCAGCGCGCGCCCCACGACCCCGAAGCGGCCGACCACTCCGACCACCTCCGGAAACAGCGTCACTACTTCGAAGTGCATGACGCCGCCTTAGAACTCCGGGTCCCAGTCGACGACCATCCGTCCACCGGCCAGGTCTACGTCTCGCACATACCGCCCGGGCAGAAACGGCAGTAGCCGTTCGCGCTCGCCCTTGACCACCATGACGTCATTCGCCCCGGTGGCCATCATGTTCTCGATCCGGCCCAGGCTCACGCCCTCGATCGTGACGACCTCGAGTCCGACTAGGTCGGCCCAGTAGTACTCCCCGGCACCCGATTCGGGCAACCGGTCCCTGCTCACGGCCAGCTCGGCGCCAACCAGCGGAGCGGCCTGGTCCCGGTTGGAGCACCCCTCGAAGCGTCCTACCAGCGCCTGTCCCTGGCGCCGCCCCTCGACCAGTCTCGCCGCGCGCCATTCGCCCGCCAGGCCCAGTTCGACCTCCTGGTAGGTCAGCAGGTTCTCCACCGGGTCGGTGAAGGACCAGAGCTTGACCCAGCCGCGGACCCCGTAAAGGCCGCCGACCTTGCCGAGGACCACCCGTCGATCAGCAGCCATGATCCGTACGCCTCCGGCACGCGATGCCGCGCGCCCGCGAAGGCCTCAGGCCGCCTTCTTCTCGAATTGCTTGATCAGGCTGGCAACCCGCTCGGACGGCTGTGCGCCGTGGCCAAGCCAGTGATTCACCCGCTCGAGATCGAGCTTGAGCTTCTCTTCCTTGCCGGTCGCGACCGGATTGAAAAAGCCGAGCCGCTCGATATAGCGCCCGTCGCGCCGGTTGCGGCTGTCGGTCACCACCACGTGGTAGAAGGGGCGCTTCTTGGCGCCTCCCCGGGTCAGACGAATCGTCACCATGGATCCAGATTCCCTCGTTCGTGCCGGCTGCCGCGCGCGGAAACTCCCGCGCACCGCAGAGCGATCCACCTTCCGGTGGCCGCAAGTAAACGCGTTATTCTACTGGATTTTTACGCAATGGGAAGGGCCGCGAGGGTCGCCGCTCAGCCGAAGCCCGGCGGCAGGCGGCCCTTCATGGCGCGCATCATCTTGGCCATGCCGCCCTTGCTGAATTTCTTCATCATCTTCTGCATCTGCGTGTGCTGCTTCAGCAGGCGATTGACCTCCTGCACCTGGACTCCCGCCCCCCGGGCGATGCGCCGCTTGCGGGAGCCGTCGATGATGGCCGGGTGACGCCGCTCCCCGGGCGTCATCGAGTCGATCACGGCGACCTGGCGGCGCATTTCGCGCTCTCCCATACGCGAATCGACCTTCGCCGGCACCATGTTGCCCGGGAGCTTGTCCAGCAGGCCGGCCAGGCCACCCATCTCCTGCATCTGGCGAATCTGGTCGCGCAGGTCCTGCAGAGAGAAGCCCTGCCCCCGGGAGATCTTGCGTGCCAGGCGGTCGGCCTGTTCGCTGTCGACCTTGTGCTGGACTTCCTCGACGAGCGACACAACGTCGCCCATGCCCAGGATACGGGAGGCGAGGCGCTCGGGATGGAACGGCTCAAGCGCGGTGGTTTTCTCCCCGGCGCCGATGAACTTGATCGGCTTGCCCGTGACCTGGCGCACGGACAGGGCGACGCCGCCACGGGCATCGCCATCGGTCTTGGTCAGGATCACGCCGGTGAGTTCGAGGACCTCGCCGAACGCGCGCGCCGCATTGACGGCGTCCTGGCCGGCCATGCTGTCGACGACGAACAGCGTCTCGACCGGCTGCACCGCGACATGGATGCGCCGCGCCTCGTCCATCATGGCCTCGTCGACGTGCAGGCGCCCGGCCGTGTCGATAATCAGCACGTCGCACAACTCGCGACGCGCGCTCTCGACCGCCCGCCGGGCGATTTCGATCGGGTCCTGGCCCGTCGCGCTCGGAAAAAAGGCCGCTCCGACCTCGGTCGCGAGGCGCTCCAGCTGCAGGATTGCCGCCGGCCGATAGACGTCGACACTGGCGAGCATGACCTTGCGCCCGTCGCGTTCCGTCAGTCGCCGCGCGAGCTTGGCGGCCGTCGTCGTCTTGCCCGCGCCTTGCAACCCGGCCAGCAAGACGATCGCCGGCGGTTGGGCGCGCAAATCCAGTGCCTCGTTCGCCGCGCCCATCGTGTGCACGAGTTCATCGTGGATGATCTTGATGAAGGCCTGGCCCGGCGTCAGGCTCTTGGTGACCTCGGCACCAAGCGCGCGTTTCCGGGCGCGCTCGATGAAGTCCTTGACCACGGGCAGCGCAACATCCGCCTCGAGAAATGCCATGCGCACCTGGCGCAGAGTGTCGCGAATATTGTCCTCGGTGATGCGGCCACGCCCCTTGAGGGCATTGCCGGCACGCGACAGGCGGTCGGTCAGGTTCTCGAACATCGGTTCAGGGGGACTCGCGGGCAGGTCGAGGGGCGAATTATACCCGGCGCCCGCGCTACTTCGGATTTCCGCGTTTCTACCGGCGCCCGGCGCTGTGTCAGAATGCATCTTTAAGACTTGGCCGCCGAGCGATCCAGATGCTCCCGATCGTCGTTTTCGCCCTGTACATGGCATCCGGGCTCCTGTTGTTGCGACACCAGCTCGCGGCCGCGCCGGACGGCGCTGCGGCCCTGCCGGCGCGCGTCGGCCCCTCCTTGCTGCTGGGTGCCGCCGGCCTGGCGCTGCATACTCTTTCGCTCGCGGGCCTCGTCACGGAACGCAGCGGGCCGGAGTTGTCGCTGGGCGGCGTCTTGTCGCTGGTCGCCTGGATGATTGCCGTGTTTGCGCTGCTGGCCTCGCTCAAGCCCCGGTTCCGGGGGCTGGCGGCGGTGCTGCTCCCCGTGGCGGGCCTGGCGACCCTGGCAGTCCTCATCCCCGACCCGGTCACGCCGCGTGGCGGCGCGCCGGACTGGAGCCTGCATGCCCACGTCCTGCTTTCCATCCTGGCGTACAGCCTGCTCAGCCTGGGCGCCGGGGTCGCGATCCTCTTCCTGTTTCGCGAGCGCACTCTCCGGCAGCGCCAACTGACGGCCTGGACGCGGATCCTGCCACCGCTGGAATCACTCGAGACCGCCCTGTTCACGACGCTGATCACCGGGTTCTCGTTGCTGACCCTGGCCCTGTTCAGCGGGCTCATGTTCCTGCAGGACATTTTCGCCCAGCACCTGTTGCACAAGACCGTGCTGTCGATCGTCGCGTGGGCCGTGTTCGGCGTATTGCTGCTCGGCCGGCTAAAACTCGGCTGGCGCGGCCGCCAGGCGGTGCACTGGGTGCTGGCCGGCTACGGCCTGCTGGCGTTGGGTTATTTCGGCAGCCGTTTCGTGCTGGAGTACGTGCTCGGCCGCCAGTGGGGCTAGAGGGACTCAGCGGCATTGAATGACGTTCCGCTAAGTACGCTCTTCTGGGTGGTCGGCTTGTTGCTGGTCCTCTCGGCGTGCTTTTCCGGCTCCGAGACGGCCCTGATGAGCATCAACCGCTACCGCCTGCGGCACCGGGCCAAGCAGGGCCTCCGCTCGGCCCAGCTCGCGGAAGCACTGTTGAAGCAACCGGACAGGCTGATCGGCCTGATCCTGCTCGGCAACAACTTCGTCAACATCCTGGCCTCGTCGCTGGTGACGGTCATCGCGCTGCGGCTCGGCGGCGAGGGCGCGATCGCGATCGGCGCCGGCGTGCTGACGCTCGTAATCCTGATTTTTTCCGAAGTGGCGCCGAAGACTCTCGCCGCATTGCACCCTGAGCGTGTCGCCCTGCCCGCGGCGCTGGTCTACTACCCGCTGCTCAAGATCACCTACCCGGTCGTCTGGACCGTCAACCTGGTGGCCAACGGCGTGCTGCGCCTGCTCGGCGTGAAGACCGAGCATGTGCAGGGCCACGCCTTGTCTCACGAGGAGTTGCGCACCGTCGTCAGCGAGGCGGGGGCGATGATCCCCAAGCGCCACCAGCGCATGCTGATCAGCGTGCTCGAGCTCCAGGACGTTACGGTGGACGACATCATGGTGCCGCGTAACGAGATCGACGGACTCGACCTCGATGACGACTGGGAGGACCTGCTCGAGCAGGTGACCGAGAGCCGCCACACGCGCCTGCCGATCTATCGCGGTGACCTGGACGGGGTGCTCGGCATTCTGCACTTGCGCAGCATCATGGGCGAGCTGGCCGACAACGAACTGACTCGCGACCATCTCGTCGCCAAGGCGCTGGAGCCTTACTTCGTCCCGGAGGGGACGCCGCTGCACACGCAGCTGCTGAATTTCCAGCGCGCCAAGCGCCGCCTTGCGCTGGTCGTCGACGAGTACGGCGACATCCAGGGCCTCGTGACGCTCGACGACATCCTCGAGGAAATAGTCGGCGAATTCACAACGGATCCGGCCGACATCTACCGCGACGTGCAACCCGAGGCCGACGGCAGCTTCATGGTCAGCGGCACGGCGAACGTCCGTGAGCTGAACAGGATGATGGGGTGGCGCCTGCCGACCGATGGGCCGAAGACCCTCAATGGCCTGATCCTGGAGCGCCTGGAAACGATCCCGGAAGCCGGCGCGACGCTGCAGTTCGGCGGCTATCGGCTGGAGATCGTGCAGACGACCGACAACGCGGTGCGCTCCGTGCGCCTGCATCCCCCCGCCCGCCCCGGCCTGCCGCAAGCCTAGGGCCTGGTCACGCCTGGCCAGGCCGGTGGGACAGGCGCTAGCCGAACGCCGCCTCGAGGGCCTCCCCGATGCGCTTCACCGGGACAATCTCGAGTCCCTCGAGCTTGCCCCGTGGCGCATTGGCGGCCGGCACGATCGCCCGCCTGAAGCCGTGCTTGCCGGCCTCCCGCAGCCGCTCCTCCCCGTAGGGTACCGGGCGGATCTCGCCGGCGAGCCCGACCTCTCCGAAGGACACGAGCCCGGCCGGCAAGGGCCGATTCCTCAGGCTGCCGAGTGCCGCGAGAAGCATCGGCAGGTCCGCCGCGGTCTCGACGATGCGCACACCGCCGACGACGTTGACAAACACGTCCTGGTCGAACATGGCGATACCCGCATGGCGGTGCATGACGGCCAGCAGCAGCGCCAGGCGATTGGCGTCCAGCCCGACGGACACGCGCCGCGGGTGGCCCGAGTGGCTCTCGTCCACCAGCGCCTGGACCTCGACCAGCAGCGGACGGCTGCCCTCCCGTGCGACCATGATGGCACTGCCCGAGACGCTCGTATCGTGGCCCGACAGGAAAATGGATGAAGGGTTGTGGACTTCTCGCAGCCCCTGGCCGGTCATGGCGAACACCCCGATCTCGTTTGCGGCGCCGAAACGGTTCTTGACTGCGCGAATGATCCGGAAGCGGCTGCCCACGTCACTTTCGAAATACAGGACCGTATCGACCATGTGCTCGAGCACCCGCGGCCCCGCGATGGCACCATCCTTGGTCACGTGGCCCACGAGAAACACCGCCGGACCGTCCTGCTTGGCGTAGCGCACCAGGCGCGCCGAGCTCTCGCGCAGCTGCGCCACGGCGCCCGGCGCGGATTGCAACGCGTCGGTATGCATCGTCTGGATCGAGTCTACGACCAGAACGCGCGGCCGCAGGGCCCCGGCCTGGGCCAGGATCCGCTCGATGTTCGTCTCGGCAAGCAGCTGGAGGGCGCCCGCCTCCATGCCGATGCGCCGCGCGCGCATCCCCACCTGCCGCAGGGACTCCTCGCCGGTCACGTACAGTGCAGGGAGCGTTCCGGCAAGGCGCACTGCCGCCTGGAGGAGGAGCGTGGACTTGCCGATTCCCGGGTCGCCCCCGATCAGGGTCACCGAGCCCGGCACGAGCCCCCCGCCGAGGACCCGGTCCAGTTCCCCGATGCCGGTCGCCCAGCGCGGCTCGACCTCTCCTTCGACCTCGGACACCAGCCGAGGCGCATCGCCGGCCCATCCGGCCGCACTCGCGCGAGGCACTTCGCGAGTCTCTTCCAGGGTGTTCCAGCGTCCGCAGTCGGGGCACTGGCCGACCCATTTCGGGCTGGTGCCGCCGCATTCGCCGCAGACGTACGTCGTCCTCGCCCTGGCCATCACGACTCTCCGTTAAACACGGAACCCCGGGCACGGTACACAGGGGCAAGCTCGGCCCGCAACCGGCTGCCGGCCGATTCGTTTACCCTTGTGGCATGGTCGGGCTTGTGGCGAAGGGGCAATAGGCTGTTCAATTGCGCATTGGGCTGCCGCTAAACCGGTTGCGGTAATAACGAAAAATGAGTCTGAAAGAAAAAATCCGCTACTTCGAGTTTACGCACACCGGGCGGGTGCGCGAGCACAATGAAGATGCCGTGTTCTCCGACATAGACGTCGGCCTGATCGTGCTCGCCGACGGCATGGGCGGCTATAACGCCGGGGAGGTCGCCGCGGAGCTGGCCATCAAGACCGTCGCCGACATGGTGCGGGCAGGAGTGGAACGCGAGACGCGGACCTCAGTGGATGACAGCAGCGGACTCATGCGCCAGAGCATCGTCCTGCGCAACGCGATCATTCGCGCCAACAAGATCATCTGGCAGACGGCCCAAGCGCAGCCGCAGTGCCGCGGCATGGGCACGACGATCGCCGCCTGCCTGTTTCACGACAACCGCGTTTCGGTCGCCCACGTCGGGGATTCCCGCGTCTACCGCTTCAGGAAGAACCGCTTCGAGCAACTCACGCTCGACCACTCGCTGATGCAGGAACTCGTGGATCGCGGCTTCTTTTCACACGAAGAGGCGCTGCGCTCTGCCAATCGCAACTACGTGACCCGCGCCCTGGGGGTCGAACCGGCCGTCGAGGTCGAAATCCAGGAAGAGACCGTCAAGCCGCATGACATCTACCTGCTCTGCTCGGACGGCCTCTCGGACATGGTCGACGACGAGGACATTCATTTAACTATCAGTACCTTTAGTGCTAATCTGCAGACTGGCGGTGAGCAGCTGGTCCAGCTTGCCAATGCGAATGGCGGACGCGATAACATTTCCGTCTGCCTAGCGCAGGTGGTGGAGTCGTTCGCCGAGGCCCGCGGCATTGTCAGCCGCCTCAAGGGTTGGTTCGGATAGGAATCGAGATTGCCATGGCCCGCATGATCCTCAGCCTGAATGGCCAGATTCTTGCCGAGTACAATCTCAGCAAGGAGCGTTATACGGTCGGCCGCCTCCCGGACAACGATATCCGCATCGACAATCCGGCGGTCAGCGGCCACCACTCGCTGGTCATCAACATCCTCAACGACTCCTTCCTCGAGGATCTCAACAGCACCAACGGCACCTACGTCAACGGCAAGCTCATCAAGAAGCACGCGCTTGCGCACGGTGACGTCATTACCGTCGGGCATCACCAGTTGCGCTTCGTCGACGAAGGCATGGAAGGCAGCCAGGAAGGGCTCGAAAAAACCATGGTGATCGCGCCGGCGGCGCGCGACATGGAGCGGCTGCGGGCGGCGGCGGACGAGGCACCCGGCCAGGAGGGCAATGCGGCCACCGCGATCCTCCCGGGAACGCCGGCACGGCTGCAGGTGTTGACCGGTATTTTTGCCGGCCGCGAGCTGGAGCTCAAGAAGCCGGTGACGACCCTTGGGCGCCCCGGCATCCAGGTCATCGGCATCACGCGCCGCGGGGAGCACTACACGCTGGTGGTGGTGGATCGCGGCAAGAGCTCCACCCCGCCGTTGATCAACGGCGAGGCGGCCGGCGCGACCGCGCAGCAGTTGCACGACAATGACGTCATCGAGGTCGCCGGCGTCAAGATGGGTTTCTTCACCAGCTGACCCGCGCACCCTCTGCTCCGCCGGGGACACTGCTTTCAAGCTGTGTCCCCTTATTCGCGAGGGGACCGCGGGACCGAACCGTCACATGCTCCCCGCGCTTGGAATTCTTATGCCGCGCGGCGAGCATGTGACGTTCCGATCCCGCTGCGCTTTCGATATGGTTGACGCCGTCGGGCCGCGCCGCAGCTACGTGGCGGCGGACTTGCAAAAGCAGTCGCCCCGGGAGGCTGCCTTGGGCAACGGCGCAGCGGGATCGGGACGTCATAGGCCCGCTGAGGGAGATAAGATTTCACGAGCGAAGCGGGCCTATGACGGCGCGGTCCCGCGGTCCTGGCTCGTTTCAAGAAGGGGACACAGCTCCTGCGGAGCAGTGTCCCCGGCGGCCCCGGCGGCCCCGGCGGCCCCGGCGGCGGATATCAGACCATGGTCACGCCGACGCGTTGCGTCACGCCGCACAGGAGTTCGTAGGGAATCGTGCCGGCGAGGCGCGCCAGCTCCTCCACGGGCAATCCGGCCCCCCACAGCGTGACTTCGTCGCCGACCCGCACCGCGGGCACCAGCGTGACATCCACGGCGATCATGTCCATCGAGATGCGTCCGGCCAGCGGCGCGCGCTTGCCGCGTACCAGCACCGGTGTGCCGCTGCCGAGGTGACGCGTATAGCCGTCGCCGTAGCCGATCGCGGCGACGGCGATCCGGCTGTCCTCGCGGGCCCGCCAGATGCCGCCATAGCCGACCCGCTCGCCGCGGCGCACCGTGCGAATGGCGATGACCGTGCTCAGCAAGGTCATCGCCGGGCGCAGTCCGAGGTCGTCCCCGGCCTGGTCCGCGAAAGGCGACACGCCGTACAGGATGATCCCCGGGCGTACCCAGTCCGCATGGCTGTCACGGCGCCACAGGAGCCCGGCGGAATTCGCAATGCTCCGCTCGCCGGGCAGATCACCCAGCGCGGCCGAGAACGCCTGCAGCTGAGCGTCCGTGACGTGCGCATCGCGCTCGTCCGCGCAGGCCAGGTGGGTCATGAGGCGAAGCCGGGGTGCGACCTGCGGGCAGGCGGCCAGCTGCGCCGCAGCCGCGCGAGCCTCCTGCGGGGGAAATCCCAGCCGGTTCATGCCGGTGTCGAGCTTCAGCCAGGTCTCTACGGGGCGCGGCAGCTGTGCGCCCTGGATCATCGCCAGCTGCTCCGGCGAATGCACCACGAGCTCGAGCGCGAGCGAGGCGGCCAGCGGCAGCTGCGCGGCGTGCAGGACCCCTTGCAGCAGAACGATCGGGTTGTCGAGGCCGGCCTCGCGCAATGCCACGGCCTCCTCGATCCGGGCCACCGCGAAGGCATCCGCGTCCCGCAGGGCCCGGCCGGTGCCGACCAGCCCGTGGCCGTACGCATTGGCCTTGATGACGGCCATCACGCGGGCGCCGGGCGCGCGGCGGCGAACCACGCCGAGGTTGTGCTGCAAGGCTCCGGCATCCACCGTTGCCCGCGCGGCGCGCATCACGCGACGGTCACCCGAATGGGCCGCTGCCGTAGGCGTCCGGCATGAAATTCTCGAACTTCGTGTATTCGCCCAGGAAGGTCAGCTGCACATCGCCGATCGGGCCGTTGCGTTGTTTCGAGATGATGATGTCCGCGATGCCCTTGCGCGGCGAATCCTTGTTGTATACCTCGTCGCGAAAGATGAACGCGATCAGGTCCGCGTCCTGCTCGATCGCGCCCGACTCGCGCAGGTCGGACATCACGGGGCGCTTGTCGGTGCGCTGCTCGACGCTGCGATTGAGCTGCGACAGCGTGATAACGGGGACCTCGAGTTCGCGCGCGAGAGCCTTCAGGGAGCGCGAGATCTCGGAGATTTCGGTCGCACGATTCTCGGCGGTGCCGTGCACCTGCATAAGCTGCAGGTAGTCGACGACGATCAGGTCGAGGCCGTGTTCGCGCTTCAGGCGTCGCGCGCGCGCACGCAGCTCGGTCGGGTTCAGCGCGGGCGTGTCGTCGATGAATACCTTCGCTTTCGACATTACCGATACCGCCGAGTTGATACGGCTCCAGTCCTCATCGGAAAACCTGCCGCGGCGCAGGTTCGACTGGTTCACGCGTCCCAGCGACGAAATCATGCGAAACGACAGCTGTTCGGCCGACATCTCCATGCTGAAAATCGCCACCGAGGCCCGCTCACCTATGGCGGCGTGCTCGGCGATGTTCATCGCGAAGCTCGTCTTCCCCATCGAGGGACGGCCGGCGATGATCACCAGGTCGCCTGGATGCAGGCCGGCGGTCATGCTGTCGAAATCCTTGAAACCCGTGGCGAGGCCCGTCACGTCGCCCTGGTTTTTCTGCAGCTCGTCCAGCCGGTCGATGGTCTTGCCCAGGATGCGCTTCAGCTCCTGGAACCCCGCGCCGCGCCGCTTGCCCTGCTCCGCGATCTCGAAAACCTGGCGCTCCGCCTCGTCGACCAGCTGGCTGGCATCGCGGCCCTCGGGCTGGTAGGCGCTGGTCGCGATCTCGCCACCGATGCGGATGAGCTCACGCAGCATCGCCCGCTCCCTCACGATGGAGGCATAAGCACGGATGTTGGCCGCGCTCGGCGTATCCCGCGCCAGCTGGCCGAGGTACGCGAGGCCGCCGGCGTCATCGAGCTGGCCGCTGCGAGCTAGAAATTCGGACACCGTGACCGCGTCGGACGGCTCACTGCGCTCGGCCAGCGCGCCGATGGCCGTGAAGATGAGGCGATGATCGCGGCGATAGAAATCGGGCGCCGATACGGCATCCGCGATCGTGTCCCAGGCACTGTTGTCCAGCATCAGGCCGCCGAGCACGGACTGCTCCGCCTCGACGGAGTGAGGCGGGATCCGCAGCGACTCTGCGCCGCGCGGTGCGGGAAACGAAGATTCAGGAATGCCGGCCAACGGGATCCTACCTGGCTCGTGGCTGGGTGTCCGTCACCTTAGCACAGGGTAACGGCCGCCGGCGGCATGCCCGGCGGCAGGACGCTCACTCTTCCGCTTCGACCGTCACGGTGATCGGCACGGACACCTCGGAGTGCAAGTGCACCTCGACCTCGTACTCGCCGACCATGCGCAGCGGTCCGTCGGCGAGCCGCAGCTCGCTGCGCTCGATGACGACGCCGGCCGCTTCGGCGGCCTCGGCAATATCGACCGTACCGACGGAGCCGAACAACTTGCCCTCGGAGCCTACCTTCGCGCGGATCAGCAGGCTCAGCCCGCTGATCTTCTCCGCGCGCGCCTGCGCCTCCGCGATCACGGCCGCGGCCTTGGCCTCGAGCTCTGTGCGCCGCGCCTCGAACTCGGCGATGTTTTCGGCGGTGGCGCGCGTGGCCTTGCCCTGCGGCAGCAGGTAGTTACGGGCGTACCCCGGCTTCACCCTGACCTTGTCGCCGACGCCCCCAAGGTTTTCGACCGTGTCCAGCAGTATGACTTCCATCTTCTTCGTCCTCGTTGTCCCCCGGAACCCGGCCCCGGGGCAAAAGTGATCAGAGCTTGCCCGCAGCCCGGCGCCGCAGGTCCATCAGCGTGTCGGCCAGGCCGTACATCGCGAACGCCATCATCGCCCAGGGCGACAGCAGCACGAGGGTGACCCAGCCCGCAAACAACCAGCCCCGGTGCATGCCCTTGATCCGCACCATAGCGTGCATCACCGCGATGCCTTGCAGCAACAACGCGGCCCCGATCGGCAACGCGACGGCCGCGGCCGTCGGAATTCCCGCCATCGTCGCGCCGACGATCGCCAGGGATCCCACGCCGCCAAGCACCGGTCCGAGCTGCAGCCCGCGAAAGGCATCGCCGAATGCGCCCGGGCGAGTCGTGCCCGCATGCAGCCACATCGCGATGAACAAGCCACCCAGCGACACCGTCAGCATCGATGCCGCAATGATTCCCGGCATCAGCACCAGCAGCTGCCCGGCGAGCAGCGCAACATCGGCCCCCGTCTGCGCGGCCAGCGGCGCAATCATCTGCTGCACCAGTCCGAGCCACGGTTCGCCCTCCACGGGCGCCAGGGCCGACCAGGTGCCGGCCAGCACGACCGCGGCCGTGGTCGCCACCCGGGTCGCCGTCGACAGCGAGCCGGTGCTGATCAACAGTTGTGCGACCGCGAGCGTCGGCGCCCAGATCGTCAGTGCGGACAGCACGCCCGCGGCCAGCTGAGTCCCGGAAGCCCAGGCGACCAGGGCCAGCAGGACGGTCGCCATCACGCCGCTTCGCCACGCGGCCCCGGGACCCCGCTGCAATGCCACCAGCGCCAGGACCGCGCAGCTCGCCGGCGCGAGCAACGGCAAAAGCACGAGCCCGGCCGCCATCAACGCGGCGCGGTAGTCGCGTTCCGTGATCCAGCGGGCGAACTGAAGCATTAGGCAACCCTCGGCCCCCCGAGGTGGGGATCCGTACGGTGCCGACCGTCAGTGACGGTCGGTGTACGGCAGCAGCGCCAGGAACCGTGCGCGCTTGACCGCGACTGCGAGCTGACGCTGGTAGTTCGACCGCGTGCCGGTGATCCGGCTCGGGACGATCTTCCCGGTCTCGGTCACGTAGGCCTTGAGTGTGGCGAGATCCTTGTAGTCGATCTCGACGACGTTGTCTGCCGTGAAGCGGCAGAACTTTCTCCGGCGAATGAATCGGGACATGTCCTGCTACTCCTCAGGCTGCTGTCGACGTGCCGCGCGCGGACTCTTCATCCTCGTCGCTGTCGTCGTCGTCGTCGTCGTTAGAATCGTCATCGTCCGAATCGTCGTCATGGCGGCCGCGGCGCGAGCGGCCGTCGCCGCGCTCGTCCTCCGGCTTCGCCATGGGCGACGGCTCGATGACGGCCTCGTCTCTCGCGATGACGAGGTGGCGCAGGACGGCATCGTTGAATCGGAATGCGCCGGTCAGCTCGTCGAGCGTGGCCTTGCTGCACTCGATGTTGAGCAGCACGTAGTGTGCCTTGTGGACTTTCTGGATGGGGAAGGCAAGCTGGCGCCGGCCCCAGTCTTCCTGGCGGTGGATAGTGCCCCCATCGGCCTCGAGCATCCCGCGGTAGCGGTCGATCATGGCGGGGACCTGTTCGCTCTGGTCCGGGTGGACCAGGAACACGATCTCGTAGTGCCGCATGTTGTCTCCCTTCGGTTTGGTTCAGCCACCCGCCCGGCAGTGGCGGTGTGGCAGGGAAATCGCCCGGGCCCGATGCCCGCGCGAAGCCGCATAGGATAACGGATCAGCCCTCGCGGGCGCAATCTCCGGCATCGGGGACGCTTCCCGGGGACGCTGCCCGGGGACACTGCTCCGCAGGAGCTGTGTCCCCTTCTTGAGTGTGGACCGCGGCACCGCGCCGTCATAGGCCCACTGAGCTCGTGAAGTCTTATCTCCCTCAGCGGGCCTATGACGTCCCGATCCCGCTGCGCCATCGACAAAGGCAGTCCCCGAGCAGTGTCCCCCGATCACCGCCTGGACAGGGCGAGGTAGAGCAGCGCGCCGGCCGCGACCGAGACGTTGAGGCTCGCCACGTTGCCCTTCATGGGCAGGCTGACGAGCAGGTCGCAGGTCTCGCGGGTCAGGCGCCGGAGGCCGCTGCCCTCGCCGCCCAGCACCAGCGCCAGCGGGCCCGCCAGGTCGGCCTCGAACGCGGACGGCGCCCCGGCCTCCGCACCCACCAGCCAGATGCCGCGCGCCTTGAGATTCCGCAGGCAGCGCGCCAGGTTCACGACGCGGATGAGGGGCACGGTTTCGGCCGCGCCCGCGGCGGATTTACGCGCCGCGGGCGTCAGGCCGGCGGCGCGATCGCGCGGTACGATGACGGCGTGCGCGCCAGCGGCATCCGCGGTGCGCAGGCAGGCGCCGACGTTGTGCGGGTCCTGGACTCCGTCGAGCACCAGCAGCAGCGGCGGCCCGTCAAGCCGGTCCAGCAGCGCCTCGAGGTCGTTCTCGTCGAGTGCGGCGGCCGGCGCGAGTCGCGCCACGACGCCCTGGTGCGTGCCGCCCTGGGCCATGTCGTCGAGCGTGGCGCGCCGCACTGCCTGGCAGGCGATGCCTTGCTCCCGCGCCAGCGAGACGACATCCTCCATGCGCGCATCGTCCCGTCCGCCCAGCACCCACAGCTCGAGAACCCGCTCGGGCGCCCGCTGCAGAGCCTCGCGCACCGGGTGCAGGCCCCACACCAGGTGTTGCTCGCTCACCGGCTGCGCGCGCGCCGGCCGCGACGCCCCTTGGCCGCCTGTTCCGGCTCCTCGGCCAGCTCGAAGTCGATCTTGCGGTCTTCGAGGCTGACCCGCAGCAGGCGGACCCTGAGCCGGTCACTGAGCCGGAATACGCGCCCCGTGCGCTCGCCGATGAGGCGATGGTGGACCGGGTCGCGCTGGTAGTAATCGTCACCCAGCGAGCTGATATGCACCAGGCCGTCGATCTGGAACTCCGGTATCTGCACGAACAGGCCGAAGTCGACGACCCCCGTGACCAGCACGTCGAACTCCTCCCCGACGCGGTCCTGCATGAACTCGCACTTGAGCCAGTCCATCGCTTCCCGCGTGGCTTCGTCGGCACGCCGCTCGGTAGCCGAGCAATGCCGCCCGAGCCCTTCCATCTCCTGCTTGCCGTGCACGAAGTCGGCCGGCTGACTGCCGCGCACGATGTGCCGAATGGCGCGGTGCACGAGCAGGTCCGGGTACCGGCGAATGGGCGAGGTGAAATGCGCGTAGCGCTCGAGCGCCAGGCCGAAGTGGCCGATGTTCTGAGGCTGGTATACGGCCTGGCTCATGGAGCGCAGGATCACTGTCTCGATCAGGTCTGCGTCAGGCCGCCCCGCGACCTCGCGCACCAGTGCCGAGAGATGCTTCGGCTCGAGCCGCTCCCGCGTCGGCAGGGACAGGCCGAACGTACCGAGAAACTCTTTCAGCGTGCCGAGCCGGTCCTCTTCCGGCGGCGCGTGCACGCGGTACAGGGTCGGGATCTTGTGCTTCTCGAGGAAGCGGGCCGCCTCGACGTTGGCGGCGATCATGCACTCCTCGATGATCCGGTGGGAGTCGTTGCGGTGGCGTGGCTCAACGCGCGCGACGCGGCCCTTGGGGTCGAACACCATCGACACCTCGGGCAGGTCGAAGTCGACCGCGCCGCGCCGCGCGCGCGCCTTGGCCAGCGCGCGCCACACGGCGTGCAGGTGCTCGAGTTGTGACAGGACTTTCGCATGCCGCCGGCGCAGCTCGGCGTCGCCCTCGATGAGGATCGCCGCTACCTCGTCGTACGTAAGCCGCGCGGCCGAACGCATCAGGCCCTCGTAGAAGCGCGCCTCGCCGACCTTGCCGCCCGCGCCGACGCGCATGTCGCACACCATGCACAGCCGGTCCACTCCGGGATTCAGCGAGCACAGTCCGTTGGAAAGGTTCTCCGGCAGCATCGGGATGACTTTGCGCGGAAAATACACCGACGTGCCGCGCTCGCGCGCCTCCGTGTCCAGCGCACGCCCCGGCGATACGTAGGCGGATACGTCCGCAATCGCGACGATGACGCGCCAGCCGGAACCGTCCGGCTCGCACCACACCGCGTCGTCGAAGTCCTTCGCGTCCGCGCCGTCGATCGTGACCAGCGGCAGTTCGCGCAGGTCCTCACGGTCGCGCTTGGCAGCGGGTCGGACCCGGTCGCCCCAGGCCTCGGCCTCGGCCAGCGCCTCGTCCGGCCAGCGGAACGGCAGACCGTGGGCACGCATGGCGATCTCGGTCTCGATGCCGGGTCCGCCCGCCTCGCCGAGATTCTCGACGACCCGGCCGATCGGCTGGGTGTCCCTGCTGGGCGGCTCGGTCAGCTCGACAACGACGATATCCCCCGGCTTGACGCCCTTCGCGCCGGCAGGCGGCACCGCGACGCTCTGGGTGAAGCGCCGGTTGTCCGGGATCACGAAGCCGATGCCGCTCTCGCGCACGTAGCGGCCGACGATCTCGAGCGTGTTGCGCGACAGCACCTCGACCAGCTTGCCTTCCGCCCTGCCGCGCTCGTCCGTGCGCGCGATCCGCACCGCCACCTTGTCGCCGTGCATCACCTCGCGCATCTCGCGTGGCGACAGGTAGATGTCGTCGCCGCCGGCGTCGGGCGCGACGAAGCCGTAGCCGTCACGATGGCCGGTTACGATGCCCGTCACGAGGCCGATATGCCCCACCAGGCAATACTGGCCGCGCCGGTTGGCGATGATCTGGCCGTCACGGATCATGGCTCGCAGGCGATTACCCAGTGCGCCGCGCACTTCCGCGTCCTCGATGCGCAGCGCGTTGAACAGCGCCTTCGGCTCGAGCGGCCGGCCGGCCTCCTCGAGGGCGGCGAGCACCTGCTCGCGGGAGGGAATCGAGACGCGGTGCTGCGGCCCGCCGGATTCGCCCCGGCGTGCCTTCGTAAACGTGCCGCCACGCCTTCCGGAATGTTTCATGTCTGCCCCTGGAAACAATGATGGGAGATCGCCCGGGAACCCTCCCGGCCGCGTTGACAAGGATACACGCCGGCCGTATTCTGCGCGTCCCGTCTGGTCAGGGTTCTCCTGTCCGCGCGGATTGCCGAGGTGGCGGAATTGGTAGACGCGCTGGCTTCAGGTGCCAGTGGGGGAAACCCCGTGGAGGTTCAAGTCCTCTCCTCGGCACCATGCCTTATAAATCAACAATTTAAAGCCACTTTCCGCCGCGAAGTAGTACATCAAAGTAGTACGCCGCGGGGGAAGAGAGCCTCCTGAATCTGCGCAAAAAGTAGGCCTCCTCCGGCTACCTCATGGCAGCTGGAAGAGGACTCCGGTGGGCTGTTCTTCGCCCTTCGATCCATCGTGTGGGAATGACCCCGCCGAACGACGTAGGATGGCGTGAGCTCGGGGGGGAACGATGGCACTCAAAAAGTGCAAGGAATGCGGACAGTCGGTCAGCACGAAGGCTGCAGTATGTCCAGGCTGCGGCGCACCCGTTAAGCGGGAAACGATTGGATGTGGGGGGGCGATTGTCATCCTCGTCGGGCTGCTGATCTTGATCGGCTAGCTCTCAAAGGACTATGGCGCCCCGACCCCTACGAGTGCTGTGCCACAACGCGAACCTGCGGCGTCGGAAGCGACCGGCAATCCGGCCCACTACCGGCTGTTGGGGCTCTCAAATTCCGAGAGGAGCACTGTGCTTGTCGCCTTGGTGCAGTCGGCCGGCGAGCATTGTCCGGCCGCAACCCGAAACTTCTTCCAGGGCCTCACGGACGACCGAGCGGCCTTCTGGAATGTGACCTGCAGTCATGGCCCGTCCTACTCGGTGATGATCGAGGCGGATGCTGAGGGGTCTTCGCGAGTCCTCAGCTGTGCGGTGATGAAGGCGGTCGCGAATGTGGACCGTTCCGCACGTTGTTCTACGTGGCCTCGGCTCTTCTCGGAGCGGAGTTCGTCTTCCTCGCTGCGGCCGTGTCTTCGAAGATGACGACATCGGTGCTGGTCGTCCGCGGCCGGATGGCCCAGCGGTCTGGAACACGCTCGAAGCCAACCAGCAGGGCCAGCCCGATGAAGAACAGCAGGCCGGTCACGGCTTGCGGTTCGCACCGGGAGGCGGGGTCGTCGAGAGCGTCACCTCCTCGATCTCGCCTACGGGGGTGGACGCCTTGTTGCTGGTGATCCACGAGCCACCTGCACGCCGGCAGTAGGCGACGACAGGGGCAGGATCGGGGGACGGTGCGGCCTGGGCCGGAGTTGGGACCTTCTTCATGTTGCGCTCCTTGTTCATGAGGTTCTCCTCGTGATGATCTGGTCGATCTCCCCGAAGGAGACCCGCTTCATGGCTTCCTGCAGGGCCGGTAGGCCGGGGCCAGGAGAATACGTTCCGTAGGACATGGCCTGCCGCGAGTGGCCGACGAGCAACTTCGTGGATGACTCCGGGATGCCGGCAGTCTCGCATGCGTGGATGAAGGCTGACCGGAGCGAGTGGAACACCACTCCCCGATCCTCGATGCCGAGGCCCACCCGGATATGGCGCCCGATGCGCTTGGAAATGCCATGGCCCCTCTTCTTGTCTGCTCCGCCAGGCTTGAGGCCGGGGAGCAGGAAGCCCTCCTTCGAGTCCTCCGCGAGCCTCTTGATGAGCGGCTCGATGGTCGGATGGATCGGCACCTGTCGCACTGACGACTCCGTCTTGCCTTCGGGGATCACGATGAAGCCGTCCTTGAGATTCACATCGGTGGTCTCGGTGTGCGCGATCTCATTGGGGCGCATGCCGGTGTAGAGAGCGATCACGCAAGTCTGCCACCGGATATCCTCCGGTGACAGCGACCCCGCCAGCTTCCCGAGCTCCTCGGGACTCCATGGGCGCCGCTTGCCGGTGCTCGAAGTTCCCCGGCGGCTGCCCTTTAGGTCGGCCCCCTGTCCGGTCCAGGGATTGGCGGCCTCGTAGAACCCCTTGCGGGTGGCCCAGCCGAAGAAGGTGGACAGAGTGCTGACTGCATCGCGGTTGGTCTTCGGCGCCCTGCCCTTCGTGAGTAGATGAGTGACATATCGGCCGGCGTGTTGACGCCCGATGGCAGCGACGTTGAGATCAGCCCGGAGCCACTCGGAGAACTCCGCGAGGACGCGCTTCTTGGCAGCGACGGTCGACTCCTGCACCCTGCCCTCCTTCTCCGACAAGTATGCGGTCACTGCTTGCGAGAGCGGCATTACATCGGTGTGGGTCACCATGTCTGATGCGGCTCGCAGAGTCATCGCATGGATGTCGGTAGCCTGCTCTCGAGTGATGCCGGCTGCGGAGAGATGACGGTCGACGGTGTCGTGCATGAGGTCGTGGGCGCTCTCCTCATCGAGTTCGCCACGCTCTACGGCACCCCGTAGTTCACGAGCGATGCGCTGTGCCCAGGCGGGTGACGAGGGGTGATCGGTGAGGATGCTGGCGGCAGCCTGGAACTCGTCTTCGATCTGCGCCAGCACGGCATGGCGCCGGCTCTCTGCAGCCTTGCGATCAGTAGTGCCGAGAGAGCGCACGATGATACTCTTCCCGATGATCCGCTCGAGGTGTCTGGGCACCTTCCGCTGAACATACCAGGAGTCTCCACGCAGCTTGAGATATGAGGCCATCGAGGTGCTCCGGTAGTACAGGTAGGTAGCACAACGGTGGGTCATAGACTCCTGAATTGCAAGGAATCAATCGCTTGGGCCAAGTTCCTTGGTAGTCCTCTCCTCGGCACCACTTGGCTCGCTATGGCTCTCAAGCAGGCCGTGAGCAACTCCATCCGATACGCGCGCGCCAGCGACGGCCAGAGCGTCGCCTACGAGGTGAGCGGCACCGGGCCACTCGACCTCGTGTTCATCCCCGACTGGGTCACCAATCTCGAGGTCATGCGCGAGGAGCCGTCGATTGCGCGGTTTTTCGACCGGCTTGCGTCCTTCAGTCGGCTGATCTGCCTCGACAAGCGTGGCAGCGGCCTGTCCGACCCGGTGCCGCTGGGCGCGATCCCGACGATCGAGGAATGGATGCACGACGTGTGCGCCGTGCTCGATGATCTCGGCTCAGCGCGCGCGGCGCTGCTCGGTCACGGTGAAGGTGGCCCGATGGCCCTGCTGTTCGCCGCGACCCATCCGGAGCGCACGCACGCCCTGGTGCTGGCGGACACCTGCGCGCGCCGAAGGCGCGCCCCGGACTATCCCTGGGGAATGCCCGATGACGTGGTGGAGCGCTACATAGCGGATATCATCGGCGCCTGGGGTACGGGCGAGGCCGCGCGGCTCGCCGCCCCCGGCGAAGCGCACCATGCGGGTTTCATCGAACGACGCGGGCGGCTCGAGCGCCTGGCCATGAGCCCGGGCGAATTTTCCGCAATCTACCCGACGACCTACGATCTCGACGTACGCCCGGTGCTCGGCACGATCCGGGTGCCGACGATGGTGCTGCACCGGGTCGACAATCCTTATATGCGTATCGGCAACGGGCGTTACCTGGCGGAGAATATAGACGACGCCAGGTGGGTGGAACTGCCCGGCCGCGACCACTTTTTCCACGCCGGCGATTCCACCGGAATGCTCGACCACGTGCAGGAATTCCTCACCGGCACCAGGGAGGTGCCCGACCACGACCGTGTTCTCGCGACGGTGCTGTTCACCGACATCGTCGGCGCCACGGGGCTCGCCGAGCGGCTTGGCGATCGGGACTGGAAAGACCTGCTGGACCGGCACCATGCCCTCGTACGGCAGGAGCTCGAGCGTTTCCGCGGCCGCGAGGTGGACACCGCGGGTGACGGGTTTTTCGCCACTTTCGACGGGCCGGCGCGCGGCGTGCGTTGCGCCCTGGCCATCCGCGACGTCGTACGCACGCTCGGCATCGAGATTCGCGCCGGCCTGCACATCGGTGAGTGCGAGGTCATGGGCGAGAAGGTGGGCGGCATCGCGGTCCATACCGCGGCGCGCATCATGGCCGAGTCCCGGCCTGGCGGCGTGCTGGTGTCGCGCACGGTCAAGGACCTCGTGGCCGGCTCGGGACTGATTTTCGAGGGGGCCGGGCGACGTACGCTCAGAGGCGTAGCCGAGGAGTGGGACCTGTATTTCGCCCTGAGTCGCCCGCTTGCCGGGGGCGCGCAAGCCGCGACTTGATAAATGCCCGCTGCGTTCTATCCTCAACTCTTACAAATACATGTATTCGCTTCAAGGGGAAAGCCGTGGACAGACGTCAATTTTGCGGTGCCACGCTGGCTGCCAGCGTCGCCGCCGCATATCCGTTTCTCGCCGCATTCGGACGCCAGGCCACTGTAGCCGCGCGCGCCGACACCGGCATTCCAGCCATCTCGCTCGAAGGGGCGGAAATCGAGCTCGAAAAGGCCGCCATCAACGAACTGGGCGACAGCCTCACCGGCGAGTTGCTCTTGTCCGGCCATCCACGCTACGACTCGGCACGCATGATCTGGAACGGCATGCATGACAAGCGGCCGGCGCTGATCGCGCGCTGCAGGTCGGCCGAGGACGTGAGCCAGGCGGTGACCTTTGCGCGCGAACGCGACCTGCTTGTCGCCGTACGCGGCGGCGGCCACAGCTGGCCGGGCAAGTCCGTGTGCGAGGGCGGCATCGTGATCGACCTCTCCGTCATGAATGGCGTGAACGTCGACCCCGACGCGCGCCGTGCCCGTGCCGGCGGCGGCGCGCTGCTATACGGCCTTGACAACGCGGCGCGTGCGCACGGCCTGATCACGACGGCAGGCGTCGTGTCGCACACCGGCGTCGGCGGCTATACGCTGGGTGGCGGCTTCGGCCGGCTCAATCGTAAGTTCGGCCTGACCATCGATAACCTGAAATCAGCGCAGATCGTCACTGCCGACGGCCGCATTCGCCGCGTCAGCGATGAACAGGATGCCGACCTGTTTTGGGCCATCCGCGGCGGTGGCGGCAACTTCGGCGTCGTGACCGAATTCGAGTACCAGCTTCATCCCTTCCCGCTGCGGCCCTACCTGGGCGTCGTCGTGTGGCCGATGGAACAGGCCGGTGAAGTGCTCGATTTCTATGCCGAATGGCAGGCCGGGCTGTCCGACGAGCTGTACACGGGGCCGAACCTGGCGACCATGCCGGACGGCCAGGGCGTCCTCGTCATGGAAGTCGTCTATGCCGGGGACCCGGCCGACGGCGAGCGTGAAGCCGCGCCATTGTTCGACATCGGCAAGCCGCTCGACAACAACGTCGGGCTGAATGACTACCTGGAGTTCCAGACCAAGCACGACGCGGCGCTCGGGCACGGCATCCGATCCTACGCCAAGAGCGCCATGGTAAAGGACATCAGCCAGGAGCTGCTCGACACGCTGCTCGAGGCCTACGTGCTGGACCCGCGAGTCGGCATGTTCACCCATACCGCCGGCGGGGCCGTCAAGCGAGTGGATGAGTCGGCGACCGCTTTCCCACACCGCAATGCGGAGACGATGCTGGTGTTCGCCGGCTTCTGGACGGACGCCGCGCAGGACGACGAGGTCATCGCCGCCGTGCGCGAGTACTACGCCCGGATCGAGCCGTTCGCCGGCGGCTATTACGACAACATCGACTTCGAACGCTCGCGGGAGACCGCAAACTACGGCCCGGCTCACAAGCGCCTGGCAAAGGTCAAGGCGCAGCACGACCCCGGCAACCTGTTTCGTCTCAACAGCAACGTCAAGCCCGCCTCCTGATGTCGCAAACGCCCGTCGCGCGGCGGCCCCGGCGGTGGGGCCGTCGCGACGACCGGTGCACGGACGGCCGGGGGCGGCTACCCTAGAGCCATGGACCGTGCCCCGCGTACCCGCCAGCAGGGCGGCAAGGTGTATTGCGCCTGGCAGAGCCTCACCGACCCGGGGCTCGAGATCGTATCCCTGCAGCGCAACGGCCGGCGCCTGGTGGCCGAGGGCAAGGCGCTGCGCATCCTGGCCGGCCTCACCAGCGCGATCACCTGGCGGATCGAATGCGACCCCGACTGGCGGACGCGTGCCCTGACCGTGTGGCCGACGGGCGTGAGCGAGCCGTTGCTGGCAGCGGAGTGCAACGGCCGCGGCCTGTGGACCGTCGGCCGGGGACACATCCGCGAACGCATCACCGGCTGCGTGGACCTGCACCTGGCCGACGGACCCTTCTGTCATACGCTGCCGATCCGGCGCCTCGGGATGAATATCCTCGGGCAGGAGGTGCGCGTGCGCGTGGCACTGGCGGACGCGGCCAGCGGATCGCTGCGACCCGCCCGCCATGCCTACACGCTGCTCGCGGCCGCGGGGACGGGGCACCTGTTCGGGTTTCGCGACCTCGACAGCGGTAAGGAGTGCGAGCTCCTGGTGGATGATTTCGGCCTGGTGCAGGACCAGCCGGGACAGTTTCGCATGATCTGGTGCGCCTGAAGCCAATATAGGTAAAGACCCCTATACACTCGGACCGGGGCGGTCTTTAACGTGGCGGCGGAATTACCTGTCCGCCGGCACCGATTCACCTGGTGCCGAGGTTCCGCGGATCCGCCCAGCCTGGAGTCTGTCATGCGAAATTTCATCGTGTTCGTCGCGGGCGCGCTGCTTATCGCGGTCGCAATGTCGATCGGCGCCCAGTATCCGGGCACCGAACCGGCTGCAGCCGCGAAACCCGGGGCCGCTGCGGACCTCGGCGAGGGCAACCTGGCCTTCAAGAACCTGCCCCACTACCAGTCTTACCTGGCGAACAACGATGACACGCAGATGACCGAATACGGCGGCTCGGTACCACACCACAAACACAACGACTACGATCCGCTGCCCAAGGGCTACAAGCATGCTCAGCCTTACCTGAAGAACCTCTGGCTCGGATACCCGTTCAGCTACGAGTACAACCGGGCGCGCGGCCACACCTACGCCATCCAGGACGTGACCCATATCGACCGGATCAATCGTTACAGCGAGCAGGCCGGGCTGCCGACCACGTGCTGGAACTGCAAGACGAACGCCATGCCGCAGTTGCTTGCGGAATACGGCGACGACCTCTGGGCAATGAACTTTCATGACTTTCGCGAGCGGCTCGACGCGGAACGCCACGGCATCGGCTGCGCGAACTGTCACGATCCCGACGATCACATGCGCCTGGTCATCACCAGCGTGCCGCTGGACGACTACCTGCAACGCCAGGGCAAGGACTGGCGCGACGCCTCGCGCGACGAAATGCGCACGCTGGTCTGCGCGCAGTGCCACGTGGAGTACTACTTCGAGAAGGGTGATGCCGGCGTGGCGGCCAAGGTGCATTTTCCATGGGATTACGGCATGAATCCCGAAGACATGTACCGCTTCAAGGCGGACGGCGAGCCGGACCGGGACGGCTTCAAGGGCCAGTTCGCCGACTGGGTGCACGCGGTGTCGAAGACACCGATGATCAAGGTGCAGCACCCGGAATACGAGATGTTCCATGACAGCGTCCACGCCCAGGCCGGGGTGAGTTGCGCGGACTGCCACATGCCGCGGGTCACCAGCGGGCCGGTGCGGATCACCTCGCACCACTGGACCTCGCCGCTGAAGAACCAGGACTCGATCAAGGCCTCCTGCCTCGGATGTCACACGGATCGCACGGCCTCCGACCTGCGCGAGCGGGTGGAATACAACCAGGAACGCGTCTGGCGGCAGCTGAACATCGCCCAGGAGAAGTCGGTGCGTGCCCATGAAGCCGTCCGCCAGGCGATGGAGACATCCGGCGTGGACGAAACGCTGTTGGCGGAGGCGCGCGAAATGGTGCGCAAGGGCCAGTGGTTCTGGGACTTCATCTCCGCCGAGAACAGCGCCGGCGCGCACAACCCGGTGAAGGCCCTCGATACCCTCGCAGCTTCCCAGCAGTACAGCGACCAGGCCGTGCAACTCGCGATGCGCGCTTCGAATTACGCGATCGCGGCCACGATGGACAAGCCCATCGCGGAGCTCGTGCCGCCGATTCGCGAGCACAGCCGCAAATTGCAGCAGAGCCAGCAGCACCTGGACTCGCATCCGTGGCTGCAATACCTGCCGCTGCTGCCGGAAGCGGAACTCGTATGGGACGGCAACCAGCGCGTGAACTGACGACCTGCGGCGGGCGCCGCGCCCGCCGGGCCTTCACCAGGCGCAACCTGGAGCATCAAGGACATGAGCAAATTCTGGATCGTCGTGATCGTCGTGGGACTGCTGCTGCTGACGGTCGGCGGTGTAGCGGGCCACCAGATGACCAAGGGCGACGCGTTCTGCAGTTCCTGCCATGCCTATGAGAGGGCGTCGTGGGATCACGGCATGCACCCGAACGTGGGTTGCCTGGAATGCCACACCGGCGGCTTCATGCGCGACAAGACGCAAGGCGCCAGGAAGATCTGGCTGGTATTCACCGGGCAGGTCAGCCCGCATCATGACAGGCTCGCCAGCTACCCGGACAAGACGTTCAACAACTGCGTCGGCTGTCACCTGACCGAGGATACCGCCGAACAGCAACCGTTCTTCGTGTCACGTCACTCGGAGTATCTCCAGGCGGCGCGATACTGCATCTCCTGCCACGAGCCGGGGCACGTGGAAGCGATCCGCAACGAGCGTTATCTCAGCGTGCGGCGCAGCGAATAAGGGGACACTCCTCAAGTGAAAAAGGGGACACTCCTCAAACCGAGGTTTGAGGAGTGTCCCCATTCAGTCCCCATCAATCGAAGGGGTTGCGCAGGACGATCGTCTCGGCACGGTCGGGGCCCGTGGAGATGATGTCGATCGGCACGCCGACCACGTCTTGCAGGCGGTCAAGGTAGGTGCGCGCGTTCTCGGGCAGGTCCTCGTAGCGCGTGATGCCGACGGTCGAGCTGTTCCAGCCGGCCACGTCCTCGTAGATCGGCTCGCAATCGGCATACTGGTCGGCCGCCAGCGGCGGCGTGTCGACGACCCGGCCGCCCACGCGGTAGCCGACGCAGATGCGGATCGTGTCGAGCGCATCGAGCACGTCGAGCTTGGTGATGCAGAGCCCCGACACGCTATTCAGCGAGATCGACCGGCGCAGCGAGACCGCATCGAACCAGCCGCAACGTCGCGCGCGTCCCGTCACCGAACCGAACTCGTGGCCCACCCGCGCGAGGTGCTCACCCATTTCGTCGAGCAGTTCGGTCGGGAACGGCCCGGCCCCGACACGCGTCGTGTAGGCCTTGACGATCCCGAGCACATAATCGATCGAGCGCGGCCCGACGCCCGCGCCCGTGCAGGCGCCACCCGCGGTCGTGTTGGAGGACGTCACGAAAGGATAGGTGCCGTGGTCGATGTCGAGCAATGCGCCCTGGGCGCCCTCGAACAGCACGTTGCTGCCGGCCTTGCGGTAACCGTCCAGCAACGCGACCACGTCGGCGACAAGCGGCTGGATACGCTCGCCGAGCGCGAGCAGGTGCTCCAGCGTCTGCTGGAAGTCGACGGTTTCGCGCCCGAAGTAGTGCCGCAGGACGAAATTGTGGAAATCCAGCACCTCGCCGAGCTTGGCGGCGAAGCGCTCGCGGTGTGCGAGATCGGATACACGCAGGGCGCGTCGCGCCACCTTGTCTTCGTAGGCGGGGCCTATGCCGCGCCCGGTCGTGCCGATCGCCGCCGCGCCCTTGGCGTGCTCGCGCGCCAGGTCCAGCGCCACGTGCGAAGGCATGATCAGCGGGCAGGCCGGGCTGATGCGCACCCGCTCATTCACCGGCACGCCGCGCGCAATCAGCTCGTCCATTTCTGCCAGCAGCGCATCCGGCGACACCACCACACCGTTCCCGATCAGGCAGGCGACGCCGTCGCGCAGGATGCCGGAGGGCAGCAGCCGCACGATCGTCTTGCGGCCCTCGATAACCAGCGTATGGCCGGCGTTGTGCCCTCCCTGGAAGCGCACTACGGCCGCCACGCGGTCCGTGAGCAGGTCGACGATCTTGCCCTTGCCCTCGTCGCCCCACTGGGTACCGATGACGACTACATTCTTGCCCACGCTCGAGTTCCTTTCCGCCACGTGCTCAGGACCTGACGAACCACAACAGCAGCAGGCCCGCGATAATGCTGACGAGCCCGGCGAAGCGCAGCTTCTCGTCGGGCAACTGGGCCAGCATCGCCATCGTGCGGCGCGAGCCGCGCGGATTCGCGAACGGCAGCAGGCCCTCGATCACCAACAGCAGCGCGACGGCCGACAACAAGTCAGTCCAGTTGACCACCCCGATGTGTCTGTCAGCGGCCCTGCCCGGCCATCGGATCCTTCAGGTAACGGAAGAAGTCGCCGTCGGGCTCGATGACGAGAACGTCCTCGCCGCGACCGATCGAGGTGCGGTAGGCCTGCATGCTGCGCCAGAAATCGTAGAATTCCCGGTCGCGACTGAAAGCCTCCGCGTAGACAGCGGCCGCGCGCGCGTCGCCGGCACCGCGGATGCGCTGTGCGTCGCGTTGCGCCTCGGCGACGATCACGGTGCGCTGCCGATCGGCGTCGGAGCGAATGCGCTCAGCTGTCTCGGCACCCTCGGCGCGCAACTGCGACGCCACCCGGGCACGCTCCTGCCGCATCCTGTTGAATACGCTGTCGCTCACATCGGGCGGCAAGTCGAGCGTCTTGACTCTCACGTCAACGATCTCGATGCCGAGCTCGCGCGCGGTGATTCCGGCAGTGCCCATCAGCTCATCGATGACTTCGCGCCGGTCGGCGGTCACGACTTCCTGGACGGTCTGGCGCGCGAACTGAGCCCGCAGGCCGTCCTTGATGATCTCAAGCAGCCGGCTGGTGGCGAGGCCCTCGTCGCCGGCAGTCGCGCGGAAGTACTGGCCGACATCGGTGATCCGCCACTTGACGTAGAAGTCCACCCGCAGGTTCTTCTTCTCGGCCGTGAGGAACGGCTCGTTCGGGTTATTGCGCGTCAAGACGCGGTTGTCGAACTTCCGCACCGTGTTGACGAACGGCATCTTGAAATGGATTCCGGGCTCGTAGTCGAGACGGACGATCTCGCCGAATCGCAGCTTGATGGCGTATTCCCGTTCGTCGACGGTGAACACAGACATCGAGACACCCAGCGCGGCGACGGCCAGGACCAGCAAAATAAAAGTGGCGCGCGGATTCATCAGCGGCCTCCCCGCGAGCGCAGGTCTTCAGCCGGCGGCTCTCGCTCAGTCTGGCGCCGAGGCGATACCTGGCCAATATCGGCCGGATCGCCCAGGCGAGTGGACCGGTCACCGGCACGCTTCATCAGTTCCTCGATCGGCAGATACAGGAGCGTACCGCTGCCCTGGGCGTCGAGGATGACTTTGTTGGCACCCCCAAGCACCTGCTCGAGCGTCTCATAGTAAAGGCGCTGGCGAGTCACTTCCGGCGCACCCTCGTACTCGGTCAACAGCGCCAGGAACCGGTCCGTTTCACCCTCTGCCTCGGCGGTCACCTGCGCGCGGTAGGCCTCTGCGTTCTCCAGCAGTCGGGCGGCGCTACCGCGGGCACGCGGCACGACGTCGTTCGCGTAGGCCTCTGCCTCGAGCGCCAGGCGGTCACGGTCCTCGCGCGCCTTGATGGCGTCCTGGACGGCCGCTTCGACCTGGGACGGAAAATTGGAGTCCTCGAGGTTGACCGACGTGATCTCGATCCCGGCGCCGTATGAATCCAGCGTGGCCTGGATGATTTCGCGGGCCCTTGCGGCGACGTCGGCGCGACCCTCGGTCAGCACGAAGTCCAGCGTGCTCTTGCCGACAACCTCGCGGATCGCCGTCTCGGTAACCTCGCCGAGGGTTTCCTCGGGGCTGCGCACGTTGAACAGAAACGCACGCGCATCCGCGCGGCGGTACTGCACGCGCAAATCCACGCTGACGATATTCTCGTCGGCGGTCAGCATGCGGGTGGAGTGAGTGAACGAATCGACCTGGGCGACGTTGACTTTCTCGACGCGCTGAATCGGGTAGGGAACGTGCCAGTGCAGGCCCGGCAGCGTGATCTCATGGAAGGCGCCGAATTGCAGCACGACACCCCGCTCGGCTTCGTCCACCTGGTAGAAGCCGGAGAGCGCCCACAGGACGACGGCCGCCGATGCGATCAGGCCGATTCCCGCACCGGCCAAAGCACCACCGCCACCGCCACCCCCGCCTCTGCCGGAGCCGCCGCCGCGGCCACCGAAGATCCCCGAGATCTTGCGTTGCAGGTCCCGGACAACTTTGTCCAGATCGGGCGGACCGTCCTTGCGGCCCCCTGAATTCCAGGGGTTACCGCCCTTGCCAGGTTCATTCCAAGCCATGATCTTCCTTAGATTGCTCTCCGCCCCGCGGCGACGCCGAGGCTTGTCGCTCTCAGGCCACCGTGCGCGATTGTAGGGATGCCCCGGATCCCTCACAAGGACGGGGCAGGATACGGCCCTGATTCAGGCCAGTATCGCGACAGAACCGCTCCAGCGCCACCTTCGGCGCCTCGACGTCGATGTTCCAACCGCCCGTCGAATCTTCCGATTCCCGGCGGACCATGTCGGCATCGTACAGCTTCGCACGCATTCGCGCCTCCGATGCATCCAGGTGCACCGTGCCGGCCACCTGTCCCTGGCCGAAATGCTCGCTCAGCGCCTCGACGAGCAGCTCAAGGCCCGCGCCGCTGCGCGCGGACAGGCGCACGGCACGTACGCGGCCGCCCTCGTCCCGGATCGTGCCGGGCAGTTCGCCGTTGACGTCGATCTTGTTGTAGGCGAGCAGCTGCGGCACGCACTCGGCGCCGATCTCCTCGAGAACCCGGTCTACGTGCCCGATCCGTTCGTCGCGCAGCGGATCTGCGATGTCGACCACCTGAACGAGCAGCGCGGCGTCGCGCACTTCCTTGAGCGTCGAGCGGAACGCTGCCACGAGCTCGTGAGGCAGGTCGCGCACGAAGCCGACCGTGTCGGCGAGAACGACATCGAGCCCCGGCGCCAGCCGGAGGCCGCGCAGAGTCGGGTCCAGTGTGGCGAACAGTTTGTCGGCCGCGTAGACGCGCGACTCGGTGAGGCGATTGAACAACGTCGACTTGCCGGCATTCGTGTAGCCGACCAGCGCCACGGTGGGCACCTCCGCCTTGCGTCGCGTCTGGCGCCCCTGTTCGCGCTGCTTGTCCACGCGCTCGAGCCTGCGCCGCAGCATGCGTATCCGGTTGGCGAGCAGCCGCCGGTCGGTCTCGAGCTGTGTTTCGCCCGGCCCACGCAGGCCGATGCCGCCCTTCTGCCTCTCGAGGTGGGTCCAGCCACGCACCAGGCGTGTGGAGAGATGCCGCAATTGCGCCAGTTCGACCTGCAGCTTGCCTTCGAAGCTGCGCGCGCGCTGGGCGAATATGTCGAGGATGAGCCCGGTCCGATCGAGCACGCGGCAACTCAGCGCCTTCTCGAGGTTGCGTTCCTGCCGCGGGGACAAGGCATGGTTGAACAACACGAGGTCCGCCCCGGTCGCCTCGATCTGCGCTGAGAGTTCCTCGACTTTGCCCGAGCCGATGAAGAATTTTGCATCCGGCGCCGCACGCGCGACGGTCACGCGTCCGGCGATGTCCGCGCCGGCGGACACGGCCAGCCGCTCAAGTTCCTCGAGTTCTTCTTCGGAGGGACGGGTACCGAACCCGATCTGCACCAGAATGGCACGCTCACCGTGCCCCGGACGTTCGAACAACAGGCCCTCCCGGCCTCAGCCTTCCACGCCGTCGACCAGCTCATCGTCGCCGGTCGCAATTCTCACGTTGCGTGCCGGCACGACCGTGGAAATAGCATGCTTGTATACCATCTGGCTCACGCTGTTCTTGAGCAACACGACAAACTGGTCGAAAGACTCGACTTGCCCCTGGAGCTTGATGCCGTTCACAAGGTAGATGGATACTGGCACCTTTTCCCTGCGCAGGGCATTGAGGAACGGGTCCTGCAGCGACTGTCCTCTGGCCATTGGCTCAACTCTCCATATCGGGCCATTATTATTCCGGGAGTTCCCTCCACCGTTCGGGCAGGAGCAGACCCGCGCCCCCGCGCTCGAAACGCAAGTTTATCACAACGCCTCGAGCTGACCCGCCGCGCGCGCCGCCAGCCATCCGCGGACCGTAGCAAGGCCATCGGCGGGGTCCGCCAGCCATCGCAGCCCGGCCTCCGTCCTGAGCCAGGTCATCTGCCGCTTCGCTAGGCGCCGTGTCGCCGCGACGCCCCCGCGTACGGCCTCGTCGAGGCTGCACTCCCCTTCCAGGTGCGCCCATAGCTGCCGATAGCCCACGGCGCGCACGGCAGGCAGCCCGGCATGCAGGTCGCCGCGATCGTGGAGCCGCGCGACTTCCGCCAGGAAGCCGGCCGCCATCATTTTCTGAAAACGCTGCTCGATGGCGCCGTGCAGATCCGCCCGCGAGGCGGGTGCGAGCGCCAGCTTGAGAAAATCCCAGCCCTCCGGGGCCGCCGCCCCTGCCGACTGGAGTTGCGACAGGGGCGAGCCCGTGAGATGCCAGACCTCCAGCGCGCGCTGAATCCGCTGGCGGTCGCCCGGCCGGATGCGGGCAGCTGATAGCGGGTCGATTCGGGCCAGCTCTTCGTGCAGCGCCGGCCAACCTCGGTCCGCTGCGCGGGCGTCCAGCTCGGCGCGCAGCGCCTGTTCGGCCTCCGGCAGCTCCGCCAGGCCCCGCTGCAGCGCGCGAAAATAAAGCATCGTCCCCCCGGCCAGGATCGGAATGCGGCCGCGCGCGTGCACGGCCTCCATCGCCGCCAGGGCATCACGGAGGAACCGCCCGGCCGAGTAGGCCTCGCCCGGATCGAGCAGGTCGACGAGGTGGTGCGGCACTTCGGCCCGCACGGCGGGTGACGGCTTCGCCGTGCCGATGTCCATGTGCCGGTAAACCAGCGCGGAGTCCACGCTGACGATCTCGGCGCCGAGCGTGCGGGCCAGCTCGATCGCGAGCCCGGTCTTGCCGGAGGCCGTCGGCCCCATCAGCAGGATCGCCGGCTTGCTGTTCACCGCCGGCCCGTCAGCGCCCACGCAGGAAAAGCTTGTCGAGGTCCGAAAGGCTGAGTTGCGTCCACGTGGGTCGGCCGTGGTTGCACTGGTCGGCGCGCTCGGTGCGCTCCATGTCGCGCAACAAGGCGTTCATTTCGGCGTGCGTCAACTGTCGTCGCGCCCGCACCGCGCCGTGGCAGGCCATCGTGCCCAGCACCTGGTTGATGCGCTCTTCCAGGCGCCGGCTGCTGCCCTGCTCCGCCAGGTCAGACAGGACGTCGCGCAACAGTGCCTCGGCATCCGCGGCCGCCAGCAGCGCCGGTAGCTGGCGGATGACCAGCACATCGGGGCCGCGCCGGTCGAGCTCGAAGCCGATGCCTGCCAGTTCGGCGGCAACCGCTTCGGCGAGCTCGGCCTCGGCAGCGGAAACGCGCACGCTGAGCGGCACAAGCAGCGGCTGGCCGCCCGCCCCCGCGCCGGACATCGAGACTTTGAGGCGCTCGTAGAGTACGCGCTCGTGCGCTGCGTGCATGTCGATGATCACCAGGCCGTCGCGATTCTGGGCGAGGATGTAGATGCCGCCAAGCTGGCCCAGCGCATAGCCCAAAGGCGGCGTGTCTTCATGGGGCGGCCTGCCCGGTGTCGCCGCGGCCTGCTCGGTGAAGGCCGGCCATGAAGCCTGCAGCGGCGATTCGTCCGCCACGCCGAGGCGCATGGCGTCCTGCCGCGAAGGTCCGGACCAGCTGCCGGCCTGGGGCTCGGAGCCGAAGCGCGGCGTCGCCGGAGGCGGTGCGATCGCACCGGACTCCGGGCGCGTACCCGCCAGGGCACGCTCCACGACCTGGTACAGGAAGCCATGAATGCTGCGTGCATCCCGGAAACGCACCTCGTGCTTGCTCGGGTGCGCGTTGACGTCGACCAGCGCGGGGTCCATTTCGAGGTACAGCACGTAGGCGGGATGACGACCGTGGAACAGCACGTCGGCATACGCCTGGCGCAACGCGTGCGTGACGAGGCGATCGCGGATCATGCGACCGTTGACGAAGAAGTACTGCAGGTCCGGCTGGGCCCGGGAAAAAGTCGGCAGCCCGAGCCAGCCCGTCAACCGCAGCCCGGCAGCGTCATGCCCGACCTCCATCGCGTGCGCCGCGAAGGCCTCGCCGCACACGTCCTCGATGCGCCGCAGCCGCGCAGCGGCATCGGTCGCGGGCCGCAGGTCGAACAGTTCGCGGCCATCGCGCGTGAGGCTGAAGCCGGCATCGAAACGTGACAGCGCGAGTCGGCGGGCGGCGCGCTCCACATGGGACAACTCGGTGCGCTCGCTGCGCATGAACCGGCGGCGCGCAGGAGTATTGAAAAACAGGTCGCGCACGATCACCGTCGTGCCCGGCGGGTGGGCCGCCGGCGCCGGGGGCGTGATGCGCCCACCCTCCGATTCCACCTGCCAGGCGGTGTCCTCGCCAGGCGTCCGCGACGTCACAGAGAGGCGCGAGACGGACGCAATGCTCGGCAGCGCCTCACCGCGAAAGCCGAGCGTGCCGACTTTCTCGAGGTCCTCAAGGCTGGCGATCTTGCTGGTCGCGTGCCGCGACAAGGCCAAGGCCAGCTCGTCTCGCGGAATGCCGCAACCGTTGTCCCGGACCAGGCAGGTGCGCAGGCCGCCACCCTCGATCTCCAGCTCGATTCGCGTCGCGCCGGCGTCGAGGCTGTTTTCAACCAGCTCCTTGATGACGGAAGCGGGGCGCTCGACGACCTCGCCGGCGGCGATCTGGTCGATGAGCTGGGGGGCAAGCTGGCGGATGGGCATGGGTAGCCCCCAAGGATACGGGCAAATGGGGACACTCCTCAAACCGCGGTTTGAGGAGTGTCCCCTTCAACTGAGGAGTGTCCCCGTCAACCGCCCCCTTCAACCGCCGGGGATGGTCAGTACCTGGCCGACGCGAATATTGTCGCTCTTGAGCCCGTTGTGCCGGCGCAGCACCGGCACGCTGACGTTGTAGCGGTTGGCGATACCGGACAGCGTGTCGCCGCGGGCGATCACGATCTCGCGCGGCGCGCCGGCGCCCGAGCCGCGGTTTCGCGCGATCCAGCTGCCCGGCGGCGGGTTGACGTAGAAGTACTCGCGCACGCCCGACATGATCGACGCCGCAAGCTGCGCCTGGTAGCGCCCCTCGCCAAGGCGGCGCTCCTCCTCGAGATTCGAAATGAACGCCGTCTCGACAAGGATGGACGGAATATCCGGCGCCTTGAGCACGATGAAGCCCGCCTGCTGAACGGAGCTCTTGTGCAGGCGATTTACGGCTCCGAGGCGGTTCAGCACGAAGTCGCCGACCTCTAGGCTGGCGCCAATCGAGGCATTCTGCGACAGGTCGAGCAGCACCGAGGCCAGCATGTCGTCCTTGTCATCCAGGCTCACGCCGCCCACCAGGTCCGCCGCGTTCTCGCGTGCGGCAAGCCAGCGGGCCGCCTCATCGGTGGCGCCCTTCTCAGACAATGCGTAGACGGAAGACCCCCGCGCGTTGGGATTCGTGAACGCATCCGCGTGAATCGAGATGAACAGGTCGGCGCGGTGCTGGCGTGCCTTTGCCACGCGCTGTTGATGGCTCAGGAAATAGTCGCCGTCGCGGATCAGCACCGCGCGCATGCCGGGCTCCTTGTCGATCTGCTCCGCAAGTCGCCGCGCGACCGCCAGGGCCACGTTCTTCTCGTAGGTGCCGCGGCGCCCGATCGCCCCGGGATCCTCGCCACCGTGCCCGGCGTCGACCGCGATCACGAGATCTCGATTGCCCTCGTCAGCCCGCATCACCGGCACATGAGCCCGGGCTCTCTTGGCATCGAGCTCGATGATCAGGCGATGCCCGTAGCGGCCTTGCGGACGCACGAGGAAACTGCGCGGCGTCACTGCGCCGGCCAGGTCCAGCACGATCCGCACCTCTCCGTCGGGCCGGTTCGCACCACGTACGGACTGCACCAGGCCGACCCCGGCCGGCAGTTTGACCGCCCCGAGATCGATCCGCGCTTTCAGGTCCACGACGACGCGGCCCGGATTCTCGAGCGTGAACAGCTTGTGCCTGGCAGGGCTGGAAAGGTCGAGTACGACCCGGGTCGAATCGGGGCCGGCCCAGAGGCGCACGTCATGCACCCGGACTTCGGCCCACGCGGTCGACAGCGGGACGAATAAGGCAAACAGCAACCCGGCGAGAATATTCCTTGGCATTTCCAACAGTTTGGTTGGATTCCGGGAAGGAACTTTAACCACATTCCGGGCCGTATGGCAATATCTTTTGAGGAAACAATCAGCTGGAGCGGAATCCTGCGACAATTCCTCATGCAGATTATTGCGTTGCCGACGGTCCCCCGAGCGCATCGATCACGCCATGGCCGACCGGAGTCAGGGCCGCGCAGTCCGCCACGCGCGCCTGCCCCGCATAATCGAGCCGGATCCGCAGATCCGCCTGCGGCAGGCGATCCGCCCCCCGCGCGGCCCATTCCACCACGACCAGGCTGCCGGGCACGAGCAGATCGACCAGCCCCAGGTAATCCAGCTCCGCCGCGTCCGCAAGCCGGTACAGGTCCAGGTGAATCACCATGCAGGACTCGAGTTCGTAAGGTTCCAGCAAGGTGAACGTGGGGCTGCGCACGCGCCCGGCATGGCCCAGGCCGCGCAGCAGGCCCCGCGCTAGGGTAGTCTTGCCGGCACCGAGGGGCCCTTCGAGGGACACGACGACCGGCGCAGTGCGGCAGGCACGGCGCAACGGGCCGGCCAGCGCTTGGCCGAGCGCCACGGTGGCGGCTTCGTCAGCGAGATCGATGGGCATCGGCGGGGTTGACCCAGGGGCGCAAGGCCGCGAGCAGGTCACTGGCGACCAGCCCTCGTTCCCCAACGCGCGCCGCGTCGTCGGCGGCCAGCGCGTGCGCCAGCACGCCGGCACAGGCGGCGCGCTCGAGATCACCGAGCTGGGCCGCGAGGCCCGCGATGATCCCGGTGAGGACATCGCCCATTCCGCCGCTGGCCATGCCCGGATTGCCACGATCGCAAAGCCACAGCGACGGGCCCGTGCCACACACGAGGGTCCCGGCACCTTTCAGCACCGTGACGCCGCCATAACGTTCACGCAGTGCGCGCACGGCCGCCGGGCGGTCCGCTTCGATGCCGGCCGCATCGCTGTCGAGCATTCGCCCCGCCTCGCCCGGGTGCGGCGTCAGGATCCACCGGTCGGAGCGGCGTGGCGCCGCGGACAACAGGTTGAGCGCGTCCGCATCGAGCACGCAGGGCCGGCCCGAGGCCAGCGCCGCATCCAGCAGGGCCCGTCCCCAGCCCGATCGCCCGAGGCCCGGGCCGGCCGCAATCACCGTCGCGCGCGCGAGCAATGCGTCGAGGGCGTCGGGCCCTTCCACCCCGTGACACATCAATTCCGGCCGCGCCGCCAGGATCGCCGCCACATGCTGCGGCCGTGTCGCCACGCTCACGAGCCCCGCGCCGGAACGCAGTGCCGCCTCGCCGGCAAGGCGCGCGGCACCGCCCATCCCCGCGTCGCCGCCCAGCACGAGCACGTGACCGAAGCGCCCCTTGTGCGCATCGCGCGGGCGCCGCGGCAGCCAGTCACCGAGGATCGCAGGTTCGAGCCTCCGCGCAGCCGGGCTCATGCCCCGGTCCAGGCCGGCGGGCGCACCGAGATCGGCGAATGCCAGCTCGCCCGTGAGCCCGGGCCCCCGCCCGGTGAACAGGCCCAGTTTCAGTCCGACGAACGTCACCGTCAGCGTGGCCGCGACCGCCACGCCGAGCACGCAGCCGGTATCGGCGTGCAGACCGCTGGGGATATCGAGCGCCACCACCGGCCTGCCGGCGGCGTTGATCGACTCGACGGCGGCGCGGAATGCGCCTTCGAGTTCGCGCCCGAGCCCGGTGCCGAGCAACGCGTCCACGATCGGGCCGTCGCCGCCCGGGTCACCGCCGCCGTCCCAGGCGTGGATTTCGCCACCCTCGTCGCAATAGTCGGCGCAGGCCAGTGCCGCGTCGCCGTGCAGCCGCTCCGGCGCGACCAGGCCAAGCAGGCGCACGGCGAGGCCTGCCCGGCGCGCGAGGCGCGCGAGCGCATAACCGTCGCCGCCGTTGTTGCCCGCGCCGCACACGACCGTGATCGCACGACTCGCCGGCCAGCGCCGCTGCAATGCGTCCAGCGCCGCGGCGGCCGCGCGCTCCATGAGTTCCCGGCCGGCGATACCATGGTCCTCGATCGTGCGACGGTCCAGCTCGCGCACTTGTGCGGCAGTCCACAGGTCGCGGGGCATGGATCGCATGCGCGGGATTATACTGCGGCCCACGGAGAGCCCTGCCCGATGCATGAAATTGCCGTTTCGCCCGCGCCGGCCGCGATGCCGCCTCAGCTCGACGCCCTGTCGCGCGACATCCGTGCGTGGGGCCGGGAACTCGGCTTCGGGGCGCTCGGCATCGCGCGCTCGGCACTGCCGGACGACGAGGCCTGGCTGAAACGCTGGCTCGCGCTCGGGCGCCAAGGCGAGATGCGCTGGATGGCACGCCACGGGACGCGCCGCAGCCGCCCGGCCGAGCTGGTCCCCGGGACCGTCTCCGTGATCGCGGCCCGCATGGATTACCTGCCGCCGGAGACCACAGCGCCCGAGAGCGTGCTTGCGGACCCGTCGCTCGCCTATGTCTCCCGTTATGCGCTCGGGCGCGATTACCACAAGGTGCTTCGCAATCGACTGCAACGCCTGGCAGAGCGCCTCGCCGGGGCCGTGGGCCCGTTCGGCTACCGCGTATTCACCGACAGCGCGCCCGTGCTGGAGAAAGCCCTGGCGCGCGATGCGGGTCTCGGGTGGATCGGCAAGCACACCAACCTGCTGTCGCGTGACGCCGGCAGCTGGTTCTTCCTCGGCGAGATCTACACGGATCTGCCGCTGCCGGGCGATACCGCCCCGAGCACGCATTGCGGCAGCTGCACGGCGTGTATCGATGTCTGCCCGACCGGGGCGATCGTCGCGCCTTATGAGCTGGATGCCCGGCTGTGCATCTCTTACCTGACGATCGAGCACCCTGGAGCGATCCCGGAACCGCTGCGACCCGCATTCGGCAATCGCGTCTACGGCTGCGACGACTGCCAGCTCGTGTGCCCGTGGAACCGCTACGCCCGGGTCGCCCAGCTGGAGGATTTCGCGCCACGCAACGGACTGGACGCGCCGGCGCTGAGCACGCTGTTCAGCTGGTCCGAGGAAGAATTTCTCGCCCGCACCGCGGGCTCCGCGATTCGTCGCATAGGCCACGAGCGCTGGTTGCGCAACATCGCCGTCGCCCTCGGCAACGCGGCGCCGGACCCGGTCGCGCGGGCGGCGCTCGAGAGCCGCTCGGATCATCCTTCCGCGCTGGTGCGAGAACACGTGCGCTGGGCCCTCGCGTGCCACGCGCAGGCGGCCAGACGTTGAGTTTGGACGCCCATCGGCACAGAATTGCCAAATACGTCGTCGCACGTGGTCGGGCGGATGCGCAAGGATGAGCACCTCATGAACGAATCGAGCCCGGAACCCGAGAGTACGCCCACGGTGGATTTCGTCGACGCCCCGGATATCAGGCATTTCCTTTCGGGCCTGCTGCTGTTCAACGGCGTCGACATCCGCGCCGTCGGACCGTTCCTTGCCCGCACCCACCGCGTGGACATCAAGACCGGCGACACCCTGCTGACGCCGGCAACGCGCAATTCGCGCGTTTTCGTGATTCTTTCCGGGGCGCTCGAAGTCAGGCTCGAGTCCGCCGAGAGCCCGCCGCTGACGCTGCTTCATCCAGGCCAGTGCGCGGGAGAGATGTCGATCATCGAGGAGAAGGACCCGTCGGCGTGGGTGATCGCGGCCCGGGACTCCCACCTGATGGTGATCGAGCAGGACATCCTGTGGCGCATGATCAACGTGTCGCATGCCTTCGCGCGCAACCTGCTGATCATCCTGTCGTCCCGCGTCCGCTCGGACAACCAGGTGATCCTCGACAGCGTCGGCGTACTGCGGGAATTCGAGCGGCATGCAGTCACGGATGCCCTTACCGACCTGCACAACCGGCACTGGCTCGACAACATGTTTCGCCGCCGCCTCGAGCGTTGCCTCAAGGACGAGACGTCGGCCTCGATGGTGATGGTCGATGTCGACCAGTTCAAGCAGTTCAACGATCGCTTCGGCCATGTCGCCGGCGACCGCGCGCTACGTCTGGTCGCGGAAACCTTGCGGAATCACTTCCGGCCGGGAGACATGGTGGCGCGCTTCGGCGGCGACGAGTTCAGCATCTTGTTGCCGGGCGCGACGATCGAGGATGCTCGCACCTGCGCCGAGCGCGCGCGCTGGTCGGTGCTGAAGGCGACCGACGAAGACGCCGGCGCACCGAAAATCACGCTCTCGGCGGGTGTGGCCGGCGCCCAGGCGGGCGATACGCTCGAGACGCTGATCGCGCGCGCGGACGACGCCCTGTACCGCGCCAAGCTGGGCGGCCGCAACCGGGTGGAAAGCTAGGGCGTAGCGCCCTAGGCGGCCTGTACGGGGATGGCGTTGCCCGTGCGGGTGACGCGATTGTCCTCGTCGAGGTAGACGAGACGCGGCTTGTGAAGAAGCGCTTCCTGCTGGCTCATCGCGCCGTACGCGCAGATGATGATGCGATCACCGGGCCGCGCCTTGTGTGCCGCGGCACCGTTCACCGAAATAATCCGGGAGCCGGCCTCCGCGCGAATCGCATAGGTCGTAAAGCGCTCGCCGCCCGTGACGTTGTAGATCTGGATCTGCTCGTACTCGAGGATGCCCGCGAGTTCGAGCAACTGCGAGTCGATCGCGCACGACCCCTCGTAGTCCAGCTCTGCGTGAGTCACGCAGGCCCGGTGTAGCTTCGCCTTGAGCAAAGTCAGCTGCATCGGTTCCTCCTTCCCACGCCGAAAATTCCACGTCCCTGAAAGTATTGCCTGTAGCGGGCCGTGCGGCGGCTCGGGCCCTGTTCTACAGCTCGACGACCACGTTGTCGATCAGGCGGGCCCGGCCAAGGCGGCCCGCCGCGAGTATGACCAGGCGCCGGTCTGCCGGTTCCGCCGGCTCGAGCCCGTCTTGCCGGCGTACCTCGAAATACTCGGCATCCAGCCCGGCCGCACGAATATTGTCCATGCCGGCTTGCTGTAATGCAACAAAATCGCGCCGGCCGGCCCGCAGGGCATCCGCCGCCGTCCGCAGTGCGGCATACAGCGCGGGGGCCGCCGCGCGCTGCGCGGCGTCCAGGTAACGGTTCCTGGAGCTCATCGCCAGGCCGTCCGGCTCGCGGCGCGTCGCCACGCCGAGGACCTCGACGGGAAAGCACAGCTCGGCCGTCATGCGCCGCACGACGGTGAGCTGCTGGTAGTCCTTTTCGCCGAACGCGGCGAGCTGCGGCTGGACGAGATTGAACAGTTTCGCCACTACCGTGGCCACGCCGGAAAAATGGCCGGGCCTCGATATGCCGCACAGCATCTCCGCGAGGCCCGGTACGTCGACCCGGGTCGCCGCCGCGCGCCCGCCCGGATACATCGTGTCCTCGTGCGGCGCGAACACCAGGTCGCAGTTCACCGTCGCGAGCTGCGCCAGGTCTTCCGCCAGGGTGCGCGGATACGCGGAAAAATCCTCGCCGGGACCGAATTGCAGCGGGTTGACGAAGATGCTCACCACGACGCGGTCGGCGCGCGCCGCCACCGCGCGCACGAGGTCGAGGTGCCCCGCATGCAGGTTGCCCATGGTGGGCACGAAGCCGATGCGCAGGCCCGCGTGCCGCCATTCCCCGAGCCGCTCGCGAAGCGCCGCGGGCGGGACGACGACCGCCGGGCGACTCACGAGAAGCAGTGCTCCGGAGCCGGGTAGGTGCCGTCCTTGACCGCGGCGACGTATGCAGACAGCGCCCCGGGCACACCATCCGCTCCGGCGAGGTAATTGTGCGCAAAGCGCGGCTTGCGGCCTTCGGTCACCGCAAGAATGTCATACAGCACGAGGATCTGGCCATCGACATCGGGCCCGGCGCCGATCCCGATCACGGGCACCGACAGCGCCGCGGTGATGGCTCGGCCCAGCGCCGCTGGGACGCACTCGAGCAGGACGATATCGGCGCCCGCCTCCTGCAGCGCATGCGCGTCGGCGAGCATCTGTCGCGCCGCTTCCTGATCGCGACCCTGCACCTTGAAGCCGCCGAGCTTGTGAACCGACTGCGGGGTCAGGCCGATGTGTGCGCACACCGGGATGTCGCGTGCGGCGAGAAACTCCACGGTGCGCACCTGCAGGGCACCGCCTTCCAGCTTCACCATGGCCGCACCGCCGTCCTGCATCAGTCGCACGGCATTCGCAAACGCGGGTTCGGGCAGCGAATAGCTGCCGAACGGCATGTCGGCGACCAGGAATGCCCGGCGCACGCCACGACGCACGCAGCGGGTGTGATAGACCATGTCGGTCATCGTCACCGGTACCGTCGTGTCATGCCCCTGGATCACCATGCCGAGGGAATCACCCACGAGGACGAGCTCCGTACCGGCCGCGTCGACCGTGGCCGCGAAGCTGGCATCGTAGGCGGTCAGGCAGGCGATCTTTTCGCCACTCGCCTTCATGTGCCTCAGGGTGTCGAGGGTCACAGGCTTGTCGGCGCTCGCCCTGTCCTGGAGATGGCTGTACATCGTCATGGTGCGGTCCGGCGCGACGGCAGGCGGGTCAGCATGGCCAACTCGCGGCCAAACATCAATCCGGTTCGCCGAAGGGTGCGGGATTGTAGTACTGGCGCCCGCCCTCCATCGCGTGAATGCGAGCGAGCAGGTCCCGATAGTCGTCGTCCCGCCTCACCGGATCGATGAGCGCCGCATTGACGATCAGCAGCGGCCCCGCGTCGTAGCGATGGAAAAAGTCCATGTAGGCCTCCGACAGCCTGCGCAGGTAATCGACGCGCACGGATTGCTCATAGGGAATGCCGCGCCGCTGCACGCGGTCGAGCAGCACATCGACGGGGGCCTGGAGATAGATGACGAGGTCGGGGGTGGGCGCGTCGAGCGCAAGCCCCTGGTAGACCTGTTCATAGAGGCGGTATTCCTCGTCCGGCAACGTCAGGCGGGCGAAGATACGGTCTTTCTCCAGCAGGAAGTCCGCGACCCGTCCGCCTGCGAACAGGTCGGCCTGGCGCATCTCCTGGGCCTGGCGGGCGCGCTGGAAAAGAAAATGCAGCTGGGTCGGCAAGGCGTTCGCGACCGGGTCGCGATAGAAGCGCTCCAGGAAAGGATTCTCCTCCGCGCGTTCCAGCACGAGCTCGAACTGCAGGGTCTCGGCAAGCCGCAGCGCAAGCGAGGTCTTGCCGACCCCGATCGGCCCCTCGATGGCGATATAGCGCAAGGCGCGCGCCATCACGAGTCCAGCCTGGCCAGGCCGCCGTCGCCGACTGCGGCCGCAAGTTGCGCGATCCTCGGCCCGCCCGGCAGGCGCAGCCCCGGCGCCAGCTCCAGCAGCGGGATGAGCACGAACGGACGTTCCTTAAGCCCGGGATGCGGCAGCGTCAGCCCGGGGCTGTCGACCCGCAGGCCGCCATGCAGCAACAGGTCCAGGTCCAGCGTGCGAGGCCCCCAGCGCGGACCGTCGCGCCGCCGGCCGTGCGCAGCCTCGATTTGTTGCAACTCACTCAAGAGCACTGCGGCCGGCAGCGTAGTCAACAGCCCGGCCACGGCGTTCACGAAATCAGGCTGCCCCTGCGGACCCATCGGCGGATTGCGATACAACGCGGAATGCGCGACGAGCCGGCTATGCGGGAGGCGGGCGAGTGCCTCGAGCGCGGCGCGCAGCTGTGCGGCCGGGTCGTCCAGATTGCTGCCGAGCCCGATATAGGCGGGCACCAGGTGATCCGCCGCCATGCTCAGCCCGTGCTGCCGCCGGGCTTGCGCCGCCGCGGCCTGCGTCGCCGGCGCGGCCTGGCCGGGGTCGCGGTGCCCGCCTCCGCCGCCGGGTCCGCCGCAGTGCCTGCATCCTCCTGCGTGCGCGCGCGGCGGCTCCCGGGCTCCACTGCTGCCTCGCGAGCCTGCCCGTCCATGGTCTGCAGTCCGGTCCAGAACTCGGCCAGGGCGGGCTCCGCATCGCCGATACGGGCCCTGAGGAGCAGGAAGTCATAAGCCGCCCGGAAACGCGGGTGGCCGATCATGCCCAGCACGCGCCGGCCCTTGGTCTTCTGCAGCCGCAACTGCATGACCATCATTTCCTTCATCGGCGTCGTGATCCGCCGCGGGATGGCGACATGGCTCTGCTGAGCGTCCACGATCTCGTCGGCAGCCAGAAGGAGCGCCTGCATTGGCGTTTCGCCCGCCTCTTCCAACCGCGCCGCGCGGCGGCGGGTCGGCCCCCACAACAGCACGCTGAACAGGAACACGGCGGTGACCGGCTCGTCTGCCGCCACGCGCTGGTCGGTATTGGCAAGCGCCTCGAGCAACAGCGCACGGTAGGGCTCGCCGGCCTCGCTGTCGAGCAGGGCATCCACGGCCGGGAAGAGCTGCCGGAAATGGCCGTAGCGCCGCAGCAACTCGTAGGACGGCACGGCATAACCGCCGAGAAACAACTTCATCACTTCGTCGAACAGACGGGCCGGCGGCACGGCCTCGAGCAATGCTGCAAACGAGCGCAGCGGCGCCTCGGTGGAGGCCTCGATCCGGAAGCCGAGCTTGGCCGCAAATCTCACCGCGCGGAGCAGGCGCACGGGATCCTCGCGGTAGCGGGCATCGGCATCGCCGATCAACCGCAGTACGCCGGCGCGGATGTCCTCCACGCCACCGGTGTAGTCCCAGATCGAGAAGTCTGCGATGTTGTAATAAAGCGAGTTGGCGGTGAAATCGCGCCGCCAGACATCGTCGTCGATGCTGCCGTAACGATTGTCCCGCAGGATGCGGCCGTCGCCGTCCTTCAGCAGCAATGCATTGTCGTCGGTATCGGTCTCGTCGTCCGCGGCGCGAAAGGTCGCGACCTCGACGATATCCCTGCCGAAATAGACGTGCGCCAGGCGGAAGCGCCGGCCGATGAGCCGGCAGTTGCGGAACAGGCGTCTGACGTCCTCGGGATGGGCGTCCGTCGCAATGTCGAAATCCTTGGGTTCGCGCCCGAGCAGCAGGTCCCTGACTCCGCCACCGACCAGGAAGGCCTGGTAGCCGGCGTCGCGCAGGCGATACAAGACCTTCAGGGCATTGTTGGAGATCTGCGTGCGGGAAACATTGTGCTCGGGCCTTGGGATGATCCGTGGCCGTGTTTCCGTGCCGTTCGCCGCGCTGGCCAATCCGTGTCCGCCTGTGTGAGTACAGCCCGCAAGTCTACCATGCGGTCCCGCGTTCCGGCCGCGGCGCCAGGGCGGGCGCGGGCATTGAGTCAGGCCGCCCGGGCCAGTAGAATGCCGGGCCTCGCCGCGAATCCATTGCCGCAGCGTGTTCGTTACGCTCCGTTCGTCTAGTGGTTAGGACGCTGGCCTCTCACGCCGGTAACAGGGGTTCGAATCCCCTACGGAGCGCCATCTGTGCCTGGGCCCGGCCCGCTGCGAGGTTCTAGAGCAGGGCGTCCAGCTCCTCTGCCAACGCCGCGACGAAGTCGTCGTCGCGCATGCAGCGAAAGTGCGCCGCCGACCTGCCCCAGCGCGCCGCGATCCTGCCGGTCCGTGCCGATGGCCGGCCCACGGGCAGGCACTTGCCGTGTACGCGTGCAACATAAGGCTTGAGCTGCACCGGCACGAGCCGCGTGGCGGACGAGGCCCGCATCAGCAGCACGTCGCCATCATACGGTTGCAAACGGTAGGCTTCCTGCGCCCGAAGCTGCAACGGATACTGATGCACGACCCGCTCGATGGGTTCGAAATCGACTTCCGGCGTCAACGCCTCGACGCGTGCCCGCAGGACGCCGAGATAGTCATCCGGCTCGACGCGATCCAGGTCCTCCGCGTCCAGGGCATACGGAATGCCGCTGTTGAGTTCGAGCAACGCCGACAGGGAGAGCAATTGGAATCTGTCGCGGCTTGCCCGCTGCATCAGTCGTTGGGGGTTCTCCGGCCGTGAGGCCGAGGCATTGCGGCTGAGCAGGGCCCACAGCCAGGGCACCTGGCTGAAAGGCCTCCGTCGCAACAGGCCCAGGCCATGGGTCAGGGCCCGCACGACCGGCCCGGCCCTCGCGCCACGCGCAGCCCACCAGCCGTAACGGGAGCGCCCGCCGATATCCAGCCCGATCGGATCGATGAGTGCCAGCAGCGGGACGCGCTCGCCCGCGGCCCGCAGGCGACGTGCAATTTCATAGCCGAAGGCGGCGGCCGAGGAATAGGCCACGACGTAGTACGGGCCCCGCGGCTGCCGCTCAACAATCGCGGCGACGTATAACCCCACCCACTGGTCGAAACCGCCTGCCGGGTCACGCGCTCCCCAGTTGAAGGGATCGCGCACGCCGACGAGTTCACGGCCCGTCGCGAGGCGCCGGGCAAGCTTGCTGTAGGAACCCGGCATGCCGCCGGCCGGCGCGATGAAGAATACCGGCTCGCGCGTTCCGTCACGCCCGCCGCGCAAGGTGACGAGTACGGGATTGTCCGGCGGAGATGCGGGTGTCCTGCCCTGGCGCACCTGCTCGATGCGATCCGCCAGCGCCTCGATGGTGGGGGTGCGATATATCGCCTCCACGTCGATTTGCAGCGCGTTCAGCCGGAAGCGTTCGCGCAGGCGATGCACAAGCACGTAGGCCGAAAGGGACGTGCCGCCGACCTCGAAAAAGCTGGCGTCCGGCGGCAGATCGTGCGCATCGATCACCGCCTCCCAGAGTTGCGCAACCTCGCGCTCGAGCGGCGATAACGGCCGATGTCGCGCCCCCCCCGATGCGCTCGTCCCATGGTCGCGCCGCAGGCGAAGCCGGTCTATCTTGCCGCTGGGCGTCAGCGGCAGGGCCTCCAGGACCGCAAGACGCGCCGGCACCATGTATTCCGGCAGCCGGTCGCGCAACGCACGAAAGACCGCGGCCGGGTCGACGGTGGCGGGTGCGACGTAAGCCTCGAGCGCGCCCGCGCCGCGGCCGTCTTCGCCACCCAGTACGGCGGCTTCGCGGATGCCGGGCTGTGAAAGCAGGACGCCCTCCACTTCCTTCGTGTCGACCCGGAACCCGCGCACCTTGACGGTGTGATCCGCGCGCCCGATGAACTCGAGGTGCCCGTCGGACGCGAGCCGGACTTCGTCGCCGGTGTCGTACAGGGGCGAGTGCACACCGGGCCCGTCGATGAATGCAGCTGCCGTCGACTCCGCATCGCGGAAATATCCGCTGAACAGGGCCGGCCCCGCGACGTGCAGTCGGCCGACGCTGCCGACGGCCACGGGCCGGCGCGCCGGATCCAGGACCACGGCCGCGACGTCGTTCGCGATCGGCCGGCCGAGTGGCAATTCCCTCCCCGGCCTGAACGACGCCCGCAGATCGCAGACCAGCGTCGAACTCGCTTCGGTGCTGCCGTAGATCGAGTAGATCGCGGTCGACGCAGGCCATGCGGCCAGTGCCTGCTGCGCGAGTGCCGGGCTGACATATTCCCCCATCAGGACGAGCGTCCTGAGCGGTGGCGCGACGAAACCCGGCATCACGAGGCTGGCCTGCAGCTGCGCCGGCACGATGAGCAGCCGCAAGATGCGCTCGCTGCGCAGCGTGGCCCAGAATCGCTCCAGGTCGCGCACGACCGCGTCCGGAATGACGATCACGGGAATGCCCTGCAACAGGGGCTCGAACAGCTCGTAGACTGCATGCGTCGTGGTCGCGTGGGATTTCTGGCAGCAGCGTTCGCCTGCAGCGAACGGGTGCCGTTGCCACGTCCAGCGCAAGCGGTGGAAGAACGAGCGATGGCTCCGGACGATCATCCTGGGGTGCCCCGTCGACCCGGAGGTGCACAGGACGAACGCCGCATCCTCGGGCCGCCCACCGCCTTCCACCGGCTCTGGAGCGGTGTCCGCAAGCAGCTGCGCGACCGGGAGCCGTCGTGCCGGCAACGTATCGCCGCCTACCGAGCCCTCGGCATCGATTACTGCGTCGAGCCGGGCGAACTCAAGAATCTCCCGCAGGCGTCCGGCCGGGTAGGACGGTGGCAGCGGCACGACCGCGGCATTCGCGGTCAGGATACCGAGCACGCACGCGACCCAGTCGATCGACCGCTCGACGTGGAGCCCGACCACGGACCCGGGCCCGATCCCGTGTCCCGCGAGGCCGGCGGCCAGCCGCCGGACCTTTGCACCGAGTTCCGCAAATGTGAGCTCCCGACCCTGTTCGACGAGGGCCGTAGCAGCAGGCCTGTCCTCGACCTGCCGCCAGAAATGCTCGTGCAGGAGGTCTGGCGGGTTGCTCATGTGGGCCATGGCACTACCCCGGGCTCGAACTCCGGCGTATCCCACGCCACGGCCGCCTCCATGCCCGGGGGTGCTGCCAGCGCGCGCACCTGCCACTGCGCAAGCTGCTCACCAGGCCACTTCACACTCCGCAGCAGGTTGCCCTGCCCGGTGTCATGGCGCACCTCGAACGCCGCCAGCGGCACCGTGACGCCCGCCCCGAACGCCTTGACCAGCGCCTCCTTGCGGACCCAGGTGCGGATGAACGCCGTAGTTCGCGGGCGCTCCGGCGCCGTGTCCGGCAAGGCGCAGATGGCCTCGGCCTCGCGCCGCGAACAGGCCTGGCGCACGAGCGGCTCCGGGTCAGCCACGGCGCGCGCTTCCACGTCGACGCCGACGCGCCCCGCGGGGGCCATGGCGATCAGCAGATGGCGACCGGAATGCGAGAGATTGAAGGCCGGACCGCCCGCCAGGCGCAGTTTCCCGCGTGGCGATGCGTCCAGCGTGAGCGCCCGCGGATCGGCGCCTGTCCAGCTGGCGAGGCAATGACGCAATGCCCCGCGTGCCGTGATCCACCTTCGTCGCAGGTCCGCGTGCGCATACCGCGCGGCACGCGCCAGTTCGCCCGGCGCGAGGCATTCTTTCAAGGCCTCGAACGGGCACGGTGGCAGGTCGAGGTCCGCCCAATAAAGTCGCACTGCCACCCGGTGTCCCCGTCCGGTGGTGGTCCCGGGCTCCATGCTCATCGCTCGTCGCGTCCAGTCATCGCGGCCGCATCATGGCATGCGCGCAGCGATTACTCGAGCGCGGCCCCGCGACGCTTGACAGTTCGCAACACGGCACCACACGCTCCCGCCATGAACCTTGTCCCGATCGGCCAGGCGCCCGGGTTGATCCGCCGCCTCGCCGCCTGCCTGTACGACTGCCTCGTGCTGATCGCATTGCTGATGGTCGCCGGCGCTGCCTGGGTCGGCTTGAGCCGCACCGCGGTCCCGCCGGGTGACTGGTTGTTCCGCGCCTACCTGCTCGCGGTCGCCGCGTTGTTTTTCGCGGGTTTCTGGCGGCGCGGCGAGACGCTCGGGATGCGGGCGTGGAAGCTGCGCATCGTCGCGGCAGACGGCCGTCCGCCCGGCTGGGGCCGCGGGCTGCTGCGTTTCGCCATGGCATTGCTGTCGTGGGCGGTGTTCGGGCTCGGCTTCTGGTGGGTCCTGGTGGATCTCGAACGGCTCGCGTGGCACGACCGGCTGTCGGGCACTCGCCTGGTACTGCGCAACCCGGAGGCCTCAGCGCACGCGCGACATGCCGAATAGCGCTGCGCCGAGGATCAACGCCACGGGCAGCCACGCGCTCACCCAGATCGGCGCGCCGTAGACCTGTGCGCCGTCGGCGAGCGCGCCCTTGCCGAGAATATAGAGAATCCCGATCAGGAAGCCGACCACGAAGCGCGCACTGTTGCCGCCGGAACGCAGTGGGCCGAATACGAACGGCAGGGCGAGCAACAGCATCGCCGGCACGGCGGCGATGTTGGCGAGTCGCTGCCACATCGCGATCTCATAGCGGCCGGCCTGCAGGTCATTCGCCTCCAGGTAGCCGATGTACTCCTGCAGCATGGGGATGCTCATGCTGTTGGTGTCGATGACCGAGACTTCCATGACCGACGGATCGATCCCGGTCGCCATTTCCACTACGGGCAAGGTCTCGGTCTCGATGCGCTCGCGGAATCGCGTGACCTGGACATCCTCGAGCCGCCACTGCCGGTCGCGCCCTACCTCCGCGCGCCGCGCCAGGGCCACCGAGTCGAGCCGTCCGGCCGCGTCGAACTGGTAGACGTAGACCCCCCCGAGCCGCTCCAGGCTTTCCACCTGCAGAATGTTGTACACGCGCTCGCCGTCACGCAGCCAGCTGCCCGACAGCCCCGACAAACTCGTGCGATCACGCTTGAGCTCGTCGGAGTATTCATCCGCGAAGCGCTCTGCCGCCGGCATGACCAACTCGCCGATCGCGCCCGCCGCCGCGGCGAACAGGCCGCCCGCCAACAGCATCGAGAATGCGAGCCGCCCGAGCCCCACGCCGGATGCCCGCACGGCGACCAGCTCGCTGTGCTTTGCCAGCGCGCCCAGCCCCATCATGCCGCCCAGCAGTGCGGCGATCGGGAAGACGTCGAAGGCATTGCGCGGCCACTGCGCCAGGACGACGAGAAATGCGTCCGGCACCTCGAAGCTGCCCCGTCCCACGTCCTGCAATTCGGTCGTCAGGCTGATGAATCCGATCAGCGCCAGCAGCATCAGCATGACGAGCAACGTGGCGCGCGCCGCTGCGAGGGCGAGATAGCGATCGAGGATGTTCACGTCGCCCTCCAGCGGGCGCGCAGGCGCCAGGCCCCGCCGGCCTGCAGCCAGAGCAGCAGCAGCGCCATGCCGAGCAGCAGCCCGTGCACCCACCAGAGGCCGAGCCACGAGGGCAGGCGGCCGTCCTCGATCAGGGCCCTGCCCACGCCCAGCAAGTTGCTGTAGAGGACGTAGGCGAGAATCGCGAACCCCAGCCTGCCGTAGCGGCCTGAGCGGGGCGGCGTGCGCCCGAGCGGCACTGCGAGCAGCGTCAATACCAATAGCGAGGCCGGCGCGGCGAGGCGCCAGTGCAGTTCGGCATCATCCTCTGCCAGGCCGGTTCCCAGCAAGTCAAAGGTCGACATCTGGCGGCGTTGCTGCGCCGCGTCGACACGTTGCGGGATCGGCAGCGGTATGCCGTGCTCCTGGAAGCGCGCCGTGCGGAACTCGGGGCTGCCCGGCCGACCCGTATAGCGAATCCCGTCGTACAAGACCAGGTAGTTCTCGTTGCGCTCCAGCGAGACGCGCTGTTCCGCGCGCGCCGCCGTGACGACCTCGACGTCTTCCTCGGTCCGCTGCTGGATGAAAACGCCGGTGAGCTGCCCGGCAGAGTTCCGGTCACGCGCGTAGAACACCAGCCGTCCGGCCGAGGCGCTGCGGAAGCGCCCGGGCTCCAGCGCGGTCAGCTGGACCTGGCGCGCGCCCTCGAGTCGAATCTCGGTGGCCATGCGCGCGGCCCACGGCACGGTGTCGAAGGACAGGACCGCAAGACCCGCCGCAACCGCCGCGGCCGCCCACAGCAGGGGCCGTAACAGCCGGGCCGCGCCGACGCCGCAGGCGTTCAGGGCGGCCATCTCGCTGTCCCGGTAAAGACGGCCCATGGTGAGCATCACCGCGAAGAAGAATGCGGCCGGCACCATCAGGCTGAGGTACTCGACGGTGGTCAGCCCCATCAGCTTCAGGACCGCCTCCCGCGGAATGCGGTCGGCGGCGGCCCTGGCGAGGCCGCGGGCGAACTGGTCGCCGAGCAGGATGAGCATCAGCACGGCCGTTACGCCGATGAAGGTACGGAAGATCTCGCGCAGCAGATAGCGGTCTATGATGCCGGACACAAGGCGCGCAGTTTCGGCCTGCCCCCTAATCAATTAAACTCCCGCATCTTACCGCGTCCGTATCCGCCGGGGGCGGCACCAGGGAGAGGGGCTGATGGATTTCAATGCAAAAACCGGCACCGCAGCGGTCGCGCGCACCGAATGCGCGATCGTAGGCGTTTACAAGGACGGCAGCCTGTCGCAGGCAGCCAAGGAGATCGACGCCGTGGCGGACAAACTGGTCGCCGGACTGGTCAAGCGCGGTGACTTCACCGGCAAGGCCGGCGCGACACTGCTCGTACACAGCCCCGCCGGCATCTCGGCCCGGCGGCTGTTACTGGTCGGCCTCGGCGATGCCGGCAAGCTGGACCTGAAAGGGTGGCGCAAGGCGCACGCGGCGGCGACGCGGGCCCTGCTGTGCAGCGGCACCCGCAACGCGTTCAGTTTCCTCTCCACGGAAGACGTGGCCGATGCAGAGACCTATCTCCTGGGACGTCACGCGGCCGAAGCCGTGGAGGAAGCAGCCTATCGCTTCGACGAGTTAAAGTCGGAACTCGAGGATCCCCTTCCCAAGTTATCCAGGCTGACGATGTGGATCGCGGATCGCAAGTCGCAGGCCGCCGCGGAACTCGGTTTCCGGCACGGCCAGGCCATCGCCGCGGGCCAGTCGCTCGCGCGCCGGCTCGGCAACCTGCCGGGGAACATCTGCACGCCCTCCTACCTCGCCGACGAGGCACGCAAGCTGGCGGCGGGCACGCCCGGGATCAAGGTCACCGTACTCGAGCAGGCGCAGATGAAGAAACTCGGCATGAACGCCCTGCTGTCCGTCGCCCAGGGCAGTCGCCAGCCGCCGAAGCTGATCGTGATGGAGTGGCGCGGCGGGCCGAAGCAAAAGGCCCCGGTGGCGCTGGTCGGTAAGGGCATCACCTTCGACACGGGCGGCGTGTCCCTCAAGCCGGCCCTGGCGATGGACGAGATGAAGTTCGACATGTGCGGCGCCGCCAGCGTACTGGGCGCGATGAAAACCATCAGCAGCCTGGAATTGCCGCTCAATGTCGTGGGACTGATCGTCGCCGCGGAAAACATGCCGGACGGCCTTGCCACTCGCCCGGGCGACATCGTCAAGTCGATGTCCGGACAAACCGTGGAAATCCTCAACACGGACGCCGAGGGACGGCTCGTGCTGTGCGATGCGCTCACCTATGTGCGCCGTTTCAAGCCGGCGGCCGTCATCGATGTCGCGACACTCACCGGAGCCTGCGTCATCGCCCTGGGGCACCACCTCAGCGGCCTGATGGGAAACGACGAGCCGCTCACCCGCGAATTGCTGCGCGCCGGCGTCGAAGCCGAGGATCGTGCCTGGCAGCTGCCGATCGGCGAAGATTACGACGAGCAGCTCAAGAGCAACTTCGCGGACTTCGCCAATGTCGCGGGACGCGAGGGCGGTGCCATTACCGCCGCCTGCTTCCTGGCGCGCTTCGTGCGCGACCTGAAATGGGCCCACCTCGACGTCGCCGGCACCGCCTGGAAGTCGGGCGACGCGAAGGGTGCGACCGGCCGCCCCGTGCCCCTGCTGGCACAGTTTCTCATGAGCCGGGCCGGCGTCGCCTGAGGGCCGCAGTACGGAACCGGATGACGCGCGTTGATTTCTATGTCCTCGACGATGGCGCAGAACAGGCGCGAGAGCGCTTCGCGTGCCGGCTCGTGGAGAAGGCCTGGCGGCTGAAGCATACCGTCTACCTGCATGCCGCCTCGCCCGGCGAGGCCCGCCTCCTCGATGCGTTGATGTGGACCTGGAGCGATCGCAGTTTTCTGCCGCACGTGCTTGATGCGCCCGACCTGGACGCCGCCGTCGCCGCCGCCACGCCGGTACGCATCGGCGCGGGGGCCGAGCCCGCCTTCGAAGCGCAGATGCTCGTGAACCTGGGCCATGAGGTGCCGCTGTTCTTCAGCCGTTTCGAGCGCGTGGCGGAGATCGTCGGCGGTGACGACGAGCAGCGGGCACTGGCACGGGAGCGATTCCGGTTCTATCGTGATCGCGGATACTCGCTGGAGACGCACCGTATCGGGGGCACCGCGAAATGAGCAGGAAGAAAGAGGCTGACAACAAGCCTAACGTCGTCCCGGTGCTCCTGAAGCAGGCGACCGAAGACGCGGCAGGCGCCCCGCCCGTGCTGAAGTCGGTGGCGATTCCCGCGCCGCGGCAGCTCTCGGACCACGAGCTGGCCGCGCTGAAAGCGGAACTTGTCGCCGTGGCCTGGGAAGTCGTGCTCGACCTGCTGCACTCCGCGGTACGTGAAGTCGAGGCGGCCTTGTTCGAGCAGGTGTCATCGCGACTGCGCGACGAGCTGCCGGAGATCGTCGAGCGCGCCCTGCGCAACCATTTGCGTACCTGAACAGGACAGTCCCGGCCGATGCAGAAGACCTATAACCCCGACGAGATCGAGGGCGAAATCTACGCAGACTGGGAGCGCCTCGGCTGCTTCGCGCCCTCTGGCGCAGGAGAGCCGTACTGCATCATGCTGCCGCCGCCCAACGTCACCGGCACGCTGCACATGGGCCATGCCTTCCAGGACACGATCATGGACGCGCTGACCCGGTTGCACCGGATGCGCGGTCGCGACACCCTCTGGCAGCCGGGCACGGACCACGCCGGCATCGCAACCCAGATGGTCGTGGAGCGCCAGCTCAATGCGGCCGGACAGAACCGACGCGAACTGGGCCGCGCGCGTTTTGTCGAGCGCGTCTGGGAATGGAAGCAGGCCTCGGGCGATACCATCGAGCGACAGCTCAAGCGACTCGGCGCCTCGGTGGACTGGTCGCGGCACAAGTTCACGATGGACCCGGAATTGTCGCGCGCCGTGACGCATGCGTTCGTCCGCCTCCACGAGGAGGGCCTCATCTACCGCGGCAAGCGCCTGGTCAACTGGGATCCCGTGCTGCACACTGCGTTGTCCGACCTCGAGGTGGTCGGCGAAGAAGAACCCGGCAAGCTGTGGCACTTCCGCTACCCGCTGGCCGACGGCGACGGCGCCGTCGTCGTCGCGACCACGCGCCCGGAGACGATGCTCGGCGACACGGCGGTGGCCGTGCATCCCGACGACTCGCGCTACGCAGCGCTGATCGGGCGTGACATCCTCCTGCCGATCGCCGCGCGCCGCATCCCGATCATCGCCGACGACTACGTCGATCCGGAGTTCGGCAGCGGCTGCGTGAAGATCACGCCCGCCCACGACTTCAACGATTACGAGATCGGCCGGCGCCACGGGCTCGAGATGATCAACGTGCTCGACGATGACGCCGCGCTGAACGACAGCGTGCCCGGCGCCTATGTCGGGCTGGACCGGTTCGTCGCACGCGAGCGGGTCGTGGCGGAGATGGACGCGCTCGGACTGCTGGAGCGTGTCCGGGAACACCGCATGGTGGTGCCGCGCGGCGACCGCAGCGGCGCCGTGCTGGAGCCTTATCTTACCGACCAGTGGTACGTGAAAGTCGCGCCGCTGGCGGAACCGGCGATCGCCGCGGTCGAAGACGGCCGGGTGCGATTCGTGCCGGAAAACTGGTCCAAGACCTATTTCGAGTGGATGCGCAACATCCAGGACTGGTGCATCAGCCGCCAGCTGTGGTGGGGCCACCGCATCCCAGCGTGGTACGACGCCGACGGCGGCGTGCACGTGGGCTACGACGAAGCCGACGCGCGGCGGCGCTCCGGTCTCACGACCGACGTGCCACTGCGCCAGGACGAGGACGTGCTGGATACTTGGTTCTCGTCGGGCCTGTGGCCGTTCAGCACGCTCGGCTGGCCGGAGCGCACGCCCGCCCTGGCCACCTGGTACCCGGGCACCGTGCTGGTCACGGGCTTCGACATCATCTTCTTCTGGGTCGCCAGGATGATCATGCTGGGCCTCAAGTTCATGGGGGACGTGCCTTTCCGCGACGTGTACATCCATGGCCTGGTGCGCGACGGCGAAGGCCAGAAGATGTCGAAGTCGAAAGGCAACGTGCTCGATCCGCTGGATATCATCGACGGTGTGGAGCTCGACACGCTGATCGAGAAGCGGACGACCGGCATGATGCAGCCCCAGCTCAGGACCCGCGTGGAGCAATCCACACGCAAGGAATTTCCACAGGGAATTCCTGCCTACGGCACCGATGCGCTGCGCTTCACCTTCGCTTCCCTAGCCACGACCGGGCGCGACGTACGGCTCGACCTGGGGAGAGTCGAAGGATATCGCAACTTCTGCAACAAGCTGTGGAACGCCTCGCGCTTCGTGTTCATGAATACCGAGGGCGCAGACTGTAGTGCGGTCGGCGGGCTCGAGCACGGCCTCGCGGACCGCTGGATCCGCTCGCGCCTCGGCGTGGCCGCGCGCGCGTCGGTGGAGGCCTTCGATGCCTACCGGCTCGACCTCGCGGCACAGGCGATCTACGAGTTCGCCTGGCACGAGTTCTGCGACTGGTACCTGGAGCTGGTGAAGCCCGTGCTGAATTCCGAGCACGCATCGGAAGCCGAGAAGCACGGCACGCGCCGGACACTCGCCACGGTACTCGAGGCGCTGCTGCGGCTGTTGCATCCGCTGATGCCGTTCGTCACCGAGGCACTGTGGCGGCGTGCGGCCCCGATAGCGGGCGTCGCCGGCGACAGCATCATGCTGCAGCCGTACCCGGAGATCGCGGACTGGCCTCGGGACGAGGCGGTGGAAACGGAAATGAGCTGGCTGCAGGCATTCGTACTCGGCGTGCGCCAGGTTCGCGGCGAGATGAATATCGCTCCCGGGAAGCCGCTCGCCGTACTATTGCAGGACGCCTCTGCGGCGGACCTCGGGTGGCTGGCGGCCAACGAGCCGTTGCTGTTGCGCCTCGCCAGACTCGAGTCCGTCAGGCCGCTCGCGCCGGGCGAACGGGCGCCACAGGCCGCAACGGTGCTGCTCGGCGAGATGAAGTTGCTGGTGCCGATGGCCGGGCTCATCGATGCGGAGGCCGAGATCGCGCGCCTCGAGAGGCAACAGGACAAGTTGCGATCCGACCTCGCCAGGACACGGGCGAAACTCGACAAGCCGTCATTCGTGGACAATGCCCCCGCGGAGGTCGTCGAGAAAGAGCGCCGGCGTGCGGCGGAACTCGGCGGCGCCATCGCCAACATCGAGCAGCAGCTGGAGCGCGTGCGTGCACTCGCCTGAGTCACAGGCCGCCCGCCCGGTATCCGCCGCGGAAGACGTGGCGGGGCTCGGGCGCGCGCTGGACATGCTCGGCGGCGTCATCCTCGGCAAGACGACCCAGCTGCGCCTGTGCATCACCTGCCTGCTGGCCGGCGGGCACTTGCTGATCGAAGATATCCCGGGCGTGGGCAAGACTATCCTCGCGCACGGCATCGCGCGGGCGCTCGGCCTGTCATACCAGCGTATCCAGTTCACCAGTGACCTGCTGCCTGCGGACATCGTCGGCGTGTCGATCTATGACCGGGACGCGGGCAGCTTCCGCTTTCATCCGGGGCCGGTGTTTGCCCAGCTCGTGCTGGCCGACGAGGTGAATCGTGCGACGCCCAAGGCGCAGAGCGCGCTGCTCGAGGCGATGGAGGAACGCCAGGTCACGGTCGACGGCATCAGCCATCCTCTGCCGGAGCCGTTCTTCGTCGTCGCGACACAAAACCCTGAGGACCAGGTGGGTACGTTTCCGCTCCCCGAATCGCAACTCGACCGCTTCCTGATGCGCATCCGGCTGGGTTACCCGGAGCGGGCGCTGGAACGCGAGCTGCTGCGCGGCGAGGATCGTCGCGAGCTCCTGACGCGCCTCGCGCCGGCGGCCGAGCCCGGCGCGTTGCTGCGCCTGCGCCAGGAAGTGAGCCGCGTGCACGCCTCCGACGCCCTGCTCGACTATGTCCAGGCGCTGGTCGGCTGGAGCCGCGACCGCCCCGGCTTCGGCGCCGGGCTGTCGCCGCGCGCCGCCATCGCGCTGTTGCGCAGCGCGCGGGCCTGGGCATTACTCGACGGGCGTAAATCCGTCATTCCCGAGGACGTCCAGGCCGTGACGCCCGCGGTCGTGGGCCACCGGCTGCGCGCCGACGGTGACTCGGCCGGTGCCGATCCCGGAGAGCGCCTTGTCGCCGCGGTACCGATTCCCTGAGGGCATTGCCGTCGGCCGCAGCGGGCCGCCGGCCTTGACCGACCCCGTCGCCCGGTTGGCGAATTTCGTCCGCGGCTGGGCCCGCCGCCGCCAGGGGGCGGACGGCGACCCCGTAGCGCTGCATCGACGCCGGGTCTACATCCTGCCGACGGCGCTGGGACTCGGCTTCGCGATGGCCCTGTTCGGCATGCTGCTCGCGGCCATGAACTACAACAACAACATGGGCTTCGCCCTCACCTTCCTGCTGGCCGGACTGGGCCTCGTCACCATGCACTGGTGCCACGAGAATCTCAGTGGCGTGATCGCGCGCGGTTTTCGCGTGCGTCCGAGCTTCGCCGGACAGCCGGCACGACTCGAGCTTTCGCTGGAAAACCCGGGATCCGCACCGCGCCATGATCTCCAGGTCGCATGCCGGCACGTGCGCTCCTCATTCCTCGACCTCTCCCCCGGCCAGGCAGGCGAACTGCACGTGGACCTGCCGACGAGGCGGCGCGGGCGCCTCGTCATCGAGCAGATCGGCATCCACACGGCGTTCCCGTTCGGCCTGTTCCGCGCCTGGGCGTGGCTGCATCCGGCCTGCATCGGGATCGTCTACCCGGCCCCTGCCGAACACGCACCGGCGCCTCCGGCGGGCGGCCCCGAGGACGCGGAAGGCCGCTGGGACGAGCGCCACGGCGAGGACGACTTCGCGGGATTGCGCAGCTTCCGGCAGGGCGACTCGCCCCGCCGGATCGCCTGGAAAGCCGCTGCCCGAGGCGATGAATTGCCGGTGAAGCAGTTCGCGGGCAGCGCCCGGGGCAGCGCCTGGCTGGAGTGGGACAGTCTGCCTGCCATGCCCGCCGAGGCCCGCCTCTCGGTGCTCTGCCGCTGGGTGCTGGACGCCCACGCGGGGGGCGGCGCGTTCGGCCTGCGCATCCCCGGCACGGAAATTCCGCCCGCGATGGGGCCCGCACATCGTCATCGCTGCCTCACCGCGCTGGCTCTCTACGCGGGTGGCGAGGGCGCGGCCGATGGCTGACCCGGCCGTCCTGCGACTCGGCTGGATGCTCGGCGCACTGGGCCTGGCGCTGGCACCGACCGCACTGCGCCTGCCGCCGTGGATCACGGCAACGTTCGTCGCCGCGGCCTGCTGGCGCCTGGCCGTGCAGCACTTCGGCTGGCGCCTGCCCCCGGGCTGGCTGCGACTCGTGCTGGCCGTCGGCGGCGTGCTCGGCGTGCTGTTCACCTATCGCACGTTCAATGGGCTCGAGGCGGGCGGCGGGCTGCTGGTCGTCATGGGCGCGATGAAACTGCTCGAAACACGCGCGCGCCGCGATATCCAGGTCCTGTCCTTCATCGGCTATTTCATCGTGCTGATGCAGCTGTTGCACGACCAGCCCATCTGGAGCCTGCCGTGGCTGTTCATCAGTGTCACCGCGATCACGCTCGCGCTGCTGCAGGGCGTGCGCGGCGGCGCACCGCTGCCATGGCGGATTGCGACCGGGCTAGTGCTGCGGATGCTCGCCTTCGCGGTGCCGGTCGCGCTGGTCCTGTTCCTGCTGTTCCCACGTGTGCCCGGCCCTTTCTGGGCACTGCCCTCGCGTGGCGAGTCCGGCCTCACGGGACTGTCCGACGAGATGTCCCCCGGCACGATCTCGCAGCTCATCCACTCCGACGAGGTCGTGTTCCGCGTCGCGTTCGACGGGCCGCTGCCGCCCGCATCCGCAAGGTACTGGCGCGGCCCCGTGCTGGAAGGATTCGACGGCTGGACATGGCGAAATTTCGACCGGCCCGCGATGCGTCGCCCGCACATCGAGCTGCGGGGCGCCAGCCATCGCTATCGCGTGACGATCGAGCCCCATGGCCGGGCCTGGCTGCTCGCCCTCGATTACCCGGGTGCATGGTCGGACCGCGACGCGATCCTCACGAACGCCTTCCAGCTCGTGACACGCAAGCCGGTCGAAAACGTCCGGGCGCTGGAGATCGAATCCTGGCCCGCGGCCATTCCGGAGCCGGTCCTCGGGTCCCTGACGCGCTTGCGCAGCCTGCAGCTGCCGCAGGGCCGCAACCCGCGCACCGTGGCACTGGCCAGGCAGTTGCGCTCAGCCGTGCCCTCCGACGCGGCATTCATCGACGCGGCGCTGGCGCATTTTCGCGCTGAGCCTTTCGTCTACACCTTGCAGCCGCCGATGCTCAGCGGTGGCCACCCGGTGGACGAATTCATGTTTCGCACGCAACGCGGTTTCTGTGAGCATTACGCCTCGGCCTTCACGACCCTGGCGCGCGCGGCGGGCGTTCCGGCGCGAGTCGTTACCGGCTACCAGGGCGGCGAGTTCAACCCGCTCAGCGAGCGGCTCGTCGTCCGCCAATCCGAGGCGCATGCCTGGTCGGAGGTCTGGCTGGAGGGCCGCGGCTGGATCCGAGTGGACCCGACGGGAGCCGTCGCGCCCGATCGCATCGAGTTCAGCCTCGGCGAGGCCCTGCCCGAAGGCGAGCGCGTTCCCGGCTCGGTCCTGAAAGACTTCCGCGGCCTGCGCGCCCTGAGCCAGGGTTGGGACGCGCTCAACAGCATGTGGACCGACTGGGTCCTCGGCTACGGCCCGGACCGCCAGCTGGCGCTGCTCGCCCGGCTCGGCATGCCGGACGCGGACTGGCGTACGCTGGTGCTCGCGATGACGGCCTTCGTCGCGGCCATCATGCTGGCACTGGCGGTCTGGCTGGGTCTGCGCCTGCGGCCGCCGCCGGCACCGGAGGCCTTGCGTCTCTATCGCGAGTTCTGCCGCCGACTGGAGCGCCGGGGCCTCGCCCGCGCCCCGCAAGAGGGACCGCGGGACTTTGCGGAGCGCATCGCGGCGCAGCGCCCGGCGCTGGCGGAACGCGTCGGGCAGATCACTCACCTGTACACCGCCCTGCGCTACGGGGCTGCCGCGCCCGAGGGCAACCTTATGGCCGCGTTGAGGCGCGAGGTACGGGCGTTCAGACCCTGAACCACCGCGGCCGCGAAAGGCTCAGGCGGCGAGGTGATCGCGGGTCGGCATGAAGCGGACGTCAGGCCAGCGCTCGCGCGTCAGGTCCAGGTTCACGCGTGACGGCGCGATATAGACCAACGCCTCGGCGTGGTCGACGGCCAGGTGGTCCGCCGCCTTGCTCCTGAACTCTTCGAGACGCTCCTCGTCCTCGCAATAGACCCAGCGTGCGGTCGCGACATTGACCTGCTCGAAGCGGCAGTCGACGTTGTACTCCTCCTTGAGTCGCCAGGCGACGACGTCGAATTGCAGCGGCCCTACGGCGCCCAGCACGACATCGTTGTTGCGAAGCGGGCGGAACAGTTGTGTTGCGCCCTCCTCGCAGAGCTGATCGAGGCCCTTGTGCAGCGCCTTGGCACGCAGCGGATCGCCGAGGACAGCACGCCGGAACAACTCGGGCGCGAAGTTGGGAATCCCGGTGAAAGTCAGCTCCTCGCCCTCGGTGAAGGTGTCGCCAATGTTGATCGTGCCGTGGTTGTGCAGGCCCAGGATGTCCCCGGCCCACGCTTCCTCGGCGCGCTCGCGGTCAGCCGCCATGAATGTCAGGGCATCGCTGATGCGGACGTCGCGCCCGAGGCGCACGTGCCTGAGCTTCATGCCCCGCGTGTAGCGGCCGGAACAGATGCGGAAGAACGCGATGCGGTCGCGATGCGCCGGATCCATGTTCGCCTGGATCTTGAACACGAAGCCGGTCAGTGCAGGTTCGCCGGCGGCCACCGTGCGCGTCGTGGTCGCGCGCGGTGCCGGAGGCGGTGCCCACTCGATGAAGCCGTCCAGCAGCTCGCGCACGCCGAAATTGCTGATGGCGGAACCGAAGAAAACCGGCGTCTGCACGCCGGCCAGGTACGCCTCCCGGTCGAAGTCATCGCAGGCGCCGCGCACCAGCGCAACCTCCTCGCGAAACGGCGTGGCGGCGCTGCCGAGGAGCGCATCGGCGGCAGGCGAGTCGAGGCCCTCGATGACCTCCGTCTCGCCGGCCGCGCCACGTGCCGCCGGCCGGTAGATGTAAATTCGATCCTGCAGGAAATGATAGACGCCGCGGAATTCCCGCCCCATGCCGATCGGCCACGTCACGGGCGTGCAGCGAATCGCCAGCACACGCTCGATTTCGTCGAGCACTTCGAGCGGTTCGCGGCCATCGCGGTCCAGCTTGTTGATGAAGCTGATGATGGGCGTGGTGCGCAGTCGGCACACTTCCATCAGCTTGATGGTGCGCTCCTCCACGCCCTTGGCGGCGTCGATCACCATCAGCGCGGAATCGACCGCGGTGAGCGTGCGGTACGTGTCTTCGGAGAAATCGGCGTGGCCGGGCGTATCGAGCAGGTTCACGATGCGGTCGCGGTACGGGAACTGCATCACCGAAGATGTCACCGAGATGCCACGCTGCTGCTCCAGCGCCATCCAGTCGGACGTCGCATGCCGCGTGGACTTGCGGCCCTTGACGGCGCCGGCCATCTGGATCGCGCCACCGAACAGCAGCAGCTTTTCCGTCAGCGTGGTCTTGCCGGCGTCGGGATGGGAGATGATGGCGAAGGTGCGGCGCTTCGCGACTTCTGCGGGCAATGCGGTCATAAGATCCGGGGGCGCAGCGGCGCTTTAGTACGTGGCAGGGCGCGGCATTCTATCAGGTGGCGCCGTTCGGCTCCCGCTCACAAGGACCGGGCCAGCACCAGTGCATCTTCGCGCCCCCCCCCGACCGCGCGATAGTAGTTCCGGCGCACGCCGATGCGTACGAAGCCCGCACGACGGTAGAGCTTGATCGCCTGGAGGTTCGACGGCCGGACCTCCAGGTAGACGACGCGCACTCCCTCGCCGGTGGCGCGCTGCATGAGGTGCTCGATCAGCAGGTTCGCGAGTCCGCGCCGGCGTACGGACTCTTCGACGCACAGGTTGAGGAGGTGCGCCTCGTCACCGCCGAGCGACATGATCGCGTACCCCGCGACCCGGCGCGATTCCTCGAGAATCTCGCAGACGTAGGGCACGCGCAGGCAGTCTATGAAGATGCCTGCAGACCAGGGGTAGACATAGGCCCGCCGCTCGATCGCCATGACAGCCGCCAGGTCCTCGTCCCGCATGGGACGGATCGTCGGGGGCCAGCTTTCGAGCGCGGCGCTCACTGCGCGCCCGCCTGCGCGACGGCACCGGCCGCCAGCACGAGATCGCGCCACGCGTCGGCTTTCGCCTCTGGTCGGCGCAAGAGGTAGGCGGGATGCCAGGTGACGACCAGGGGGACGGCTCCGGGCCCATGGCGATGAATCCGTCCCCGCAGTCGCCCGACAGGCGTATCCGCCTGCAGGAGGCGCTGTGCCGCGACGCGACCCACGGCAAGAATGACCTTCGGCGCCAGCAGCTCGATCTGCCTGTCCAGGTAGGGTGCGCAGCGCGCCGCCTCCTCCGGGCGCGGATCCCGATTCTCCGGCGGGCGACACTTGACGACATTCGCTATGTAGACCTGGTCGCGCGTCTTGCCGACGGCCGCCAGCATGGCGTCGAGCATCTTGCCGGCCCGCCCGACGAACGGCTCGCCGCGCCGGTCTTCCTCGGCACCCGGCGCCTCGCCGATGATCAGCCAGTCGGCGCGACGACTGCCCACGCCGAATACGGTACGCATGCGCCCGGCGTGCAGCGGACAGCGCGTGCACCCGCTGACACGGGCCTCCAGGGCGTCCCAGCCCAGGTCCGCGATCGCTGCCGCGCCCGACCCGGTGATGCCCCGGGTCGCGTCGGGCGGCGCCGCGGGCTCGGACCCCCCGCGCGGCGCACCCGGCAGCACGCGATCCGTCCGGCGCGACCAGGCCGGGATCCCCATGGCATCGAGGCAGGCCAGCCGCCGGGCATCCATCTCAGTCGTCCCCGGCAGACTGTGTGTCGCGCGCACGGCGACGGCGACGCCGCCGCAGCAGGCGCACGCCGGCAATGGCCGGCGCCGAGACAGCATAACCGAAGAACAGCAGGAACAGGACCGTAGGCGGGTTCAGGCTGATGAGGATGAACACTGCGGGAATCACCAGGACGTAGCCGAAGGGTATGCGTTCCCCGAGGTTGAAGTCCTTGCCGCTGTAATAGGCCAGGCGACTGACCATGAGCGCGCCGGCCATGGCCGTCAACGCCAGGGCGGCCACCATCGCAAACACGCCGGACGCCTCGACCACCGTGGCGAGCCACACGAGTCCGGCCACCAGCGCCGCCGCCGACGGGCTCGGCAATCCCTCGAAATAGCGCTTGTCGCTCGTGGGCAGGCGCGAGTTGTAACGGGCCAGCCGCAATGCGGCCGCGACCGCGTAGAAAAACGCCACCAGCCAGCCGAGCTTGCCCCACAGCCAGCCCAGTTCCTCGAGCTCCTTGGCCCCCCACACGTAGAACACCAGCGAAGGCGCGAGGCCGAACGACACCATGTCCGCCAGGCTGTCGTATTGCTTGCCGAACTCGCTCTCGGTGCTGGTCATGCGCGCGACGCGGCCGTCCAGGCCGTCGAGCACCATGGCGACGTAGATCGCGACCGCCGCGGTGACGAAATTGCCGTCCATTGCCGCCACCACGGCGAGGAAGCCGGCAAACAAGGCGCCGGTAGTGATCAGGTTGGGGAGCAGGTAGATGCCCTTGCGGGGCGCGCGTGACGCTTCCATGGAATCCGGTTCGCTATCGTGGCCTTTCATTTACGCATGTCGCCCGGGCGAATTCCAGCCGCTAGGACCGGTCGAGCCAAGGCATGAGCGCGCGGACGCGCTCACCCACGTGCTCGATCGGATGCGCCGCGGCCGCTGCGCGCCAGGCGGCCAGCGTCGGCGCGCCAGCGGCCATCTCGCGGTCGAGCTCGAGCGCGAACCGGCCGTCCCGGATCTCGGTGAGGATGGCCTGCATCGCCCGACGGCTTTCCGGGCCGATGACGCGGGGGCCGCGTGTCGCGTCCCCGAATGCCGCCGTGCTCGAGATCGAGCGGCGCATGCCGGCGATGCCGCGGCTCTGCACCAGGTCGGCGATCAGCTTGACCTCGTGCAGGCAGCAGAAATAGGCCAGCTCCTCCGGGTAACCGGCCGCGGTGAGCGTCTCGAACGCGGCCGTGATCAGCTGGCCCAGGCCGCCGCACAGCACTGCCTGCTCGGCAAACAGGTCGGTCTCGGTCTCTTCCTTGAAAGTCGTCGCGAACACGGCGGCGCGCGCGTGCCCGTTGGCCGCGGCGTAGGCCCCGGCCAACGCTGCCGCGGCACCGCTGGCGTCCTGGTGCACGGCGAGCAGGGCCGGCACGCCGCGGCCGAGCTCGTACTGGCGGCGCACCTGTTCGCCGATCCCCAGCGGGGCGATCAACACGACATCCAGGTCCGCACGCGGCTCGAGGCGCCGGAAGTGGATGTTGTAGCCGTGCGCGAACAGGAGCGCGCCGCCGGGCTTCAGCCCGGCCGCGAGGACTTCCTCGTAAAGCCGGGGCTGGACTTCATCCGGCACCAGCATCACGCAGACGTCGCAGCCGGCGGCGGCCGCGTCGACCGGCAGGGTGGCCAGCCCCTCGCGCTCGCATTCGGCGCGACGCGGCGAACCGGGGCGCAAGCCCACCACGACGTCCACGCCCGAGTCCCGCAAATTGAGTGCCTGCGCCCGGCCCTGGGCACCGAAGCCGAGCACGGCGACACGACGCCCCGCGAGACGGTCGGGATCGAGCCGATCGCGGGTCAATGCTTCCATCAAGACTGCCGTCCTCCCAGTACCAACTGTACCGGCGACCTGCCCGGCCGCTAGAATGCGCCGTCATTGCCGCCGATTCCGGCCCCGCTCCAGACCACCAGAAAAGGCCCGCCCGATGCGCCTCTCCGAGTATTCACTCAACACTCTAAAGGAAGTTCCGGCCGGCGCGGAAATCATCAGCCACAAGCTGATGCTCAGGGCCGGGCTGGTCCGCCAGCTGGCCTCCGGGCTGTACTCCTGGCTGCCGGTCGGCGTCCGTGTATTGCGCAAGGTCGAGGCGATCGTGCGCGAGGAAATGGAGCGTGCCGGGGCCCAGGAAATGCTCATGCCGATGGTGCAGCCCGCCGAACTGTGGCGCGAGTCGCAGCGCTGGGACGCGTTCGGGCCCGAGCTGCTGCGCCTCAAGGACCGGCATCAGCGCGATTTTTGCCTCGGGCCGACTCACGAAGAAGTCGTCACCGACCTCGCCCGGCGCGAGTTGAAAAGCTACCGGCAATTGCCCGTCAACTGGTACCAGATCCAGTCCAAGTTCCGTGACGAGATCCGGCCGCGCTTCGGCGTCATGCGGGCGCGCGAATTTATCATGAAGGACGCCTACTCCTTCCATCTCGACGATGCCTGCCTGGGGCGGACGTATGCGCGCATGCATGAAGCCTATGCGCGCGTCTGCGGCCGGCTGGGCCTCGCGTTTCGCGCGGTCGAGGCCGAAACCGGCAGCATTGGCGGCAACCTGTCACACGAGTTCCACGTGCTCGCGGACTCGGGCGAGGATGCGATTGCCTTTTCGGACGGTTCCGACTACGCCGCCAACGTGGAAAAAGCGCCCGCGCTGCCTCCGGCCGAGCCGCGCCCGGCCCCGGGCCGGCCGCTGGAGCGTGTCGCGACGCCTGCGGTACGCACGATCGCGCAGCTGACGGAGTTTCTCGGCGTCCCGGCCGCCCGGGTCCTGAAAACCCTGGTAGTGCTCGGCGAAGACGGCGGCGCCGTCGCGCTGGTCATTCGCGGCGACCACGAACTCAACGCGGTCAAGGCGGAGAAGCTTCCGGGCGTCGCTGCGCCGCTGCGCATGGCCGGCCCCGATGCGGTCTCCGCCGCCGCCGGTTGCGAGCCGGGGTTCGTCGGCCCGCGCGGGCTGGGCCTGAAGATCTACGCGGATCACGCCGCGCTCGCGGCCGCCGATTTCGTCTGTGGCGCCAACGAGGTGGATGCGCATCTCGTGAGTGTAAACTGGGGCCGCGATGTGCCGGAACCCGAGGCCGCGGACCTGCGCAACGTACAGCCCGGCGACCCCAGTCCCGATGGCAAAGGTCGGCTCAACATTGCGCGCGGCATCGAGGTCGGCCATATCTTTCAGCTGGGCCGGAAATACAGCGAGGCGATGGGCGCCCTGGTGCTGGATGCCGACGGGCGCGAGCAGCCCATGACCATGGGCTGCTACGGCATCGGCGTGACCCGCCTGGTGGCCGCCGCCATCGAGCAGAATTTCGACGAGCGCGGCATCGTGTGGCCCGAGCCGATCGCCCCCTTCCAGGTTGCGCTCGTGCCGATGAACATGCAGAAGAGCGAAGTCGTGCGCGCGGCCGTGGAACCACTGTACGCCGCGCTGCTGGCGGCAGGGGTCGATGTCGTGCTCGACGACCGCGACGTGCGTCCCGGCGTCAAGTTCGCCGATATCGAGCTGCTCGGCATTCCGCACCGGGTCGTGGTCGGCGAACGCGGCCTCGCGGACGGCGCGCTGGAGTATCGCGCGCGGCGCGCCGCCGACTCGGAAGTGCTGCCGCTGGACGAAGCCGTGGAGTTCCTCGTGGCGCGCGTTCACGCAGGTATCGCTCGCCACTCGCCATGATGCGTGCGATCCTCGCGGCCGTCCTGCTGTTGCTGGCCGTCGCTGCGTGGCCCGCGACGCCGCCGGCCCCAGAAGACATCGACCCGGGGCTGCGTCGCGCGCTGCGCGAGGCGGCGGAGAACGCCGACAGTTTCGTGGATCGATTCGACGCGGAGGTCTGGCTGACGGACATGTCCCGGCGGCTCGCCGGCCAGGTGCCGGACTCCGAGGAGCGCATGCTGATCCTGCGCTTCGTGCACCGCCACGCCGCCATGTTCGACCTCCCGCCGGAGCTCGTGCTTGCGGTAATCGACGTGGAAAGCAATTTCGATCGTTACGCGATTTCGTGGGCCGGCGCGCTCGGCCTCATGCAGGTGATGCCGTTCTGGCGTAACGAGATCGGGCGCCCGGAGGACGATCTGCACGATATCCAGACCAACCTCTTGTACGGGTGCCGCATCCTCGCCTACTACCTGGAGATGGAGGACGGCGACAGGCGCGCCGCGCTGGCACGCTACAACGGCAGCCGCGGGCAACGCTGGTACCCGGACCGCGTCTTCGATCGCCTGAGTTCGAAGTGGTACCAGTACTGAATCCCGCGGCCCGGCGTCACCCGGTCGAAAATGTCGCCGGCGGGACATCCGGCAATGCCGCGACGTTGACTTCCACGCGCTCCACGCGTGCCGCGGGGGGGCCGGCTTCGAGCCACGCGCACAACGCATCCACCTGTGCCCGCGGGCCGATGGCCAGGACTTCGACCCGGCCGTCATCCAGGTTCAGCGCGTGGCCGACGACGCCGAGTTCGCGCGCGCGCCGCGCCGTACTGGCGCGAAAGAAGACCCCCTGCACGCGGCCGGAAACGATGCAGCAGCGTGAAACAGGCTCGCCGGACACCTGCGGTTCAGTCCCCCTGGGCGCGGGCGGCCTCGAGTGCCTGGGCCGCGCGCCGACGCGCATCGCGGGCGTCCTGGCGGGCGCTCGCGTAGGCTTCCCGCTGAAGTTTTCGCTCGGCGCTGGTAAGCAGGCGCTTGGCTTCCTGCAGCGCCGCCGGCGCGAGTTCGGCCGCGCCCGCCTCCTCCGCTGCCTGGATCGCCTGGCGGGCATCGCTCATTTCCTGCACGGGCGCACTGACGCACGCCGCGAGCAGCACAAGCGCGGCGACAGCGACCCAGCGTGGCGCCAGGCGGATCCTGGCACGGACATCGGTCATTCGCGGGCCCACTCTCCCCCTTACCGGACGTACATGAAATTAGCAGCCGCCGCTTCAACCCGTCAAGCAGCGCTGCATCCCGGCACTGTCAAAAAAAATGGAGTCAAATCATGGCTGTGACGATTTATCATAATCCACGTTGTTCGAAGTCGCGGCAGACTCTGGCGTTGCTGGAGTCACGCAGCCTCAAGCCGCGGGTCGTCGAGTACCTCAAGAATCCGCCCGACCGTGCGACCATCGCGGCGCTGCTGCGCAAGCTGGGCATTCCGGCGCGCGAACTCGTGCGGCGCACCGAACCGGAGTTCGCCACTCTGGGCCTCGGTGCCCCGGGCGTATCCGACGAGGCATTTCTCGACGCGCTGGCAACGCACCCGAAACTCATCGAGCGCCCGATCGTGGTGGTCGGCCGGCAGGCGCGCATCGGGCGCCCACCCGAGGCCGTGCTCGAGATCCTGCCGTGACGCGTGTCCTCGTCGTCTACTACTCGCGCGACGGCAGCACCGCGGCGCTCGCTCGCCAGGTGGCGCGGGGCGTCGGCACGGCGAACGGTGCGGAGGCCCTGTTGCGCACCGTGCCGCCCGTCTCTCCGGCCACGGCAACGGCTTTGCCGCCGGTCCCGGAAGAAGGCGTGCCCTACGCCACGCTGGACGACCTGCGCGCCTGCGACGCGCTCGCGCTCGGCAGCCCGACGCGTTTTGGCAACATGGCGGCGCCCCTGAAGCATTTTCTCGACGGCACGAGCGAACTCTGGCTCGACGGCTCGCTCGCCGGCAAGCCGGCCGGGGTATTCACGTCGACCTCGACCCTGCACGGCGGGCAGGAAACGACCCTCGTCAGCATGATGCTGCCGCTGCTGCACCACGGCCTGGTGCTGCTCGGCCTGCCATACACCCTCCAGGCCCTGACCGATACCCGCGAGGGCGGCTCGCCCTATGGCCCGTCGCACGTTGCGACGCCGGCGGCAGGGGCCGAGCTCAGCGAGCACGAGAAAGCCCTCGCGCGTGCGCTCGGCCGGCGGCTCGCCCTCGCCGGCACTGCGCTCCTGCCATTTCGCGAGGCGTTGCGTTGAGGGCCGCCGAGGCCTCGCGCCTGACGGCTATTGCCGGTATCGCGACCGGCATGTTACTGGGAATCGCGTGGCTCGGTCCCGCCGCATGGCGCATGGGGCTGCCGGGCGTGGCGGCCCTCGCCGCGCTGCTCGCGCCGCTCGGGATCGGCCTGCGCGGCCTGCTGCGCGCCCGGCTGCGCACCGGCCGCTGGCTGAGCCTCGCGCTGCCGTTCTACGGCGCCGGCCTGCTGGTGGGCGCCGCCGGCGATCCACAGGCGCGCGGCTGGATCACCGCGGGGGCGTTCTGCATGGCACTCGCATTCGCGGCCGTGCTCAGCTGGGTCAGGCAAGGCGGTCAGTCCGCCCTGCCTCGATCACGGACTTGACGAACGGCAACGTCAGCCGCTTGCCGGCCGCCAGCGAGGCTGCGTCGAGCGTATCCAGCCAGCCGCACAGGGCGCGCATGTCACGCGGCAGGCGCCGCAACAAATAGCGGGCGGCGTCGACAGGCAGATCCAGGCCGCGATGCCGCGCCCGGCGCTGCAGCGCCGCAATCCTGTCGTCGTCGCTCAGCGGGGCGAGCCGGTAGACGCCGCCCCAGGCGAGGCGGGACTGCAGGTCGGGCAACGAAAATTGTCTACCCGATGGGCCGGCGCTCGCGCTGACGACGAGACAACCGCCGCGTTCCCACAAGCCGTTGAACAACGCGAACGCCGCCAGCTCCCAGTCGGCCCGGCCGGCCAGGCGATCGATGTCATCGATACAGACCAGGGCGCGATCCTGCCAGCCGTCCAGCACGCCCGGCCCGGCTGCGAGCAACTCCGCGGCCGGCAGGTACGCCGCGCCGGGCCGGGCGGCGCAGGCGGCCTGCAGCAGGTGGCTCTTGCCGCTGCCGCTCGGACCCCAAAGCCACAGCGCCGGACCTGCCGCGGCCGGGTCGGTGAGCACGGCGAGCACCGCGCCGTTCGGCCCGGGCTCGAAGGTATCGAACACCGCGAAATCACGCAGTCGGACGGCGAGCGGCAGCTGGCGCATCATGCCGTCGCGTCGCGCGCCCGCCGCGACCAGCGGATAACGTAGTCGATTCCGCTGACGACGACGGTCGCGAGGACGACCAGGCCGAGTGCGTTTATTGCGCCCCGCCCGGGGATCCCGAATACGAGCCAGGACAATGTCAGCAGGATGTAGAGCAATTGCAGGACAGAATTCAGCTTGCTCACGACTGACGGCTCGGCGACGAGATTGCCGACGCGCAACTGGTACAGCCCGGCGCCGGTCACGATGACCAGGTCCCGGGTGACGACTGCGATCAGCAGCCAGCCGGGAACATACCCGGCCACCCACATGGTGACGTACGACGCGACCAGCAGCAGCTTGTCCGCCGCCGGGTCGAGCAGGCCGCCCAGGCGGCTCTGCCAGCCATAGCGCTTGGCGAGGAATCCGTCGAGGCCGTCCGTGGCCCCGGCGACGAAAAACAACACGAGCGCGAGCGGGTAGCGTCCGTCGAGAATCGCCCACACGATCGGGACCGTCAGCACCATTCTCATGATGCACAGCAGGTTGGGAATGTCCCGTGCTTTCACCTCGCCACGCGATAGCTGAGCTCGCCGGTACCGTCGGGACGCAGCAGCCCGCCAAGGCGAACGGCCTCGTCAAGCGCGGCGGATTCCCCCCGCAACGCGACCCGGAACACGATTTCGTTGCCGTCGATCGACTCGACGCCGAGCGACTCCACGGATGTCAGGCTGCCGAGGAAGCGGCTGATCCGCCCGTAATCCTCGACCGAGTCCACGCCGGACACCGCCAGGCGGACCGCCCGGCTCTGCCCCGAGGAAACGACGGCGAAGCGTGCCGCAAACAGGTCGGCGAGGCGCTCAACGCTTTCGCCGGCCCCGCCGGACCAGCGCTCCGCGCCATCGAAAGCGTATAGCGACCAGCGGCCATGCCCGAGGTCGTCGCCGGTCAGCCGGCCCACCAGGACCGCATCCACGCCGTAGCGCTCCGACGCGGCGAGGATCGAATCCTCGAACCCGCCCCAGACCTCGGCAAACGACGCCTTGGCCCGGTCTTCCGCATCCAGCAGCGGAAAGACGATCGGCAAGCCGCGCTTGCGCGCGGCTTCGATGACTTCTGCGCGGACCGCCGCCTCTTCCTCGAATTCCTCGATGGAGGCCAGCACGAAGCGCTTGCCGCCGCCGGCGTCGACGGCGATCCACAACACGGTGGTGGGCCGTTCCGCGCCCCACACCGGTTGGCCGAGCCGCGCCAGTTCACTTTCCAGTGCGGCGCCGTCGAAGGCCACCCAGAGACTGTCCGGCGCCGGCTGGCGGAACTGCTGCGCATACGCAGAGGCATTGGCGAGCAAAGGCTCGACTTCCGGGCGGTCCCCCGCGTCCCGCCGCCCCGTCAGGCGGACCAGCACCTTCTTCAACGCCGCGCGAAAGGCCTCGTCGCGGCCGCCCTCGAAGGTGGCTTCGGCCTCGTACAGCCCATCCACGCGAGTGGTCGCGGCCGGCGCGGCCGCCGCGCAAAGCGCGAGAGCGGCCAACAGCACCGGCCTGGATGTGGAGCGAATCAACTGGAACACTTTCCGGGTTATCCTGCCGCGGCTCTAACCGTCGGATAAAATACCACGCCACCGCCCCCGGGCCGCCAACTGGATGCATCCCCGATGAAGGACAGCTCGTCGCTGACGTACAAGGACGCCGGCGTAGACATCGACGCAGGCAACGCGCTGGTCGAGCGCATCAAGCCCCTGGTGGCCACTACCCGCCGACCCGGCGTGCTGTCGGGGATCGGTGGTTTCGGCGGCCTGTTCGAGCTGCCCCAGGGTTACCGGCGACCGGTGCTGGTCGCCGGCACGGACGGCGTCGGCACGAAACTCAAGCTGGCCATCGAATCGGGCCGCCACGACAGCGTGGGCATCGATCTCGTCGCGATGTGCGTCAACGACGTCATCGTGCAAGGGGCGGAACCGCTGTTCTTCCTGGACTACTACGGCACCGGCCGGCTCGAGGTCGATGTGGCCGCCGCCGTCATCGCGGGCATCGCCGACGGCTGCCGCCAGGCCGGCGCCGCGCTGCTCGGCGGCGAGACGGCGGAGCTGCCGGGCTTTTACGAGGGCGGCGACTACGACCTGGCGGGCTTCTGCGTCGGGATCGTCGAATACGACCGGATCATCGACGGCAGCCGTGTTGCAGCAGGCGATGCCGTCGTGGGGATCGCGTCGTCGGGCCTCCACTCGAACGGCTACTCGCTGGCGCGCAAGGTGCTCGAGCGCAGCGGCGCGTCGCACGACACGCCCCTCGAGGGCCTGCCGCTCATAGACCACCTGCTGGCGCCGACGCGCATCTACGTCAAGCCGCTGCTGGCGCTGCTGGACGAGATCGAGGTCCACGCGATGGCGCATATCACCGGCGGCGGACTGCCGGAGAACCTGCCGCGCGTCCTGCCGGACGGATTGATGGCCACCATCGACCGGGGCAGCTGGCGTCGCCCGGCAGTGTTCGACTGGCTGCAATCGGAGGGCGGCATCGCTGATGCGGAACTTTACCGCACCTTCAATTGCGGTCTCGGCATGGCAGTCGTCCTGCCCGAGTCCGCCGCGCAGCAGGCCGTCGCACTGCTGGGTGCGCACGGCGAACAGGCATGGATCGCGGGACGCATCGAGGCCGGCGACCGGCGGGTAGTCCTCGCCGGATGAGTCCGCCACCGTTGCCCGTCGCAGCGCTCGTGTCGGGCTACGGCAGCAATCTGCAGGCCCTGCTCGATGCCGCTGCCGCCGGTCGGCTGCACGCTGAATTCCGCCTGGTCGCATCGGACCGCCCCGAGGCCCAAGGCCTGGACCGCGCGCGCCGCGCCGGGATACCAGCCGTTGCGCTGTCGCCCGCGGGGTTCCCGGATCGCCACGCCTGGCACGCTGCGCTGGGTGCGCTGCTGCACGAATCCGGCGCGCAATTGGTGGTCCTCGCCGGGTTCATGCGCGTGCTCGCCCCCGATCTCGTGGGCGCCTGGCGGGGGCGGATGCTGAATGTGCATCCCTCCCTGCTGCCGCTGTATCGGGGACTGCACACGCATCGGCGCGTGCTGGAGGCCGGCGATCGCATGCATGGCGCAAGCATCCACTTCGTGACCGAAGAACTCGACGGTGGCCCAGTGATCCTGCAGGCCCGCATCCCTGTCCTGCCCGGCGATGACGAGCAATGCCTGGCGCAACGCGTACAGGCCCGGGAGCACGAGATCTATCCGCGCGCGGTCGAATGGCTGGCGAGCGGGCGGCTCGAGTGGCGGGACGACGTGCCGTGGCTCGACGGGAGGCGCCTCGACCACCCGGTGGTTGTCTAGGCCTTGGGCAGCGTCACGCCGCGCTGGCCCTGGTACTTGCCGCCCCGGTCGGCGTAGGAGACCTCGCAGTCCTCGTCGGACTCGAGAAACAACATCTGCGCCACCCCCTCGTTGGCGTAGACCTTGGCCGGCAGGGGCGTCGTATTGGAGAACTCCAGGGTCACGTGCCCTTCCCACTCGGGTTCGAGAGGCGTCACGTTGACAATAATTCCGCAGCGCGCGTAGGTGCTCTTGCCGAGGCAGATGGTCAGGACCTTGCGGGGAATGCGGAAGTACTCGACGGTGCGCGCCAGGGCGAATGAGTTCGGCGGGATGATGCAGACCTCGCCCTTCACGTCCACGAAGCTCGATTCGTCGAAGGCCTTGGGGTCCACGATCGCGGAATTGATGTTGGTGAAGATCTTGAAGTCCGGCGCGCAGCGCACGTCATAGCCGTAGCTCGAGGTCCCGAAGCTGATGACCTTGCGCCCGTCCACCGCGCGGACCTGGCCCGGCGCGAAGGGCTCGATCATGCCGTGCGTCTCCGCCATGGCGCGGATCCAGCGGTCCGACTTGATACTCACCTAGTCGTCCTCGAAGCTGATCGTCGGGAACTTGGCGCCGGGCAACGCGCCGCCCGCCGCGAGCCGGGCACACATGCGCCGCGCGATCGCCAGGTAGGCGCGTGCGGCGGGCCCATCCGGGTCCGCTACGACGGAGGGCTGTCCGGCGTCCGCTTCCTCGCGGATATGGATGTCCAGCGGCAGATTGCCCAGCAAAGGCACGCCGTATTGCTCCGCCATGCGCTCGCCTCCGCCGCTGCCGAAAATCGGCTCCTGGTGGCCGCAGCTGGAGCAGATGTGCAGGCTCATGTTTTCCACGATCCCCAGCACCGGCACCTTGACCTTCTCGAACATCCTGAGTCCCTTGCGGGCGTCGAGCAGTGCGATGTCCTGCGGCGTGGTGACGATGACGGCGCCGCTGACGGGCACGCGCTGCGAGAGCGTCAGCTGGATATCGCCCGTACCCGGCGGCATGTCGACGATCAGGTAGTCGATCTCGCCCCAGTCGGTATCTCCCAGCAGCTGCTGCAGAGCCTGGGTCACCATCGGACCCCGCCAGATCATCGGCTGGTCCTCGTCGATCAAAAAGCCGATCGACATGCAGTGAATGCCGAAAGCCTCCAGCGGGCGGATGCGCTTGCCGTCGGCACTCATCGGCCGCCGGCCGGACAGGCCGAGCATCCGGGGCTGGCTCGGGCCGTAGATATCGGCGTCGAGGATGCCGACCTTGGCACCTTCCGACGCCAGCGCGAGGGCCAGGTTGACAGCGGTGGTCGATTTCCCCACGCCGCCCTTGCCGGAGGCTACGGCGACGATATTCCGGATCCCGGCCAGGGGCTGGAGACCAGGCTGCACGGAGCGCGCCTCGACGTCCCAATCGACGGCAACCCTCACGGCCGTGACGCCCGGCAGCGTCCCGAGCAGTTCGCCGAACTCGGCCTGCAACTCCCGCTCGTAGCGGTCGGCGGGAAAGCCGAGGCGCAGCTTGATGCCGAGCACGCCGTCCTCGAGGGCCAGGTCCGCGACGGCTCCTGCCGAGACCAGGTCCTGCTCGATCACGGGGTCGATGCGTTGGGCCAGCATGGCTCGCGCGCGCTCTAGAGTTGCCTGGGTCATACCGCTCCCTGGGGGCTGGGCTTGTGCCGGGTGAAGGGAGGCATTGTAGTACAGGCTCGCAGGGCGGGCAGCCGTGCTTGGACCGGGAACCGCGAGCCGTGTAATTTCGTGTAATTTAGGGAGACTCGCCGGGCCGGGAGGAGCAGCCCCCCGGCGCCGGGAAAGCCAAATCCCGCGGCGAGCGCTTACAATCGGGTGTCCGGCGACGTTGAAGGGTCGAACTGTCATTACACCAGGACAACTACAGCATGCGTGCCTGACGCGGCCGCTCGTGTCCGTCAGCCGGATCGGCTGCCGCGCGAACGGGCCGCGGAGCGGACGGCCATGAGCCTCTTCGGCACGTTCATGGCGGACCGCCTCGTGGCGGGGATTAGGAATCCCGCCGACCTCGAATCGGCGTCCGGCAAGAAATCCGTCGCCAGGCTGCGCAAGGTCGGCGGGCCGGCGCTGCGCAAGATCGTTGCGGAGATGGAAACCGCGGACAAGGATCGCGCCCAGACACTTTCCCGCGTTCTCGGTACGCTCATATCTCCCCGCACGCTGCCCGATGCGATCGCCGCCATGAACAACGCCAATGCCCGCGGCCTGCAGGGCCTCGTATGGGCGCTGTCCAACAGCAGGGATTACAATCCGAACAAGCTGCTCGAGTACCTCGGTGACGATCACCTGCCGCGCGCGGCGCTGCTTGAAATCCTGGGCGCACAGAAAGAGCGCCTCGAGGCGCGCCTGCTGCTCAATCGGGCCTACCAGGCCGAATCGACGGAAAAATCCGCCCTCTTCAAGCTCATCGGCGAGATCGCCACCGACGGCATCCTGCCGGAACTGATCAGCCGCCTGTCCGGCAAGGACGCCGGCGCAAAGGTCCACATCATCGAGATCCTGTCGCGCTTCGACCGCCCGGATGTCCAGCACGGCATCGAGCAGGAACTGGCGAGCGACAACAAGCTCGTCCGGCAGGCCGCACTGGGCGCGCTCGGCCGGATGAGCGGCGACGTGGACGTCGCCATGCTCTGCGGCTTGCTGCGTGACCCGGACCTGAACGTGCAGAACCGTGCGGTGGACGTCATCATCAAGCGGCGGCACCCGGATACCTTCAAGCACCTGGTCGAAGTGCTGAAGGACGAGTCGGACTTCGCGCGCCGCGCCGCCGTCGAGGTGCTCAACGAAATCGGGGACCAGGAGTCCATCAAGGATCTCTTCAGTGCCCTCAGCGACGATGACTGGTGGGTCCGCGCCCGCGCCACGGACGCGCTGGCACGAATCGGCGGCCCGCGGGTCATCGATGCGGTACTGGGCCTGATCAATGACAAGGATGAATCCGTGCGGCGTGCCGCCGTGGAAATCCTCAATACCACCAAGGACGAGCGCGCCGTACAACACCTCATCGCGGCTACCACGGACGGCGACTGGTGGGTCAGGGAGCGATCCGCGGACGCACTGGGCGAAATCGGCGACGTGCGCGCGGTGCCGGCAGTGATCAAGATGCTCTCGGCGGAGCCGCGCTCGATCCCCGCGGCGGTGCGCGCGCTCGGCAAGCTTGCGGGCAAGGATGCCGTGCCGCACCTCAAGCCCCTGCTGGAGCACAAGGACAAGCAGGTGCGCATCGAGGTCATGAACACGCTGGCGGAGATCACCGATCCGGCCGCGGCGGATACCATCATCGCGCGCATCGCGCGCGAAAGCTCGTCGCAGGACCCCTCGATCAGCGAAGCGGCGGCGGCGGCGGTGCAGCGCCTCGGCGAACGCGTGGGCACCGCGACGGGCTCATTGGCATCGGCCGGCGGCGCCACGCCGGGCGGCGGCGGCGATGCATCGCTGGGCGACGGCAAGGACTGGCGCGAATTGCTCAAGGCGGCGGCGCAGTACGCCCAGACGCTCGATATTACGAAGCTCGAGCCCGGCGACACCATCGAGGGCCGCTACAAGTACATCAAGAAGATCGGCAAAGGCGCATTCGGAACGGTGCTGCTGGTCGAAGACATGGTCGTGGATGAACGCCTGGTTCTGAAGTTCCTCAACCCGGGCGTATCGGCGGATGAAGAGATGATGAAGCGCTTCATTCACGAGTTGCGCTATTCCCGCAAGATCACGCACAAGAACGTCATCCGGATCTACGATTTCATCGCGCTGGGCGGCCTGTACGCGATCTCGATGGAATACTTTGCCTCCCATCCGCTCTCGGACGAACTCAAGGACGAGAAACCCCTGCTGCTGGAAACCGCACTGCAGTACGGTTGCGACATCGCCATCGGCATGCAAGTCGCCCACCACGCCGGCATCGTGCATCGCGACCTGAAGCCGGCCAACGTGCTGATCGACGACGAGCGCCTTGTGAAGGTGGTGGACTTCGGAGTTGCGGCCGCGGGCGCCGGAGGAGACACCCAGCTGACGCGCACCGGCTATGTGATAGGCTCGCCGAAATACATGGCTCCCGAGCAGATTCTTGGCAAGAAAGTGGATGAGAAGGCGGACATCTACAGCCTGGGCGTCATGCTCTACGAGATGCTGACCGGCGTTCCTCCGTACACTCGCGGGGACCAGATGGCCGTCATGTATCAGCATGTCCAGGGTAAGGCGAAGAGGGCCCATGAATTGAATCCGAACGTGCCTCGCGGGCTGTCCGACCTGGTGGCCCGTTGCATGTCGGTCGACAAGAGCAAGCGTTTCTCGTCGATGGACGAACTGCGGGCTGCCCTCATGCCTTTCCGCAAAATGGAGGCCTAGGCTCTGGCCAGGATCGACGCTTTCCTGCAGCTGGCCATGGCGCAAGGCTGCTCGGACATCCATCTCGCGGTCGGCGTGCCGCCGATGCTGCGATTGCGCGGCGACCTGCTGCCGATCAAGTTCCGCGATCTCTCGCCGCAGGAACTCGAGAGCTACGTCAGCGAGATCCTGACCCCGGCCCAGCAAGGCGTGTTCCGCGAGGGCCATGACCTCGACTTCTCCTATGTCAGCGGCGAAGGGGGGCGCTTCAGGGTAAACATCTTCCGCAAGGACGGCGGACCCGGTGCCGTGTTCCGCTTCATCCCCGCCGAGGTGCCCACGCTGGAATCCCTCGGCCTGCCACCGATCGTCCGCCAGCTCTGCGACTACCACCAGGGGATGGTGCTGGTCACCGGTGCCACCGGCACCGGCAAGTCAACGACCCTCGCGGCGATGATCGATTTCCTCAATTCGACGAACAAGATGAACATCATCAGCCTCGAGGACCCGATCGAGTTCGTGCACGGTTGCAAGAACTCCCAGATCATCCAGCGCGAGCTCGGCACGCACCTCAGGAGCTTCTCGTCCGGCGTGCGGGCGGCGTTGCGCGAAGACCCGGATGTCATCCTCGTGGGTGAAATGCGTGATGCCGAGACCATCACGATGGCAATGACCGCCGCGGAAACCGGTCACCTGGTGCTCAGTACTCTGCATACGACCGGGGCCGTTAAGACGATCGACCGGATCATCGATGCCCTGCCGGCGCAGCAACGCGAGCAGACCAAGAGCTTCCTGTCGCAGAGCCTCGTCGCCGTGATCACGCAAGTCCTGGTGAAGACTGCCGACGGACGCAACAGGAAGGCGATTCACGAGATACTCGTGCAGAACAAGGCGATCTCGCGATTGATCATGAGCGACCAGACGCACCTGATCCCGTCGCAGCTGCAGACCGGCAAGGAAGTGGGCATGCAAATGATGGACCAGGCGCTGCTGGACGCCATCCAGAAACGCGAGATCGATCCCGACGACGCTTATCGCTTCACGACCGACAAGAAGCAGTTCGCTCGCTTCGTCACGGACACGGGCATGCTGCCCAAACTGGACCTGGCCGAATGAGCACCTCGCCTCCTCCCGCCGCGGAAGGCAGCCAGCTTCTCGACCGCCTGTTGCGCGTCATGGTGGAGCGCAGCGGCTCGGACCTGCACCTGATCGCGGGCAATCCGCCGCGCGTGCGCATCCACGGCGACCTGCTGATACTCGAGCCCGCCCCGCTGAACGCGGAGGAACTGGCGAAGAACCTCCAGGCGATCGCGCCTCCTGCCGCGGCCGCAATGTTCGAACGCGATGACCAGGCCGATTTCGCCTATAGCATCCAGGGCGTGGCGCGCTTCCGGGTCAATGTATTCCGGCACCTCGGCGGCATGGGCGCCGTCATGCGCGCGATCCCGTCCGAGGCCGTCAGTCTCGATTCGCTGAAACTCCCGGACGTCGTGCGCAGCCTTTGCCAGCATCGCCAGGGAATGATCCTCGTCACGGGCAAGACCGGCTCGGGAAAGTCCACGACGCTCGCGGCGATGATCAACGAGATCAATAAGACGCGCAAAGGCCATATCATCACGATCGAGGACCCGATCGAGTTCCTGCACCAGCGACACGGGTGCCTGATCAGTCAGCGCGAGGTGGGCACGCACACACCGGCCTTCGCCGAGGCCCTGCTATCGGCCCTGCGCGAGGACCCGGATGTCGTCCTGGTCGGTGAGCTGCGCGACATCGAGACGATGAGCACGGCCATCACGGCGGCGGAAATGGGCATCCTGGTCATGGGCACGCTGCACACCAACGGTGCCGCCGCGACCGTGGACCGGATCGTGCATGCCTTTCCGCCGGAGAAGCAGGTCCACGTCCGCACGATGCTGTCCACGTCCCTGCGCGGCGTGATCTCCCAGCAGCTGTGCCGTCGCAAGACCGGCAACGGGCGGATTGCCGCGCTGGAGATCCTCATCAACACCTCCGCGATCTCCAACCTCCTCCGCCAGGGAAAGCTCGACCAGCTCGAAACCGCCATGCAGTCCGGGGCCAACGTCGGCATGCGGACCATGGACTCGGCACTGCAGGAACTGCTCGACCGCCGCTTCATCACGGGGCGCGAGGCCTACGAGAAGGCATCATCCAAGGACCGGTTCCGCAGGGTGGCCGAACAGTCCACCTGACCGCATGGCCCCGCGGGGGCCGGCCCCTCGGATATGGCATAATTTCCCGCTTATCGTCCCCGGCGGACGGATTCGCGCGGCCGTGCTGCCCGCGCTCGCCCGCCGAGCTCCAGCCTCGTTGATACCGCGACTCTGCGGGAAGAGACCATGAGCGAACGCCGCGAAATCCTCGTCACCAGCGCCCTGCCCTACGCCAACGGCCCGCTGCATCTCGGCCACCTGGTCGAGTACGTCCAGACCGACATCTGGGTACGGTTCCAGCGCATGCGCGGCCACCGCTGCATCTATGTCTGCGCCAGCGACGCCCATGGCACGCCGATCATGCTCAAGGCCCGCCAGGAAAGCATCTCGCCGGAGGCACTGATCAGGGAGGTGCACGCGGGACAGGTAAAGGATTTCGCCGGTTTCCACGTGGAGTTCGATAACTATCACACGACGCACTCCGCGGAGAACCGCGCCGCCGTCGAGAAGATCTTCCATGCCCTCGAGGCCGGCGGCCACATCGAGACGCGCACCATCCGCCAGTCCTACGATGAGCGGGAGGGCATGTTCCTGCCCGACCGGTTCGTGCGCGGCACCTGCCCGCGCTGTGGCGCCGCGGACCAGAATGGCGACAGCTGCGAGGTCTGCGGCGCGACCTATCGGCCGTCCGAGCTTCTCGACGCGGTATCGGTGCTCTCCGGCAGCCCGCCCGTCGAGCGCGAGTCCGAGCACCTGTTCTTCAGGCTCGGCGACTTCGAAGAGATGCTGAAGCGCTGGATGTCCCGCGGCCGCCTGCACGAAAGCATGCGCAACAAGCTGGAAGAATGGTTCGACGCCGGCCTGCAGGACTGGGACATCAGCCGTGACGCACCGTATTTCGGATTCGAGATCCCGGACCGGCCCGGCAAGTATTTTTATGTGTGGCTGGACGCCCCGATCGGCTACATGGCCAGCTTTCGCCAGCTGTGCGACCGGCGGCCCGACCTGGATTTCGATGCCTGGTGGGGGGCGGACAGCGACAAGGAGCTGTACCACTTCATCGGCAAGGACATCGTCTACTTCCACTCCCTGTTCTGGCCTGCCGTATTGCACGCCTCGGGGCATCGCACGCCCACGGCCGTCTTCGTGCACGGCTTTTTGACCGTCAACGGCGAAAAGATGTCCAAGTCGCGCGGCACCTTCATCCGCGCCCGCACCTGGCTGGAGCACCTCGACCCGGAGGCGTTGCGCTATTACTACGCGACCAAGCTGGGCCCCGGCGCCGAGGACATCGACCTGAACCTCGAGGACTTCGTCCAGCGGGTCAACTCGGACCTGGTCGGCAAGCTCGTCAACATCGCCAGCCGCTGCGCCGGCTTCATCCACCGGTGCGCGGACGGGCGGCTCGCCGCGGCACTGCCCGATCCCGCCATGCACGCCGAATTTGCCGCGGCCGGTCCGGTGATCGCCGCGCATTTCGAGGAACGCCGCTACGGGCAGGCCGTGCGCCAGGTCATGGCGCTGGCCGATCGTGCCAACCAGTACATCGATCGGGAAAAACCGTGGCTCATGGCGCGCGAACCGGGGCGCGAGCGCGAGATCCAGGCCGCCTGCACGCAGGGCCTCAACGCCTTTCGCAGCCTGGTCATATGGCTGAAACCCGTCCTGCCGCGGCTGGCCGCCGCGGCCGAGGCATTCCTGCAGTGTCCGCCGCTGGCCTGGGACGATGCCCAGACGGCGCTGCTCGACCACGAGATCGGCCCGTTCGAGCCGCTGATGCAGCGGGTGGACCCCGCGGCCGTGCAGGCCCTGCTCGATGCGTCCCGGGACAGCCTGGAGCGAAAGCCTGCCCGGACTGAAGCCGGCACGCCGCAGACGCCCGCCGCGGAGGCAACTCCTGACGGCCTGGCGGAAATCGGACTCGAGGACTTCCTGAAGGTGGATCTGCGGATCGCGCGCATCCTGAGTGCCGATTACGTCGACGGCGCGGACAAGCTGTTGAAGCTGACGCTCGACCTGGGAGATGACCGGCGCCAGGTGTTTTCCGGCATCCGCTCTGCGTACCGCGCCGAGGACCTGGCCGGGAGGCTCACGGTGGTCGTGGCCAATCTCAAGGCGCGCAAGATGCGCTTCGGCGTGTCGGAAGGCATGGTGCTGGCGGCCGCGGGCGAGGACGGCATCTTCCTCGTCGCCCCGGACTCCGGCGCGGAGCCGGGCATGAGAGTGACCTGATCGGTCGCGCGGTCGGATCGGACTGGCATGAAAGAGCTTGGACTCATCCTCGTGGCCACGGTGCTCGTCAACAACTTCGTCCTCGTGAAGTTTCTCGGCCTGTGCCCGTTCATGGGAGTCTCCCGCAAGCTGGAGACGGCCGCCGGAATGGCGCTTGCGACGACCTTCGTGCTGACGCTGTCCTCGGTCTGCAGCTACCTCGTGCAGGAGTGGCTGCTCGCGCCGCTGGGCCTCGAGTACCTGCGCACCATCGCATTCATTCTCGTGATCGCCGGGGTCGTGCAATTCACCGAGATGGTCGTGCACAAGACCAGCCCGCTGCTCTACCAGGTGCTCGGCATCTACCTGCCGTTGATTACCACCAACTGCGCGGTCCTCGGTGTCGCCCTGCTCAACGTGCAGGAGAGCCACGGCTTCCTGGAATCCTTCGTGTACGGCTTCGGCGCCGCGATCGGCTTTTCGCTCGTGCTGATCCTGTTCGCGGGCGTGCGCGAACGGGTGGCCGCGGCCGACGTCCCCGTCGCCTTTCGCGGCGCGTCGATCGCACTCGTGACCGCGGGACTCATGTCGCTTGCGTTCATGGGTTTCGCCGGGTTGGTGCGAGGCTGACGGAGCGCGCGCCATGATTGTCGCCATCGTCGTCATCGCCGGCCTGGCCGCGTTATTCGGGCTCGCGCTCGGCTTCGCCGCCGTGCGCTTCCGGACCGAGGGGGACCCGGTGGTGGACCGCATCGACGAGTTGCTGCCGCAGACCCAGTGCGGCCAGTGCAGTTTCGCCGGCTGCCGACCCTATGCCGAGGCGATCGCGGCAGGCGAGGCGGATATCAATCGGTGTCCGCCGGGGGGCGAAGCAACGATTCGCGCGCTCGCCGACCTGCTCGAACGCGACCCCAAGCCGCTTGACCCGGACAGCGGCGAAGCCAAGCCGCGCACGGTCGCCGTGATCGACGAACCCGCATGTATCGGCTGCACGTTGTGCATCCAGGCCTGCCCGGTGGATGCGATCCTCGGCGCGGGGAAACAGATGCACACGGTCATCGCCGGCGAATGCACGGGGTGCGAGCTCTGCGTGGCACCCTGCCCGGTCGATTGCATCACGATGGTGGCTGAGCCGGTGACGGTCAGGACCTGGAAGTGGCCGAACCCCCTGGAGGCCGCGCAGGCGGCGGAGCAGGAATGAGCCGCGTCCGCCTCTGGCGCTTCCACGGCGGGCTGAAGCTGGACTCACGGACGACCCGTCCGGCCGCCGAACCCATCGGCACGGTACCGCTCCCGTCACGCCTGGTTCTGCCGCTCGTCCAGCACGTGGGCCAGCCGGCGGAACCCGTCGTGGCGGCCGGAGCGCGGGTGCTGAAGGGCCAGCCGATCGCGCGCCCGAGTGGCTATATCGGCGCCAAGGTCCACGCCTCCAGCTCCGGCACGGTCGTCGGGATCGAAGATCATCCGGTACCCCACCCGAGCGGGCTTTCCGCGCCGTGCATCGTCATCGAGACCGACGGCCGCGACGAACCGTGGGCGGGATATGAGCCGCTGACCGCCTTCGGCGAGCTCGGGGCGAACGCCCTGCGGGCCCGCGTGCGCGCCGCCGGCGTGGTCGGGCTCGGTGGTGCCGCATTCCCGACCGCCGTCAAGCTCGGCGCCGGCTCCGGCATGAAACTGCTGATTCTCAACGGGGCGGAATGCGAGCCCTATATCTGTTGCGACGAGGTCCTGCTCCGGGAACGCGCCGGGGAGGTCGTGACCGGCGCCCAGATCCTCATGCAGGCGCTGGAGATCGCGCGCTGCTGCGTGGCGATCGAGGACGACAAGCCGACGGCGCGGCGTGCGCTGGAGGCAGCCCTTGCGGCTGCCGGGGAGACGCGCATCGAAGTGGTATCGGTGCCGGCGATCTACCCGGAAGGCGGCGAACGCCAATTGATCAAGGTGCTAACCGGCGAAGAAGTGCCGGCGCGCGGCCTGCCGCCGGATATCGGTTACCTGTGCCAGAACGTAGGCACGGCGGCCGCCGTGGCACGGGCCGTGGTGCGCGGCGAACCGCTGCTGTCGCGAATCGTCACCGTCACCGGCGACGGCGTCGCGCGGCCGCGTAACCTCGAGGTGCGGCTCGGGACGCCGGTCGCGGCGCTCATCAAGGCTTGCGGCGGGTACACGGAGCGCGCGGCGCACCTGTTGATGGGCGGCGCGATGATGGGCTTTCCGCTGGCCGACGACTCCGTGCCGGTCGTCAAGGGCACGAACTGCATCGTCGTCGCCTCCCGGGACGAGATTCGCCCGCGGGCGCCCGCCAGGCCCTGCATCCGCTGCGGGGAATGCGCCGAAGTCTGTCCGGCGCAGCTCTTGCCCCAGCAGCTTTACTGGCACGCGCGGTCAGGTGAACTCGATCGACTCGACCGCCAGCACCTGTTCGACTGCATCGAGTGCGGCTGCTGCGATGTCGCCTGCCCGAGCCACCTGCCTCTCACGCAATATTTCCGGTACGCGAAAACGGAGCTCTGGGCGCGTGACCGGGATCGCGAGCGCTCTGATCTTGCACGGGAGCGATTCGAGGCACGCCGGGACCGTATCGAGGCGGAACAGGAGACACGCCGGCGGCGCCTCGAGGAGAAGACCCGGGCCGCCGAGCTGGCACGCGGCGACGAGAACGCCCGTAAGGCCATGATCGAAGCGGCGCTCGAGCGCGTGCAGGCGCGGCGCGACAGGCCGAAGGGTGACGGGCAGGGACCCGATCGGTGAGGTTCGAGCCGACCGCCCCGCCACACCTGCGTCCGGCGACCAGCGTCACGCGGGTGATGGGCGAAGTCCTGCTTGCGCTGGTCCCGGCGACTCTCGCCTGGGTGTGGTACTTCGGCCCCGGCATCCTGTACAACATGACGATCGCCGCCGCGGTGGCCCTGGTAGCCGAGGCCGCGGCCCTGGCGCTGAGAAATCGGCCCGTGGGCCCGCAGCTGCTGGACCTGAGCGCGCTCGTGACCGCGGTGCTGCTGGCGTTCTGCCTGCCGCCGTTGACGCCCTGGTGGATTACTGCGACGGGCGCCGCGTTTGCCATCCTGTTTGCCAAGCAGCTCTACGGGGGCCTGGGGTTCAACCCGTTCAACCCGGCCATGGCCGGTTACGTCGTGCTGCTGATCTCCTTCCCGGAACAGATGACGCGGTGGTTGCCGCCGCTCGGGGAGGCGTCCGGCCTGGCCCCGGCCTCGCTCGACTGGTGGCAGACCCTGCGGTTCACGTTCACGGGACGCCTGCCCGAGGCCTTGTCGTGGGACGCCGTCAGCGGGGCGACGCCGCTGGATGACCTGAGGACGCAATTGTCCGTCACGCGCACCGTCGCGGAAGTCCGCGCCGGCGCGTTATACGGCAGCCTCGGTGCGCGCGGCTGGGAGTGGACCGCCAACTGGATCGCCCTCGGTGGCTTGTACCTGCTGTGGCGCAAGATTATTCGCTGGCAGGTGCCCGTCGCCGTGATCCTCGGACTGTGCGTGCCGGCGACGTTCTTCTGGTTGATCGAGCCCGGCAGCCATCCGCCGCCCACTTTTCACCTGTTCAGCGGCGCCACGATATTGTGCGCCTTCTTCATCGCCACGGATCCCGTCTCCGCGGCCACCAGCCGCTCCGGTCGGCTGGTCTACGGCTTCGGCATCGGCGTGCTGATCTTCGTGATCAGGAGCTGGGGCGGCTACCCGGACGGCGTCGCGTTCGCGGTGCTGCTGATGAATATGGCGGTGCCGGCCATCGATCACTTTACGCAACCCCGCACCTATGGCCATCCGGGCTGAGCTCACGCGCAGCATGCTGCGCGCAGCCGGGATCCTGGCCGGTTTTGCCGTGTTCGGCGCGCTGCTGGTCGCCGTCACCTGGGACGCGACCGAGGAACGCATCGCCGAGAACGAGCGCGCCTACCTGTTGCGGACCCTGGCCGATGTGTTGCCCGCAGGGGCCTATGACAACGCCGTGCACGAGGATTACATCACCGTCACTGACGAGGAGCTGCTCGGTACGGCGGTACCGGTGACGGTCTACCGCGCCCGGATGCGGGGCCGGCCCGTCGCGATCGTCATCACGCCGGTGGCCCCTGGCGGCTACAGCGGCCCGATCCGGCTGCTCGTGGGGATCCTCGCCGACAGCCGGATCAGCGGCGTGAGGGTCGTCTCCCATCGCGAGACGCCCGGACTCGGGGACAAGATCGAAGTCGAGCGCGACGACTGGATCCTCGATTTCGACGGGCGCTCGCTGGGGCAACCACCGCGCGAGCGCTGGGCGGTGCGCCGCGACGACGGCGTGTTCGACCAGTTTACCGGGGCCACGATCACGGCCCGGGCCGTCGTCTCGGCGGTGCGCGATGCGCTGATATACTTTGAGGCTCACCGCGACCTGCTGTTTGCCACGCCGGCAGGCGCGGCAGAGCTGCAGTCGCCGCCTGCCGCAAGCGAGGAGACCGAATGAGCGGACGCGTCGCGGAGGTCATCAGGACGGGCCTCTGGACCAACAACGCCGGCCTTGTCCAGCTGCTCGGGCTATGCCCGCTGCTGGCCGTGAGCACGAGCTTCATCAACGGCCTGGGGCTGGGCATCGCCACCACGCTGGTGCTGGTCGCATCGAACATTACGATCTCCGTCATCCGCGAGTTTGTCCGCCCGGAAATCCGCATTCCCGTGTTCGTACTCGTGATCGCATCGTTCGTGACCGCCGTGGAACTGGCCATGAACGCCTGGTTCCACGAGCTGTTCCGCGTATTGGGCATCTTCATCCCGCTGATCGTCACCAATTGCGCGATCATCGGCAGGGCCGAGGCATTCGCCTCGAGGCAGCCGCCGGGGCTGGCGGCCCTCGACGGACTCGCCATGGGCCTGGGCTTCACCGGCGTGCTCGTCGCGCTCGGCGCGGCGCGGGAACTGATCGGCCAGGGCACCGTGTTGGCCGGGGCCCACATGATGTTCGGGGCGTGGGCGAGTGCCCTGGAGCTGCAACTCCTGGACGGCGGCTTCCTGCTTGCCCTCCTCCCGCCCGGGGCGTTCATCGGGCTCGGCCTCATGGTGGCGGCGAAGAACCTCGTCGATGCGCGCCAGCAGCGCCGCCGCACGCCGGCTCCGGCAGCCGCGGCCGCGGGCGAAGCGGCCTGAGGCGCGCCGTGAACAACGCCAAGCGCCGCCAGTTGTACGAGCGCCTGCGTGCCGCGAATCCGGCGCCGACGACGGAGCTCGAATACGACACGCCGTTCGAGTTGCTGGTCGCCGTCGTGCTTTCGGCCCAGGCGACGGACAAGAGCGTCAACCGCGCGACCGCGAGGCTGTATCCCAGGGCGCGCACGCCGGCGGCCATCCTCGCGCTTGGCGAGGACGGACTGAAGGAGTACATCAGCTCGATCGGCCTGTACAACGCCAAGGCGAAGAACGTCATCGCCCTGTGCAGGATCCTGCGCGAGTCCCACCGTAGCGAAGTGCCGCGCGACCGTGCCGCGCTCGAGGCGCTGCCGGGCGTGGGCCGCAAGACGGCCAACGTGGTGCTGAACACGGCGTTCGGCGAGCCGCTGATCGCGGTCGATACGCATATATTCAGGGTCGCCAATCGCACGGGCCTGGCGCCCGGAAAGACCGTTCGCGACGTCGAGGATCGGCTCGCGCGCGTCACGCCGCCCGAATTCATGAAGGATGCGCATCACTGGCTGATCCTGCATGGCCGATACGTCTGCAAGGCACGCAAGCCGGACTGTCCCACGTGCATCATTGCCGACCTGTGCGACTTCCGTGCCAAGACGCCGGGCGAGCCGCCCGTGCGCCCTCTCGCCAGGCCCGGCCCGGCGGCGCGCAAGCACCGTGCTGCTGCCGAATGACCGCGCGGGCCTGCGAGGCTCCTACGTCGAAGCGTGGCGCAAGCGGCGCGAAGGCCTGCCGGCCGAGCCGCTGGAGGTCCAGGTGGCCGACGTGATCGAGCTGCATCCGGAATATCAGCCCCTGTTGGAGCACGGCGAGGCGGTGCTCGAGCGCGACTGGATGCCCGGCGAAGGCGAGACCAACCCGTTCCTGCACATGGGGCTGCACCTCGCGCTGCGCGAACAGGTGGCCACGGACCGCCCGCAGGGCATCGCCGCGCTGCACCGCGCCCTGGCCGGGAGGTACGGGTTGCACGAGGCGGAACATCGCATGGCGGACTGCCTGGCCGAAGCGCTGTGGCATGCGCAGCGAAACAATTCCCTGCCGGACGAGGTCTCCTACATGGAGGCGCTCCGACGGCTCGGGCGATGAACGTGCCCGCGCGAAGGCGCGCGGAAACAGTAACGCGGAGGACGGCAATGGGAATTGATTATCCGGTCAGCGGCGTCGGGCTGGGTCTGCGGCGCAGCATGATGACCGAGCTCATGGCGGACCCGCCGTGGGACGTCGACTTCATGGAGGTCGCGCCGGAGAACTGGATCGGTGCCGGCGGCGCGCTGGCGCGCAAGTTCAGCTGGTTCGCCGATCGCTTCCCGCTCGTGACCCACGGCCTGTCGCTCTCCCTCGGCGGGCCCGCCCCCCTCGACGAGGAGTTGCTGGCACGAATCCGGACCTTCCTGGACACCCATGACATCCGGTATTACACCGAGCACCTGTCTTATACCGGCGACGATGGCCACCTCTACGACCTGATGCCGATCCCGTTCACCGCGGAGGCCGTGCACCACGTCGCGGGGCGCATCCGGCGTGCCACGGAGGTTCTCGAACGCCCCATCGCGGTGGAGAACGTCTCCTATTACGCCGCGCCGGGGCGCGAAATGGACGAGATCCAGTTTCTCAACGCGGTACTCGAGGAAGCGGACTGCGGGCTGCTGCTGGACGTCAATAACGTCTATGTCAACGCGGTCAACCACGGCTACGACGCGGCAGCGTTCCTCGCGGCTCTGCCGGGCGAGCGGATCGTCTACCTGCATGTCGCCGGCCACTATGTCGAGGCCGAGGACCTGCGCGTAGACACGCACGGGGCGGACGTCATCGATCCCGTCTGGGCCCTGCTGGACCAGACTTACGAGCGGTTCGGCGTGATTCCGACGTTGCTGGAACGCGACTTCAACATTCCGCCGCTCGCGGGGCTGCGGCGTGAGCTCGAGATCATTCGCGGCCTGCAGGACAAACACGAGGTTGCGACGCCCGGAGCGCGTGACGCGCATGGCTGAGAAAGAAGACCTGTTCAGCGCGCAGTATGCGTTCGCCGCCCACATCCGCGATCCGGAGCACGTCCCCGCCCCGGCGGGGATCGAGGATCGCCGCATGGCGATTTACCGCGAGCTGTTCTTTAACAATGTGCGCGACCTGCTCGGCCGCAGCTTTCCGGTCCTCAGGAAGGTGCTGGGTGAGGAAGCCTGGCTCGTGATGGTGCGAGACTGGCTGGTGCGGCACCGCGCCCAGACGCCGTTGTTCCTCGAGCTGCCGCGAGAATTCCTGCGCTACCTGCTCGAGAGCCGCGGATCCCAAGCCGACGACCCGCCATTTCTCGCCGAGCTCGCCCACTATGAATGGGTGGAACTGGCCCTCTCCATCGACGAGCGCGACCTCGATGTGACCGGCGTGGACCCGGACGGGGACCTGCTGGAAGGAATTCCCGTGCTCTCGCCCCTCGCGCTGTTGCTCACCTACAAGTGGCCGGTTCACCGCATAGCACCGGATTTCCAGCCGACGACTGCTCCCCCGGAGCCGACGCGACTGGTTGTCTACCGTGACCGGCGCGACGAGGTCGGCTTCCTGGAGATCAACCTCGTCACCGCCCGCCTGCTCGAGATGCTGCGCAGCGGGTCGCTGCCGCGCCGCACCGGGCGCGAGTGCCTCCAGGATATCGCGACGGAACTCGCCCACCCGAAGCCGGAAGTCGTCGTCGCCGGCGGTGCGACCGTCCTCGCCGAGCTGCGGGCATGCGACGTGCTGCTCGGCGTGGCCGCCGCCCCGGACTGAAGCGCAACGGAGGACGCCTACGCGGGCCGCATCTGCCAGAATGCGGCGATGGACACCCCGCAACCCACAGGGGATCCGCTGCGGGTTCTCTGGATCACCTTTCATACCGGCACGCCCCGCAGCGTACGGCCGGACATCGAACTGGCACTCGGCCTCGCGCGCGCCGGCGTCGAAATCCGGGCGATCGCGCCCGACGGCTCGCAATGCGCCCGGGCCGTCGAGCAGGCCGGATTGCG
>DATKAZ010000038.1:0-3436 GCA_035514535.1 Gammaproteobacteria bacterium
AGGCTGCGGTAGAACATGCGTGCCTGGCTGTAGTGGTCGGCGAAGCTTTCCGGGCGGATGCGGCCCTTGCAGCCATCGTCCGGACGCTCGGCGAAGCTGCGGAATCCGTCGGGCGTCTCGCGCGGGGTGTCGTCCTGCAGCGAGCTCGGATCGTAGTTCACCCGTCCCTTCGGCACCCGCATCTGCATGTGGCCGTCGCGCTGGAGGTTGGCGAACGGGCACTTGGGCGCATTGATCGGGATCTGCTGGAAGTTGGGGCCGCCCAGCCGGATCAGCTGGGTATCCAGGTAGGAGAACAGCCGGCCCTGCAGCAGCGGATCGTTGCTGAAGTCGATGCCCGGGACGATGTTGGCCGGGCAGTACGCCACCTGCTCGGTCTCGGCAAAGAAGTTGTCCGGCCAGCGGTCGAGCACCATGCGCCCGATGATCGTCAGCGGGATGGTTTCCTCGGGGATGATCTTGGTCGGGTCGAGGTGGTCGAACGGGAATTCGTCCGCCTGCTCCTCGGTAAACAGCTGTACGCCCAGCTCCCATTCCGGGAAGTGCCCGGCCTGGATCGCCTCGAACAGGTCGCGTCGGTGGAAGTCGTTGTCGGCGCCCTGCAGCTTGGCGGCCTCGTCCCACAGGGTGGACTGGATGCCGAGCTTCGGGCGCCAGTGGAACTTGCAGAAGGTCGAGTTGCCCTTCGCGTCCAGCAGCCGGAAGCTGTGGATGCCGAAGCCTTCCATGAAGCGCAGCGAACGCGGGATCGCGCGGTCGCTCATCGCCCACATGATCTTGTGCATCGACTCCGGGGTCAGGCTGATGAAGTCCCAGAAGGTGTCGTGCGCCGCCGAGGCCTGCGGGTAGCCGCGGTCGGGCTCCATCTTCACCGAGTGGACGACGTCCGGGAACTTCATCGCGTCCTGGATGAAGAACACCGGGATGTTGTTGCCGACCAGGTCCCAGTTGCCTTCGTCGGTGTAGAACTTGACCGCGAATCCGCGCACGTCGCGCGCGGTGTCCTTGGAGCCGCGCTCGCCGGCGACGGTCGAAAAGCGCACGAACACCGGCGTGGACTTGCCCGCGGCCTGGAATGGCGCCGCGCGGGTCAGGTCGGTCAAAGGCGCGTAGCACTCGAAGTAGCCGTGCGCGCCGGAACCGCGTGCGTGGACGATGCGCTCGGGAATGCGCTCGTGGTCGAAGTGGGTGACCTTCTCGCGAAGGATGAAGTCCTTGAGCAGCGCGGGCCCTCGCAGGCCCGCCTTCAGCGAATTCTGGTTGTCGCCGACCGGCACGCCCTGGTTCGTGGTCAGGCGCTGGTCGCCGGAATCGACCCGCACCCGGTCCAGCGGTTCCACCGTCGGGTTGCTGCCTGGCTGCGCCGCGCCGCCGGTCTTGGCCGAGGCCTGGTGCTCGGACAGCGTGCTGGCGCCGACCTGCGCCGAGGCCGGGTCGACCCGCTCGCCTTCCGGCGGCGCGAGCGCATTGGCATGGCCATGCTCGGCGGCCTTGTTGGCGTTGTAGGACGTCGCGGCAGCGGTGGCGTCGGTGGCCGAGGCCTGGGCGGCCAGCGCCTCGGGCGACGGCGCTGCGGATTTCTTCGCCCCGGACTTCCTGGCGGCGGGCGCGGATTTCCTGGTCGGGGCCATGGCGGGAGGGTCCGGTGGTCGGCGAAAACGCCACGCGGAAACTAGCCAACGCGACGTGATCGAAACATCTACGCGCGTATGCCCGCAGCGTCCGCCGCCACGCGGCCAGTTCTGGCGGGTCGCGGATTGGCGCGGCGCGTAGCGCCTGGCGAGGCGCTCCGAGATGATCGAGGATGCGCACGATCACTGCGCGCTCGAGGATGAACACGATCAGATGCATGCTGCTGCCGCAACGCGGACAGTGCAGCGGATTGACTTCATGGATGCGGGCAATCAGCCGCGCCTTCACAGCCGCCACGCCGTCGGCATCGATCTTGGCCTCGATCCGGCGGCTCGCAGCCAACCCTGATGCGCGAAAACAACCGATCGCCTCCTGGCAGACGCCTTCGCCCGCGGCGCAAACCCCCGTTGCGGCCCGCCCGGCAAGCTGCATGATGTACTGTTGAATCTGGTCCCGAGGCGGCTGGTGAGGCCGCATGACAGGAGGGATGGCAGGGGTTCGGGGTGGGCCTGGGCCGCTTCGGACTGGAAACCACCGCCGGGGTTGGCGACAATCCCTCCCCCGAAACCTCGTCTGAAGCCGAGCGGCCGCTACTCTCCGGCGTCGTGGAGCCGACACGCCCGCTGCATTACCGACCGAACGATCGCCCCTGCCGGCAGGACCCGGAACGGGCGAATGCCGTCGGAGGTGGCCGCGCGTCGGCACGGCAATGTAGCTGTGCGGTGCCTCTCTTCGAGGCAACCGTGCCGGCCCGGAGGAGGTGCGCGCAGTGACCGCGGAGAACGTCGTGGCGAAAGCAAAGAGAGAGGCCGTGGTGATCCTCGGCATGCACCGGTCCGGGACATCCGCCCTCGGTGGCGTGCTGACGCGCCTGGGAGCTCAGGCGCCGCGGACCCTCATGATTCCCACCAAGGACAATCCGCGCGGCTATTTCGAGTCGCTGGAACTGTTGAAGGTGCACGAGAGCATCCTGCGCTCGGCCGGCAGCCGCTGGAACGACTGGGGCCCGGTCAATCCCGACTGGCTGGACACGCCCACCGCGGAGCAGTTTCAGTTGCGCCTGGTGGAGACCCTGCAGAAGGAGTTCGGCGACGCTCCGCTGTTCCTGATCAAGGACCCGCGGGCTTGCCTGTTCTTCCCGCTGTGGCGAAGAGCACTGAAGTCGGCGGGGGTCATTCCCAAGGTGGTGTTTCAGCTCCGCCACCCGCTGGAGGTCGCGCAGTCGCTCGAGGCGCGCGATCAGTTCAGTCGCACGCGTTCGTTGCTGCTGTGGCTGCGTTACGTCCTGGAGGGAGAGCGCGGCTCGCGCAAGCTGCCGCGCGCATTCGTTCACTACCGCGACTTGCTCGGCAACTGGCAGGCGGCGGTGCAGCGTGTCGGCAAGGCACTGGGGGTGAAATGGCCGAAGTACTCCGGCGATACCGTGTTCGCGATCGAGGAGTTCCTGAGCAGCGAACTGCGGCATCACACTTTCCAGGACGCCGAGGTCGCCGCCGTGCAGCCGCTCGCGGGCTGGGTGAGCGAGGCCTATGCCGCGCTGAACCACCTAGCATTGCCGCGTGCAACCAAGGCCTCGGCGCAGTCGACACTGGATCGGATCCGTGCCGAATTCGATGCTAGTGCCGGCGTCTATGCAGCGGTGGTCCGAGAGCACGAGACCCGTATCGAGGGCCTTTACGCATCGGCCAAGAAGCAGCTCGCCGAAAAGTCCGAAGAATCGAATGATCTGAGCGCCCGCTTGCAGCAGGCGGCCAAGGAGCGCGACACCGGGCGGGTGGCACACGAGAAGCAGGCCGTCGAACTG
>DATKAZ010000039.1:0-78304 GCA_035514535.1 Gammaproteobacteria bacterium
CATTATGTCAAAAGCCGTGCCTGCCCCGTGGCGCTCGCGGCGTCGAAGTGCTCGATTTGCAGCCCGACGAGCTGGTCGAGTTGCGTGGCCGAGGCGCCCGCCACCTTGAGCTCGGTATCACCGATGCGCACGGTGCCCTTGCCGCTCGCCGCGTCGAACCCGGTCACGTAGGCGCGGATTTCCTCGCCTGGTGCGAACACGGGCCTGTTGGTGCGGAAACGCCAGTTGGCGAACAGTTGGCCGATCACAGGCTTGTACCCCCTTTGCTGATGCGGTCGGTGGTGTACTCGCGGCCGAAGCCCGTCCACGCCGCGAACAGGAACACTGCGACCAGCAGCCAGCCGTGGAACACCCACGGCCAGGCCTCGATCGGGGCCACCACCATGGCGGGCGTGAACCAGTCGTAGGTCTGGGCCAGGCCGGTCATCTGCGTATAGCCGACCAGCACGCCGCCGGCCCACGGAAAGATGTAGCCCAGCGCCGAAGTATTGGCGTCGAGGATGTTGGCGCGGCGATAGCCGTTGAGGTTGAAGCGCTTGCCGATGGTCGCGATGTAGGGCGCGATGGCGATCTGCGCGGCGGTATTGATAGTGATCGCCGCGTTGATCAGCGCCGTGGCGATGACCATGGTCATCTCGGCCGAGCGCACGCTGCGCGCGACTTTTTCCAGCAGCCACTCCTGCAGGGCATGGAAGCCGCCGCCGCGGATCATGACGTGCGCGCCGGCCAGTACGAGCAGGATCAGTACCGCCAGCTCGGCATAGCCGATGGCACCGGCGTAGAGGCTGCCGCCGACGCCGGCCTCGCCGGCGGCCACCGCCTCGACCAGCGGCCAGGCGGCGAACGTTTCCCCGGCCCAGCCGCCCGCGGCGACCCGGAACACCAGCATGTCGCTGCCGGCCGCGAGGCCGAACAGCAGGTTGACGACGATTGCGGCGATCAGCCCCCAGGAAATGGCCTCGATGATGTGCCGGCCGCGGATCGCGCTGAAGATCACGATGCCCATCGGCACCAGGTGCAGCAGGCCGCGGGGATTGCTCTGCGCGCTGAACAGCGCCGCGGCGTCCGCGTCGACGGCCGTCCCGGTGAACAGCGTCCCGGCCACGAGGTAGGCGACGAACGCCAGCGTCGCCGCGATGATGGCGTACTTGAAGCGACTCGCGACGACGCCGCCGACATCCGAGTCCTGCGTCACCGCGCTGACGATGGTCGTGTCGCTCACCGGCGCCAGGTTGTCGCCGAACACCGCGCCGGAGAGGATCGCGCCGAACATCAGCAGGGGATCCGCGCCGAGCACGACGCCCGCCGGGAAGAACAGCGCCACGAAGGCGATCACCGTGCCGTAGCCGGTGCCGATGCCGGTGGCGAGCAACGCCGCCAGCACGAAGGTGACCGCCGGGAACACCGCCGGCCCCATGCCGGACACCTCGGCCAGCCAGCCCAGGCCGTTGACGAAGCCGCCGACCTGCAGCGTGGCCGCGAACATCCCGGCCCACAGCCAGGCGACGATCGCCGTGACCGCGACTTTCTGCGCCATGCCGGCGAAGATGGCCTCGGCGTACACGGTCCAGCTGCCGCGCACCAGCAGCATACCGAGCGTCAGGCCCACCAGCATGCCGACGATCAGTCCGGCGGTGTCGCTGATGCCGAGCACGCCGGACTGGAAGATCGCCCAGCCGATGAAGAACAGGATCGGCAGGGCGCTGGCCGCCTTGCCGCCGCGAAAGCGGATGGCCGGGTCGGCGGCGCTGCTCAATTGCCGCCTTGCTCGACGAGGAACACCCAGAAGGGCGTGTCGCGCTCGCGCCACTTGCGCGCCGCGTCCGCGAAAATGTCGAGCGCGAGGGCGAAATCCTTGGGTGCGGCGGCGCTCATCCCTGCCGGGTTCTCCAGCACCAGCAGGTAGCCCGATCCGCGCAGCCACTCGAGATCGTCGAGGCAGTCCGCCAGCGCATCCCAGTTATGGCCGAACCAGGTGGGAAACTCGAGTACCCGCGCCAGGCCCGCGAGCAGGGCCGCCTTGCCCCGGCAGTCCGCGAGGTCCAGCCGCGCGCAGTACAGACCGGCGGCGCTGCCTGCCTCGCAGAGCGCCTCGACTTCATCGCGCCCGACCCGGTGCAGTCCGGCGTCGGCCGTCTCGTCGAGCTGCCAGTGCGTCGGTTTGCCTTTCATTGCTGACCTTCGATCTCGCGGAAGCTGCGGTAATGATCCTCGGTGTAGCAGAACACTTCCATGCTCAGGCGCGCTTCCTGCGCTTCGGCTTGTGCGCGGCCGCGGCGGCGAGGATCGGTTTCAGGTACTGGCCGGTATACGAGGACGGCACCGCGGCCACTGCATCGGGCGTGCCTTCCGCGACGAGCCGGCCACCGCCGCTGCCGCCCTCCGGGCCGAGATCGACGATCCAGTCCGCGGTCTTGATGACGTCCAGGTTGTGCTCGATCACGACCACCGTGTTGCCGTGATCGCGCAACCGGCCCAGCACGCCCAGCAGCTGCGCGATGTCGTGGAAATGCAATCCCGTGGTCGGTTCGTCGAGGATGTACAGCGTCTTGCCCGTGTCGCGCTTGGACAGCTCCTTGGCGAGCTTGACCCGCTGCGCCTCGCCGCCGGACAGCGTGGTGGCGTTCTGGCCGAGGCGCACGTAGGACAGGCCGACGTCCATCAGGGTCTGCAACTTGCGCTTGACCACCGGGACGTTGGCGAAGAATTCCAGCGCGTCCTCGATGGTCATCTCGAGGATCTCGTGAATGTTCCGCCCCTTGTAGCGGATCTCGAGAGTTTCGCGGTTGTAGCGCTGGCCCTTGCACGCGTCGCAGGCGACGTACACGTCGGGCAAAAAATGCATCTCCACCTTCAGCACGCCGTCGCCCTGGCAGGCCTCGCAGCGGCCGCCCTTGACGTTGAAGCTGAAGCGTCCCGCCTTGTAGCCGCGCGAGCGCGACTCGGCCGTGCCCGCGAACAGTTCGCGGATGGGCGTGAACAGGCCGCTGTAGGTCGCCGGATTGGAGCGCGGCGTGCGCCCGATCGGGCTCTGGCTGATGTCGATGACCTTGTCGATATGTTGCAGGCCCTCGATGCGCTCATGGGGCGAGGGCGTCACGGCCGCGCCGTTGAGCTTCTGCGCCGCCGCGAGGTACAGCGTGTCGTTGATGAGCGTGGACTTGCCGGACCCCGACACGCCCGTCACGCAGGTGAGGAGGCCGAGCGGAATCGCGACGTCGATCCCGGCGAGATTGTTGCCGCGCGCGCCGTGCACCACGATGTCCTGGCCCTTGCGGGGCGGCGTGCGCGCCGCCGGCACGGGAATGCCGCGGCGCCCCGCCAGGTAGTCGCCGGTGAGTGACTCGGGGCTCGCCATGATGTCTGCGGGATTGCCCTGCGCGACGACCCGCCCGCCGTGCACACCCGCGCCCGGGCCGATGTCCACGATGTGGTCGGCGGTGGCGATCGCCTCCTCGTCATGCTCGACCACGATCACCGTATTACCGAGATCGCGCAGGTGCAACAGCGTGTTGAGCAGGCGCCGGTTGTCGCGCTGGTGCAGTCCGATGGACGGCTCGTCGAGGATGTACATGACGCCCACCAGGCCGGAGCCGATCTGGCTGGCGAGCCTGATGCGCTGCGCCTCGCCGCCGGAGAGGGTCTCCGCGCTGCGGTCGAGCGTCAGGTAATCCAGCCCCACGTCGACAAGGAACTTGAGGCGATCGTTGATTTCCTTGATGATTTTGCGCGCGACCTCGCCGCGCCAGCCGGGCAGTTCGAGCCCGCTGAAGAACGCGAGGGCCTCGCCCACGGCGGTCGCGGTGACCTCCGCGAGGCCGCGCTCCGCCACGAACACGTTGCGTGCCGCCTCGTTGAGCCGCGTGCCGGTGCAGGCCGGGCAGGGATGCGTGCCGAGATACTTGGAGAGCTCGTCGCGCACCGTGCCGGACTCGGTCTCGCGGTAACGCCGCTCCATGTTCGGAATGATGCCCTCGAAGCGATGCTTGCGCCGCGCCAGGCCGCCGCGGCCGTCGAAATAGGCGAACTCGATCTCCTCGTTGCCGGAGCCGAACAGTACGACCTTGCGGATTTTCGCCGGCAGCTTCTCGAAGGGCGTCTCGAGATCGAACGCGTAGTGCTCGGCGAGGCTGCGGACGAGCTGGAAGTAATACGCATTGCGCCGGTCCCAGCCACGGATCGCGCCGCCGGCGAGGGACAGGTGCGGATGGGCGGCGACACGGTCCGGATCGAAATACTGCTGCACGCCGAGGCCGTCGCACGATGCGCAGGCGCCCGCCGGATTGTTGAAGGAGAACAGGCGCGGCTCGAGTTCGGCGATGCTGTAGCCGCAGAGCGGGCAGGCGAAGCGGTCCGAGAACACCAGCGGCGTGCGCTCGGGTTCGTCCATGAACACGACCGTGACCATCCCGTCGGCCAGCTTCAGCGCCGTTTCGAAGGACTCGGCGAGCCGCAGTCCCAGATCCGGGCGGACGCGGAACCGGTCCACGACGGCCTCGATGGTGTGCTTGCGGTGCAGGTCGAGCGTCGGCGGATCGTCGAGTTCGCAGACCTCCCCGTCCACCCGCGCGCGGATGAAGCCCTGGGCGCGCAACTCTGCCATGACGTTGGTGTGCTCGCCCTTGCGATCGCGCACTACCGGCGCGAGCAGGATCAGCGCCGCGCCGGCCGGCAGCGCCAGCACCTGGTCGACCATCTGGCTGACGGTCTGCGCCTCGAGGCGCTCCCCGTGGGTCGGGCAGCGCGGCGTGCCGGCGCGCGCGTACAGCAACCGCAGGTAGTCGTAGATTTCCGTGACCGTGCCGACCGTGGAGCGCGGGTTGTGCGAGGTCGACTTCTGCTCGATGGAGATGGCCGGGGAGAGGCCCTCGATCGACTCGACGTCCGGTTTCTCCATCATGGAGAGGAACTGGCGCGCGTAGGCGGAGAGGGACTCGACGTAGCGCCGCTGGCCCTCCGCGTAGATCGTGTCGAAGGCGAGCGACGACTTGCCCGAGCCGGACAGGCCCGTGACCACGATCAGGCGGTCGCGCGGCAGGTCGACGTCGACCGACTTGAGATTGTGGGTGCGGGCCCCGCGGATGCGGATAGTGTCCATGGCTGCCTGTGTTCGGGGAAGCCCACTACTATACCTAGAAAATGCGGTGAATCGCCCACCGGGCCACGGCGGGCTTTCGCCGCGCGTCAAGGGGCGGTTTTCGGGCCGCGCGCGTGAGATTCGGGGCTGTTCCGGCTAGACTAGAGGGCTATTCTCGACCATCGGCCAAAGGCCGGTCCAACCATTCTGCAAACGAGGTCAGGCTCATGGCGCGCGGCATCAACAAGGTCATCCTCATCGGCAACCTGGGCGCGGACCCGGAATCCCGCACCACTCCGGGGGGGCTGACCGTCACCAATATCCGGGTGGCGACCACCGAGAAACGCAAGGATCGCCAGAGCGGCGACCTGGTCGAGGAGACCGAGTGGCATCGCATCGTGATGTTCGACCGCCTGGCCGAGGTCGCGCGCGAGTACCTGCGCAAGGGCTCGCAGGTCTACATCGAGGGCCAGATCCGCACCAACAAGTGGCAGGACAAGGACGGCAACGACCGCTACACCACCGAGATCATCGGCCGCGATATGCAGATGCTCGGCGGACGTCCCGGCAGCGGCGCCCCCGCGGCCGGTCGCGAGGACGATAACCGCTCTTCCTCGTCGGGCGGCGGCACGACGTCCGGCGGCGCCGGGCGCAAGGACGAGCCGTTCGAGGACGACATCCCCTTCTGAGGGATAGTGACGGCCTGATGGAAGCGCAGCGTTCTCCCGGCAAGCTCTTCATCCACACCTTCGGGTGCCAGATGAACGAGTACGATTCGTCGAAGATGGCGGACGTGCTGCGGGAATCCCATGGCTTCGAGCAGGCGGTCGCGGCCGAGGAGGCCGACGTCCTGCTGCTGAACACCTGCTCCATTCGTGAAAAGGCGCAGGAGAAGGTGTTCTCCCTGCTGGGCCGCTGGCGGGAACTGAAGGAGGCGCGCCCCGGCATCGTCATCGGCGTCGGCGGCTGCGTCGCCAGCCAGGAGGGCGAGGCGATCCTCGACCGTGCGCCGTTTGTCGACATCGTGTTCGGGCCGCAGACGCTGCACCGGCTCCCGGCGATGCTCGACGCGGTGCGCGACAGTGGCCGGCCCGCGGTCGATATCTCGTTCCCGGAAATCGAGAAATTCGACCGCCTCCCGGCGCCGCGCGCCGCGGGCCCGACCGCGTTCGTGTCGGTGATGGAGGGCTGCAGCAAGTACTGCAGTTTCTGCGTCGTGCCCTACACGCGCGGGGAGGAGGTCAGCCGGCCGTTCGACGACGTCATCGTCGAGGTCGCGCAGCTCGCGGCGCAGGGCGTGCGGGAAGTCAACCTGCTGGGCCAGAACGTCAATGCCTATCGCGGCGCGATGCACGACGGCACGCGCGCCGATCTCGCGGCGCTGATCCGCTTCGTCGCCGCCGTGGACGGCATCGACCGGATCCGCTTCACGACCTCGCACCCCGTGGAGTTCACCGACAGCCTCGTGGCCGCCTACGCGGAAGTGCCGGAGCTGGCGCCGTTCCTGCACCTGCCGGTGCAGAGCGGCTCGGACCGCATCCTCGCGCTTATGAAGCGCGGCCACACGGCGCTGGAATACCGTCACAGGGTACGCCGCGTGCGCGCGGCGCGGCCGGAGATCAGCATCAGCTCGGATTTCATCGTCGGCTTCCCCGGCGAGACCGCGCGGGACTTCGAGCAGACGCTGCAGCTCATCGAGGACGTGGGATTCGACCAGTCCTTCAGTTTCATCTACAGTCGCCGCCCTGGCACGCCGGCCGCCTCGCTGCCGGACGAGATCGATGCGCTGGAGAAACAGCGCCGCCTGGCCCTGCTGCAACATCGCATCAACCAGCAGGCGGCGCGCATCAGCGCGGCGATGGTCGGCCGGGTCGAGCGCGTCCTCGTCGAGCGCCCTGCGAAGAAAGACCCGCGCCAGCTGGCCGGGCGCAGCGGCAATATGCGCTGGGTGAATTTCGCCGGGGACGCGCGCCTGCAGGGCCGTTTCGTCGACGTGCTGATCACCGAGGCGCTGCCCAATTCCCTGCGCGGCCGGGTCGTGGGCGTCGAGGGCGCCCTGGCCCGCTCCGCCTGAGGTATGCCGAGCACTTGAACGCCAATCTTGTCAGGGACCTGGTCCTCGAACCCGCCGACAACCAGCGGCTCGCGAATCTCTGCGGCCAGTTCGACGAGCACCTCAAGCAGATTGAGAGTCGCCTCGGGGTCGCGATCCGGCCGCGCGGCAATCGTTTCCAGATCGAGGGCCCGGAGCGCGCCGTGGATGCGGCCGACCGCCTCCTCGTGGCACTGTTCGAGCAGGCCGCCACCGAGAGCATCAGTCCGCAGCGCGTGCACGCGTGGCTGCAGGAAGCGGGGCTCTACGAGGAGCCCGCCGCCCAGGTGCCCGGCGAGCTGCGCATGCGCCGCGGCGTAATCCGGAGTCGCGGCCAGAACCAGGGCCGCTACCTGCAGTCGATGCGTGACAACGACCTGTGCTTCGGCATCGGTCCGGCGGGCACCGGCAAGACTTATCTCGCGGTCGCCAGTGCGGTGGAAGCACTCGAGCGCGACGCCGTGCGGCGTATCGTGCTGGTGCGGCCGGCGGTGGAGGCCGGCGAGCGCCTCGGCTTCCTGCCGGGTGACATGTCGCAGAAAGTCGACCCTTACCTGCGGCCGATGTACGACGCGCTCTACGAAATGGTCGGTTTCGAGCGCGTCGGCAAGCTCATCGAGCGGCATGTCATCGAGATCGCGCCGCTCGCGTTCATGCGCGGCCGCACACTGAACGAGGCCTTCGTGATTCTCGACGAGGCGCAGAACTCGACCGTCGAGCAGATGAAAATGTTCCTGACGCGCATCGGCTTCGGCTCGCGCGCGGTGGTCACCGGCGACGTCACGCAGACCGACCTGCCGGCCAGCAAGCTCTCGGGCCTCTCGCATGCCGCCGAAGTCCTGCGGGATGTCGAGGGCGTCGGCTTCACCTGGTTCACCGCGAAGGACGTGGTGCGTCATGCGCTCGTGCAACGGATCGTGGAGGCTTACCAGCGTCACCAGGGAAGCCAGGACGCATGACGCTGCGCATCGACGTGCAGGTCGGCGTCACGCGCAGCGGGCTGCCCGAGGTGGCGAAGCTGCGCCACTGGGCCCGCGCGGCCCTCGCCGGGCGGCGGCGCGATGCCGAGCTGTCCATCCGGATCGTGGATGCGGCGGAGAGCCGCGCGCTGAACCGGCGCTATCGCGCCAAAGACAGGCCGACCAACGTGCTGGCATTCCCGGCCGAACTGCCGCCCGAGCTGGAGCTGCCGCTGCTCGGCGACCTGGTGATCTGCCGCGAGGTGGTCGAGGCCGAAGCGGCCGCCCAGGCCAAGCCGCTGGATGCCCACTGGGCGCACATGGTCGTTCACGGTACCCTGCACCTGGTGGGCTACGACCACGACACGGCCGGCGAGGCCGCGACCATGGAGTCGCTCGAGGCCGAGATCCTCGCGAGCCTCGGCTGGCCCGATCCTTACGGCGAACGCGACGGGAACGATGACTGACGACCAACCTCCGAGTACCGGCGGGCGCCGGTCCGGCCTGCTGGCCCGCTGGGCAGAGGCCTTCCGCACCGCCCCGCGCGACCGCCAGGCGCTGCTCGACATCCTCAGCCAGGCGCGGCGCAGGCGGATCCTCGACGCTGATGAGCACCACATGCTCGAGGGCGTACTGGAGGTCTCGGCAATCCAGGTACGCGACATCATGATCCCGCGCGGCAAGATGGTCGTCGTCGAGCGCAACGCCAGCCCCCAGGACATGCTGCAGATCATCATCGACTCCGGCCATTCCCGTTTCCCGGTGATCGCCGACGACCGGGACGAGGTCATCGGCATCCTGCTCGCCAAGGACCTGCTGCGCTTTTTCGCGGAAAACGGGCAGGACCGCTTCCGTATCAAGGAGTGCCTGCGCCCCGCGGTCTTCATCCCGGAGAGCAAGCGTCTCAACGTGCTGCTCAAGGAATTCCGGCACAGTCACAACCACATGGCGATCGTGGTCGACGAGTACGGCGGGGTGTCCGGGCTGCTGACCATCGAGGACGTGCTGGAGCAGATCGTCGGCGAGATCGACGACGAGCACGATCCGGACGAGGAGATCATGATCGTCCCCGACCAGGACGATGCCTGGCGCGTCGATGCGCTGATGCGGATCGAGGACCTCAACGAGGAACTCGACACGGACTTCAGCGACGCGGATTACGACACCGTCGGCGGGCTCGTCATGCACGAGCTCGGACGCCTGCCGCGCAAGGGCGAGTCGCTGGTACTCGCCGGGATGAGATTCACTGTCTTGCGGGCCGATCGACGCCGCATCCACTCGGTGCGCCTGCGCCGCCTCGAAAACTGACCCGATGCCCGGCCGCATCAACCGCCTGCGCGCCCTGCGGCGTCCCGGCCCCGGCGACCTCGCGGCCGCTGCGGCGGGGCTCGCGCTGCCGTTCGCGTTCGCCCCCTGGGGATACTGGCCGCTGGCGCTGATCGCGCCGGCCGTGCTGTTCCTCGGCTGGCGCGGTGCGGCGCCCCGGCGGGCGGCGGGGCGCGGCTTCCTCTTCGGCCTGCTGGCGTTCCTCACCGGCACATGGTGGACGTTCGTTTCCGTGCACGAATTCGGCCAGGCGCCGGTGGTGCTGGCCGCGTTTCTCACGGTCGCGCTCGCTGCCATCATGGGCGGCTACTACGCCTTGCTGGGATGGTGTGCCGCGCGCTTCCTGCCGGCCGGCGGGGCGTTGCGCTGGCTGGTAGGCCTGCCGGCCGCCTGGACGGCCGTCGAGTGGCTGCGCGGCTGGTTTCTCAGCGGCTTCCCGTGGCTCAGCCTGGGTTACAGCCAGACGGACTCGGTATTCGGGGCGCTGGCGCCGCTGGTCGGAGTCTATGGCCTGGGCTGGATCTGCGCGCTGGCCGCCGGGGCGCTCGCGGCGGTGCTGGTGGAGGGGGTCGTCGGGCGGGCGCTCGCGGTGGCCGCCCTGTTCACGATCACGGCCGGCGCCGGGCTGGCCGGGGGCAAGGACTGGACTGCGCCCGCGGGCGAGCCACTGCGCGCCGTCATGGTGCAGGGCGCGGTCGGGCAGGACGAGAAATGGCTGGAAGTCGCGCTGGAGCCGACCCGGCAGCTCTACCTCGAGTTGACGCGGCCGTACTGGGGCGCGGACCTGGTGATCTGGCCCGAGGCCGCGATCCCGGCCCTGCTCGACGAGGAAACGGACCTGATCGAGATGCTCGACGCCGAGGCGCGGGAGGGCGGCAGCGAACTGTTGCTCGGCATCCTCGAGTTTGATCCGGAGTCCGGGCACTATCACAACGTCCTCGTCGCGCTCGGCGGCGAGCCGCAGATCTACCGCAAGCGCCAGCTGGTGCCGTTCGGCGAGTATTTTCCGGTGCCGGCTTTCGTGCGCAGCTGGATGCGCCTGATGAACCTGCCCTATTCGGACTTCGCGCCGGGCGAGGCGCAGCCGCCGCCGCTGGCCGTGGCCGGCACGCGGGTCGCGCCGACGATCTGCTACGAAGACGCCTTCGGCGCGCAGCAGCGGGTGTTTTTCCCGGCCGCGGAGCTGCTCGTCAATGTCAGCAACGACGCCTGGTTCGGCGATACGCGCGCTCCGCACCAGCACCTGCAGATCGCGCGCATGCGCGCCATGGAGACCGGCCGGTGGATGCTGCGCGCCACCAACAACGGCGTGACGGCCGTGATCGATCCGCACGGCCGGGTCACGCAGCGCTCGCGCCAGTTCGTGGCCGAGGTCGTCGCGGCCGAGGTGACGCCGATGCGCGGCCTGACGCCCTGGCTGCGCTACGGCGACGGCCCGCTGGTGGGACTGGCGGTCGCCCTCGTGTTGCTCGCGGCTTTGCGCCGCAACACGGCGGGACGGTAATCTTGCCGGATTGAGTCCAGCCGAAGCGAACCATGGATCCCATCTACAAGCCGGAAGTCATCGAGCCAGCAGCCCAGGGTTACTGGGACGAGCACCGCTGTTTCGACGCCGAGGAGGACGACTCGAAGGAGAAGTTCTATTGCCTGTGCATGTTCCCGTACCCGAGCGGGCACCTGCACATGGGTCACGTGCGCAATTACACCATCGGCGACGTCATCAGCCGCTACCAGCGCATGCGCGGCATGAATGTCCTGCAGCCGATGGGCTGGGACGCTTTCGGCCTGCCTGCCGAGAATGCCGCCATCAAGCACGGCGTGCCGCCGGGCAAGTGGACGCGCGAGAATATTGCGCACATGCGCGCGCAGTTCCGGCGCATCGGCTTCGCCTATGACTGGCGGCGTGAGCTCGCCACCTGCGATCCCGAGTATTACCGCTGGGAGCAGTGGTTCTTCCTGCGGCTGTACGAGAAAGGCCTGGTCTACAAGGCCAGCTCGACCGTCAACTGGGACCCGGTGGACCAGACGGTGCTTGCCAACGAGCAGGTCATCGACGGCCGCGGCTGGCGCTCCGGCGCGCTGGTGGAACGACGCGAAATCCCGCAGTGGTTCGTGAAGATCACCGCCTACGCGGACGAGCTGCTGGACAACCTCGCCAGGCTGCCGGGCTGGCCGGAGCAGGTGCGGACGATGCAGGCCAACTGGATCGGCCGCTCCGAGGGCCTCGAGCTGGACTTCGCGCTCGCCGGCGGGCCGGTCGTCGGATACGAGGCGTTGACCGTCTACACGACGCGCCCCGACACGCTCTACGGCGTCACCTACATGGCGGTGGCGGCTGAGCACCCGCTGGCCGCGCACGCCGCGCAGGGCCGGCCCGAGCTGGCGGCTTTTCTCGCCGAGTGCCGCAGCGCGCACACCACCGAGGCCGCGCTGGAAACGATGGAGAAGCGCGGCATGCCGCTGGGCCTCAGCGTGGTGCACCCGCTGACCGGCGAGAACGTGCCGGTCTGGGTCGCCAACTTCGTGCTGATGGGCTACGGCACCGGCGCGGTGATGGCCGTACCCGGGCACGACAGGCGCGACTGGGAGTTTGCGACGAAATACGGGCTGCCGATCCGCCAGGTCATCGCGCCGGCCGACGATGCCGCGGTAGACCTGTCGCGCGAGGCCTTCGTCGAGTACGGCGTGCTGGTCAATTCGGCGGGCTTCGACGGCCTTACGTCGGCGGAGGCCTTCGAGGCGCTCGCCGCCCGACTCGAGGGCGAAGGCCGCGGGCGGCGGCGCGTGAACTACCGCCTGCGCGACTGGAGCGTCTCGCGCCAGCGCTACTGGGGCTGCCCGGTGCCGATGATCGACTGCCCGCGGTGCGGTTCGGTCCCCGTGCCCGACGAGCAGTTGCCGGTGCGCCTGCCCGAGGACGTCACGCTGTCGGGCGCGGGCTCGCCGCTGAAACAGATGGATGCGTTCGTCAAGGTCGACTGCCCGCGGTGCGGCGGCGACGCGCGCCGCGAGACCGACACCTTCGATACCTTTTTCGAGTCGTCCTGGTACTACGCGCGGTTCTGCTGCGCCGACCAGCACGGGGCGATGCTCGACGAGCGGGCGCGTTACTGGCTGCCCGTGGACCAGTATATCGGCGGCATCGAGCACGCCATCCTGCACCTGCTGTACGCGCGTTTCTTTCACAAGCTGATGCGCGACGAGGGCCTCGTCGACGGCGACGAGCCATTTGCCAACCTGCTCACGCAGGGCATGGTGCTGGCGGAGTCCTTCTATCGCGAGGACGCGAAGGGCGGCCGGACCTGGTACAACCCGGCCGAGGTCGAGATGCAGCGCGACGAGAAGGGGCGCATCGTCAGCGCGAGCCTCAAGTCCGACGGTGCCCCGGTCGAGCTCGGCGGCGTCGGCACCATGTCGAAGTCGAAGAACAACGGCGTGGATCCGCAGGCCCTCATGGACCGCTATGGCGCCGACACCGTGCGGCTGTTCACGATGTTCGCCGCGCCGCCGGAACAGAGCCTCGAGTGGTCCGATACCGGCGTCGAGGGCGCGCACCGTTTCATGAAGCGGTTGTGGCGCATGGTGTACGAGCATGTCGGCGAGGGCCCGGCGCCGACGCTGGAGGTCGCGTTGCTGGACGACGCCCAGCGCGCGCTGCGTCGCCGGCTGCATGCCACCATCGCCAAGGTCAGCGACGACATCGGGCGGCGGTATACGTTCAACACCGCCATCGCTGCGGTGATGGAGCTGCTGAACACAGTCAGCCGGCACACGGGGCGAGAGCCGCAGGATCGTGCCCTGCGACAGGAGGTTTTCGAGGCGGTCGTGCTGTTGCTGTCGCCGATCGTGCCGCATGCCTGTCATGCGCTCTGGACGGCGCTGGGCCGCGCGGGCGCAGTCGTGGACCAGCCCTGGCCCGCGTTCGATGCCGCCGCCCTCGTGCAGGACGAAATCGAGCTGGTCGTGCAGGTGCAGGGCAAGCTGCGCGGTCGCATCACGATCGCGCGGGATGCGCCGGAGGACGTGATACACGCGGCCGCGCTGGCCGAGGAGAACGTCGCGCGCTTCGTCGCCGGGCGAGCAGTGCGCAAGGTCATCGTTGTGCCCGGCCGCCTCGTCAACATCGTGGTCTGAAACATGCTGCTGCTGCGCTCTCTGCCGATCGCCTGTGCCTTGCTCGTCCTTGCGGCCTGCGGCTTCCGCCTGCAGGGCGTGACGACCTATCCGGCGGAACTGTCGTCCGTCTACCTGGATGTCCCGGATCCAAATTCCGATCTGGCCTATCAGCTGCGCCGCACCCTGACGGCGGCTGGCGTGACCCTGGCCCGCGGGGAGCCCGCGGCGACGGCGACGATCAGGATCGCCGCCGAGCGGTTTGGCCGGCGCGTGAAATCGGTATCGGCGCAGAACCGGCCGACGGAGTACGAGGTGTACTACGAAGTCGAGTACCTCGTGACGAGCGGCACGGAACAACTCGTGCCGCGCCAGCCGTTGGCCCGGGCGCGCGTGTTTCCCTACAGCGAGCGCGACATCCTCGCCAAGCAACAGGAAGAGGAACTGCTGCGCGACGCGCTCGCCCGGGAGATCGCCGGGGTCATCACGCGCCGCCTTGGGGACGTGGGAAATTGACCCCGGCCGAGGTCCTGAATCTTGGCGACGGGCATGAAAGCGCCGCGGGGGGGGTGCTCGGCCGCTACGGTCTGGAGCTGCGCCTGGTGGCGGACGGCGCGCCGCTTCCGGGCTCCTGGTGGGGTGGGCGCGAGGCGGGCCTCCAGGGTCGCGCCCTGTACGCACGCGCCGACACGCCGCTGCATTCGGTGTTGCACGAGGCCTGTCATTTTGCCTGCATGACGCCGGCGCGCCGCGCGGCTCTCGATACCGACGCGGGCGGCGACTATGACGAGGAGAACGGCGTCTGCTACCTGCAGGTCATTCTCGCCGGCGAACTGCCCGGATTCGGGCGCGAGCGCATGTTGGCTGATATGGATACCTGGGGGTACAGCTTCAGGCTGGGATCGGCGCGGGCCTGGTTCGAGCAGGATGCCGCGGACGCGCGTGCCTGGCTGCTCGGCTACGGGCTGATCGACACGCGGGACCGGCCGACCTGGCGACTGCGCGCGGCCTGACGCGATGGCCGGCGAGTCAGGGTACCAGCCGGCCCCGGTGGTCGAACGGAATACTGCGCAAAAAGCCGCTGCCGACGTGCAGGCGCCCGTGCAGCCGGTAGTCCATGGGCGCATCCGGCCGGCCGGCGAGATCCAGGGCCTGGCGCAGGACGTCGAATACCGAAGTCGTGACGACGACGACCGTCTCGGCTTCGCCGAGCCGTGGCAACTCGAAGCCGTCACTCGTGACGCCGTGCGCGAGGCGGCGGTCATTCAGCGCGAGCTCGAAGTCGATCCCGTCCACGGGGATGTCGCGATTGTTGGGATTGATCAGGCGCAGCCCCACGGCGAATCGCTGCTCCAGCGAGCCTGGCGCGGGGTCCAGCATCTGCAGGCTCGTGACACGCACCTCGGGGGCCTCGAGTGATGTGAGGCCGACACAGCCCGCGAGGGCCGACAGCAACAGCGCGGCGGTGAGGCGGGCGAGGGTCCTGCGCATGGCATGCACTCCGGGAGGAAGCTGGAAAGGACCGGCATTATATGCCGGGGCGCAGCGGCGCGTTGCGATGGGCGGCGCCTGCTGCCTACACTGGTCTGCAGGCACTCGCACCGCCGGCGCAGAGAGGAGAGACGCACATGCCCACGTTGTTCGAAAGGATCATTGCAGGTGAACTGCCCGCTGACTTCATCTACCGGGACGACCGCGTGGTGGCGTTTCGCGATATCCACCCGCAGGCGCCGGTGCACGTGCTGATCATCCCGGTCAAGCCGATCCCGACGGCCAACGACATCGCGGACGAGGACGCCGGCCTCGTCGGCCATATGTTCTGTGTGGCACGCGATATCGCGCGCGCCGAGGGCATCGCGGACGACGGTTACCGGCTGATCATCAACTGCAACGCGCACGGCGGCCAGGAGGTCTACCATCTCCACCTGCACTTGCTCGGCGGTCGGCCGCTCGGCCGCATGCTCCCCGCCCAATGAGCGTCGCTGCGTTGATGCTGGTCGCCGGAGTCGCGCTCGATCCCGCGGCGTTGGGCCGCTTCGCGGACCTGGCACTCGATTGCGTTCACCGTGAATATCCGAACAAGATCGCGCACGTGCTGGACGGCGACGAGGATGCCCGGCCGCCGCGCGCACTCACACCCGTGTTCTGGGGCTGCTTCGACTGGCATTCGTCGGTACACGGCCACTGGCTGCTGGCACGCCTCGCGCGCCTCGAGCCCGAGGCGGAATTCGTCCCCGCGGCACGCGCGGCGCTGGAAAGGAGTTTCACGGCCGCGGGTGTGCGCGGCGAAGTGGAGTATCTCGAGCGACCGGGCCGCGAGGGATTCGAGCGGCCCTACGGCCTCGCGTGGCTGTTGCAGCTGTGCGCGGAGCTGCGCGAGTGGGACGACGCGGATGCCGCGCGCTGGGCCGAGACTCTCGCGCCGCTCGAGGCGCTGGCGGTGGCGCGCCTGCGCGAGTGGATGCCCAAGCTCGCGTACCCGATCCGCGGCGGCGAGCATTTCCAGACGGCCTTCGCCTTCGGCCTGGCGCTCGACTGGGCGCGCACGGCCGGCGATGCCGAGTTCGAGACGCTGCTCGTGTCGACCAGCCGCGAGCTCTACCTGGAGGACCGGGACTGTCCGCTGGACTACGAGCCCTCCGGCCACGACTTCCTGTCTCCCTGTCTCGCCGAGGCCGACCTGGTGCGGCGGGTGTTGCCGGCCGAGGAGTTCGCCGCGTGGCTGGCACGGTTCCTGCCGGCAATTCCGGAGGACGGCGGCGCCGGGTGGCTGGCGGTCGGGCGGGTCACCGACAGGGTGGACGGCAAGCTGGCGCACATCGACGGCCTGAACCTGAGTCGTGCCTGGATGCTCGAGGGCATCGCGGCCGGCCTGCCCCCCGGCGATCTGCGCCGCATCAGCCTGCGGTCCGCAGCGACAGCGCATGCGCGTGCCGGGCTCGAGGGCGTCAGCGACGCGCATTATTCCGGCGGTCACTGGCTGGGAAGCTTCGCGACTTACCTGGTCACGGGCCGCGGCCTGCCGGCAGGCGCGCGCGACTGCGCCTGCGAGTCAGGCGATCCGGCCGAAGCGGAAGGGCAATAGCCGCAACGGCAGGGCCAGGAGCAGCATGCCGACCAGGGCGGGACCGAAAGGCAGGTCCAGCGCCAGCGCCACGATGAAGCCCGCGAGGCCCGCGCCCGCACCGAGCAGGGCGCACAGCAGCAGCGCGCGCATCCAGCCGCGCGCCAGGCGGAACGCGATCCACGGCGGAATGAACATCATCGCGAAGGTCGCCATCACGCCCATGGTGCTGATGCCCAGCACCACGCCGCCGACCAGCAGCGCCTCGAGGCAGAGTTCATGCGGCCAGTCCGGCTGGCGATTGGCCTTGAAATGGCTGGGGAAGAGGCGCGTGATGAGCAGCCGGCGCGCCAGCCAGTGGCCGCACAAGAGCAGCGCGGCCAGGAGGCCGACGGCACCGAGCAGGTGCGGCAGCGAAGTAAAGTACAGCTGGCCGTTCAGCAGGTGATCCGCCGCGAGGCCGGCCTCGTGGCCCCAGGCCGACAGCAGCAGGACCGCGGCCCAGCCGCCGAGCAGCATCACCGCATAGTGCTCGTTGCGGGTCGAGCCGGTCAGCGTCCGGGCCGCCCCGCCGAGGGCCGCGCCGAGCAGCGCGAACAGGATCACCGGCGCGTGCAGCAGCGCGCCGATGACCCCGCCGGCGGCCGCGAGCTGCGCCACGCCCAGGCCCGAGAACCATTGCTCGCGCATCCTCAGGCAGGCGCCGAGGAGTGGCAGGGCGACCGCCAGCGTCAGGCCGGTGGCGAGCGGCACCCGGAACAGGGGATCCCAGGCGAGACTCAGCCACATAACGGCACGATCCGGTCGCAGGTGGCCTCGAGGAAGGCGGGATCGTGGCTCACCATCAGCACGCCGCGATCCGGGGCGAGGGTCTCGAGTTCGGCCAGCAGGAGCTCGATCGCCACCTGGTCGAGGTTATTGGTCGGTTCGTCCAGCAGCACCAGCCGGGCCGGACCCATCAGGCAGGCCCAGGCGTGCAGCAGCTGGAACTGGCCGCCGCTCATCTCGTCGAGGCAAAGCCTGCAAAGCTCAGCTACGCCCGCCGGCAAACGCTCCGTGCTCACCGAGGCGATGCGGAAAACCTCGCGGCCCGTGAGCGGCAGTTCCGGCGGTTTCTCGGGACGCTGCCGGTGATGCGCGACCGTGACTTCCCCCGGACGATGGACGCGTCCACCGAACAGGCGCGCCTCGCCGGTGATCAGCTTGAGCAGCGTGGTCTTGCCCACGCCGTTGACACCCTTCAGGCCCAGGACTTCGCCGGGTGAGAGCCGGAGAGAAACCGGGCCGACCACCGGCTGCGCGTAGCCGGCCCGGACTTCGCACAGTTCCAGCAGGGGTGTTGTTTCGGTCAACGTCCCTCCAGGCGGGTGACCCAGCTTTCGATCAGCGCGACATAGTCTTCCATGGTGCCATCGACCGGGACGTTGTTCTGCATCCGGAAGGCCTGCCAGCCGAGCTCGCGGGCCACCCGCTCCGGCCCGCGCGCCGGCTCGTACAGCATGTGGAAGGCCAGGCCCTCGCGGCCCTCGAGATCGCGCACCAGTTGGCGGATATGGCGCGCGGTCGGCGGGATGCCCGGCAGCGGCTCCACGTAGCCGAGCACCGGCACGCCGAGCCGGTCCATCAGGTAATCCGCATCCTTGTGGTACAGGAGCGCGCCCGGTGCACCCTCGACGCGTGCCTGCCAGGCCGCGGTCTCCTGCGCCATGCGCTCGGCAAAGGCCTGTGCGCGGGCCCGGTAGGCGGCGGCGTTGGCGGCATCGAGTTCGGCAAGCCGTTCGGCCAGCGCCTCGGCCGCCGTCGCCATCCGCAGGGGATCCAGATAAATGTGCGGATTGCCCTCGGGATGCACGTCCCCGAGGGCACGGTCCGCAGGGGTGCCGGCATCCAGCAGCGGCACGGTCCCCGCGGCCTCGAAATAGCCCGGCCGGGCGGGCAGAAGGCGCGGGTTGGCCGCGCCTTGGATGGCCGCCGGCAGCCAGCCCACCTCCAGTTCCGCGCCAACAGCGACCAGCAGGTCGGCGCGCCTGAGCGCGACCATCATGCTCGGCCGCGCCTCGAGGTGGTGCACGTCCCGGTCGCCGGGCGCGAGCACGACGACGTTGACGTGCTCACCCCCGACGCTGCGCGCCAGCATGCCCATATTGGGCGTGGTGGCCGCCACCTGCAGCGCCGCCTGCGCCCAGGGCGCCGCCAGCAGCAGGCACGCCATCAGTAGTAGTCTTCGCATGGCGAGTCCTCCTAGAAAGTGTGCGCGCCGTGCACGCCGAGGCTTACCTGGAACTGCAGGAACACCTGGTTGAAGGTCTCGCGCTCTCCGTCCACGGCGATATCGCCGCGGCTGTACTGCAAGCGCAGCCGGGAGAACTCGGTCGGCATGAAAGTCAGTACCGCCGAATAGCGCTTGGAGTCGTCCCACTGTTCCCCGCTGCCGCGACCGGTCTCGTTGGTCAGCCCGACCTGCTCGAACCGTACGCCGGCGTTCCAGCGTGGTGCGAGGCCGTACAGGGCCTGCAGGTAGTAGCCGTCCTGCTTTTCGCTGAATGACTGCTCGTTGGCGATATCGCCGATCTGCCACACGGCGGCCGGGTCCGCGCAGTCAATGCCGGCAGGGTGGCAGGCGAAGTAGACATCCCGGCGATCGATGTCGCGCTTGCGGTAGAAGTACTCGCCCTGCAGCTTGATAGCGCCCCGACCACCGACGGAACCGCCGGGCGTGTACTTGTACACCCCGTCCACGCCCCAGAAGCTGGCGGTGCCCTCGTGGTCCTCGAAGCGCGTGCTGTGCTCTTCCGTGTTCTGGAAGCTGCTGGCGTAGCCATAGGATGCGCCGACCTGGAGTGCATGATCAAAACCCAGGTCCGGGGCAAACTTTACAAAGCTGGTGAACAGCCGGGGTCCGGAAGCGTCCCCGAGAATCCGCTCGGTGCCGTTGACCGGCGAGGTCTCGCCGATATGGTTCGCGATTCCCGTGGTTTCGCCCTGCAAGGCCTCGATGCCGACGCGCAGGTACTGATCGGTCGGCGCGAGCCAGGTGAGCTGCACACCGGTCTCCTGGAGGCCGTGATCGCCGAACAGCAACTCGTTGACCAGTGGCCGGTCGAAGAAGTCCCAGCTATGGGGATGCTGCTTGTTGGTGTAGCCGACGTCGCTCAGGAACTTGCCGAATTTCGCCTGCAGGCCCGCAGGCAACGCGCGGGTGGTGACGACAGCTTCCTCCAGCTCGATCTCGTCGCCGTCGAAGACGAACATGACGAAGGCATCGAAGTAGGGATCCACGGTGGCCGAGAAGGCGAACTCCACTTCGCGCAGGTTGAAACCGCGCTCCAGGGCGCCGTGCCCGTGGCCATTGTCGCCGTCGTCTTCGTGGCCGTTGCCCATGGCAAAGCCGTCGGCTTCCTCGATGATCTCGAAGGCCTCGCCATGGACGTTGTCGGTGTAATACAGGCCGTCGACGATCACCGACATCGCCGGATTGAAGGCGGTGCCCGAGGTGACCTGGCCGCCGATCGGCCGCGCGGTCTGTCGCAGGTTGGTGGGATCCAGCGGATCACGCTGCGGGCCGGTGGGCTCGGCCAGGACCGGCGCGGAAAAGAGGGCCGCGGTGAAGCCGCCCAGGATTAACTGCTTCATGACTGATTCCTCGAATGATGTTGTGCTCAGGGCGACAGCCCCTGAGGGCCGTCCCGCAGCGGGCAGCAGCCCGCCGGATCAGCCGAGGAATGCAGGCGGCCCGCGCGGCAGCGGGCAGGATGCGGGGGAGGAGTAGAGTGGCTCAGCCTGCTCGACGCGCGCCCGGGCGGGGGTGAACTTTGGCAGGCACTTGCCGGTGGCCGCGATGACGCCGTCGCCGCCGCGTTCGAGCACCAGACATACCTGGCATTGCTCGTCCGGGTCGTGCAGATCGAATCCCAGGTGCAGGTCCCAGGCCACCACGCGCAGCACGACCACCAGCGCCACCATCCAGGCGAAGCGCGTGAGTCGACGGCACCGGCTTGCTTCTTGCTGTTTCATAGGGCTATACCGACCACTTACGATAACCCGGCCGGCGGGCTCTTCCAAGCTTTGTTTTCGCGGCGCTTGCGTGCCAAATCGCCGTGCTACACTGCCAATGCGATGAAACCTTCAGGGAACAGACCCCTTACCCGTGTCCCTCTCGCCGGAACAGCTTGAGGCCGGCCTTGCCCGTCGCCTCGCGCCCGCCTACCTGATCGCCGGAGACGAACCGCTGCTCATCCAGGAGTGTGTGGACGCCATCCGTCGTCGGGCCAGGGAGCAGGGCTTTGCCGAGCGGGAAGTGCATGCCGTGGAGCGCGGCTTCGACTGGGCGGCCTTTGCCGGCGAGCTGTCCAGCCTGTCGCTGTTCGCTGCACGGCGCGTCATCGAGCTGCGCCTGAAGACGCCGGCGGCGGCGGACGGCGGCGCCGAGCTGTTCGCACGTTTCGCGGCGACGCCCCCCGACGACATCCTGCTGCTGGCGATTGCACCGAAGCTCGATCGGCGCGCCCAGCAGGCCCCCTGGGTGAAAGCATTTGCGCAGGCGGGCGAGCTGGTGGTGGTGCGCCCCGTGGATCCGCCCGCGCTGCCGTCGTGGATCCAGGGCCGACTGCGCAAGGCGGGCCTGAGCGCGGATGCGGCGGCGGTGCGACTCATCGCGGAGCGCGTTGAAGGCAACCTGCTGGCCGCGCACCAGGAGATCGAGAAGCTCAGGCTGCTGCACGGCGAGGGGGAGCTGGATGCGGAGGCCGTGCGCGCCGCGGTGGCTGACAGCGCCCGATTTGATATCTTCAAGCTGGCGGACGCGGCGGTCGCCGGCGACCTGGCCCGGGCCTTGCGCGTCCTCGCCGGCCTCAGGGCCGAGGGCTTGGCGATCCCCCAGGTCCTGTGGCCCCTGGCACGCGAGATTCGCGGCCTCGTGCGGGTGCGCTGGCTGATGGACCAGGGCCTCGCGGCGCCCGCTGCAATGCAGCGCGCCGGCATCTGGCGCAACCGCACCGGTCTGGTGAGCCGGGCCGTCGCGCGCCATGACGGGCGCGCCCTGCGCAGGCTGGTCCGGCGCGTCGCGCTGGTCGACCGCATGTCCAAGGGCGCACCGCCGGGAAATGCGGTGCCGGCGCTGCCGCGGGAAGGCGCGGTCAAGGCGCCCGCAAGGTGCGATCCCTGGGCCGAGCTGGTCGATCTCGTAGCGGCCCTGGCAGGGCCGGGGCGCAGGGCCGCATGAGCGGCCTCGGCAGCCTCAATCCCATGGGGATATTCGGCGGCACCTTTGACCCGATCCACTACGGCCATCTCCGCAGCGCATTGGAATTACTGGAGGCCCTCGAGTTCTCCGAGGTCCGGTTCATGCCCGCGGGAAACCCGCCCCATCGCATTGCGACGCACGCCGATGGGCGCACGCGCGTCGCACTGGTCCAGGCCGCGATCGACGGCGAACCGCGCTTCATCCTGGATGACAGGGAGTTGCGTCGCGAGGGCCCGTCCTATTCCGTGGACACCCTGCTCGACCTGCGCGCCGAGTTCGCGCATCGCTCGTTGTGCCTGGTCGTCGGCATGGACGCATACCTCAGCCTGCCGCAATGGCACCAGTGGCGAGAAATCCTCGAGCTGGCCCACCTGGTCGTCGCGCATCGCCCGGGCTGGCAAGCGCCGCAGTCGGGCACGCTCGGCGAGCTGCTTGCAGACCGCGGCACCGCGCGCGTCCAGGATCTGCACGAGTCCCGTGCCGGGCGGGTCTACGTCCGCGCCGTGACGCAACTGGAGATTTCATCGAGCGCGATCCGCGAGCTGGTGCGCGCGGGCCGCGATCCCCGTTACCTGGTGCCCGACCCGGTCCGCCGGCTGCTGGCCGAGTCGGGCTGCTACCACGCAGCCGCAGAGAGGAATTAATGGCGGAAACATCCTTGCAGAAGACAGTACTGAATGCCCTTGAAGACCTGAAGGCACGTGATGTCGTCGTGATGGACGTGCGCGGCTTGACGAGCATTGCCGACAGCATGGTGATCGCGAGCGGAACTTCGGACAGGCACGTGCGATCCCTGGCGGAAAACGTCGTCGAGAAATGCAAGGAGAGCGGGCAGCGCCCGCTCGGCGTGGAGGGGCTCAAGGATGGCGAGTGGGTACTCGTCGACCTGCAGGACATCGTGGTGCACGTGATGCTGCCGCGCGTCCGCGATTTCTACAATCTCGAGAAACTCTGGGCTGCGCCGGCCCGGCCAGGCCGCGTATCGGCCGAGGCCTGATCCGCGGTGCGGCTGCGGCTCGTCGCCGTGGGCACCCGCATGCCGGACTGGGTGAATGCCGGGTTCAAGGCATACGCCGGGCGCTTGCCGCGGGAATGTCGCCTGGAGCTGCGCGAAGTGGCGCTCGGCCGGCGCAGCAAGGGCACGGCCCCGGCCCGCGCGATCGCCGCCGAAGGCGAGCGGCTCCTTGCCGCCTCGGCAGACTGCACGCGTATCTGCCTGGATGTCCGCGGTTCCGCCGTGGACACGAGCGGCGTTGCCCGCAAGCTGGCCGGCTGGCGGCGGGACGGCCGGGACGTGGCGCTGCTCGTCGGCGGCCCCGACGGTCTGGCGCCGGCGTGCCTCGAGGCGGCACGCTGGCGCTGGTCGCTGTCGCCCCTGACGTTGCCCCACGCACTGGTGCGGGTGCTTGTCGCCGAGCAGATCTACCGCGCCTGGACCGTCCTCTCGGGTCACCCGTATCACCGCGAATGAGTCGCCGGGTCCGCTTGTGCCGGCGGCGTCCAGCGGGGACACTGGCATGATGGATTCCGTCACACTGGTGCTTGCTTCAGGCTCGCCCCGGCGCCTGCAGCTGCTGGCTTCGCTCGGGCTGGAATGCGAAGTCGCGCCTGTCGAGATCGACGAAACCCCACGCGCGGGCGAGGCCCCGGCCGACTATGCGCGGCGCGTCGCCGCGGAGAAGGTCGCGGCTGCAGTCGCGACGCAGCCCGCGGACCGACTCGTACTCGCCGCGGACACGGTCGTGGCGCTCGGAGACGAAATTCTCGGCAAACCGGCGGATGGCGCCGACGCGGCCAGGATGCTGCGTCGCCTGTCGGGCCGCAGCCACGACGTGCACACGGCCGTGGCCGCGAGCCGGGCCGGGACAACGGCGTTGCGCATTGCCGACAGCGAGGTGACCTTCCGTACATTACTCGAGCACGAGATCGACGCCTACGTAGCGACCGGCGAGCCGCTCGACAAGGCGGGGGGCTATGGCATCCAGGGCCTTGCGGCGGTGTTCGTGACGCGCCTGTGCGGCAGCTACAGCGGCGTCGTCGGCCTGCCGTTGCAAGAGACCGCCGAGCTGCTCGCGCGATTCGGCCTCGACGTGCTTGCGGTCCGGGGCGGGGCTTGCCCGTGAGTGAAGAGATCCTCGTCAATGTCAACCCGCGCGAGACGCGCGCGGCGTTGCTCGAGAACGGCGTCCTGCAGGAGGTTTTCATCGAGCGCGTCAGCCGCCGCGGGTTGACCGGCAACATTTACAAGGGCCGCGTCCAGCGCGTGTTGCCCGGCATGCAGGCGGCCTTCATCGACGTCGGCCTGGAGCGCACGGCGTTCCTGCATGCGTCCGACATCAAGCTCGGCCGCGAACCCGGGACCGAGTCGACGGGCGAGCGGGAAGCGGAAATCGGCGACCTGATCAGCGAGGGGCAGGACATCCTCGTGCAGGTCGTCAAGGATCCTCTCGGCACCAAGGGCGCGCGCCTCACGACCTACGTGAGCATGCCCTCGCGCTACCTCGTGCACCTGCCTTTCGGCCGCGGCATAGGCGTCTCGGCACGTATCGAGGAAGAGGGCGAGCGCGCGCGACTGCGCGAGATCCTCGAGGACGTCTCTGCGGACGGCGGCGGCGGCTGGATCGTCCGCACGGCGGCCGAGGGGGCGCCGCGCGATGCCTTGCGGGCGGACCTGATGTTCCTCGAGAAACTGTGGAACGCGGTGGGCGCGCAGGGACGGTGCTGTCCCACCGGGACCCTCGTGCATGCGGATCTCGACCTGTCGCTGCGCCTGCTGCGTGACCTGCTGGCCCCCGGGGTCGAGCGCGTGCGCGTCGACGACCCGGAAAGCTATGGCCGCATGAAACGCTTCGCGGCCAGTTTCATTCCGGAAATGGAACCCAAGATCCAGGCCTACAACGAGCCGCGGCCGATCTTCGAGCTGTACAACGTGGAAGAGGAGATCGCCCGCGCGCTCGAACGGAAAGTCTCGCTCAAGTCCGGCGGCTACCTGGTGCTCGACCAGACGGAGGCGATGACGACGATCGATGTCAACACCGGCGCCTACGTCGGTCACCGCAATCTCGAGGAAACGATCTTCAAGACGAACCTGGAGGCCGCGCAGGCGATCGCGCGCCAGGTGCGCCTCAGGAACCTCGGCGGCATCATCATTGTCGACTTCATTGACATGCAGGACGAGGACCATCGCGTACAGGTGCTCGCGGCGTTCGAACGTGCCCTGCAGAACGACCATGCCCGCAACCAGATCACCGAGGTGTCACGGCTCGGGCTCGTGGAAATGACTCGCAAAAGGACGCGTGAAAGTCTTGAACACATACTCTGCAGGCCATGCCCGGCCTGCCATGGCCGCGGCTCGGTAAAGACTCCCGAGACGGTGTGCTACGAAATCTTTCGCGACATCCTGCGCCAGTCGAGGCAGTTTGAATTCCAGGAATTGCTGGTACTTGCGCATGCCGAGGTCCTCGACCTGCTCGTGGATGAGGAGGCAGCGGGGCTCGCGCAGCTCGAGACCGCCACGGGCAAGCCGATTCGGCTGCAAGCGGAGTCCGGCTACTCGCAGGACCAGTACGATGTCGTGCCGATTTAGGCCCGGACGCGCGGGCCTCGGCCTCCGGAGCGATCTGTGCCGGGCCTGATTCGCAGGCTGTGGCGGATCGCCGCCGGGCTGTTGGCCGTGGTGGTAATCCTGGCGGCCGTGCTGGTCGGCCTGGCCCGGCTCGCGCTCGTGCAGGTGCCGGAGTATCGCGACCAGATCGAGTCGTGGGCCGGCGAAGTACTGGGCTGGCCGGTCGAAATCGGTGCGATGGACGCGCGCCTCGGGTTGCACGGCCCCGAGCTGCGCTTCACCGACGCACGCATCCTGACGCAGGATCGCGAGCGCACCATGGTGCTGGCGGACAGCGGCACGATGCGCTTCGACAGCGTGGCGCTGTTGCGCGGCCGGATTCGTCCGGATGCCGTGAGCCTGGGCGGGGTCGCCCTGCGCATCGAGCGCAGCATCGAGGGTCGCTGGCGCCTGCTCGGCGAGGAGGGGCCATTGCTCGGCGAGCGCATTCCGGCGCCCGGTGGCGCGGCAGAACTGCCGTGGCTCGAGGACCTGCCGGCAGCCCGGCTGAAGCTCGAGGACCTGCGCCTGGAGTTCGAGGACCTGCGCAACGAAGTCGGTCCCTGGGACTTCCAGGTCGACGAACTCGACCTGCGGCTCGGCGGCGGACAGCTCGATTTGTCTGCTACCGGAATGTTGCCGCAGCCCCTCGGCAGAGACCTTGCTGTGGCGGTGACCATCACGGGACAGGACGAGCGCGGTCGACCGCGTGACTGGAGCGCGGGGCTCTCGTTTGCCGCGCTGGATCTGCGGGCATTGGGCGAGGTCGTGAGGCGGCCGCAGCGGTTGCCGGCATCAGGCATCCTCACCGGCAGCGTGTCGATCGAGGTCGATGACGCGAAGCTCGGACGCCTCGCCGGCGATGTCCAGGCTCATGAGGTCAGCCTGCCTGAGCCGCCCGAGGGAGAACGTCCTGCACTGGAGGAACGCTACGATCACCTCGGCGCGGATTTCGAATGGCAGCGCACGGCGGGCGGCTGGGAGGCGCGGGTCACGGAGCTCGACGTGGAGCGTACGGGCCGGCGCTGGACGAGCCCGGTCGTGGCGGTCACGCTGGAACGGGCCGAAGTAGAGCGCCGGCTCGAGGTGCGGGCGGATTACATGGATCTGGAAGATGCGGCGCAAGCCGCACCGTGGCTGCCGCCGCGCGCACGGTCGCTGGTCCGGCAGCTCGCGCCAGGCGGGGTGGCGAGAGATCTCGAGATGCATCTGGATCTCCCGGTCGACGACACGCGCTCCCCCGATGTCTACGTCGACGCACGCGTCGAGAACCTGGCATTGGCCGCGGGCGAGCACACGCCCGGCATACGAAACGTGTCGGGAACGATTTCGGGCGACCTGTATCGCGGCACAGCCAGCTTCGAAGTTCGCGGCGGCGAGGTGTCGATGCCCCGGCTGTTCCGCGCGCCGCTGGCACTGACCGACGCCGAGGTCGCGCTGGAATGGACACGGGACGAGCAGGCCGTCCGGCTGCAGGTCCCGCGTTTCGCCCTCGCTAACGACGACGCAACGGTCAGTGGCAGGGCCGCGCTGACGCTGCCCGCCGACGAGAGCTCCCCCCACCTCGAGATCGACGCGGTGGCGCGCGATGTCCGCCTGGTTGCGGCCGCGGCCTACCTGCCCGCGGGCATCATGCCGGTCAAGGTCGTCGGCTGGCTGGATGAGGCGCTCAAGGCCGGCTCTGTCGAGGAGGCGAGCCTCGAGTTCAGAGGCGCCACTCGTGAGTTTCCGTTCCGTGACGGCGACGGCCTGTTCAAGGCCGAGTTCGACATCGCCGGCGGCGAGCTCAAATTCCATCCCACCTGGCCGAATGCGACGGGTCTCGACGCAGCGGTGAGATTCGAGAACGAGGGCCTCTGGGCGGAGGTCCGCGCCGCGCAATTGCGCGCAGTCGATGCGGGCCCGGCGCAGGTCGCCATTCCGGACCTGGCCCAGGGCATGTTGAGCGTCGTGGGCGAGGCCAGCGGCGACCTGGGGGATATTCGCGATCTCGTGCTGACAACCGAATTGCTGCGGAAGATCCTCGGCCCCGGGCTGGAGCCGGCGGAGATCGGCGCCGGGAGCGTATCTGCCGGCGTCGACCTGTCTCTGCCATTGCGGGCCATCAGGGAATACAGGGCGCAGGTGGAACTCGAGATAGAGGACGGCGTCGTGGCCTATGGGTTCCTCGGCGAACCGCTAAGGGATCTCGATGCCCGCATCAGCATCGATAATGCCCGGGTCACCGCGCAAGGCGCCTCGGCATCGCTCGCCGGATGGCCGGTCGCCGCGGATGTCGTGGTCACGGAGGACGGGGCCGTCCGGGTCGAGGGTTCCGGGCGCATCAGCGCCGACGGGCTCGCGCGCGCGCTGCGCGTGCCGGTCGATGCATGGGCGGAAGGGGAAACCGACTGGGTCGGCCACCTGCAGTTTCCGGCGCCCGGGTCGCTCGCGCCCCTCGAGCTGGAGATCGTCACGCATCTCTACGGCATTTCCATCGACCTGCCCGAGCCGTTCCGCAAGGAAGCGAACGATGTCCGCAACCTGCAGGCGACCGCCCGGTTCCCGGAGGCTGACCTGATGGACATGGAGTTCGAGTGGAACCGCGCGATGCGTGTCGCCGCGCGAGTCGACCGCTCGGGACCGGAGGCCGTGCTCGGGGTCGTACCTGGCGCCGTCGCGGGTGAGCCGCCGGGCCTCGTGTTCAGCGGCGCCATCAATCGCCTGGACCTCGGCGCCTGGATGAGTATCGAGGTGCCGACGGGGGTCGAGGCCGACGGCATCGTGGCAAGCATCGCCGGCGGGCGGCTGCTGGTGGGCGAACTGACGGCGCCCTGGTTGCAGCTGGGCGACGCATTGCTCGAGCTGTCCCACGCCGAAGACGGCTGGCACCTCCAGCTGACGGCCGACAACGCGGCTGGTGAAATCGTCATCCCGTCCCCCCTCTATGGCGATCGGCCCGTCGCGGTCACGCTGGCCCACCTGTGGCTCGACGCGGGTCGCGCGGGCGAGCCCGAAGACGAGCGGGCGCGTGCCGATCGGTCCGCTGGCGCAACCGCGCCGGTCTCCGTGCATCCGGCGCGCATTCCCGCGCTGGAGGTCGCGATCGAGGACGTGCGCTACGGCGATATCCGCCTCGGCAGCGTCTCGGCCCGAGTGCTGCACGAGGGCGACGGCTTCGAGCTGGTCGGGCTCGAGGCCGTCGGCGACAGCTTCATCGTCGAGGCGGAAGGCGGCTCGCGGTTGTCGCAGGCTGTCGATGAGTCCCGCCTGTTGCTCCGCGTGAGCAGCGAGGATGTCGGCGCGACGCTGGACTTCATGGGCTTCACGCGCAGCATGGAGGCCGCGGACGGGTCGTTCGAAGCCGAAGTCCACTGGCAGGGGGGCTTGCGCAGCGACTGGCTGAGCGCAATCGAGGGCAATGCGAGTATCCTGATTCGCGACGGCAAGCTGGTCGGCGTCGAGCCGGGCGCGGGCCGGGTCTTCGGCCTGCTGAGTATCCAGGCGCTGCCGCGGCGACTCGCGCTCGACTTCAAGGACGTGTTCGGCGAGGGCACGGCGTTCGACCGGATCGGCGGTGACTTCCGCTTCGCCGGCGGCAATGCATACACCGAGAATCTCGTCATGCGCGGACCTGCTGCGGAGATGGGCGTCATCGGCCGCACGGGCCTGGTCGCCCGCGATTACGAGCAGACCGCCGTCATCGGTGCTGACCTCGGCCGCACCCTGCCGGTGGCGGGCGCCGTGGTGGGAGGACCCGCGGTGGGGGCGGCGCTTTACCTGCTGTCGGAAATTCTGCGCAATCCGTTCCAGGCTCATATCACCTATCGCATCAGCGGCCCATGGGACAATCCCGTCATCGAGCGCGTGGCCGGCCGCAGGGCGGGCGCGCCCTGATGCCGCGCGCAGCCGTCATCCAGATGTGCTCCGGTGCCGACCTGGACGTCAACCTCGCCACCGCCGGGCAGCTGCTCGAAGCGGCTGCCGAAGCGGGCGCCTGCCTGGCCGTGCTGCCGGAAAACTTCGCGTTCCTCGGCCGCGGCGAGACGGACAGGATTGCGGTCGCCGAGCCGCCCGGCCACGGCCAGGCGCAGGATTTTTTGGCCACCAAGGCACGGGAACTCGGCCTGTGGATCGTCGGCGGCACGCTGCCGGTGCTGGAGCCGGGCGAGTCACGGCCACGGGCCGCGAGCATCCTGTTTGACGCCGGCGGCCGGGCGGTGGCGCGCTACGACAAGCTGCATCTCTTCGATGTCGGCCTGCCGGGCCTGGACGAGGGCTATCGGGAATCCGCCGGCACGGCGCCGGGACGCGGCGCGGTCGTCGTCGACACGCCTGTCGGCAGGCTGGGGCTGGCCGTCTGTTACGATGTGCGCTTCCCTGAGTTGTTTCGAGTCATGGCGGACGCCGGAGTCGAGACGATCTCGTTGCCCGCTGCGTTTACCGTGCCGACCGGCCGGGCGCACTGGGAACTGCTGGTCCGCGCGCGGGCCGTGGACAATCTCTCGTTCGTCCTTGCGGCCGCCCAATGGGGCACACACGATGGTGGCCGGCAGACCTGGGGCGATGCGATGATCGTGGATTACTGGGGCCAGGTGCTGGCGCGCCGCCCCGCAGGCGTCGGCATCGCCGTGGCGGATCTCGAGCCGGAGGCGCAGCGCGAGGCACGCCACCGTTTCCCGGCGCTGGCCCACCGGCTGTCGGCACAAATATTGCGCATGCGCACGGAGAACGAAGGATGACTCACAACGCGCTCGAACTGACCGCAGAGCGCCTGCTCGGGCCCGCCGGCCTGGAGCAACGCGACCTCGACCGGCTCCTCGGCCGGATCATGGGACGGGCGGTCGATGCCGCGGACATCTATATCCAGGCGCTGCGCCAGGAAGCCTGGACGCTGGAAGACGGGCGCGTGAAGGACGCCAGCCACATGATCGAGCAGGGCGCCGGGATCCGGGCCATCAGCGGCGAGAAGACCGGCTTCGCCTATTCCGACGAGCTGCTGATGCCCGCGCTCACGGCCGCCTCCGAGGCTGCGCGCGCCATCACTCGCCAGGGCGGCAATGGCGCCGTGCAGGCCTGGAAGGCGTCGCAGCCGCGCCCGCTCTACCCGGATGTCGATCCGCTCGGCACGCTCGCGGACGAACGGAAAGTCGCGCTGCTCGAGCGACTCGATGCCGTGACGCGCGCGGTCGACCCGCGCATTCGCGAGGTCGTCGTCAGTCTGATCGGCGTCTACGAGCTTATCCTGGTCGCCGCCAGTGACGGCACTCTCGCGGCGGATACCCGTCCGCTGGTGCGCATCAATGTCTCCGCCATCGCGGAGCAGGACGGGCGTAGCGAGCAGGGATTTGCCGGCGGAGGCGGACGCTTCGGTTACGGCTGGTTGCTCGAGGACGCCCGCGCGGAGGAGTTCGCGCGCGAGGCCGCGCGCCAGGCGCTGGTGAATCTCGAGGCCGTCCCCGCGCCCGCCGGGATGATGCCGGTCGTGCTCGGCCCCGGCTGGCCCGGCGTGCTCCTGCACGAGGCGATCGGGCACGGCCTGGAGGGAGACTTCAACAGGCGCGGCACCTCTGCTTTCGCGGGACGCATCGGCGAGCGCGTGGCTTCGCCGCTGTGCACCGTGGTGGACGACGGCACGCTCCCCGGGCGGCGCGGTTCGCTGACGATCGACGATGAGGGCACGCCCTCGAGCTGCACGACGCTGATTGAGGCCGGCGTGCTGAAGGGCTACCTGCAGGACAAGCTGAATGCGCGCCTGATGGGTACGCATTCCACCGGCAACGGGCGCCGCGAGAGCTTCGCGCACTTGCCGATGCCGCGGATGACCAACACCTACATGCTGGCGGGGCCGCACGATCCGGCGGAGATCATCGCCAGCGTCGAGCGCGGACTGTACGCCGTGAACTTTGGCGGCGGCCAGGTGGACATCACTTCGGGCAAGTTCGTGTTTTCCGCCAGCGAAGCCTACCTGATCGAGAACGGCCGGATTACCACGCCGGTCAAGGGCGCAACGCTCATCGGCAATGGCCCGGACGTGCTCACGCGCGTCTCGATGGTCGGCAACGACCTGCGGCTCGACGCGGGCATCGGGGTCTGCGGCAAGGAGGGCCAGAGCGTGCCGGTGGGCGTGGGTCAGCCGACCCTCAGGGTGGACGCCCTGACTGTGGGCGGCACGGCCTGACTCGCAGTCCCCGCGAGGCCATGCCGGGGCCGCAGCGGCTCAGTCCTCTTCCCGCTCCTCTTCCGGCTCGTCCTCCAGGGGCTCGACTTCGCCTTCCTCCATGACGGCGTCGCGCGCGGTCGGCCCGCTGTTCGCCGCCCACGGCGCCTGGCCCGGGAAATCGCCGATGCGGTACAGCAGTTCGTGCTCGCCGATGACGAAGGACTCGCCATCCTTGAGCGTGCGGCGCTTGATGCGGTTGCCGTTCAGGAAAATTCCGTTGGTGCTGTTGAGATCCTCGATGACGGCACTGCGCGGGCCGACGCGCAACTGGGCGTGGTGTCGACTGACGAACCGGCTGTCGAGCTCGATGTCGTTGTCTGCAGTACGGCCGATCACGAACCGGCCCTGGGTGAGCGGATACTCGCGCGGCTCCTCGCCCTCAGCCGAGATCACCAGGCGCGCGATCGTTGCACCGCCGAAGCCGCCGCCGGTGCGCAGCCGGTTCGTGCGGCTCGCGAAGTCGGTCCATTGCAGCTCCCGGACGGCCTCGCGTATCTCCTCGAGGCCGACCGTGCCCTGTTCCTCGCCGAACGCCACCAGCATCGCCGTGTCGCACAGCGTGTTGACCAGCCGCGGCACGCCGCCCGTGTAGCGATAGACCATCGGATAGGTGTCGACTTCGAATACCTGGCGCTGTGCACCGGCCACCTTGAGGCGGTGCTCGATGTATGCCCCGGTCTCCGGCTCGGTGAGGGCCTTGAGGTGAAAGCGCAGGCGCGTGCGCTGCGCGAGCTGCTCCAGCGCCGGCGAGTCGAGCGTGGCATTCAGCTCGGGTTGCCCGGCCAGGATGATGCTCACGACGCGGCCGGCGCCGGGGCCGATGTCCGACATCATGCGGATTTCCTCGAGCACTACCGGGTCGAGGTTCTGCGCTTCGTCGATGACGATGACGACCCGCCGCCCCTCGGCCAGCACCGCCTTGAGGTGGCTGCTCAGCGCATCGAGGAGCTCCGCCTTGCGCATGTTGAACGGCCTGACGCCGAACTGGACAAGCAGGCTCTGCAGGAACTGCACGGCCGTGACCTGGGTCTGGTGAATGCGTGCGACGGTGACGGTGTCGTCGAGCCCCGCGAGGAACTGCTCGAGCAGCGTGGTCTTGCCGGCGCCGATTTCACCCGTGATGACCACGAAACCGTCACTGAACCAGACGGTCGCCTCCATGTAGGCCTGGGCGCGCGCATGCTGCTTGCTCAGGAACAGGAAGCGCGGATCCGGGCTGAGCCGGAACGGGTGTTCCTGCAAGCCGAAGGAATCGAGGTATACCTGGTGACCGGTCATAGGCTGCCGCAGTGCTTTCCTAGGCACCCACTATATGCGGCGGAGCGTATCCTGCAAGTGAAATAGCTCACCAATCACCCCAGGCGCAGTAATTGGTCGAGGGCGGCGTCGCGCTCCGCCGGGGTCGGGCGGACGATCGTGCAGTGGCCGAGCTTGCGGTTCGGGCGCGCCGTCTTGCCATAATCATGGTAATGCGCCCCCTCGATCTGAAGCGCGTCTGCGAGGGCCGGAAGGCGGCCGATGAAATTGACCATCGCAGCATGGCCGGTGGGGGCCGTGGAGCCGAGCGGCAGGCCGAGGATGGCGCGCACGTGGTTCTCGAACTGGCTGGTGACCGCGCCCTCGATGGTCCAGTGGCCCGAGTTGTGCACCCGCGGGGCCATCTCGTTGGCGAGCAGCGTGCCGTCGGCCAGGAAGAACTCGACGGTGAGCACGCCGACGTAGGAGAACCGGTCCAGCAGCGCCGCCAAGTGACGTTCGGCGCACTCCTGCAGGCCGGGGTCCGTCCAGGGCGCGCGCGACTGCCGCAGGATGCCGTCGACATGCACGTTCTCGGACAGCGGCCAATATGCCGTCCGGCCGTCCCGGCCGCGCACGCCGATCAGCGACAGTTCCCGTTCAAAGTGCACGAAGCCCTCGAGGATCGCGGGGACGCCGCCGAGCGCGTCGTATGCGCCGTCGAGATCGGACGGCGCCTCGATGCGGCGCTGGCCCCGGCCGTCGTAACCGAGGCGCCGCGTCTTGAGGATGGCCGGCAGGCCGATCCGCTGCGCGGCCGACACCAGCTCCTGCTGCGAGTCCACCGCCTCGAACGGGGCGGTCGGAATGCCGAGCGAACGAAACAGGCGCTTCTCCACGCATCGGTCCTGGCCGGCGCCGAGTGCCTCGGGCGGCGGATAGAAGGGCACGCGCGCGGCGATCGCGGCGGCGGCGGCCTCGGGTACGTTTTCTACGTCGAAGGTGACGACATCGACCGACGCCGCCAGCGCGGCCAGGGCCGCCGGGTCGTCGAAGCGTCCATGGATGATGCGCCCTACCTGCGCGCCGGGCGCATCCTCGTCGGCGTCAACGAACACGAAGCGCAGGCCGAAGGGATAGCCGGCGAGGGCCAGCATGCGCCCAAGCTGGCCGGCGCCGATGATGCCGATCCTCATTCGGCGCTGTCGTCCGCCGCGGGGTCGGGCGAGGCGAGCACCGCATGCGTCTGCTCGCTGCGATAGCGTTCCAGTGCCGCCAGGATTTCCGGCCGGCCCGCACCGAGGATCGCGGCCGCGAGCAGCGCGGCATTGATTGCGCCCGCGCGCCCGATCGCGAGCGTGGCGACGGGGATGCCCGCGGGCATCTGCACGATCGACAGCAACGAATCGACGCCGTTCAGCGCCTTCGACGGCACCGGCACGCCGAGCACCGGCAGGCTGGTCTTGGCCGCGGCCATGCCGGGCAGGTGAGCGGCGCCGCCGGCGCCCGCGATCAGCAGTTGCAGCCCCCGCTCACGCGCCTGTTCGCAGTATTCGAACAGCAGGTCCGGAGTGCGGTGCGCGGACACGACCCGCGTCTCGAACGCGACGCCCAGCAACGCCAGCGTTTCCGCCGCGTGCCGCATCGTGCTCCAGTCGGAGCGCGATCCCATGATGATGCCGACCAGGGTTTTCATCGCGTTATTCTAGCAGCGCATCGCCGCGCGGCGACCCGTCTTGCCCGGCCTCGCCTGCGACGCTCGTCCTGATCATCCGGAACAGGCGCTTCGAGGCGCCGCTGCGGCCCTCGATCGCCGCCGCCAAGGTCGCCCCGAGTGCCGCAGGATCGGCGTCGGGATAAGCGGCCAGGAAAGCACGCAGGGCAGGGTCGCCGTCGCGGAGCAGCCGGTCACGCCACTCCTCGGCCAGGCGGAACAGTCGCGCCGCCTCCCGGCCCGGGCGGCGCCGGGCCTCGAGAAAGGCCTGCAACGACGCGGGATCGACGTCGCGCATCAGCCGACCGATGAACTGGCGCTGCCGGCGCCGTGCCTCGTGCGAGCCGATCCTCCCGTATTCCTCGAGCGCCTGCAGCAGGCGTTCAGGCAGCGCGAGCGACGCGAGTACCGCCGCCGGGAGTTCGGCCAGGGCCTCGCCGAGCGCCTGGAGCGCCTCGGCCTCGCGTTTCTGCCGCGTCTTGCTGGGTCTCTCGTCGCGCGCGCGGCTCACAGCACGCCATCCAGCGCCCGGATGAGGCGCTCCACTTCGCCCGCAGAGTTGTAGTGCGCCAGCGAGACGCGCACCACGCCGGCGCCGCGTGCCAGGCCCAGGGCCTCGACGAGGCGTGGAGCGTAGAAATGGCCGTGGCGGATCCCCACCTGCGCGCGGTCGGTCGCCGCCACGACCTCGGCCGGCGTGCGGCGATCTGTGACGAACGACACGGTCGGGAGCCGCGCCGGGCCGGCTGCACCGCTGCCAATGATGCGGACGCCGGGCCGCTGCGTCAGCCAGTCCAGCAGGCGGCCTGCGAGCGCCCGCTCGTGAGCGGCAATGACGCTGAAGGGGTCGCCGCCGTGATGCCGGCCGAGCGCAGCGAGGTATTCCGGCACCGCCGTCGCGCCCCAGGCGAGCTCGTAAGGCCAGGCACCGGGCTCGAGGCGCCCGGCGGCATCCGCCGGTTGCATCCACTCGTGGTTGAGATTTGTCATCAGCTCCGCCGCGGACTCCGAGGAATACAGCAGCGCGCAGTGCGGCCCGAATACCTTGTAGAGGCTGAAGGCATACCAGTCGACGCCCCACGCGTCCGGTGCCAGGCCGCGATGCGGCGCGAAAGCGACGCCGTCCACACAGGTGCGCGCCCCGCAGGCGCGCGCGCGCGCCACGACCGGCGCGAGGTCGACGGCGCTGCCGAGCAGGTTGGAAGCGTGCGCCAGGCAGAGGAGCCGGGTCCTCGGGCCGAGCAGCGCGTCCAGGTCCTCGAGCTCGAGCTGCATGCTCTCGCGCCTCACGCGCCACCAGCGAATGGCCACGCCGTGCGGCTGCAGGCGCAGCCAGGGGCCGATATTGGCTTCATGATCGACATCCGTGACGATGATCTCGTCGCCCGACGCGAGGGTCGGCGCGAGCGAACGCGCAAGGCGTGACAGAAGCGCGGTCGTCGAAGGCCCGATCGCGACCCGGCCGGGTGCAGGAGGCGCGCCGCCGGCACTTGCAAACATGCCCGCGAGCGCCAGGCGGGCCTCGGCCTGGCGCTCGCCCGCTTCGTGCGACGGCGCGTAGCTGGCGCCAAGCTGCACCGGCCAGCGCCGCAGGTACTCGGCGACACGGTCGGCCACCGCAGTCAAGGGTGCCGCGCCGCCGGCATTGTCCATCAGCGTCCACTCGGTCGCCAGTGCGGCGAAGTGCCCGCGCACCCAGTCGAGGTCCAGCGATGCAACAGTATCAGGAGTCACGCGCTTGCCGTGCGTCAGGGGGCCGCGATGATAGCATGGGGGTTTGTTACACTGCGCCGCTCACCACGTGCCGGGAAGATCCGGCGGGAAACAATCAATGTCATCGGCGGACTTGAGCGATCTCGGCGCCGCGCGGCTGCGCCTCGAGGCCCTTGCGGGCGATGCGCTGGAGCGGGCGGCGAGCGCGGGCGCGACGGCGGCGGAGGTCGGCGCGAGCCTGGCGACGGGACTGTCGGTCAACGTGCGCAAGGGCGAGGTCGAAACGCTCGAGCAGCAGCGCGACCGTGGATTCAGCGTCACCGTGTACTTCGGCCAGCGGAAGGGCAGCGCCAGCACGTCCGATCTGTCCGCAGCGGCCATCGGGGAAACGGTCGCCAAGGCCTGCACGATCGCCCGCTATACGGCCGAGGATCCCTGCGCCGGACTGGCCGATCCGGCGTTGCTGGCGCGCGAGCCGCAGGACCTGGACCTCGACCACCCGTGGGCGATCGATGCCGACCGGGCGGTCGCCCTGGCGCGCGATTGCGAAGCTGCGGGGCTCGCCGTCGATACGCGCATCTCGAACAGCGAGGGCGGCGCCCTGTCCTCGCACCGCTCGTTGCGGGTCTACGCAAACAGCCATGGGTTCTCCGGCGGTTATGCAAGCACCAGCCACAGCCTGAGTTGCTCGCTGATCGTCGGCAAGGGCGACGACATGCAGCGCGACTACTGGTACTCGACGGCGCGGCGCGCCGAGGACATGGAATCGCCGGAAGCCGTCGGCCGCAAGGCCGCGCAACGCGCCCTGCGCCGGGTCGGGTCACGCCGTATCGGCACGCGGACGGTGCCGGTGATCTTCGTGGCCGAGATTGCGCGCGGATTCCTGGGCCACATGATCTCCGCCATCAGGGGTGCGGCGCAGTATCGCAAGGCGAGCTTCCTGCTCGGGGCCGCGGGCAGGCAGGTGTTGCCGCAATGGTTCGATATCGAGGAGCAGCCACACCTGCCGCGGGCCGCAGGCTCCGCGCCCTTCGATGCCGAGGGGGTGGCGACGCACGATCGTATCCTGGTACGCGGCGGCGTGCTGCAGGGCTATGTGCTGTCCAGCTATTCGGCTCGTCGACTCGGACTCGAGAGCACCGGCAACGCCGGCGGGATTCACAACCTGCTCGTCACGCCGGGGCGGGACGACCTCGACGGCCTCACCAGCCAGATGGGCCGCGGCTTCATCGTCACGGAGCTCATGGGCCATGGAATCAACGGCGTGACGGGGGATTATTCCCGCGGCGCGAGCGGCTTCTGGGTCGAAGGCGGGGAGATCGCGCACCCCGTGCAGGAGGTCACCATCGCAGGCAATCTGAAGGACCTCTACCTTGACATCCAGGCGGTGGGCACGGACGTGGACCGGCGCGGCGTCATCCAGTCGGGCTCGCTACTTATCGGACGAATGACCATCGCCGGCGACTAGGTCGGCGAGGCTGCGGCCCGCGAGGCGCTCGGCCTCCGCGGCCCGAATCTCGCTGACGATCCCCGCCACGGGGCCGACGCCCTGGTCCGTGCCGCGTACGGCGGCGAGAATCCCCGCCAGCTCGATGGTCTGGGGATCGCGGCCCGGGACGAAAGCTTCGTCGTCCGTCCGTGCCAGAAGGCCGGCCTCCTCGAGTCGCGAGGTGATTTCCTCGAGCGGGCGCGCCGGGCAGTCCAGCGCCTGCGCCAGGCGCGGAAAATCGGGCCGATCGCCGCGATGGAAACCGGCGCCCACCGTCAGCATGATGCCGAGCGCCAGGCGTTCGACCTGGGCGATGGACAGCTTCAGTTCGTTGCGCCCGCGCCGCAGGCGCTGCGGGTTCTGGAAGTAAAACGAGATCTGCGCACCGATCAGCAGTACCAGCCAGGAAAGATACAGCCAGACCAGCGCGATGACCGCGATGGCGAAGCTCGAGTAGATCGCCGCGTAGCGCGTCGAGCCGACGATGACGGAAGCAAACAGGGAGCCGCCCAGCGTCCAGGCCGCGCCCGCCAGCACGGCACCGACCAGGGCCGGGCCGAGGCGTACCCTGGTGTTGGGCACGAAGGCATAGACGAAGGCGAACACCAGCACCACTACGACGAACGGCGCGAGCCGGCCGATCAACGTCAGCAATATGCCGAGCTGCTCGACATCGGCGATCGCCTGCATGACGGCAGTCGAGCTGATGGTGGCCAGCAGGCCCATCGCCGTGACCATCAGGACCGGGCCGATGAGAATGACGCTGAGGTAATCGCTGAAACGTCGCGCCAGGTTGCGAGCTTTCTGCACCTGCCAGATGTAGTTGAAAGTGTCCTCGACCTTATGGACCATCGAGATGACGGTAAACAGCAGCAGCGCGAGGCCGATGCCGCCGAGCACGCCGCCGCGTACGTTATCGACGAAGCTGATGACCTGGCTCGTGATCTCAGCGCCCTGTTCGCCGAGCGGCTGCAGGAACTCGTACAGCAGCGGCTCGATCTCGCGGTGCACTCCAAAGCCTTTCAGCACCGAGAAGCTGAAGGCGAGCAATGGCACGAGCGACAACAGTGTCGTGTAAACGAGTCCCATCGCGCGCAGCGTGAGCTGACCCTCGGCGAGGTCCCGCGCCAGTGCATAAATGAATCGCGCCGGCATTCTCATGAAGCGCCGCAGGCGTGACTCCGCGGCGGCGGGATGGCCCCAGAGAAATCCCTCGAATCGCGCTCGCAGCGTCTCCTTCATGCCGGAAACAGGCCTCCGTCCCCGGTCAGGCGCCGGTACGCCTCGCGATACTTGTCCGCCGTCCGCGCGATGATCTCCGCCGGGAGGCGCGGGCCGGGCGCCTGCTTGTTCCAGTCGAGCGTCTCCAGGTAATCGCGCACGAACTGCTTGTCAAAACTAGGCGGGCTGGCCCCGGGGCGCCATTGCTCCGCGGGCCAGAACCGCGAGGAGTCCGGCGTGAGGACTTCGTCGATCAGGTAAAGCGTATCGTGGTCGTCGAGGCCGAACTCAAACTTCGTGTCGGCGATTATGATGCCGCGCTCGCGCGCATATGCCGCGGCTTCCCCGTAGATGCGCAGTGTGAGGTCGCGTACCTGCGCGGCCAACGGCCCGCCGACGAGTTCGACGACCTGCTTGTAGCAGATATTCTCGTCGTGCTCGCCGGCGGCCGCCTTGGTCGCGGGAGTGAAGATCGTCTCCGGCAAGCGGTCTGCGAGGCGCAGGCCGGCGGGCAGCGGTAAGCCGCACACCGCGCCGCTCGCCCGGTAGTCCTTCCAACCGGAGCCGATCAGGTAGCCGCGCGCGACCGCCTCGATGGGCAGCGGGCGCAACCTGCGCGTGACGCTGCTGCGCAGCCGGTAGGCATCCGCATCGGTGCCCGGCGGCAGGACCGACGCGAGCGGCCGGTCGAGCAGGTGATTCGGCACCAGCGCGCGCGTGCGGTCGAACCAGAACCGCGCCGTCTGGGTGAGAATCTCGCCCTTGCGGGGGATCGGGTCCGGGAGGACGACGTCGAAGGCCGACAGCCGGTCGGTCGCGACGATCAGCAGCGTCTCGCGGTCGACGGCAAACACGTCGCGCACCTTGCCTCGGTGCAGCAGTTCGAGCTCTGGCAGGTCGGCAGCGAACATCGTGCTCATCGCCCGGCCATCCACAAGCGGCAGGCACCGGCCTCGCTGGCGGCGGAACGCGGTACTGGTAACATGGAGGCTCCCGTGGAGGCACAGGCCGTGATGCCCCGAATTCTCCCAGCGCGTCGCGGCGCCCGTCAAATGTGTCCGCCGCCGGCGCAGCCATGCAACGGCCGGCAATGAACTGGGCCGGCAAGCTCGTCGGCGTGATCGTCGGGTCGCTGGCGGGCCCGCTCGGCGCTGCCGTGGGGCTGTTCCTCGGCGACCAGTTCGATCGCGGCATGGACGGCCGCAGTGGCGGGCGTATCGACGGCGTCGGCCAGGTATTCTTCGCGACGACCTTCGGTGTCATGGGTCATGTTGCCAAGGCCGATGGCCGCGTGAGCGAGGCGGAAATCCAGGCCGCGCGAAGTGTGATGAGCCGCATGCGACTCGGTCCCGCGGAGGTCCAGGAGGCGATCCGGCTGTTCACGGCAGGCAAGGCGCCGGACTGGCCGCTGCAGCTTGAACTGGCCCGCCTGCGGGATGCGCTGGGCGCCCGCCGTACGCTGCGGCGGGCCTTCCTGGAGATCCAGATGGAGGCGGCGCTTGCCGCCGGGCCGCTCGGCGCGGAGACGCGCGAGCTGCTCTGGCGGATCGCCTCGGCGCTGGACCTGAGTCGTGTCGAGCTGGCCCAGGTCGAGGCGCTGTTGCGCCTCGGCCGGGGCTTTGGCGGCGGGTACGGCACGGCGTCGCTGCAGCCTTCCGCCGCGGATGCCTATCGCGTCCTCGGTCTCGAGCCGCAGGCCAGTGACGCCGAGGTCAAGCTCGCGTACCGGCGCCTCATGAACCAGCATCATCCCGACAAGCTGCGCTCCCGCGGCATGCCCGAGTCCATGATTCCGGTGGCCGAGGCAAAGACCCGGGAGATTCGCGCTGCCTGGGATACGCTGCGGGCGGCTCGCGGCATGCGTTAGCGCCCGTTGAGTTACAGTGTCGGCGCAGAAACTCAACCACAGGGACGCCGCCATGCTGGACTACCGCATCGCCCCCTCGATCCTGTCGGCCGATTTCGCGCGTCTTGGCGAAGAAGTCGACGCCGTGCTGGAAGCCGGCGCCGACATGATTCACTTCGACGTGATGGACAATCACTACGTACCCAACCTGACGATCGGTCCGCTGGTCTGCCAGGCGCTGCGTAACGTTGATGTCGAGGCGCCGATCGATGTGCACCTCATGGTCAAGCCGGTGGACGGGATGATCGAGGCATTCGCCAAGGCCGGCGCAAGCTGGATCACTTTCCATCCGGAGGCCAGCGAACATGTCGATCGCAGCCTGCAGTTGATCCGGGATCTCGGCTGCCGCCCGGGGCTGGTATTCAACCCGGCGACTCCGCTGCACTGGCTCGACTATCTCGCCGACAAGATCGACATGGTGCTGATCATGTCGGTGAATCCGGGCTTCGGCGGGCAGAAGTTCATTCCCTCGGCCCTGCGGAAGATCGCTGCGGCCCGACAGATCATCGATGACAGCGGGTTGCCGATTCGCCTCGAGGTCGATGGCGGCGTCAAGGTCGACAACATCTCGGAAGTGGCACGCGCCGGAGCGGATACGTTTGTCGCGGGCTCGGCGATCTTCGGCTCCAGCGATTACGCCAGCACGATCACCGCGATGCGCCGGGAGCTGGCCGGGGCCGACTACGACCGGGACTGATCCCCGTCACGCGGCCGCTGCTTCGGCCGCACGCCGTGCACCACGATCGTCTTGCCGCGCGCGCGCAGCAGGCCCTGTTCCTCCAGCACCTTGAGGACACGGCCCGCCATTTCGCGCGAGCAGCCGACGAGGCGCGAGAGCTCCTGCCGGCTCACCTTGATCTGCATGCCGTCGGGATGAGTCATCGCATCGGGCTCGGAGCACAGGTCCATGATCGCGTGCGCAATGCGCCCCGTGACGTCGACGAATGCCAGGTCGCCGAGCTTGCGGTTGGTACGCTCGAGGCGTGTGGCGAGCTGCGTCGCGAGTTCGAACAACAGGCCCGGGTTGTCCTCCGCGACCTGCCGGAAGCGGGGATAGGTCATTTCCGCCAGCTCGCACGCCGTGCGCGTGCGGACCCACGCGCTGCGCGTCGGCTGCTCGTAGAACAATCCCATCTCGCCGAAGAACTGGCCCTTGTTGAGGTAGGCGAGGACCATCTCGTTGCCGTCCTCGTCCTCGATCATGACCTCGACCGAGCCATCGACAATGTAATAGAGGATGTCGGGCAGGTCGCCCGCGTGGATGACCACGGTCTTCGACGGCACTGAGCGAACCCGGCACAGCTCGAGAAATCGACTCATCGCAGGAATTTCTGTTCCCCTGCCCAAGGACTCAACCATTCGCGGGCCTCGCTGTTCGCTTATGTTAAGGCGGTGCGGCGCGTTCACTTTTAACCTACAGCCGTTGCAAGGGCAAGCCGCGCCCCGTGCGCGGCGATCAGATCCAGTAGGCGGCGCGCGTCATGAACTTCGACATCAACGACATTACACGGCGCGCCGGTGCCGGCAACGGCAGGCCGCCGGCCGCGCGCGCCGCGGCGCCGTGACGCGCCTCGTCGGCCTTCATCTGCTCGATGATCGCCCGGCTGCGCCGGTCGGCGGGCGGCAGGCGGCCCAGGTGATCCTCGAGGTGGTTGACGACCTGGGCTTCGGTCTCGGACACGAAGCCGAGGCTCCAGCGGTCGCCTGCCAGGCCGGCGCCCGCGCCGAGCAGGAATGCGCCCGTATACCAGAGCGGCCCGAGCCTGCTCGGCCGGTCGCGCAGTTCCCTGAGGCGCTGCTCGCACCACGCGAGATGATCGAACTCCTCGACGGCCGCCTGCGCCATCGCGCCGCGTATCTCGGCGAGTCGCGCGGTGAGCGCCTGGCCCTGGTACAGCCCCTGGGCCATCACTTCTCCGGCATGATTGACCCGCATCAGGCCGGCAGCGTGCCGGCGCTCCCGATCCGTCAGCACGGTGTCCGGGACGGCCTCCGCCGGATTCGCGCGCGACGCCGGCGGGGGCGGAGAGAATACAGTACGCACGGCCTCGTCCAGTTGCCGGAAAGCGCGGTCCACGGGACTCAGCTTGCGTGTGCTCATGCGCTTATTCTAGCGCGCCGGCGGCCAGCGAGGCAGGATGCAGGACCGGCAGCGCAAGACCGCGGCGCGCCAGGGCCGCCGCGAAGTGCATTGCGCAACCGATGTTGCTCGTCACCAGCGCATCCGGCGGGTCGCTCGCCAGGTCCTGCAGTAACGGCGCGACCAGCGCGTCCGAAAGGGCGGGGTTGGCGAGGAACATTTCGCCGGCGGCCCCGCAGCAGCCCGCCGGGAGCTCCCTCACGACCAGGCCCGGTATGCGGGCGAGCAATCGCCGCGTCGCCGCAGCAGTGCCGGTGACGTTGCGCTGAGTACACGGCACATGCAGGACGACATGCCGGTAGCGCCCGGGGCCGAGCGTGAGGTTCGCATCGGCCAGCAGTTCCGCGGGATCCCGGATACGGCTGGCGAAGGCTGCGCCGGGCGCCCCGGCGAGGCGCGCGTAGTCCAGCAGTGTCGCCGCGCATCCGGACGCACAGGCGACGATCGGGCGGTCGCCCGGAAACGCCGCGACATTGCGCAGCGCCGCCGCACGCGCCTGGGCCGGCCCCCCGGTGTGCAGGTCTATGGCACCGCAACAACCCTGCCGCGGGGGCATCCGCACGCGCCAGCCAGCGGCCTCGAGCACACGGCGCGTGTCGTCCAGCCCGCGTCCGTCGACAGCCGCGCCGACACAACCGGCGAACAACAGGACCTCGCCGCGCGTCGCGTCGCCGCGCGGCGGCGAGTCGCCTGTGCGCGGTGCGCGCGCCCCGGGCGGTAACAGCAAGGCCGCCCGCCCGGGCAGGCCGCCGACGAGGCGGGCCATGGCGGCGATGAAGGGCAGGCGCGCGAGCCTGACGGCTGACCGGAGCAGCCGCGGGTGCTGCAGCAGCGAGCGAAAGACGCGCCGCAGGAGCGGCGGGCGTACGCCGCGCTCCGCCAGTACGACCCGCCCCGCATCTATCAGTTCGCCATACGGCACGCGGGCGGGACAGGCAGATTCGCACGCGCGGCACGACAGGCAGTTATCGAGATGCTGCACCAGCGACGGTCCGGCGTCGAGCCGGCCGGTTGCGAGGCCCTGCATCAGCGCGATCCGGCCGCGCGGGCCCTCGCCCTCCACGCCGGCGAGCCGGTAGGTCGGGCAATGCGGCAGGCAGAGGCCGCATTTCACGCAGCGATCGGCGAGCTCCATCGGGAATCGGGTCGGGGAGTCCATCGGCTGGAGGGATCCTTATGCTCCGGTGTGGCCAGGGCGGATTTGTTATTCTATCCGGCTTCGACTTGCGGCCATTCGGACAGGGAATCGATAAGTGCATCACAGAGACCCGCTCGCCCTCGTCGCCGCACTCGTTGCGGTATCGTGCCCGCCGGCCGCGCTCGGCGCGGAGGACCCCGAGCCGGGCCTGAGCGGTCGTGCCGGTTTCAGTTTTGCGGAGTCCAGGGGCAATAGCGACACGTTGGCGATTGGCGGCGACACGACGTTCGAATACATCACCGGCGGCCCCTGGCGCTACGACGCCAAGCTGGCGTTCGTCACGCGCGAGGACAGCGATATCAGGTCCGAGGAGCGTTATGAGGCCCGCCTGACGGCCAACCGCTACTGGACGGAAGATAACTACGTCTATGGCCGGCTCGACTGGCGCAAGGACAATTTCGGCGGCGTGCGCGAGGAATGGGTGCCGAGCATCGGTTACGGTCGCGTGATCCTGCGCACCGAGCGGCACGACCTCAAGGGCGAAGCGGGCGTGGGTTATCGCAGCGCCGACCTGGCCGACGGCACCACCGAGGAGGGCGTCGCGCTGAGCGGCGGGGTGCGTTACCTGTGGCAGGTCTCCGCGTCTGCCGAGTTTTTCCAGAACGCGCTGGTACAGTGGTCGCGAGATAATACGTATCTGGAGAGCGAGACGGGCCTCAGGATGAACGTGATAGGGAACCTGAGTGCGAAGTTCAGCTACCTCGTCAAGCACAATACTGACGTGCCGGAGGGGCTGGAGAACACGGATTTCTTCACCAACATCGGGCTTGAATACAAGTTCTGACCATGCCCTGGTACCGGCGTCACCTGTTTTTCTGCACCAACCGTCGCGATGACGGCCGGGTCTGCTGCCAGCAGGCGGGGTCCGAGGTGGCGCGCGCGTGGGCCAAGGCGCGGGTGAAGGAACTCGGCCTCGCCGGGCCCGGCAGGGTACGCGTCAATATTGCAGGGTGCATGGATCGCTGCGCGGAGGGCCCCGTCGCGGTCGTCTACCCCGACGGGGTCTGGTATACCTACGTGGACCAGGAAGACCTCGAGGAGATCATCCAGGAGCACCTGGTGCACGGCCGCATCGTGAAGCGACTCCAGCTCAGCTCCGAGCCGCCCGGAGACGAGGCCTCAACCGCGTAGTGTATGATTTTCAAGGAGTTCGTATCCGGCTGGGCTCGGGCAGGGGTCTCGCGCGCTTGCATGAGTGGGGCGCGTCGCTTATATTTCCCTGCTTTTCGCCTGCCGCTCATCCTCGCTGGAGCTGGGACATGAAGACTTTTACCGCCAAGCCCGACGCCGTGCGCCGCGACTGGTTCGTCGTGGACGCCACGGGCAAGACGCTGGGACGGCTTGCGACCGAGCTTGCGCACCGCCTGCGCGGCAAGCATAAGCCGGAATACACGCCGCACGTCGATACCGGCGACTACCTCGTGGTCATCAATGCCGGCAAGGTGCGCGTCACCGGCAATAAGCTCGCAGACAAGGTGTATTACCACCACACCGGCTATATCGGCCACATGAAGTCCGAGACGCTCGGCAAGCGCATGCAACGGGCTCCCGAGCAGGTCATCGCGGAAGCGGTCAAGGGCATGCTGCCCAAGAATTCACTGGGCCGGCAGATGCTGAAGAAGCTGCGCATCTTCCCGGGCGCCGAACACACTCACCAGGCCCAGCAGCCCCAGGCGCTGGAGTTCTGATCCAGGCGGACATGAAAGAATATGAGTACTGACATGAATTACGGCACGGGCCGGCGCAAGACCTCGACCGCACGCGTGTACCTGCGCCCGGGCAAGGGCGCCATCACGGTCAACAGCAAGCCGCTGGACGAGTTCTTCGGGCGCAAGACGGCGCGGATGATCGTGCGCCAGCCGCTCGAGCTGATCCGCATGGACGATCGCTTCGACGTGGAAGTCACCGTCCACGGCGGCGGCACTACCGGCCAGGCCGGTGCGATCCGCCACGGCCTGACGCGCGCACTGGTTGACTATGACGAGACGCTGAAGCCTGCACTGCGCCAGGCCGGCTTCGTGACGCGCGACGCACGCGAAGTGGAACGCAAGAAGGTCGGGCTGCGCAAGGCCCGCCGCGCGACCCAGTACTCGAAGCGCTGATCCCGCGGGAGCCGCGCTCCATGAATTGGGGGATCGTCTAGCGGTAGGACTGCGGACTCTGACTCCGCCAACCCAGGTTCGAATCCTGGTCCCCCAGCCAAAAAAACAGGGCCCCGCCGGGGGCCCTTGTTTTTTTGGCTGGGGGACCAGGATGAGAACCTCGGGTTCGACAACCGGGCGACGCCCGGTTGGACGGTGGAGCGCAGCGACGCCGCCCGAAGGGCGAGGGCCGCAGGCCCGAGTCAATCCTGGTCCCCTTCCTTAGATCTCGATGCGCTTGACACCATCGGCCGAGGCCGCCAGCACCAGGTCCGCCTTCCTGCGCGCGAAGATCCCGACGGTGACCACGCCGGCAATCCGGTTGATGCGGTCTTCCATCTCGACCGGGTTCACGATATCGAGGTGCCGGACGTCCAGGATGACGTTGCCGTTGTCCGTGACGAAGCCTTCGCGGTACTCGGGCAGGCCGCCGAGCTTCACGAGCTGGCGTGCTACATACGAGCGACCCATGGGGATCACCTCCACCGGCAGCGGAAACTGACCAAGTACCGGCACGAGCTTGCTGTCGTCGACGATACAGATGAAGCGCTTCGCGGCGGCGGCCACGATCTTCTCACGGGTCAGCGCCCCGCCCCCGCCCTTGATCATGTGTCCCGCAGGGTCGACCTCGTCCGCTCCGTCGACATACAGGTCGAGATCGCCGGTCGAGTTGAGCTCGCTGACGACGATGCCGTGGCGCAGCAGGCGCGCCGTCGTCGCCTCGGAACTGGAGACCGCGTCAGCCAGGTCGATATCGCGGGCGGCGAGTGCGTCGATGAAGTGGTTGACGGTCGATCCGGTGCCTACGCCGAGACGGCAACCCTCCGCCACCTCTGCGGCGGCGGCGGCGGCGACGGCGGCCTTCTTGTCTTCCTGGTTCATAGTCGTCTCCAGCTTTCGATCCGAACCCCGGATAGGGCGAGGGCCGAGCCGCTCATCGCGGACCCGGCCCCCGAAACTCGCTGCGGCCGGCAACTCGCCGGTCCCGCAATGCAGAAATGCCTACTTCTTCTTGGAAGCAGCCTTCTTCTTGGAAGAAGCTTTCTTCCTCGAAGCGGCCTTCTTCTTGGTGGCGGGCCTCTTCTTGCGTGCGGCGGCCTTCTTCTTGCGTGCGGCGGGCTTCTTCTTGCGTGCGGCGGCCTTCTTCTTGCGTGCGGCGGGCTTCTTCTTCCGTGCGGCGGCCTTCTTCTTGGCAGGCCTCTTCTTCGCCGCGGCCTTCCTTCTGGCCGGCTTCTTCTTCGCTACCGCCTTCCTGCGCGCAACCGGTTTCTTCCTCGAAGCCGGTTTCTTTTTGCTAGCAGCCTTCTTTTTCGATGCAGCCATGATCATCTCCGTGTAGTGGGTTCGCGAGGCTGTATATACAACAACATGATACTTCCGGCAAACATCTCAACGCGCGCGTCCGCGCCGGAGAGTCCCGTGATCGGGGAATGATCGTTACAAACTGCGGCGCGAGATCGACAACAAAAATGAGCGAGAATGGTTTTACAGGCTATTTTGCTTTTGAAAGTGAGTTGATGAATTTCCATTGTGCAGCCGACACGGGCATGACGGAGAGTCGGTTGCCTCTCGCCAGCAACTGGAAGCCCGCGAGCTTGTCGCCGGCATACTGCTTCAGTTCGCGCAGACTTATGGCGCGTGGCAACTTGTCGACAAGCTTTACGTCGACCATGTACCAGCGCGGATTTTCGGGGTCGCTCTTCGCATCGAAGTGATGATCGTCAGGATCGAACGCAGTGTGATCCGGATATGCTTCGCGCACGATCTCGACGACGCCGACGATTCCCGGAAGGTCGCCACCCGAGTGATAGAAGAAGGCGAGGTCCCCGCGCTTCATCTCGTCGCGCAGCATGTTGCGCGCCTGGTAGTTTCTTACGCCGTCCCAGCAGGTAGTCTTGCGCGGCGCGTGCGCCAGGTCATCAATGGAGAACGATTCGGCCTCGGACTTCATCAACCAGTATTTCATTGCTCTGCTCCACGGGGCGAAGGATCCTGCGTGCCGCGCCCGGGCCGGATAGCCCGCCCGCCGCGTTCCGTAAGCACGATGTCGAGGGGCACGTCCCAGGGCTGCGCGGGTATGCATGGCGCCTGCTGGATGGCGAATGCCGCGCCGACCAGCAGCGGGCGGTGGCGGTGCCCCGCCAGGGCGCGATCGTAGTAGCCGCCGCCCATCCCCAGGCGATGACCGCAGGCGTCAAACGCCACCAGCGGCGCGACCACCAGGTCCAGTCGCGCCGCCTTGATCCGGCGCCGGCCGCCGACCGGCTCGGGGATGCCGTAGCGGTTGCGCCGCAGTGCCGTGGCCTCGTTCCATGGCGCAAAACGCATCGCGCCGCCATGCGCCACGACCGGCAGATAGACCTGCTTGCCGCGCAGGCGCGCATGACACGCGAGCTCACGCAAGTCCGGTTCGCCGTCGGCCGGCCAGTAAAGCGCGACATGCACCGCCCTGCGGTAGGCGGGCAGGGCGCGCAGGTGCCCCAGGATCGCGCGCGTCGCGAGTTGCCGCCTGACCGGCGACAGGGCGCGCCGCCGAATTCGCATATCGCGACGCAGCGTATTGCGCAATGCGACCGGATCGTCCGGGGGAAAAATAAGGTGGCGCCTCCCGCCTGTGCCGTTACGAACCATTGCTCTCGAACCAGAGCAATAGGTGGGGCCGGCAGTCGGACCTAAGGCTTTCCGCTAAATGCGGGCTTGCGCACCGGTGCCGACAGGTCCCGGCCCCTGGGTGGTTAATTAGGGTCGAGAGGTACCCGGCCCATATCGAACACCGCAGGAGGCGCCAAGACTTAAAGACTTGCCGCGGACAGCTATAGTTCCAGCTGCTTGCCATCCTCGAGCGCCGACTCTACGCGCTCGCGCAGCGTCTTGAGCCGCATGCCGAGCTGAGTCTCCACGGACTCGTCCCGGTTGCGCCCCTTGAGAAGATCATTGGCCAGGTTGAGTGCGGCCATCACTGCGATCCGATCGGTGCCGACGACGTTGCCGACGTCCCGGATCTGCTTCATCCGTGCGTTGAGATATTCGGCGGAGCGAATCAGGTCGTTCTTTTCATCGCCGGGACAGGCGAACTGGTATTCCTTCTCGAGGATCTTCACGTTGACCCGGGCCGGCTCGGTACTCATGCGCCGTGTTCCATTGCCTTGAGGCGGCCGATCATGGCCTCGACGCGGGTGCGCACCTGCTCGTTTTTCTGCATCAGCGAGGCGCGTTCCACCATGAGGCTGTCCTGGCGCTGGCGCAGGGAGCGATTTTCTTCCTTGAGCTGCCGGCACACCGCTACCAGCTCATCGAGCCGCCGCTCGAGCCGCTTCAGTTCGATATCCACCGCTTGCACCGTCCCGTCGCCCATGGCGGCAACTATAGTGAGCGCCCCAGTAACGGTCAATCGGCCGCCGGCAGCGCCTGTGAGCCGGCTAATGCCGGTGTTAGCATCGGCTTACCGATCACTCCCCGGGCGAGCCGTACGCCGGACAGGTAGGCGATGATACTTCCCGACTATGGTCAACTCCAGGCTACGCTCGGCGGCCCGGAAACCGGCAGCGCGGCTGCGGAGGCGCATGGCACGCTCTGCGGGCTGCTGTGTACCGCGGCCGAGGACATGCCGGACGCCTGGATCCAGAACACGCTGGCTGACGCTGAAGAATACAGCTTCGGCGGCCGCGCCGACGCCAGGTCGCTGCTGGAGGCGCTGAACCAGGCGACGATCGAGGCCCTCGCGGGCGGCGACATGGCGTTCCAGCTCCTCCTTCCGGGTGACGATGCCGCGCTCGAGGACCGCGCGGCGGCGCTGGCAGGCTGGTGCAACGGATTTCTCTACGGCCTCGCCGTGCGCGGCCTGCGTCCCATCGAGGAACTGCCCGAGGAGCTCAGGGAGATCCTGGCGGATTTTTCGGAAATCGGCCGGGCGGGAGTGGCCGAAGAAGAAGTCGAGGAGGCAGGCGAGAGCGCATACATGGAGCTCGCCGAGTATGTCCGGGTGGCAGTACAGCTCGTTTACGACGAATGCCGCGCACCGCCCGGTTATCATGCAGTTCACTGAAGTGGCTGCGGGAACGTCTGCCTGTATGAACCAGAAAGATTTCGCCCGGCGACGCCGGCAACTGATGCGCATGATCGGCAAGGGCGGGATTGCCATCCTGCCCGCGGCACCGACGCGGGTGCGCAACCGCGATGTCGAGCATCCCTACCGCCAGGACAGCGACTTCCATTACCTGAGCGGATTCCCGGAACCGGAGGCCGTCCTCGTGCTCATGCCGGGGCGCGCGCACGGGGAGTACGTGCTGTTCTGCCGCGACCGTGATCCCGAGCGCGAGACCTGGGACGGACGGCGTGCGGGGCCGGAGGGTGCATTGCGCGATTTCGGCGCCGACGACGCGTTCCCGATTGCCGACATCGACGACATCCTGCCCGGGATGCTGGAGCACAGCGAGCGCGTCTACTACACGATGGGCCTGCATGCCGAGTTCGACCAGCGCCTCCTCGGCTGGCTCAACCAGCTGCGGGCCGGCGCAAAGACCGGGGTGGCCACGCCCGCAGAGTTCGTCGCGCTCGATCACCTGCTGCACGACATGCGCATGTTCAAGAGTCGTAGCGAGGTGGCCGCCATGCGCAAGGCCGCCAGGATCGCGGCGGCCGCCCACGTGCGCGCAATGCGCGCCTGCCGGCCCGGCATGATGGAGTACGAGATCGAGGCCGAATTCCTCCACGAGTTCCGTCGCCACGCCGCCACCACGTCCTACCAGCCGATCGTCGGTGGCGGCGCCAACGGCTGCATCCTGCATTACATCGAGAACTGCGCCAGGCTGAAGGAAGGCGACCTGCTCCTGATCGACGCGGGCTGCGAGTATGAATGCTACGCCTCCGATATCACGCGTACGTTCCCGGTGTCGGGCCGCTTCAGCGCCGCACAGCGCGCCTTGTACGAGGTCGTGCTCGCCGCGCAACTCGCGGCCATCGACAAGGTGCGGCCCGGCAACCACTGGGACGAGCCCCACGACGCGGCGGTGCGCGTGCTGACCCGCGGTCTCGTGCGCCTCGGCCTGCTGAAGGGCCGCGTGCCTGCGCTGATACGGGATGGCGCCTACCGGCGCTTCTATATGCATCGCACAGGACATTGGCTCGGCATGGACGTGCATGACGTGGGCGACTACAAGGTGGGCGATGAGTGGCGCATCCTCGAGCCCGGCATGGTGATGACCGTGGAGCCCGGCCTGTACATCGCGCCCGGCAGCCGCGGCGTGCCGAAGAAGTGGTGGGGTACGGGGATTCGCATCGAGGACGACGTGCTCGTGACCGCCGACGGCCACGAAGTGCTGTCGGTCGATGCGCCCAAGGATCCGGACGAGATCGAGCGTCTCATGCAGGCCGCCTGAGGACCATGAGCGGGTGCGACAGCCAGGACTTCGATATCGTCATCGCCGGCGGCGGGATGGTCGGCGCTTCGCTCGCGGCTGCGCTCGCCACGCTGCCGTTGCGCACGCTCGTGGTGGAGGCCACGCGGCCGAGTGACGCCGCACAGCCGAGCTACGATGATCGCGCCACCGCGATTTCCGAGAGCAGCCGGCGAATCCTCGAGGGCATAGGATGCTGGTCGGCGCTCGCGGACCATGCAGCGCCCATGCGCATGATCCACGTGTCCGAGCGTGGCGCCTTTGGGGCGACGCGGCTGGCGGCCCGGGACCAGGGACTCGCGAGTTTCGGCCACGTCGTGGAGAACCGCGCCCTCGGGGCTGCGCTGTGGGAGCGCATGCGGTCGGCACCGGGTGTCACGGCCTGGTCCCCGGCCAGGGTGGTCGGGCTGGCGCAGGAGGAGGAGCGGGTGCGCGTCAGTGTCGCGCGCGGCAATGCGGCCCCGCTGGAGGTGCGCGCCCGGCTGCTGGTCGCCGCCGACGGCGCACGCTCGCCGGCGCGCGAGATGGCCGGTATCGGGCACGAGGTGCGCGAATATGGACAGGTTGCCGTCATCGCCAATGTCACGCCTGCCATGGATCATGCGGGGACCGCCTTCGAGCGTTTCACGCCCAGCGGCCCGCTGGCCGTCCTGCCGCTGACGCGGGGACGGGTCACGGTCGTCTGGACGCAGTCGCCGGAGCAGGCGGAGGCCACGATGGCGCTCGACGATGCCGGCTTCCTGGCGGGATTGCAGGCCGCATTCGGCTATCGCCTCGGCGCCCTGCGCAAGGCCGGTCGGCGCGCCTGCTATTCCTTGTCGCTGGTGCAGGCGCAGGCCTGGCACGCCGGGCGCGTCGTGCTCGCCGGGAACGCGGCGCACGGCATTCACCCGGTGGCGGGGCAAGGCTTCAATCTCGGCCTGCGCGACGTGGCCGCGCTCGCCGAGTTGATCGCCCGCCAGGGCGCGGCTGGCGACCCCGGGGCCGCGGCGCTGCGCGAGGAGTACGCCGAATGGCGCGAGGCCGACTGCGCGCGCACGATACGCGACACGAACGGCCTCGTGCAGTTGTTCGCCAGCGAGTTCGCCCCGCTGCGGGTGGGACGCCGCCTGGGTCTCGTCGGGCTCGACCTGTTTCCGTCGGCGCGCGCGGTGCTCGCGCGCCGCGGCATGGGCCTCGCCGGCCGGCTGCCGCGCCTCGCGCTCGGCCAGCCGCTGTCGCCGTGAGAGGCCAGCCGGACATCGCCGTCGTCGGCGCGGGTATGGTCGGCGCCGCCACAGCGGCGCTGCTCGCCCGCATGGCCCCGGACACGTCGATCGCCGTGCTGGACGCCGATGCGCCGCCGCGCTGGCGACCTGGCGACGAGCCCGGCCTGCGAGTCTCGGCCATATCCGAGGCCAGCCGACGCGTGCTCGCCGCCTGCGGCGCGTGGGACGAGATCGCCGCCGGGCGGATCAGTCCCTACGCCCACATGCGCGTCTGGGACGGTGCAGTTCCGGGCGGCGGACCGGGGGCGATACATTTCAGCGCCGCCGACGTGGCCGCGCCGGTGCTCGGGCATATCGTCGAGAACGAGCTGGTGCGGCTCGCGCTGCGCAACGCACTCTTCAGGCTGGACAACGTGAGTTTGCTGGATGGCGCCCGGCTCACGGCGCTGGCGCTCGACGGCGGACGCGCCGAGCTCGAGATCGAGGACGGACGCAGGCTGCAGGCGCGACTCGTCGTCGGCGCCGACGGTGCAAATTCGGCTTCGCGCGCCATGGCCGGCCTCGAGGTCGAGGGCTACGAGTACGAGCAGCGTGCGGTGGTATGCAACCTGCGCTGCCAGCTGCCGCACGGCGAGACGGCCTGGCAGCGCTTCCTGCCGGAGGGGCCGATTGCGCTGCTGCCCCTGGCCGACGGGCGCGTGTCGATCGTCTGGACCACGACGGTAGCGCACGCGGAGGCGTTGCTGGCCGACGACGATGCGAGTTTCCGCGCCGCGGTCGCCAGGGCGGCCGACGGCTGCCTGGGCGACGTGCTCGAGGCGGGCCCACGGGCTGCCTTCCCGCTGCGGATGCGCTACGCACCCGCATATACGCGCGCCCGCTATGCGCTGGTCGGTGACGCGGCGCACACCGTTCATCCGCTGGCAGGCCAGGGCGTGAATCTCGGCTTCCTCGACGCGGCCGCGCTGGCGGAGACGGTGGTCGCAGGGCTCGCGGCGGGACGGGACCCCGGCGACCCCGCGCTGCTGCGGCGCTACGAGCGCTGCCGCAAGCCCGATAATGTCATCGCGATGCGGGTCTTCGATGGGATCAACCGGCTGTTCAGCAACGATGATCCGGTGCTGGGCGCTTTGCGCCGCGCCGGCTTCACGCTCGTCGATCGTCTCAAGCCGCTGAAGGGCGTATTCATCCGTCGCGCGATGGGGCTGGACGGCGACCTGCCGGCAGTGGCGCGACCCGCCGTCGGGGCGTAACAATGGTTCACAGTGGAGAGTCATGACGATGCCTGAGCAACAGATGGAGGAACTGCTCGCGCAGCTGCGCAAGGAAGTGGCGGGGGCGCGCGAGCTGAGCGCGGGACAGCGTGCGCGCATGGAAGCGCTGCAGGAACAGATCGAGGAGCGCCTCGCATCGGAGCAGGTGCCTCACGAGGGCAGCCCGCGGGAACTCGTGCGCGGCTATATCGATGAATTCCAGAGGTCGCATCCGACGCTCACCATGGTGCTGGGACGCATCCTCGATTCCCTCAACAAGATGGGAATCTAGTTTCGCGGGAGGTGATGTGACACCGGCATTCAACCAGCCGCCGCCGCAGCTCGGCAACCAGTACGACGACGACCGCGTATTGCGCTCGGTGCTGGCGCGCCGCTTCGGGGGCCGGGTTCCGGCCGAGGTGGAGGAGCGCATGCGCGCGCTGGGCGAGCTCGCGGGCGGCGAACTCTACCAGATGCAGCTCGCCGACCGGCTCAACGAGCCGCGGCTCGAGCAATGGGACGCGTGGGGCAATCGCATCGACGAGATCGAAATCTCGCCGCTGTGGCGGCGGGCCGAACGGCTCGCTGCGGAGCTCGGCCTGGTGGCCACCGGCTACGAGCCGGAGTACGGCGCCCTCTCGCGCACGGTGCAGTTTGCACTCGTGCACCTGTTCCACCCGTCGACGGACGTCTACAGTTGCCCGCTGGCGATGACCGACGGTGCCGCGCGCACGCTGCTGGACTCAGGCAACAGGGCGCTCGCGGAACGCGCGCTGCCGCACCTGACCAGCCGCGATCCGGATCGTTTCTGGACCAGCGGCCAGTGGATGACCGAGTCGACCGGCGGCTCGGACGTCGGCGCGTCCGAGACCATCGCGCGCCAGGACGGTGAGCGCTGGACGCTGTGGGGCCGCAAGTGGTTCACCTCGGCCGCCACCTCGCAGATGGCCCTGACGCTCGCGCGCCCCGAGGGCAATGAGCCGGGCGGCCGCGGGCTCGCGTTGTTCTACGTGGAGACGCGTAACGAGGCGGGTCGCCTGGATCATATCGAGATCTTGCGCCTCAAGGACAAGCTGGGCACGCGCAAGGTGCCCACGGCAGAGCTGATCCTCGACGGCACGCCTGCAATCCCGGTCGCGGGGACCTCCGACGGGATCCGCCGCATCGTGCCGATGCTGACCATGACGCGCACCTGGAACAGCGTCTGCGCCGCCTCGTTCATGCGTCGCGGCATCGCGCTCGCGCGGGATTACGGCCGGCGCCGGGTAGCCTTCGGCCGGCCGCTGTCGCGCCAGCCGCTGCACGTGAACACGATTGCGGCGCTGCAGGCCGAGTACGAGGCGGCATTCCACCTGTGCTTCGAGCTGATCGAGCTGCTCGGGCGGGTGGAGCACGGCGAGGCCGACGACGAGGCCCGCATCCTGTTGCGGCTCATGACGGCACTCACCAAGCTGACCACCGGCAAGCAGGCCGTCGCCGTGTCGACCGAGGCCATCGAGTGCTTCGGTGGGGCCGGCTACGTCGAGGACACGGGCCTGCCGGTGATCGTCCGGGACAGCCAGGTATTGCCGATCTGGGAAGGTACGACCAACGTGCTGTCCCTCGAGCTGCTCAAGGCGTGTGGCGACGGCGCACCGCTCGCCGTGTTGCGTCGCCGGATCGCGGCCTGCGCGCGTGCCTGCCGGGACCACAGGCTCGCGGCGGCGGTGAGCATCGCGGGGACTGCGGCCGATCGGGCGCTGGCATGGTACCGCTCGGCCGCCGACTCGGGCCAGCCGGCGCTGGAGGCTCACGCGCGCGGCTTCGCGCTTACCCTGGGGCGCGCGACCGCCCTTGCGCTGATGTGCGAGCACGCCCAGTGGTCGCTCGACGAGGAGCAGGACGTCCATGCGCGCGCGGCGGCCCTGGCCTTCGCATGCTCGCGCGTCAGCCAGCTCGACGAAATCGAGCCCGACGACGCGGCCCTACTCGCCGAGTAGTGCGTCGACCTTGGCGGCGCAGATGAAGTCGTTCTCGGACAGCCCGCTGATGGAGTGGGTCGAGAAACGCACGAGGCAATGACCCCAGCCGACCTCGAGGTCGGGATGGTGATTTTCGAGGTTGGCGATCCAGGCGACGGCATTGACGAAGCCCATCGTGCGGTAGAAGCCCTTGAAGGTGAAATCGCGGCGGATTTCCGTTGCGTCGTCGTTCAGGGACCAGTCTGCGTGCAGGCGGCCAAGCAGCTTGCGGGCCTCCTCGGCGGTCATCGGCTTTACGCCGCCCTCGCAGGGCACGCAAGTCTTCGCAGCGAGTTCGCTCACGGTTGTCTCCTAAATTGGGGTCAGGTACGAATAAGAATCGGGGTCAGATACAAATCAAGCGGAACCCTGCGACGCCCGGGCGCGTAAGGCTCAGGCGGTGGCCGCCTCCTTGGGGGGAAACGTCGGCGGATGCATGCCGAGCTTGCGTGCCTGCTCGATCAGCGCGAGCAGGTCCATCTGCGCGACCTCGAACAGGGTGTCGAAACTCTCGATAACGAAATAGATCGGCTGGAAGATATCGATCCGGTAAGGCGTACGCAGCACGTCTAGCGGGTCGAACGGCTTGCGCTGCGGCGCCTCGCTTTCCAGCGCGTAGACGGTTTCGCCGCTCGACGAGACAATCCCGGCCCCGTAAGTCCGCAGGCCTTCCTCGTGCCGATGGATCAGCCCGAACTCGACCGTGAACCAGTACAGCCGCGCGAGCATGGGGCGGTCTTCCTTGCGCACCGCGGCGCCGGCCTTGCCGTAGGCATGGGTGAAGGCCGCGAAGCGCGGATCCGTCAACAGCGGCGTGTGGCCGTAGATCTCGTGGAAGATGTCCGGCTCCTGCAGGTATTCCATCTCCGCACGCGTGCGAATGAACGTCGCTGCCGGGAAGCGCTTGTTCGCCAGCAGGTTGAAAAAGTCGGTGAAGTTAATGAGGGCCGGCACCGGCGCCACTTCCCAGCCGGTGTGTTCGCGCAGCACACGGCTGACTTCCTCGCATTGCGGGATGCGGTCCTCGGGCAGGTTCAGCCGCTCCAGCGCGGCGATGTATTCCGCGCACGCCCGGCCCGGCAGTTCTTTCTTCTGGCGCGTGATCAGCTCGTGCCAGATGCGGTGTTCCTCGTCCGTGTAATGGATAAAGCCGCTCTCGTCGGGAACCTTGGCCACGTATTTCGTGCCCTTGGCCATACAGTGCTCCGCGTAATTGCTATGCGCATCATTTTACCGGTGCGGCAGGGCGCCGTGCATGACGCACTGCGACATGGGGCGACATGGGGACACTCCGGACATGGGGACACTCCTAAAACCCCGTTTTCAGGAGTGTCCCCTTCTTTGGTAGCGGCGCTCGACGTAGTCGTCCACCAGCGCCTGGAACTCGGTGGCGATGGCGTCGCCCTTCAGCGTGACGGTTTTTTCCCCGTCCACGTATACCGGCGCAACCGGGCGTTCGCCGGTGCCCGGCAGGCTGATGCCGATGTTGGCGTGCTTGCTCTCGCCGGGGCCGTTGACGACACAGCCCATCACCGCCACGGTCATCTCCTCGACGCCGACGTAGCGCTGCTTCCACGCGGGCATGCTGTGACGAATGTGCCCCTGGATCTGTTGCGCGAGTTCCTGGAAGAACGTGCTGGTGGTCCGCCCGCAGCCGGGGCAGGCGATCACCATGGGCGTGAACGACCGCAGCCCGAGGGTCTGCAGCATCTCCTGCGCGACGATGACCTCCTGGGTGCGGTCGCCGCCGGGCTCAGGCGTCAGGGAGACGCGAATCGTGTCGCCGATGCCTTCCTGCAGCAGCACCGCCATGCCGGCGGTCGAGGCGACGATTCCCTTGCTGCCCATGCCCGCCTCGGTGAGGCCGAGGTGCAGCGGGTAGTCGCAGCGCGCCGCGATGTCGCGGTACACGGCGATCAGGTCCTGCACGCCGCTGACCTTGCAGGAGAGGATGATCCGGTCCCGCGGCAGGCCCAGCTCGACAGCGCGCTCGGCGCTGTCCAGCGCCGAGCGGATCATGGCTTCCTGGGTCACGGTGTGGGCATCGCGCGGCTCGGCCAGGCGCGAATTTTCGTCCATCAGGCGCGTCAGCAGGTCCGAGTCGAGGCTGCCCCAGTTGACGCCGATGCGCACCGGGCGCTCGTTGCGGCAGGCGACCTCGATCATTGCCGCGAACTGGGGATCGCGCTTGCTGCCTCGTCCCACGTTGCCCGGGTTGATGCGGTACTTCGACAACGCCACGCCGCATTCGGGCACTTCTGCCAGCAGCTTGTGGCCATTGAAATGGAAATCACCCACCAGCGGCACGTTGAGGCCGAGCGCATAGAGCCGCTCCCGGATGACCGGCACCGCGGTGGCTGCTGCGCGCGTATTGACCGTCACGCGCACCAGCTCGGAGCCGGCACGCGCCAGCTCGGCGACCTGGCGCACAGTGCCCTCGACGTCGGCCGTATCGGTGTTGGTCATCGACTGCACTACGATCGGCGCGTCCCCGCCGATGCGCACGTGGTCCACCCTGACCTGCAGCGTCGCGCGCCTGCGCACCGGGCTCATCGCGTCATCCCCCGCGCTGTCCCGCGAGCCACTCGTCCACGAGGCGCTCGAGGCTGTCGAGCGGAATGGCGCCGTTCGACAGCACGAGGTCATGGAAGGCGCGAATGTCGAAGTCCTCGCCCAGGGCGGCCTCGGCGCGTGCGCGCAACTCCTTGATCTTCAGCTCGCCGATCTTGTAGGCGAGCGCCTGGCCGGGCCAGGCGATGTAGCGATCGATCTCGTTGACGATGTCCGCTTTGCTCTTGGCGGCGTTGTCGCTGAAGTATTCGATCGCCCGCTGGCGACTCCAGCCGAATTCGTGGATGCCCGTGTCGACGACCAGGCGCACTGCGCGCCACATCTCGTAGGTCAACTGGCCGAACTTCGAGTAGGGGTCCGTGTACATGCCGAGCTCCGGCCCGAGGCTCTCGGAGTACAGCGCCCAGCCTTCCACGTAGGCTGTGACCCCGCCGTAGCGCCGGAACGCCGGCAGCCCGTCGAGCTCCATCGCGAGGGCAATCTGCAGGTGATGCCCGGGCATCGCCTCGTGAATGGTCAGAGCCTCGATCTCGTACTTGGGCCGCACTTCGGGGCGATAGAGGTTGACGTAGTAATAGCCGGCGCGACTGCCGTCGGCCGCCGGGCGCGAGTAGTAGGCCGTGGTCGTGTCCGGCGCGATCGCCGCGGGGATCGGCCGCACGCCATAGGGCATCCGCGGCAGCTTGCCGAACAGCTTCACGAGCTCCGGATCCACGCGCTTGCTGGTGGCCAGGTAGGCCTCGAACAGCGCCTCCGGCGTCTCGTAGTAGAACTGCGGATTGGTGCGCAGGTGTTCGAAGAATGCAGCCAGGTCGCCCGCGAAGCCGACCTGCTCGCGGATGGCCTCCATCTCGGCCCGAATGCGCGCGACTTCGGCCAGGCCGATGTCGTGAACTTCCCGTGGCGTCAGGTCCGTGGTAGTGAAATGACGCACCCGCGCCGCGTAATATTCGCGCCCGTCCGGCTGGTCCCAGATGCCGACCGACTCGCGCGCCGCCGGCAGATACTGCTCGCGGACGAACGCGTCCAGGCGCGCGATGGCCGGCAGCACGACCTCCCGCACGGCGGCGAGGCCCTCGCGGGCCAGGCGCTCGCGCTCCTGGGGCGGCAGGCTGTCGGGTAATTCCAGGAAGGGCTTCGCCCAGGGGCTCTCCTCGGCGTCGAGAGCCGCCTGGGCCTCGAGCTGGCTCGCGATCCGCGCGGTGATGATGCGCGGCTGCACGATGCCGGCCTCGAGTCCCGCGGCGAGCAGCGCCAGGTTCTGGTCTGCAAGGTCACCGAAGGCCCGTACCCGCGCCAGCCAGTCGTCGTAGTCCTGCACGCTGGCGAGGCGCAGCCGCTCGACGGTGTCGTAGGCGTTATGCGGGCCGCCGCGCTGGTTGAAGGGTACGAGGTGGCGCCGGTAGCGGTGGCTCTCGATTCCTTCCTCCAGCACGCGCCGGTACATCTCATGGTCGAGGCGCCGCGCGCGCGACAGCTCGGCGACGTCGATGGCCTCGAGGCGGGCGAGGGCGGCGAGATCCGCCTCGTGGCGGACGGCGATCGCCGCGAGCGACAGGTCGGGCCAGCGGTCGTTCCAGCGCCGGTCGCCGAGCGACGAGGCCCAGGTCGGGTTGTCCTCGAGTGTGCGCTGCCATTCGGCCTCCAGGAAGCGCTCTAGTTCGGCGTCGGCCGTGGCAGCGGTGGCCGGCATGGCCGGCAACAGGATCAGGGCGGTCGCAAGCGCGCGCAGCAGCGGCATGAGGAACTCCGGGGGATCGACGGGTGGCACGACAATGATCCCCGCCTCGTCCCGGACTCGCAAGGGAGGGTGGGCCTCGGGTATGATCACGCCTCCAACGCATAGGTCCCCGGTGGAGAGACCCCGGCCGACACGGCCCGGGGCGCCGAAGGCGCAAGTACCGCCCGGAAACGCTCAGGCAAAAGGACGCCGGGGATGAGTTGGCTCTGGAGAGCGGCCGCACGCGGGGCCCACCGAAGGTGACCGGTTTCGCTTGGCGCGCGGCGCGGCGGGACTGAATCTCTCAGGTTCCCGGACAGAGAGGCGGCAGGCGGCGCCTGCCGTCATGCTGTTTGGCCGCCGGGGAGTGATTCATATGGGCAACAAGACACCACTGCACGAAGAGCACGAGCGCCACGGCGCGCGCATCGTCGATTTCGGCGGCTGGGACATGCCGCTGCACTATGGCTCGCAGGTCGAGGAACACCACGCGGTGCGCGGCGACGCCGGGATGTTCGATGTCTCCCACATGACGGTCGTCGACCTCGAGGGCGCGGGCGCAGGCCCCTGGCTGCAACGCCTCCTCGCCAACGACGTCGCGCGGCTGCAGGCGCCCGGCAAGGCGCTCTATACCTGCATGCTGAACGCCGAGGGCGGCGTGATCGATGACCTGATCGTCTATTACCTGGCGCCGGAGCGTTATCGGATGGTGGTCAACGCCGCGACCCGCGACAAGGACATGGCCTGGCTGTTGCAGCAGGCCGAGGGAGCCGATGTCGAGGTCAAAGAGCGGCCCGACCTGGCGATGCTCGCGGTGCAGGGGCCCAACGCCTGCGACAAGGCCGCTGCGTGGCTGCCCGCCGAATCCCGCGGCATGGCGCTGGCGCTGACGCCGTTCAGCTGCGCGGAAGTCGGCGACCTGTTCATCGCGCGTACCGGCTACACCGGCGAGGACGGCTGGGAGATCATCCTCCCGGGTGCGCAGGCCGCCGCGGCCTGGCGCGCGCTGGTCGCTGCGGGGATCCGACCCTGCGGGCTCGGCGCGCGTGACACACTGCGACTCGAGGCGGGCATGAATCTTTATGGTCAGGACATGGACGAATCCACCAGCCCGCTCGAGTCGGGCCTGGGCTGGAGCGTCGCCTGGGAGCCGGCGGGGCGCGATTTCATCGGCCGCGCGGCGCTCGAGTCACAGCGCAGCGCCGGTGCGGCGCGCAAGTTCGTCGGCCTCGTGCTCGAGGATCGCGGCGTGTTGCGTGCCCACCAGCGCGTCATCACGCCGGCCGGCGACGGCGAGGTCACGAGTGGCAGCTTCTCGCCGACCCTCGGGCGGTCGATCGGTTTCGCGCGCGTGCCGGCGGACACCGGCGAACGCGTCCAGGTCGACGTGCGCGGCCGGCTGCTCGAGGCACGCGTCGTGCGCCCGCCGTTCGTGCGCAACGGCAAGCCCCGCATCCAGCTCGACTGAAGCCTTCCAACTGACACGGCATTCGAGAGGCCCGCCATGAGCAATATTCCCGCAGACCTGATGTACACCCGCAGCCATGAGTGGCTGCGCAAGGAAGCCGACGGGAGCGTGACCGTCGGGATTTCCGACCATGCCCAGGACGCACTCGGCGACCTGGTGTTCGTGGAGACGCCTGATGCAGGGCGCAGCGTGCGGGCCGGCGAGGCCTGCGCGGTCGTCGAGTCCGTCAAGGCGGCCTCGGACGTATACAGCCCGATCGACGGTGAGGTCACCGAGGGCAACGACGCGCTCGCGGCCCAGCCGGAACTACTCAATACCGATCCCTATGGTGAAGGCTGGATTATGAAAATCCGCCCCGCCGGAGCGGTCGATAACGCGGCGTTGCTCGATGCGAATGCATACGCTGCCACTCTCGAGGACTGACCCCGCGATGCCTTTCATACCGCACACGGAGAACGACGTTCGCGAGATGCTCGACGCAATCGGCGTCGCGGAGATCGAGGAGTTGTTCGACGAGATTCCCGCGGGGCTCAAGGTCGATGCCCTGGCGGGCGTGCCGGCGGCACTCGGCGAAATGGATATCCAGCGGCTGATGCGCGAGCGTGCCGCCCTCGACGCAGGGCACCTGAATTTCATCGGCGCAGGGGCCTACGAGCACCACATCCCGGCCGCCGTGTGGGAAATCACGACGCGGGGCGAATTCTACAGCGCCTATACCCCGTACCAGGCCGAGGCGAGCCAGGGCACGCTGCAGCTGATTTACGAATTCCAGTCGATGATGGCTGCGTTAACAGGGTTGGACGTATCGAACGCCTCGCTGTACGACGGCGCCTCGGCGATGGGCGAGGCGGCGCTGATGGCGGTGCGCGCGAACCGTGCCTCGAAATCGAGCCGTATCCTCGTCCCTGCGACCGTCAACCCGGCCTACCAGCGGGTCGCGCGCAGCATCGCCGGCAACCAGGGTCTCGAGTTCGAGGCGGTGCCCTACTGCGCGGAGACGGGCACGACGTTGCCCGACGCCCTGCGCCGCTGGGACGATCAGGACGTCACCGCGCTGGTGATCCAGCAGCCGAACTTTTTCGGCGGTTACGAGGACGTCGCCGCCCTCACCGACTGGGCGCGCGCAAAAGGCGCACTGGTCATCGCCGTCGTCAATCCGACCAGCCTCGCGCTGCTCACGCCGCCGGGCGAGTGGGGCGAAGGCGGCGCCGACATCGCCTGCGGCGAAGGCCAGCCGCTCGGTGTTCCCCTCTCATCCGGCGGGCCGTACTTCGGCTTTCTCGCCTGCCGCAGCGCGCTGGTGCGGCAGATGCCAGGGCGGATCGTCGGCCGCACGGTGGACCTGGACGGGCGCGACGGTTTCACCCTGACGCTGCAGGCGCGCGAACAGCATATCCGCCGTTCGAAGGCGACCTCCAACATCTGCACCAACCAGGGTCTGCTGGTCACGGCCGCGACCATCTACATGAGCCTGCTCGGGGCGGAGGGCCTGGCGCGCGTGGCCGCCGCCTGTGTGCGCAATACGGCCGAGCTGGTCGGCCAGCTCGAGTCGATCGAGGGCGTACGGCGCGCGTTCTCGGGACCTTTTTTCCACGAGTCGGTGCTGCAGCTCGAGCAGCCCGTGGGCCCGCTGCTGGAGCGCCTCGCGGAGCTGGGCATACTGGGTGGCTTCGACCTGTCGAACGACTACCCGGAACTCGGCAACGCGCTGCTCGTGTGCGCCACCGAGACCCGTACCGCCTCGGATATCGAGACCTATTTCCAGGCGCTGAACGATGTGCTGCGCCAGGCGCGGGTGGCCTGACGGCCCCGCAACACGCGAATCAACCCGGAGTATTTCCATGGCTACCATTACCCTGCAAGGCAACGAGATCCACACGGCCGGCGAATTCCCACGCGTGGGGAGCAAGGCACCGGATTTCACGCTCACCGATCGCGACCTGAACGACGTCGCCCTGTCGCGCTGGATGGGCAGGAAAAAGCTGCTGTCCATCTTCCCGAGCGTCGATACGCCGGTTTGCGCCTCCTCGACCCGCAAGTTCAACGACTATGCCCGCACGCACGACGACACCGTGATGCTGATGATTTCGGCTGACCTGCCGTTCGCCCAAAAGCGATTCTGCGGCGATGAGGGGCTCGACAACGTGGTGACGTTGTCGACGATGCGCTCGGACGACTTCGCGCGTAGTTACGGTGTGCAGATAGCCGACGGCCCAATGACCGGCCTCACGGCCCGCGCGGTCGTCGTGCTCGACGAGAACGACACCGTCGTGCATGCGGAACTGGTGCCCGAGATCGGCGAGGAGCCGGACTACGAGGCGGCGCTGAAGGCGCTCGGCTGAGATGACCGAGGCGCTGATTTTCGCCCATTCCCGTCCCGGGCGGCGGGCCACCGCCCAGGCGCCGGCCGCGCGGGCGCAGGCGGACGTCCCGGCGGCGTTTCGCCGGCGTGCGGCGCCGTGCCTGCCGGAGGTGTCCGAACTCGATGCGGTGCGCCACTACACGCGACTGTCGCGCATGAATTTTTCCATCGACACGCACTTCTACCCGCTCGGCTCCTGCACCATGAAGTACAACCCGCGGGCCTGTAATACGCTCGCGCTGTTGCCGGGTTTTCTCAACAGGCACCCGCTGGCACCCGAGTCCACCGGCCAGGGCTTTTTGGCCTGCATGTGGGAGTTGCAGGAGATGTTGCGCGAGGTCACGGGCATGAAAGCCGTGTCGCTCACGCCGATGGCGGGCGCCCAGGGTGAGTTCGCGGGCGTCGCGATGATTCGCGCCTACCACGTCTCGCGCGGCGAAACGCATCGCGACGAGATCATCGTTCCCGATGCGGCGCACGGCACCAACCCCGCGACCGCGACGATGTGCGGCTGCAAGGTCATCGAGATTCCGACCGGCGCGGACGGCGACGTGGACCTGGAGGCGCTGAAGGCGGCGGTCGGGCCGAACACGGCCGGGATCATGCTCACCAATCCCTCGACGGTGGGCGTGTTCGACCGCAAGATCCTCGAGATGTCGAAGGCGGTTCATGCGGCCGGCGGGCTCCTGTATTACGACGGTGCCAACCTCAATGCCATTCTCGGCAAGGTGCGACCCGGCGACATGGGCTTCGACGTCATTCACATGAACCTGCACAAGACCTTCTCCACGCCCCACGGCGGCGGCGGGCCGGGCTCGGGTGCCGTGGGGGTGAGCAAACGCCTGTTGCCTTTCCTGCCGGTGCCGGTCGTCGCGAAGGAAAACGAGCGCTATCGCTGGATCGCGGAGCACGAGCGGCCGCTGTCGATCGGCCGGCTGTCGGCGTTCATGGGTAACGCGGGCGTGCTGCTCAGGGCCTATGTCTATGCGCGCATGCTGGGGCGCGAGGGCATGCCCCGGGTCGCGGAGTTTGCCACGCTGAACGCCAACTACCTGATGGTCCGGCTGCGCGACGCGGGCTTTCAGCTTGCGTACCCGCAGCGTCGTGCCAGCCACGAGTTCATCGTCACGCTGAAGCGCGAGGCGAAGACCCTCGGCGTCAGCGCGATGGACTTCGCCAAGCGCCTGCTGGACTTCCAGTTTCACGCCCCGACGACCTATTTTCCGCTGCTCGTGCCCGAGTGCCTGTTGATCGAGCCGACGGAGACGGAGTCGAAGGAAACGCTCGACGCCTTCGTCGCCGCGATGGCGCAGATCCTGGACGAGGCCCGCAACTCGCCGGAGACGGTTTGTGGCGCGCCTTACACGACGCCGGTTCGCCGTCTCGACGACGTGCGCGCCGCGCGGCAGCTCGACGTGGCGTGGAAGCCGGCCGCGGCATGAGTGCGCTGATCTGCGGGTCGATCGCCTACGACAACATCATGGTCTTCCAGGGGAGGTTCGCGGACCAGATCCTGCCCGACCAGATCCATGTGCTGAATGTTTCTTTCCTGGTGCCTGCGCTGCGCCGCGAATTCGGCGGCTGCGCCGCAAATATCGCCTACAACCTGAAGCTGCTCGGCGATGACGGTTACCCGATGGCGACCGTCGGACGCGACTTCGGGCCCTACCGCGACTGGTTGCGGCGCCAGGGCGTGCCGCTGGATTACGTGCGCGAACTCGGCGACGCCTGGACTGCGGTCGGCTACATCACTACCGACCTCGCGGACAACCAGATCACGGCCTTCCACCCGGGCGCGATGGAGCAGGCGCACCTCAATACCGTTCCTGGCGACGCAGGGATCCGCTGGGGCATGGTATCGCCGGACGGGCGCCAGGCGATGATCGAACACGCGGAGCAGTTCGCCGCCGCAGGGATCCCGTTCGTGTTCGACCCGGGCCAGGGGCTGCCCATGTTCGGTGCGCGCGAGCTCACGCGCTTCATCGAGCTCGCGGGCGTGCTGGCCGTGAATGATTACGAAGGCAAGATGCTGGCCCAGCGCACCGGGCTGAGCGAGACGGACATCGCCGCGCGCGTCGGTGCCTACATCGTCACCCGCGGCGCGGCAGGCTCGGTCGTCATCACGGACGGCGAGCGGTTCGAGATCCCCGCGGCGGCACCCGAGGCGGTCGTCGATCCGACCGGCTGCGGCGACGCATACCGCGCCGGGATCCTGCACGGCCTGCTGCACGGCGCCGACTGGCCGACGACCGGGCGGATCGGCTCGCTGATGGGCGCGATCAAGGTGGCCTCGCCCGGCACCCAGAACCATTCCTTCGACAAGGAGTCATTCTCCGAGAGATTCATGGCCAGTTTCGGGTACGACCCCGCCCTCGGGAGCTAAGGCGTGCGCAGATTTCCCTCGTTCATCCTCCTGGCGCTTGCGGCGGCCGCACCGTCCGCCGCGGCCGTACCGCCGATGGCGACCGCCGAGGTCGCGGCCGAGCCATCCGACTGGCGCGCAACGCTGGAGCGCATCGCGCCCAGCGTCGTCACGATCCGCGTGGACGCGCCGCGCGCCTTCGATACCACCGGCAACATGTCCAGCCAGGCGACCGGCTTCGTCGTCGACGCCGAGCGCGGGCTCATCCTGACCAACCGGCACGTCGTAACGTCCGGCCCGGTAGTCGCCGAGGCCGTGTTCCTGAATCACGAGGAGGTCGAATTGACGCCCGTGTACCGCGACCCGGTGCATGACTTCGGGTTCTATCGCTACGACCCCGCCGCCCTGCGCCACATCGAGCCGGAGACCCTGCCGCTGGCCCCCGAGGGCGCCCAGGCCGGACGGGAGATCCGCGTCGTGGGCAACGACGCCGGCGAGCAGATATCGATCCTTGCGGGCACGCTCGCGCGCCTCGATCGCGAGGCACCGTACTACGGCCGCGGCCAGTACAACGATTTCAATACTTTCTACATCCAGGCGGCCTCCGGTACCTCGGGCGGTTCCTCCGGTTCGCCCGTCATCGATATCAAGGGGCGCGTCGTAGCCCTGAATGCGGGTGCGAACGTCCAGTCGGCCTCGAGCTTCTTCCTGCCGCTGGAGCGCGTCGTGCGCGCGCTGGAACATATCCGGGCCGACCGACCGGTAGCGCGCGGCACGCTGCTGGCAACATTCGAGCACCTGCCTTACGACGAGCTCGGGCGGCTCGGCCTCGACGAGGCCGTGGAGACTCGCTACCGGCACCTGTTCCCCCGCCAGAAGGGGCTGCTGGTCGTGCGCAACATCGTGCCGGGCGCACCTGCCGAGGGTCTCCTCGAACCGGGTGACATCCTGCTCGCGGTGAACGGCGCGCCGCTGGCGACTTTCCACGCGCTCGCGGAGGCGCTGGACGATCGCGTGGGCGAGACGCTGGCCATCGACCTGCGGCGCGGCGATGCCGACCACTCGGTCATGGTCGAGGTCACCGACCTGCATGCGGTGTCGCCGGCCGAGTTCCTGCAGATCGGCGATGCCGTCTTGCACGACCTGTCATACCAGCAGGCACGCCACCTGAACACCCCGCTGCAGGGCGTCTATGTCGCCAACCCGGGCTACATGCTCTCGGCCTCGGCGGTGCCCCGCGGCGCGGTGATCGTCGAGGTCAACGGTGTGCCGACGCCGGACCTGGATACCCTGGTGGCGCTCGTGGCACCGCTGCCCGACCGGGTCCGGATGGCCGTCCGCTACTACGAATTCGAGAATCCGCGCACGACCCGCCTGCGCAGCGTGCGCGTGGATCGCCGCTGGTTCCCGGCCGCGCGCTGCACGCGTGACGATGCGCTCGGGGACTGGCCCTGCGAATCCCTGCCGGACGTCGCGGTCGCTGTCCCCCCGGAGCCGGCGACTACCAGCTTCCCGCCTGAACAGGACCGGCGCCTGCGCACGTTGCAGGCGTCACTGGTGATGGTGAACTTCGAGATGCCGTACCCGGTATCCGGAATTTCCGACCGTTACTACTACGGCACCGGCCTGATCGTCGATGCAGAACGCGGCCTGGTCGTGGTGGACCGCAATACCGTGCCTGACGCGCTCGGCGACGTCACACTGACCTTTGCCGGCTCGCTGGAGATCCCGGGGCGCGTCGCGTTCATCCACCCGCTGCACAACCTCGCCGTGCTGAGCTACGAGCCACGCCTCATCGGCGATACGCCTGTGCGCGCGGCGATCCTGTCGACTGCGCGCGTGTCGTCGGGCGATGCGGTGTGGGTCGTCGGCCTGAAGGGCGATCACCGCCTCGCGTCGCAGTCCACCCGGGTCGCGTCCATCGATGCGCTGGCGTTCCCGCTGTCGCGCACGCTGCGCTTTCGTGATACGAACCTGGAAACCATCCAGCTGGTGAGCGGGCCGACGGACTTTGACGGCGTGCTCGCAGATGAGCGCGGCCGGGTACTCGGGATGTGGTCGAGTTTCGCCTTCGAGGCGGGGCAGGGCACGGACCAGACGAACATGGGTGTCCCCGCGATGCTCGTCGAGGAAATACTGGAACTGGCGCGTGGCAAGCGCACATTGCGATCGCTGGAGGCGGAGTTTCTGCAGTTCCCGCTGGCCAGCGCGCGACGCCTCGGCCTGCCCGATGAGCTGGCGCGCGAGCTGGAGGCGCACGATCCGGAACGCCGCCAGGTGCTGCAGGTCGTGCGCACGGTTGCCGGCACCCCGGCGGCGGAGATGCTGCGCCCCGGCGATCTGCTGTTGACGATCGACGGCCGGACGGTCACCCGCTTTCGGGCGGTCGAGGAAGCGACACAGGTCGCCGTCGCGCGCCTGAAGATCTGGCGCGAAGGCGAGATACTCGATCTCGGGATCCCGACGGTCGAGCTCGGCAGCGGTGGCGTGGAGCGGGTGGTGTCGTGGGCCGGGGCGCTGCTGCAGCCGCCGCATCGCGCCATGGCGGCGCAACGCGGCATCGAGCCCACCGGCGCCTTCGTCGCCTTCCACGCCTACGGCTCGCCCGCGAGCCGCAACGGGCTGGGCGCCGGACACCGGATCATCCAGGTCGATGGCGCGCCGACGCCGGACCTCGACAGCTTTCTCGCCGGCGTCGCGGGGCGAGCCGACCGCGCGGCGGTGCGCCTGCGTGTCGTCAACTGGAACGACCAGGCGGACGTCGTGACGCTGAAACTCGACCAGCGCTACTGGCCTGCGTACGAGCTCGTCCTCGGCGACGATGGCCTCTGGCAGCGACGCGAGCTCTAGCTCTAGCCTTTCAGGGTCGTCGTCAGTGTCGCCAGGGTGTCCACCGGCGGCAGGCAGGTCGTGCCGCGGCAGATCCAGGCACGCGCGCCGGTTTCGGGCGAGGCCTTTTCGGCCAGTGCGGGCGGCAACTCCGCGGCGTCGGCGGGAATCTCGAAAACCAGGCGCCGCGGCGCAAACACCAGGCGTGCCGTACGGGCCCAGTCTGCAGCGCGCTTCGGCGCGCCGCGCACGATGACGATCTCGGGCGGGTCGAGCTGTTCCTCCAGCGCGTCGAGCAGCGCGCAATGCGCGAACGGCACGCGCCGGATGACCGGCAGCGCGGAGCGCACGGCGCGCTCGGCGGCCGCGAGGTAGCGCGGCTCGCCGAGCAGGCAACCGAGGCGGTTCAGCGCCAGCGCCGCCACGCCGTTGCCGGCCGGCATGGCGTCGTCGGCCAATGGCCGCGGGCGCTCGATGAGCCGCTCGTGGTCGTCGGCGGTGAACAGGAATCCGCCGCCGGTGGGGTCTTCGAAGTGCGCCAGCAATACGTCGGCGAGCGTGGTCGCGAAGGCGAGATCTGCCGCGTTCCAGCGCAGCTGCAGCATCTCCAGCGCTGCGTCCAGCAGGTAGGCATAGTCGTCGAGGTATGCCGCGTGGCGCGCGCGGCCGTCTTTCCACGTCGCCAGCAGCCTCCCGTCGACCAGCATTTCGCGGCGCACGAACTCCATGGCACGCGCGGCCGAGTCCGCCAGCGCCGCGTCGCCGAGGATGCGGGCCGCGATGCACATGCCGCGGATCATCAGGCCGTTCCACGCGGCGAGGACTTTTTCGTCGCGTCCCGGCCGGACGCGCGACTCGCGTGCCGCAAACAGCTTCTCGCGCGCGCTCCTGAGGCGCGCTTCGACCTCGCCGCCGTCGAGCCCACTGCTGGCGGCGAACTGGTCGGGGGACACGAAGGTGTGCAGGTGCCAGCGGCCCTCGAAATTCGGCGCGCGATCGAGCCCGTAGACGGCCGAGACGACGGCAAACTCGCCGGGTGCCAGCAGTCGCTCGATGTCCTTGCGCGTCCATGAGTAGAATTGGCCTTCCTCGCCTTCCGAGTCGGCGTCGAGGCTGGACCAGTAGCCGCCCTCCGGCGACTGCATTTCGCGCATCACCCAGCCGGCTGTCTCGGCCGCAATGCGGCGAAAGAGGTTCTCGTTGGTCACGGACCACGCATGCGCGTAGAGCGGCAGCAGCTGCGCGTTGTCGTAGAGCATCTTCTCGAAGTGCGGGATCATCCAGTGCTCGTCCACCGCGTAGCGGCAAAAGCCGCCGCCGAGCTGGTCGTAGATGCCGCCCTCGGCCATCTGCTGCAGCGTCGAGGTCGCCATGTACAGCGCCTCGAGGTCGGGCGATTCGCCCAGCGCGGTACCGCGCCAGTGCCGCAGCAGGCGCACCAGGTTCGGTGGATGCGGGAACTTGGGCGCGTCACCGAAACCGCCGTGCTCCTTGTCGAAGGCCTTGCCGAGTTCGCGGCGCGCGCCGTCCAGCGGTTCGCGATCGAGCGGCGACGTGTCCCGGGCGCCACCGGCCGGGGCTTCCCAGATCGTGGCGAAGGCTTCCCGCACGGCGTCGGCATGCTGCCGGATCTCGTCCTTGTGTTCGTCCCAGTAGCCGGCGACGCGCTGCAACAGTTCGGGGAAGCCCGGCAGGCCATGACGGGGCGTCGGCGGAAAATACGTGCCGCCGAAAAACGGCGTCTGGTCCTCCGGCGAGAGAAACATCGTCAGCGGCCATCCACCGTTGCGCTGGGTGATCATCTGGTGCGCAAGCTGGTAGATGCGGTCGAGGTCGGGCCGCTCCTCGCGGTCCACCTTGATGTTCACGAACAGCCCATTCATCTGTGCGGCGATCTGCGGGTCCTCGAAGCACTCGTGCGCCATGACATGGCACCAGTGGCAGGCCGAGTAGCCGATCGACAGCAGGATCGGCCTGCCCTCGCGCCGCGCCAGCTCGAGCGTCTGCGCGTCCCAGGGGTGCCAGTCCACGGGATTGTGGGCATGCTGCAACAGGTAGGGGCTGGTCTCGCCGGCGAGGCGGTTGGCGGGGGTCGACATTGGCAATCCAGTCAATGGAATCAGGTAGACTTGCGCGCAACTATACCGGACCTTCCCCGGTGCTTCCCCGGATTCCGACCTCGTGAGCCCTGCCGTCCCCGAGTATCCCGAACTGCGGCTCAAGCCGCGCGAGGATCGCCGCCTGCGCGCCGGGCACCCGTGGGTCTACAGCAACGAGGTGGACACGGCGGCGACGCCGCTGACGGCCCTCGCGCCCGGTGCCATCGTCCGGCTGGGCAGTGCGGAGGGCCGCTTCATGGGCTATGCCGGCGTCAGCCCGCACAGCCTGATTGCCGCACGCATCCTTTCGCGGGATGTCGACCATCCACCCGACCGTTCGCTCGTCGTACATCGCCTCAAGGTGGCACTCGCCCTGCGCGAGCGGCTCTACGAGCACGGCTGCTACCGCCTGCTGTTCGCCGACGGCGACGGCCTGCCGGGGCTGATCGCTGATCGTTTCGGGGACTTCGTCGTGCTGCAGGCGGGCACGGCCGCGATCGAGGGCATGAAGGGCGAAGTCGTCGATGCCGTGCGGAAAGTGCTCGCACCGGCGGGGATCCTGTGGCGCAATGATGCGGGCGCGCGCGAGCTCGAGGGCCTCGAGCGCTACGTGGAAATGGCTGCCGGCGACGTGCCCGACGAGGTGCGTGTCGTCGAGGGCGGCATCGAGTTTACGGCGCCGGTCCGTACCGGCCAGAAGACCGGGTGGTTCTACGACCAGCGAGACAATCGCGCGCGGCTGGCCCGTTACCGCCCGGCGAGCGTCCTCGACGTCTTCAGCTACACGGGCGCGTGGGGACTGTCCACAGCCTGCCGCGGCGCGCGCACGACACTCGCAGACGCCTCGTCCGCCGCCCTCGAGATCGCGGCGCGCGACGCACAGCGACTGGGGCTCGAGATCGAGATGCTCCAGGGCCAGGCATTCGACGTCATGAAGGCGCTCGCTGCCGAGAACCGCGCGTTCGAGGCGGTGATCGTTGATCCGCCCGCGTTCATCAAGCGGCGCAAGGACCACAAGGCGGGTCTTACCGCCTACCAGCGCGCCAATCAGCTCGCCATGCGCCTGCTGGAGCGCGACGGCCTCCTCGTGTCCTGCAGCTGTTCGTTCCACCTCTCGCAGGACGACCTGCTGCTCGCCATCCAGCGTGCCGCGCGTCACCTGGGGCGTACGGTGCAGGTGCTGGAGACCGGCGGCCAGGCGGCCGACCACCCGTCGCATCCGCTGATCCCGGAATCGCGCTACCTCAAGGCGATCGTCTGCCGCGTCATCCCCGGCTGAGCTCCGTTCCCGGGGGCGTTGCTCCGCCGGGGACGCTGCTCAGCAGGAGCAGTGTCCCCTTCTTGAATTAAGTCGGACCGCGGGACCGCGCCGTCATAGGCCCGCTTCACTCGGGAAGTCTTATCTCCCTCAGCGGGCCTATGATGTCCCGATCCCGCTGCGCCGTCGGCAGAGTCGGCCTTGCGGGGCCGCTGATCTTGCAAGCCCGCCGCCACGTTGCCGCGGAGCCGCCCGACAGCGTCAACCACATCGACTTCGTAGCGGGATCGGAACGTCACATGCTCGCCGCGCGGCATAAGATTTCCAAGCGCGGGGAGCATGTGACGGTTCGGTCCCGCGGTCCGGCAGCGAAGAAGGGGACACAGCTCCTGCGGAGCAGCGTCCCCGAGCAGTGTCCCCGAGCAGCGTCCCCAGGTGCTGCTAAACTACGCCGCCATGATCCCCTACCCGAACTTCGACCCGGTCGCGATACAGCTCGGCCCGGTCGCGATCCGCTGGTACGGGCTGATGTACATCGTCGGCTTCGGCATCGCGTGGTACCTCGCCCGGCGCCGCGCGAACCAGCCCGGCTCCGGCTGGAGCGCGCAGCAGGTCGACGACCTGATCTTCTACGGCGCCATCGGCGTCATCGTCGGTGGCCGGGTCGGGTCGATCCTGTTCTATAACTTCGACGCCTGGCTGCGCGACCCGGTCATGCTCGTGCGCGTCTGGGAAGGCGGCATGTCCTTCCACGGCGGGCTGCTCGGGGTGTTGCTGGCGCTGTGGCTGTACGGCCGCAAGCTGGGCCGCGGCTTTTTCGAGATGACCGACTTCGCGTCGCCCTTCGTGCCGCTCGGCCTCGCGCTGGGCCGCATCGGCAACTTCATCAACAGCGAGTTGTGGGGCAAGCCGACCGACGTGCCCTGGGCCTTCGTCGTCGACGGCGTGGCGCGCCATCCGTCGCAGCTCTACCAGGCTGCGCTGGAGGGCATCGCGCTATTCCTCGTGCTGTGGTTCTACTCCGCACGCAGGCCGCCGCGCATGGCCGTATCGGGCATGTTCGGCGTCGGCTATGGCGTGTTCCGTTTCGCCGCGGAGTTCTTTCGCCTGCCGGACGCGCACATCGGCTACCTTGCGTTCGGCTGGCTGACCATGGGGCAGTTGCTATCGCTGCCGCTGATCGTGCTGGGCGCGGTGCTGCTCTGGCTGGCTTACCGGCCGCGAATGCGGGCAGCCTGAGGTGCGCCAGTATCTCGACCTGCTGCGGCGCATCCGCAGCGACGGCCTGGAGAAAGGCGATCGCACCGGCACCGGCACCCTGTCCGTGTTCGGTCACCAGATGCGTTTCGACCTGGGAGAGGGCTTTCCGCTGCTGACGACCAAGAAGCTGCACATCCGCTCCATCGTGCATGAGCTGCTGTGGTTTCTCTCGGGCGACACCAATATCCGCTATCTCACGCAGCACAAGGTGCGCATCTGGGACGAGTGGGCGACGGAGGAGGGCGACCTCGGGCCGATTTACGGGCGCCAGTGGCGTGCCTGGCCCACGGCCGACGGCGGCACGATCGACCAGGTCGCCGTGGCGGTCGAGACGCTGCGCCTGCGCCCCGACTCGCGCAGGATCATCGTCATCGCCTGGAACCCGGCCGAGCTGCCGGACGAAACCGTCAGCCCGCAGGACAACGTTCGGGCCGGGCACATGGCGCTGGCGCCCTGTCACTGCCTCATCCAGTTCTGGGTCGGTGCAGGCAAGCTGTCGTGCCAGCTCTACCAGCGCAGCTGCGACGTCTTCCTTGGCGTGCCGTTCAATATCGCTTCGTACGCCCTGTTGACGCACATGGTGGCGCAGCAGTGCGATCTCGGCGTCGGGGATTTCATCTGGACCGGCGGCGACGTGCACCTGTACCTCAATCACCTCGAGCAGGCCGAGCTGCAGCTGCGGCGCGCCCCGGCCGCATTGCCGCAATTGCGGATCACGCGCCGGCCGCCGAGCATCTTCGAATACCGGCACGATGATTTCGAGGTCCTCGGCTACGACCCACAGCCGCATATCCCCGCGCCCGTGTCGATCTAGGTCTATTATTCGGAGGGTGACCGACATCCCCGCGCAGCCCGAGATCACACTGGTCGCCGCCGTCGCCGATAACGGCGTCATCGGCGCCGAGGGGGGCATGCCGTGGCACCTCCCGGCCGACCTGAAGCATTTCAAGCAGGTCACGATGGGCAAGCCCGTGCTGATGGGGCGGCTCACCTGGGAGGCCATCGGCAAGCCGCTGCCGGGCCGGCTCAACCTCGTTCTCACGAGGCGTGCAGACTGGCAGGCCGAGGGCGCGCAAAAAGTGCCGTCGCTCATCGAGGCGCTGCGCCTGGCGCAGCAGGCCGGCGCGCGCGAATTGATGGTGATCGGCGGCGCGGACGTCTATCGGCAGGCGCTGCCACGCGCAGGGCGCATCTACCTGACGCGCGTGCATGCGGAACCCTGGGGCGACACGCTGTTCCCCGAGCTCGATCCGGACGAGTGGCAGGAAATCGGGCGCCGCGAGCAGATGGCCGACGCGCAAAACGCCTGGGACCTGACATTTGTCGTGCTGGAGCGCACCTGACGGAGCCGGAAATTCGTGCATAAGTCGTTAATTTGTTTTGCATTGCGGCAGGCGCGCGGCGAAATATTCGAATTTCGGGCACCACGAACTTGACAATACGCCGGGACACGCTCACAGTTTTTCGCGCTGACAAGGGCAAACCCGTTGAAAGACGGGGACGCAAAGCCTCCGGCCTGTCGGACTTCGGTCCCACGGCAGCGGGGTTGCCAGGATTCCCCCGGCGGGCCATTCGGTGCCGTCACATTCGGGCAGCGTCCCTTCTCTTTCTCCGGCAGAGTGCTTGCGGCACGCTGAAGAGTTGTAACTATTACGGAGACTGACAAGGGCATACTCATCGAAAGGTGAGGACGCAAAGCCACCGGCCTACCGGACCTCGAGGTCCCACGGTAGCGGGGTTGCCAGGACTGGCAATGACAAGACGCCGCCGAAATGTCTGGCGGGCGATCCCTGTGCCAGCACTGCAACGATCCGGCCAGCGTCCATCCCACCCGACGATCGGGTTCGTCTGACTGAAAAAGGCAAACCCGCCAAAAGGCGGCGACGCAAAGCCACGGGCCTAAAGGATCACGCGATCTCACGGTAGCCGGGCCGCCAGACAGATATTCAGACAGACAGCGCCCAAGTCGACTCCCTCTGCACCGAGGAGTTGACCATGAATGCGCTGACAATGAGGGGCTTGGCCCTGGTATTCACATTGCTGCTGTCCACGTCTGTGGCGGCGGCTCCCAAGGCGTCCACGATCTCTCTCGAGATCAGTTCGCCGACGAACGGGGCGAGCTACACGACCGATGCCGCGACGATCGACGTCGGGCTCGTGTTCAATGGCGTGCGGGGTTCCGTCGCCGTCACCTGGAGCAGCGACCGCGGCGGCAGTGGCAGCGCTGCCTTCATGGGCAAGAATGCCTATGTCGCCGGCGGTATTCCGCTGGCCGCGGAATCCAACACCCTGACGTTCACGGGCACCGACAAGTCCGGCGCGTCGTATTTCGCCACGCTGGTCGTCCAGCGCGAGGGCCCGACGGCGGACGAGACGGAGGTGGCCAATCAGCCGCCGGAGATCTCGGGCGACCCGGCGAGTTCAGTGCTGGCCGGGGAGGCTTACAGTTTCCAGCCCGAGGCCAGTGACCCCGACGGCGACGCGGTGGGCTTCTCGATCAGTGGCAAGCCATCATGGGCGAGCTTCGACACGCTCACGGGACGGCTCTCAGGCACGCCGGACAGCGCCGACGTCGGGCCCGGCTCCGACATCGAGATCGCGGTGTCCGACGGTATCGCGGTCGTGGCCCTGGAACCGTTCGCGATCGAAGTGCTCGAGCCGCCGCCCGGCGATGCTGCGGCGACGCTGTCGTGGACGCCGCCGACCGAGCGCGAGGACGGCTCGGCTCTCACCGACCTGGCCGGATACAGTATCCACTACGGCAACAGCCCGGACGCACTGACGCAGACCATCGTCATCGACACGGCCGGGCTCAGCAGCTACGTGGTCGAGGGACTGTCCAGCGGCAGCTGGTATTTCGGCATGAAGGCGGTCGACACGCAGGGCTATGAAAGCAGCCTGTCGGCGGTCGTGAGCAAGACGATTTCCTGATGCGCCTCGGCTGCGGGTCTAGGCCACGATGAAGCGCATGACGATGAAGTAGACGGCGAGGGCCACCGAGGCCCAGATGCCGAGCCAGCTCCACGCCCGCAAGGCCCGCCCGGGTCTTGCGGGCTCCGGCACTTCAGGGCCGGTCATGGCGCGGTGGTTCAGCCAGGCGAGCGGCGCGGCGGTGACCAGCGACAGCGTCGTCGCGACGTCCACCATGCGCGGCAGCGATTGCGCGAGAAAACCGATGACCAGCACGGAGCCGAGCGCAAGCACGGCCAGTGCCGCCCAGTAGACGTAGCGGCTGATCACATCCGGCGCCCCGGGCGTCTCCGGCGCGGTAAAACGCGCGACGAGAGTGGCAATCGCCCGCGGGAAGCCGTCGACCACGGTCAGGGTCGTCGAGAACATCACGGTGAATGCCGACACGGCGACGATGGGCCCCGCCCACGCGCCGAGGTTGTCCGTGTACAGGGCGATGATCTGCGTCGCGAAGGCCGCCGGTTGCGGGGCGAACTCGCGTCCCGCGCCGAACATCACCCCTGCGCCCATCAGTACGAAGCAGAGCGCCAGCACGGTCGTGCCGATGTAGCCGACGTTGAAGTCGATCAGCGACTCGCGGACGCTCGGCGCGTGGCCGGTCTCGCGCCGTCTCGCGAGAGTCCACAGCGAATGCCAGATGCTGATATCGAAGGCGCTGGGCATCCACCCCACCAGGCCGCAGATTGCCACGGCAACCAGAGAGGTCGTCACCCAGTCCGCGGCGGGGAGAATACGCAGCGTGTCGAACGGCAGTTGCGGGAGGACGAGCAGGGCGGCGGTGACGGTCGTCAGCGTCAGCACGACGACCACGACCTTGATGATCTTGTCGAGCCAGCGGTAATGCCCGATCGCGAGCAGGCCGGCGCACAGGCCGGTCAGCATGATCGAGAAGAGGATCACCGGCGCCAGGCCGAAGAGCGGCTCGGTGCGACCGATGATTGCCGCGAACAGCGCCGCGGTTACGGCGGTGACCGCGGCCTGCACAGTGAATGCCGTTCCCAGCGTGACCAGCGCGTACAACGCCAGCGCCCAGCGGCCCTGGCGGCGATAGCCTTCCAGCAGGCTCGTGCCCGTCGCCGCCGCGTAGCGCGGGCCGAACTGGAAGCCGGGA
>DATKAZ010000040.1:0-2200 GCA_035514535.1 Gammaproteobacteria bacterium
AGCTCGTCCCAGGCAGGGCGGTCGGCGAGTGATCTGACGGCGTCCGCGTCCGCGGACCGCTCCGCTTCGGTCGTATGCGACATCAGGCCGATTGTGACGGCCCGATCAGTGCAGCGTCCGACGCGCTCCGCACACGGGACATATGGCGCTCTTGCCGCCGCCGTCCGGCTGCATGAATGTCGCGCAGCCGTTGGTCGTGCAGAAGAGTCGATTGCCGGCGTGTGTCCGCCGGATGCGCCGGCGCGCGGATGCGCGCTGGCTGAAATTGGTATGCGCCAGATGGCTACGGGCTTGCATGGATGACTTGTTCCTGATTTCCGGCCGCTGCACCGGGTTTTGGTGCGGGCCCGTTAGACATTGCGCTCCACGACGCTTCATTCACCCTGCGTCGGAGCGATTAACCCAGCCGGGCCGCGGGAGCGAGGATCTTGTGCTCAGACCTGCGGCGTTATCCGGTTGTCGGTATTCATTCTACCTGAAGAAATCGATTCGGCCCCGAGTACCTTTGGCCGAACCCCGCCGATCTCAGGCGCCGCGGCTTCTCCAGGCCAACCAGGCGCCCCAGGCCATCAACAGCAGGCCGACGGTCCAGACGACAAAGGCGATCAGGTAGAGCGCGCCCACGCTGTCCAGGTTGCGCATGGCAAACAGTAGCACGACGATGAATTCGCGGACGCCGAGGAGCGCAACTATCGCGCCGGCGAGCAGCATGAGGTTGGCGTACATCGGTACCGAGCCAGGCGCTCGTCGATTCGCCAGGAAGGCGATGAGCGCCACGGCCGCGCCTACCCAGAGCACGTCACCGGCATAGAACTCGCGCACGAGGATCCCGAACAGTAGGTCGCCGATCACGAGCACCAGTGCGCCGCCCACCAGGAACAGCTCCCACTGGCTCATCGAGGAGACCATCGTGCTCACGGCCGACGGCTGCGGCGGTCCGCTGGGCGGCGGGGCAGGCTGCTGCGGCGGCGGGGCAGGCTGCTGCGGCGGCATGCTCGGCTGCTGTGGCGCAGGTGACTGCGGTTCCGACATCTGGAGCTCCCTCTCGACTATGCGGTCGTGACTGCTCTCCCCGCATCAAACCATACACCCGCAAGTGTGCCGGTTACCATGCCCCCCACTGCCGTGACAGAGCCACTCCTTCCCTTCACCGGCGATGACGAGGCTGACAGGCTGCTGGTCGAGGACCCGCTGGCGCTGCTGATCGGTTTCGTGCTCGATCAGCAGGTGACGCTGCAGAAAGCCTTCTCGGGTCCGCTGGAGCTGAAGCGGAGGATCGGCACCCTGGATGCGTCGGCGATCGCGGACATGAATCCCGCCGAACTCGAGGAAGCCTTCAAGCGGCGTCCCGCGCTGCACCGCTTCCCGGCCAACATGGCGCGCCGAACGCGTGACCTCGCCGCGGCCATCGAGCGCGACTACGGCGGGGATGCCGGGCGCGTGTGGCTCGACGCGCGCGACGGCGCCGACCTGGAGCGGCGCCTGCTGGGCCTTCCCGGCATCGGCGAGATGAAGGCAAAGACGTTGATCGCCATCCTGGGCAAGCGTTTCGGGGTCCGTCCGCCGGGCTGGGAAAAGGTGGCGCCGAAGCATCCGACTCTCGGCGACGTCGATTCGCCCGCGGCGCTGGCGGCTTACCAGGCAGGAAAACGAGCGCGCAAGGCCGAGCTTCGCACCGCCCGCGGCGGAGCCGAATAGCGGCACTCGCCACGCCAAGCAGATCAAGAAGGCCGCCACCGAAACCCCGATTGACGCGCCGTCCGGCGAGCTCGTCGCGGCGCTCAGCAGCCGCTGGATCTTCGCCCAACGCGCCTACTACCTTGACCCCGTGGGACAGGGATGTCAAACGCTGTCGACGGGACCGGGTTGCTGGCTCTGTATTTTGTGACGAGCGACGTGCTCCTGTCAGGCCGTTTGTTGGCGACCTGCGGCACGTGCATGAACGCGCGCGGGCTCAGTGAGTCAGAGCTCATCGATGGCGCGAAAAGATCGAGCATGGCTGGGTCCTGCCAGCCCGCAGTCGGGCGTGTCGCACATCGTCAGGCCGAGCTCGTTCAACCCCTCGCGGAGTGGTGTGAAGCCCAGCAGACCGCCAAAGCTGCGCGATGTGACGCCGGCCGGGATGCCGCGTACCAGCACGACCCCGCCGGAATCGCCGATTCCGACACTGATGTCGGCGGCGATCATGCACGGAAAGTAG
>DATKAZ010000041.1:0-13076 GCA_035514535.1 Gammaproteobacteria bacterium
CCGCATGAGCACACACCGATCCGACGACGACTGGGGCCCCTCCACCCGCTGCGTGTGGGGCGGCGAGCCCGCGCACTTGCCCGAGGGCGTGACGGTGATGCCGGTGTTCCACGGCGTCACCTTCGCCTACGACAACTTCGAGGAGTGGGCCGCGGTCGGGCGCGGCGAGCGGTCGGGCCACATCTACTCGCGCAACACCAACCCCACGGTGCAGCTGTTCGAGGACAAGCTGCGCGCGCTGGAAGGCGCCGAGGACGCGACGAGCTTCGCCACTGGCATGGCCGCGATCAGCAACACGCTGTTCACGCTGCTGTCCCCGGGCGACCGCGTGGTCGCGATCAAGGACACCTATGGCGGTACCAACAAGCTGTTCATCGAGTTTTTGCCGCGCTTCGGCGTCGAAGTGCAGCTGTGCGAGACCACCGAACACGAGGCGATCGAGGCGCAGCTGGCGCGCGGCTGCCGCGTGCTGTACCTGGAGAGCCCGACCAACCCCACGCTCAAGGTGGTCGACCTGCAGCGGCTGGCCGGCGCCGCGCATGCGGCCGGCGCCACGGTCGTGGTGGACAACACCTTCGCCACACCGATCAACCAGCGCCCACTGGCGCTGGGCGCCGACCTGGTGCTGCACAGCGCCACCAAGTTCCTGGGCGGCCACTCCGATGCGATGGGCGGCGTCGTCTGCGGCAGCCGCGAGCTGGTGCGGCGCATCTACCACTTCCGCGAGATCAACGGCGCCTCGCTGGACCCGATGTCGGCGTTCCTGCTCAGCCGCGGGCTCAAGACCCTGGCGCTGCGCGTGGAGCGGCAGAACCGCAACGCGCAGGCGGTGGCGGAGTACCTGGCCGGGCATCCGCGCGTGCGGCAGGTGTACTACCCGGGCCTGCCCGGGCACCCGGGGCACGCGATCGCGCAGCGGCAGATGTCCGGCTACGGCGGTGTGCTGGCGTTCTCGCTGGCGGGCGGATTCGAGGCGATGCGGCAGTTCGTCGAGGCACTGCAGCTGGCGCACCGCGCCGCGAGCCTGGGCTCGGTGGGCACGCTGGTGGGCCCGCCGGCCACCACCAGCCATGTCGAGCTGTCCGCGCAGGAGCGCGCGGCGGCCGGCATCCCGGAAAGCCTGGTGCGCTATTCGGTGGGCATCGAGAACGCGCAGGACCTGATCGCCGACCTCGAGCAGGCGCTGGCCCGCATTTCCGCGCAGGCGGCGGAGTGAACCGGCCGCTGAGCGCCGCCGAGCGGCGCGTGCTCGAGGCGATCGACCGCGACGCGCTGCTGGCCACGCTGTGCGAGCTGATTGCCCTGCGCAGCGAAGGCGGCCACGAGTCCCCGGCGCAGGAGCGCGTAGCCGAGCTGATGCGCGGCTTCGGCATGGAGGTCGACCAGTGGCAGATCGACTTTGCCCGCCTGCGCGAGCATCCCGCCTACAGCGCCGAGATCGAGCGCGAGCACGGCCTGGGCGTGGTCGGCGCGCTCGGCGGGGGCGACGGCCCCACGCTGATCCTCAACGGTCACATCGACGTGGTGCCGGCCGGCGAGCTGCAACGCTGGCACTACCCGCCCTGGCAGGGCACCGTCGCCAACGGCCGCGTGTACGGCCGCGGTTCGGCCGACATGAAGGGCGGACTGTGCTGCGCGCTGTTCGCCGCCCACGCCATCCGCAGCGCCGGCGTCGCACTGCCCGGCCGGCTGCTGATCCACAGCGTGGTCGGCGAGGAAGACGGCGGCGCCGGCACGCTGGCGGCGATCGAGCGCGGCCATACCGGCGATGCCGCGATCATCATGGAGCCCACCGAACTGATGGTTGCGCCGGCACAGGCCGGCGCCCTGAACTTCCGCATCGCGGTGCCGGGGCTGGCCGCGCACGGCGCGCTGCGCACCGAGGGCGTGGACCCGATCGAAAAGTTCGTGCCGGTGCTCGCCGCGTTGCGCGCGTTCGAGCAGCAGCGCAACCACGCCGTGCACGACCCGCTGTTCGCCGACTACGAGATCCCGTTCGCGCTGTGCATCGGCAAGCTGCGCTGCGGCGTGTGGGCGTCCACCGTGGCCGAGACGCTGACCTGCGAGGGACGCCTGGGCGTGGCCGTGGACGAGAGCCCCTCGCAGGTGCGCAGTGCATTCCAGGCCGTGGTGCAGGAAGCCGCCGACGCCGATGCCTGGCTGCGCGAGCATCCGCCACAGGTCGAGTGGTGGGGCGCGCAGTTCGAGCCGGCCGCGATCGACCCAGCGCATCCGATCGTCGGCACATTGACCGCCGCGTTCCAGGCCGCCACCGGCCGCGAAGCCCGCGTGCGCGGCATGCCCTATGGCGCAGACATGCGGCTGCTCGTCCACCAGGGCCGCACGCCCACCGTGATTTTCGGCCCGGGAGACGTCCGCCGCGCCCACGCGCCCGACGAGTTCGTCCCGGTCGAAGAGCTGCTCGAGGCCACCCGCAGCCTGGCGCTGACGGCGTTGCGGTTCGGGGCGGACGGGTGGAAGCCCCCACCCGCTCGATAGAAACCATGCGAACCGCAACTCCTGGCTCGCACCGGACACCCGTCGGCTGCAGCGGCCGGTCAAGCCGCCGTTGACGTAGCCTGCGCGGGTGATTTCTCAGAGACCCGCCTTGCGGACTCAGTCTGCATGCTCGGAACTCCTGCTCAAATCACCAACATCGACATTTCTCAGCTGACCCAGCTGAGAGAAGCGCTTCGTATAAACAGTAGTGTCGTCGCAGTGCACTTCAACATTCAGCCACGAGTCTGCGGAGGACACGACATAGCTGTGGACAAACTCGCCGCGCACCGATCGGCTGGAGTACGTATAGCGATCCTTCGATACAAGAAGGGCGCAGTCATCCGAGTGCGGTGCCAGACCGCGAATACGGACCGCCTTATCTGCTGGCCCACAGCCGATGGAAGCCAAGAGCAAGGCGACTATGGATACCTTCACTGTGCTACTTGCCATCGCACTCCTCTCGTTCTCGACATGGCCCAGCTCCGCATCCACTCTGTATGCAGCTTGTAAACGCCGCGAGATTCTGGTCGGAAAACCTATCGGCTTCACGCTCCCGCTCGCTTGAATGAGCTAGATAGCCAAGAACCCTCATTCGCCGTCGACCCCATTGCTCGATCACATGGAAGTACTCGTGCAGCATGAAATGGTAGTCGCCAAATAGCGTGTCGAAACCTCCAGTCAGATAGATCCTTCCCCTTCGCGTGGTAGCGGCATAGTCGTACTTCCGGCCAATGAAATGGGCTCGCGCAAAGTAGCTGTTCGCATAGATCCGAACGCGACCAATCTCAGCTTCGGTTGTCCCGAGCACACTCGCCAAGCAGCAGCGGATTACGCTAAAGGGGGCGCACTGCTGTGCGCGGAGACCTGAAGGATCGGAGGCATCTAGCGGATCGCCTCCCAAATAGCCATAGGTGCTAGTACCGCCCATGAGTCCAATCGAAACCGGGGGTAGCCCACTCTGATCCCTGTTTTGCCCCTGGGCAAGAAGGGCTGTGCCAAGCCTCACCGGACAGCAGCAGCCACGAACTGGGCCAACAGCTCTTCTTCCAGGCGGCCATGCGGCCGGAGGCTCGAACACACGTCCACTCCGAATGGGCGTACGCGGTCAATGGCCTGGCGCACGTTGCCGGGAGTCAGGCCCCCCGCGAGATAGACCGGGATCGACGAGGACGCGACGATTTCGGCGCTGATCGACCAGTCGTGGACGCGTCCGGTCCCTCCCAGTTCGCGTTGTGGCGCGTCGGGCTGCCCGGAGTCCAGCAGCAGCGCATCGCAGTAGGGTTCCACCCGCCGCGCCTCGGCGACGGCGGCAGGGCCGCCAACGTGGACGACACGGACCAGGCAGGTTCCTGGGAGTTCCCGGCGCAAGATGTCCAGCGTGTCCGGAGGGATTCTGTCGACGAGCTGCAGCGCGTCGGGTCGTATGAGCCTGTGATGCGCCAGGATATCGGCGGGATCGGTTCGGCTCGTCAGGAGAAAGGTCTGTACACCTCGCGGGATGTGTGCCGCGATCTCGGCAATCCGGTCATCCGGGATCACGCCACGGCTGGACGGCATTTGAGACACCAATCCGACAGCCGTTGCGCCGTACCGGATCGCGAGATCGGCTTCTTCGATCGATCCGATGCAGCAGATCTTGATGTGCATGGTCCCGTGCCTTTGCCCAACGCCCCGCATCAGCGAAGCCGGCGTCAGAGTACCTTTCCCTGATCGACACTGCGATCGCACCGGCGAACTCAAGCCGATCGATACAATCGCTTCCGGGCGGCGATCGAAGCCATCGCGGCGCGCGACGCGCGCCCGGGAAACCCCCGGCCGCCCGCCGACCTCATCCAATTCGCCGGAAAAGGTACTCTGACCTGTCTTGGGGAATCAACGCGTCGGCGCCCGCATGGGTGCTGGCCGGGCTGCGACCGGCCCAATCGCCCTTGGCGAGCCAACTTCCGTCTGCCATTGAGCCGCGCTCAGCCGTTGCCTGGGCTGACGGACGGCGTATGCTAAGCACGGAAAAGGCATTGGATTTCCTATCCCTCGTCAGCCGGTCCACCGGGGCTGACCGAATGCAAGCGCCCATCTCCCTCCAGTCTGCACACGGGAGTACATCATGAATCGTCTCAGCCTGTTGCTTATCGCCGCCTTCGTCGTCGGTTGCGGCGGCCCCTCCTACCGGCCGGTGCAGGAAGCTCCGCTCGAGCGCGTCATCAGCGACGCCTGCAAGCGCAAGGGCGACCGCTTCTCGGTCGACGCGCAGATCAACAGCGCCTCGCGCGAAACCGTGGTGCTATGGGACGGCTACGATGGTTCCCGTACGATCGCGGTCCGGCTGCCGTCGCAGGGAATGGGTTCGAAGCTGCGCGGCGTGTTCGGCAAGAGCCGCTACGAGCTGGCACTCGACCGTCTCAATGAACTGCGCGCAAGCGGCGCCACGGTGAGTTTCACCATGCGCTGCGAGGGTCCCGGCCAGGCGCCCATGGCGGACCGCTTCAGCTATTTCGACCAGGGCCAACGGGTTCAGTTCGAGTTCTGAACCGCCTTGCGGCGGGTTCCGGCTCGCGAAACAGGGGCCAGAGTGGGCCACGCCCGGTTTCTGTTGGAGACCGGCTATCTGCCTTGCTGGCTTGGAGCACCAGGCGCGATTTTCGTCGCTCCTGCAGCGAGCCCCCAATCCCCGCAGTTGGCGCGACGCTCGTCGCAACAGAGTCTCAGGCTGGCGGGCCGGCGTGCCCGTTTGATGGCAGAAGGGAACGGGCGAAAGATGGCGCGGCAGGCGAGGTGCCCATGAGCAGCATTTCCATCCAGGCCGCACGGGGCGCTTACGGCGGCGACACCCTCGAGGACACCGTGCGGCGCATGGCGGCGGCGACCGGGTGCCAGCGGGTCTACGTGTATGCCAACGACTACGGCGACCGGCGCACGCCGTCGGACTTCTATCGCATCGAGCGGCCCGAGGACCAGGCGCGCCTGGAGGCGAGCACGACTGTCCATAACGTGCATCTGGTGTTCGACCACGGCGAGTACTGGGAACCTCCCGCGCTCTCGAGCGCCGGAACCCGCGGCGCCTCGGTGCTCCCGCTCACTTGGTCGCGGTTCGTCGTGGGCTGGGAAATGCGCTGGGCGTACGACCGACCCATTCTCCTGTCGGTGCCGATGTACCTCGCATCATGGGCGTTGGTGACGTTGGCGTTCCTGCACGAAGAGGCCCGCATCCTCGCCGGCGCCGGCGCGCCGATCGACTGGAGCGACACCGAAACCCTCCTGTCGTGCGCGGGGCTGGCACTGAGTGTAGTGCTGTCGACATCGATCTTCACCGGCCCCGTGGCGTGGGTGATCTGGAGCAAGCTGCTCGACGAACGGCATGGCTATGGCTGGGCCATCCACGCCGCGCTTTGCCTGGCGCTGGGCGTGGCTATTTATCTGGGCATCTAGGCCCCAGGGCGCCGGGCGATGTGCTACTTGCTCCCGATGAAGATGAAGGTCATGACGGTGCGTACCGGCGTGGCCGGGGCGGCGGTCGGACATCAGCGCCGCGGTCACGTTGGGCCATCAGGATGCCAGGCTCGACGCCAACACCAGCAGTCCCGGGCGCCACGCCAACCAGAGCAGGCCAAACAGCGCAAACGCGAGAACGAGTCCGTCGCGCGCTCCCGCGTCCGCACCGAGGATCCGACGCAACGCAAGCACCGCGATCGGCGCCAGGGCTACATAGGCCACGAGCAAGCCGAGGCGGCGCGGATAGGCAGCGGCGAGGCCGTGCTCGGCGCCCGGGCCGCCAGCGTCGATCACCAAAGCAATCGCGAGGAGAATCAGGGGCACGGCCACCAGCGCCCACCCCGACGGCGTTGGCCAGTTTCCAAGACGCGCCATGAATCCCACCAGCGGAAGGGCGGCCAAGGGCAGGCCCAGCCACGCGAAGCGACTGGCGCGCGCGATCGCGTCAGCCGACAGGGTCGCAGCGATGCCGTAGTCGCCTTGTCCCAACTGCGCATCGATCAGCTGCGCATCGATCAGCGCCTGGCTGGTCGCCACCGCTGCGGCGGCCACGAACACCAGCAGTGCCCCGAGCCCCACGCCCAGCACCCACTCCGGGCGCGGGTGCGTCCGGGGCTGGTCGCCGAGCGCGGCGCCAGTGAAACCAAGCACGAACGGCAGGCTGATCCACGCATACCCGATCAAGCTCGAGCGGACCGCCAGCGATTCCAGCTGCGCGGTGCCCACGACCCAGGCCACGAACAACGCCAACGGCGCCAAGCTCGCCCAGGCGAGCGCGATACCGGGCAGGCGTCGCCCTGGCGGGCGCCAGAGGAAGGCGGCGATCGCCAGGCCGAAGACGACCGAGCCGGTCAGGCCCCAGGCCAGGAACTGGCCGGCGATACGCAGCAACGAGGCTTCCGCGTAACCGTAGAGGTTTCCGGCACGGAGCAGGTATTGCGCCAGGTACTGGCCGAAGGCCTCCGCCGGCAGCCACACCGGCAGGGTAGACCAAAGCAGCAGGCGCACCGGCGAGATGCCGCCCCCGTGGACGCCGCGCCAGAGGTGGCGCGAGATCACGAACGCGCTGAGCAAGGCGAGGCCCATCAGCCCCCAATGCACCGCGCGCTGCAACGGTGGCGTTTCCAGATCGGCCACGAACAAGAAGGTCTGCAGCCCGCCGTACAGCGCCGCGAGCCACGGCGCGATCGCCATCAGGACGGCCGCGACCTTGGCTCCGCCGACGATGTGCGGCGCCCCGACCTCAACGGTGGTTGTCGGCGCCTGTCCCGAACTTCCCGGACCAGTGTTCATGGATGCCTCCTCGCGACGGTCCCACGGGTTCTGCGGGCGATTCCATCCCCAGATGCTCGTGAGCGTTCGTCCCTTCGCCCAGTTCGCCCGGGCGCGAGAAGAGGCGGATGCCGTACGCGACCAGGCGCTTCGCCAGGCCGAGGTCGCGCGTGCGGCTCACATGCGCTGCGCGAGTGTCTGCGGCCAGTCGAACAACAGCCGGATCCGCTGTGGGTTTGGCGACACGCTCACGTTCTTGACGAAGAGAAAACGCCGGCCGTCGGGCGAGACGTCGTAGGTCGGGTGGGCGGACAGCGGTTCGCGGCCGTATTCCGCACTGAACAGGGTCTGCGGCTGCTCTGCGCGGAATCCGGCGGCACTGTCGACCTTGACCGCCATCAGTGCCCCATTCCAACGGTAGAAAAGTTCGTCCCCGCGCGGCGACCACGTCGGTTCGGCGCCGCCGCCCATGGACACCATCCAGCGCCGGCCGGCGTTGGGGAATGCCTGCACGTAGACTTCCTGCTGACCGGTTTCGTCGGAAACGAAGGCGAGCCAGAGGCCGTCGGGCGAGATTACTGGTGCCATCTCACGAATCGAGGGCGACTCGGCCAGCATGGTGACCCGGCGCTCTCCGTCGAGCTCGAGCCGGCCGAAGTCGAAGTCGACGTAGTCGCGCGAGCGCTCGAACAGCAGCGCGGTTCCGTCGGGCGTCACCGACACCGGGGTCAACATGTATTCGGCGTCGTCGAGCAGCAGCTCGGACGGTCCGGGATCGTCGACTGCCTTCCAGTACAGTGCCTTGCCCTGGCTGTGGTCGAAGATGACGCGACGTCCGTCGGCGCTCCACACCGGGTGCAGGTGAGTCTGCTCGGTGGTCAGCCGGGTCAGGCGCGAGTCGTCGAGCTCGTACAGCCACAGGTCTTGGCTGTCGATGGTGTCGACGACGATGCGTCGGCCGTCCGGCGACAGCCGCGGGTGCTGGTAGAAGCGCTGAGGTATCGGAAGGGCCTGTTCGTTGCCGGCACGGTCCACCCAGACCAGCGAGCGAAGGTACGGTGCCGGCTGCTCGAAGTACGCCAGCATGCCGTGGGAAGACAGCGCGTAGTGTCCACCGCCGCTGTCGAACAGGAAACTGCGCCAGACGCCATCCACCAGTGGCAGCATCGGCCCGTGCAGCGAGTACGAATGGTCGTCGAAGCGCATCGCCATCAAGCGGTGACCGCGAAGGAACAGCAGATGATCGCCGACGTGGCGCGCATCGGTGGCCTGTTCGAGCAGCACACGCGGGCCGCTGGCATCGAGCGACTGTACGACGATGCGTGCGCCGTTCCAGTTCTCGCCCTCACTGAGCAGGGTATACAGCAGCGCGCGGCGGTCGCCGAGCCATTGCGGCCCATGCATCGCCAGCTCGCCGCGGGATCGTTGCGGCTGCAACAATAGGCGCGCCTCGCCGCCGTCGGCGGAAACCTCGAAGATGCCGGCGCCGCCCTGGCCGAACACGATATGACCGTCGTCGCCCCAGCTCACGCCGCTCGGGCGCTGCGCCCGACACAGCGGAATCGCGACGCCACCCGCCAGCGGCAGCTTGCGAAGCTGGCCATCGGCCCAGAATCCGATCCAGCGGCCGTCGGGAGAGAAAAACGGGGAGCTGCCACCCTCGCCGCCGGCGAGCGGGCGGACGTCGGGCTCGTCGAGCCGGCGCAACAAGAGCGTCCGGGCCGAAGCGTAGACCAGAACCCGACCGTCGGGTGACAGTGCGAGGCCACGGTCGAGATTGGTCGGTCGCAGATCGGACGGCAGCGTGACGTCGACATGGCGGACTGCAACGTCGGGCGACGGCGACCGCAGGCCGTCGGTGAGCCCACCCACCCATCCCAGCAGCAGTCCGGCCAGCAGTCCGACCAGCATCGCCGCACCGAGCAGCAGCCTCGGCCAGCGCGCGCTGGCCGCCTGCGTGGCCTCTTCGACCGCCGATGGGTTCACCGCATCGTCGAGTTCGAGGCGCGCATCGGCGATGTCGTGCAAGCGTTGCTCGCGGTCCTTCCTCAACGTGCGCAGCAGCATGCGCCGCAGCGACGGTGGCAGTGAAGTCGGCAGCCGTCGCCAGTCCGGCTCGTCGTGCAGGATCGACGCGAGGGTGGCGGCGAACGACGCGCCGCCGAACGCACGCACGCCGGTCAACATCTCGTAGACCACGCAGCCGAAGCTCCAGATGTCGGTGCGCACGTCGACGTCCTGTCCGCTGGCTTGCTCTGGGCTCATGTAGGGCGCGGTGCCCATCACGGTGCCGGCGGCGGTTTCCCCTGCGGTATCGAGTTCGACGGTGGTCTGGTCGCCGCGCGCAGTCGGCCGCAGCAGCTTCGAGATACCGAAATCCAGCAGCTTGACCTCGCCGTGCGTGCCGAGCATCACGTTGGCTGGTTTCAGATCCCGATGGACGATGCCGCGCGCGTGCGCCGCCGCGAGCCCGTCGGCGATGCTGCGCGCGACCGACAGCACTTGGTCGAGCGGCAACGGTCCACGCGCGATTCGGGACTCGAGAGTTTCACCGCTGACCAGCTCCATGACCAGGAAACGCTGATCGCCGTCCACCTCGAGCCCATGCAGGGTGGCGATGTTCGGATGACTCAGTGAGGCCAGCGCACGGGCTTCGCGTTCGAACCGGGCCGCGCAATCGGGATCGTCGCGCACCGCGGTCAACAACAACTTCAGCGCGACCTCGCGACCGAGCTGGCAATCCTTGGCGCGGTAGACCTCCCCCATGCCGCCGGTGCCGAGGGACGATAGCACCCGATAGTTACCGAGCTGCTCGCCTGCGTGCATGCCCCGCCCCCGAGGGATAGGAAGTCCAATCACGCCTTCCCGGCAAGGATACGCCCGCTCGGCTCGGTGCGCTGCGCCTGAATGCGTCGGAATCAGCCGCCGGGCCCGCCTGAAGGTGCTCGCAACGCGCCTCCATGGCTGCCGGGCCCTCGCTCGGAGGAGATCGCGGCAAGACCTCAGCTGGTGAGACCGATCAATCCGAATCGGCGTGGTGCCTGCACTGCGCCGCCGGTGCCGCTTGGCCGCGCGGCGGCCGCGAAGATGCAAAACGGGGGAACCAACGCGTCAGCGCACCGCGCTGCGGGCCTCGACCAGCCCAATCACCCTTGGCGAGCCAAATTCCGTCCGCCATTGAGCCGCGCTCAGCCGTTGCCTGGGCTGAGGGTCGGCGTATGCTGCGCACGGAAAAGGCTTTCGATTTCCTATCCCTCGGCAGCCGGTCCACCGGGGCTGAGCGAATGCAAGCTCCCATCTCCGTCCAGTCTGCACACGGGAGCACATCATGAAACGTCTCGGCCTGTTGCTTATCGTCTTCGTCGTCGGTTGCGGCGGCCCCTCCTACCGGCCGGTGCAGGAAGCTCCGCTCGACCGCGTCATCAACAATGGAAGTGCCAGTGACAAATCCGCCCTCGGAGGCTTGACTCAGCGACTGCACGGCGATGGGCAGATCGATATCATGTGCGCGTAATTGTCAGCGAGCAGCTTTGCATCGGTACGGTCGAATATGACGTCCGACATGCTGGCCATATCAACCGTCTTCACACCGTCGAACAGTTGCAGGAGGTCGGCGCGGAGATCTACGGTCGCCTCGGGGCCCTCGAAGAGGAACTCGTCGAGATCCAGAGACACCTCCCGGTAGTTCTCGTCAAAGCCGACGTGGTAGACCAGCGGATACTGAGTCTCGCCCACCACCAGTGCGCCCTCGAAGAGCACGAACTTGTATCCGACGTCCCAACTCCAGGCCATGCGACCGTTAGGGTCCAAGTCGCCCACCGAAGCGATCGTTCCGTTCGCGGACGGGTCTACCCCGATACCGAGCTCGATTCGCCGGTAGTCTTCTCGTGGCAGAGCCTCGATGACGATGGCATAGATCCCGTCGTCGCTATCGAATCGCGCCAGATGGTAGCTCTCGGGCTCCACGAACCCGCCAGACTTCGACTCGAGCCGGATGTTACTGACAAAGAACTGGAAATCGCGGACCTTGAAGGACCCCTCACCTCCCGGATTCGCGTAGCGCACCTGGTCAAGCTCCAGAGGTTCATCCCCAACGAAGGGGTGAATACGCAGGGTCAGCCGTCCTGGCTGCGGCGATCGATTCCAATACCAGGCAGCGGCGAGCACCGCTCCCACGAGGATCATCACGGCTGGTATCAGGTAGCGCCTATCTGCCATTGCCGCCACTCTCTTCGAATGGATTGGAGAATCGCTTGGCCGTCACGAACTCTTCGTCGGTCAACGTGTGCAGGAACGCGATGATGGCCGCCGCCTCTCCTTCTTCGAGGTTCAAGCTTATCCGGTCTTCCTCATCCTTCTGCAGATTGTCCGCCTCCATGATCAGCGGGCTCAGGGTGCTGCTTTTCCTGATCCCATGGTTATAGTGATTCAGCACCTCTTCGAGTGTATTGAACCGCCCGTCGTGCATGTAGGGAGCCGTGAGTGCGATGTTCCGGAGCGTCGGCACCTTGAACATCCCGCGATCCTCCGGTTTTCCGGTCACCTCCGATAGTCCGGCAGGCAAATCCTCGTCAGTGTCGAGACCGTTGTTTGTGAATCCGTCAAACTGAGTGCTGAAGCCGCTGGTGAGAAACTGGCTGTGGCAGTCGATGCAATTGGCCCCTCGGCGGTTCGCTTTGACGTCCGGGTGGGCCATGAAGAGCTTCCGCCCGCGCTCCTCGATTTCCGTCAGCACGATCTCGCCGCGCAGGAACTGATCGTAGCGGGAATTGGACGACACAAGGGTTCTCTGAAACGACGCCAAGGCCGCGGCGATCGTCTCGGGACTGATTTCTCCGTAGGCGACGTCGAAGAGTTCCCGATAGGTCTCGTCTTCGCCCAGTTCCTTGACCAGCTCGCCCAGGTCCTGCGCCATCTCATCGGGGTGCTGAATCGGAACGAACGCCTGCTCCTCCAACGAAGACGCGCGGCCGTTCCAGAAGAAGTGGCGTGGTCCCCACATGAGGTTGGCGAGGCTCATGCTGTTGAAGGCGAGTGGTTTGCCACTGACCCCAACGGCAGTTGGCTGGCCATCGGTGAAAGCGAGGTGCTGCAGATGGCAGGTCGAACACGACACCGAATTGGTGCCGGACAGGCGAGGATCGTAGAACAGTCGACGTCCGAGCTCTACGGCCTCCTGCGTCAGCGGATTGTCTGTCGGAGCCTCAAATTTGCCGAACACGAACGGTGCCGAAAAGTCCTCGAGGGGATTTGGCGTTCTCGAGCTTCGATCGACGTCAGCTCCGCAGGAGGCGACCGCGATCACGACCGGGAACGCCATCGCAACCGCGAGGATTCTTTCCACGCTGCCCCTAGTGATGATGCACGAAGCCGGACCCGAACAGGGCTTCGAGATTTTCGATACCCCTGTTGTAACGGCTCTTGAAGTTGACCATTCCCAGGCGTTCGCCGGTTTCCAGGTCGCTTATCGTGATCGAATGATCGTTGACCTTGGCTATGAAGTCGACATCGGTAGGGTCGTCGTCAGCAGCATTACCGAGGTTCAGCAGATTGTTCTGCACGGCAATGACTTTGCGTCCCGACCGTGTCGTAAAGAACACCATATGGTGCGCGCCGAGCTCGGCCTTGATGTCAGGCCCGCCCGCCACCAGATCCGGAAGGGTGTCTAGCTGATACCTCTTCACGACGCCGGGAATGGCGTGGCTGATGAAGAGCTCGGTCTCGTTGCCATAGAACTCGAGCGGTACTCCCGTGCCCTCAGCGGTACCGTCGTACACCCTTTCAGGCTTGCCAAAACTCTTGTCCGTCTCGTTGTA
>DATKAZ010000042.1:0-92915 GCA_035514535.1 Gammaproteobacteria bacterium
AAGCCGACGCTCTGGAACCTGGCTCCCCAATTTGGCTTGCTGGACAACGTCCACCGCCAGGGCGCAGGGCTGCTCGACATCGAGGACGCGATTCTCGCGACCGTCGATGTCACGCCCGGCAAGCTGTCGCTCGGCGAGAGCGAGGCCGGGCCGCAGACGCGGCAGCTGACCTTCCGCAACCGCGGCGCCGATGCCGTGACGCTGGATCTCTCCAGCGTGAATGCGCTCTCGACGGGACCGAAGAACCCTGCCGATTTCACTGTAGTCGGATACTTCTTCAGCAACGCATCCGCGTCATTCAGTGCGGACAGCGTCACCGTGCAGCCGGGCAAATCGGCCACCGTCGACGTCACGATCACGCCGTCCACAGGCCCGAACCAGGGCCAGTACGGCGGCTACATCGTCGCGTCCGACGAGGCCGGTGGCTGGGTCTACAGGGTGCCCTTTGCAGGGTTCATCGGCGACTACCAGACGGTGGAGGTCCTGACGCCCTCGGCGCTCTTCCCCGACCCGGCGGCCGGCTTCCCGTGGCTGGCACAGCTCGTCGGAACGTCGTTCTTCAACCGGCCCGACGGCGCGACGTACACTATGGAAGGCGACGACGTGCCGTTCTTCCTCGTGCATCTCGACCACCAGTCAAGGTACTACGAGTTCCGCGCCACCGACGCGGCGACCGGCAAGCCGCTGCACCCGGTGTTCACGAACTTCGACCAGGGCGAGTATGTCGGCCGCAATACGACGGCGCGCGGCTTCTTCGTCTTCGCCTGGGACGGCACCCGCACTCACAGCGCGGGCCCGTCGAACCTGCACAAGTTCGTGGAGAATGGCGATTACATCGTCGAGCTGCGCGTCCTCAAGGCCCTCGGGGATCCGAACAATCCGGATCACTGGGAGTCGTGGACGTCCCCGACCGTCACGATCGCACGTCCGTAAGGAAGCGTTGTCCAATCCGGGGCCGGCAGCTAGACTGCCGGCCCCTTTTCTTTGCAGGCTGGCGGACCTGAGCCGTTTCGCCGCGAGGGAGCGTTGACTCGATGTCGGTGCGCGTACTGCTGGTGTTACTGGTCGTCGGCACGCTGGTCGCGGCCGCGGCCATCGTACTGAATCGGCCGGGCTCCGGCACGCTCGACCTCGAGCACGGCATCGCGCTCGACGAGCCGCGGCCCCTGCCGGAATTCGAGCTCCTGGACCAGCGCGCCCGGCCCTTCACGCGTGCGGAGCTGGACGGCCGCTGGACGCTGCTGTTCGCGGGGTTCACACACTGCCCGGACATCTGCCCGACGACGCTCGCGACCTTGGCCGAGCTGGAGGCACGGCTCCAGGAAGCCGGGCGGGATCTGCGCGTGGTCTTTCTCAGCCTCGACCCGGACCGCGACGATCCCGCGACGCTGGCCGAATACGTGGGCCACTTCAGTCCCCGCTTCGTCGGCGCCACCGGCGAAACGGCAGAGATCGACCGGCTCGTGGCGGCGCTCGGCCTGGCCTATATCGTGGTGCCCTACGGCGAGGACAGCTACACGGTCGATCATTCCGCGGCACTGGTGCTGATCGATCCGCGAGCGCGCACGGCGGGCTATTTCAAGCCACCGCTCCGCGCTGAAGCCCTGGCCGCGGACCTGGCCCCGGTGGTCGGACCGCGACCCTGAGGCGTCGCTCGAACCGCAATCCCGGCCGAACGTTCGTTCAGAAATACGAGGCGCTGAGTTCCACGTCCGCGTGGGCCCACGCCTGCGCAAAGCGCTCGCCGACAGCCGCCGCCTCGGCGGCTCCCTGGGCCCGCAACGCCTCGCTCAAGCCGTACAGCGACCAGCCGTTCTCCGGGTTACGGCGCAACTCCTCGCGATAGACTTTCTCTGCCTCGTCGGCACGATCCGCGGCGAGCAGCACCGCGCCGAGCGTGTGCCGCACCGGCATGTGCCACCCGGGCGGCTCGTCGTAGGGCAACTCGTCCTCGATCGCGACCGCGGCGCGCAATGCCTCGATCGCGGCCCCGCTGTCCGCGCCGGCCAGGGCGATCTCCGCGGCCAGCACGCGCTCCGCGATGCGCACGCCGTGCACGAGCGAGTAGCGGTCCCACACCAGCATCTTCTCGATCGCGGGATCCTCCGCCCCGGCGGAGACCGCGGCATGGTGCGAGCGGGCGTCGTCCAGCCGCCCCTGGCGGACCGCCGCGACGCCCTGGGCGTAATGCCACATCGCCACCATGTATGGCAGGTCGGCGTCGGGCCGGGGGGCGGCCGCGATATCGTCCCAGCGCCCGAAGCGGACTTTCGCATACAGCGGCGTGAGCGCGAAGGCCTGCATCGCCTCGAATCCCGCCATGCGCATCAGCTCGGGGTCGCTCGTCCGCGCATACGTCGTTTCCGCCGCCCGCAGGGCCTTTTCGCTGGAGCCGCCCATCGTCGCGGCGAACCACAGGAAATGATGGTTGTGCGGCACATAGCCGAGGGGGTACACGCCGGGTGCCGGCCGGCAGATCGCGAGGTAGGCATCGTCCGCCGCGATGGCCTTCTCGTTGGCGATGACCGCATCGTTGTAGCGTCCGACCCGCGCGTAGATGTGCGCCGGCATGTGCACGAGGTGGCCGGCGGCCGGGATCAGCGTCCGCAGCCGGTCGGCCGCCGCCACGCCCCGCTCAGGCGTGCTCGAGGCCTCGACCGCGTGGATGTAGAGATGCAGCGCGCCCGGGTGCTCCGGGTCGCGCTCGATCACCGACTCCAACTGCGCCACGAACTCTGCCGTGTGCCCCTTGGGATTGCCCTCCGCATCCCAGTAGTCCCACGGCTGCAGGTCCATCAGCGCCTCGGCATAGAGCGTCGTCGCGTCGAGGTCGTCGGGATACGCGCGCACCAGTTCCGCCATGGCCTGCGCATAGGCCTCGTCGAACGGCCGCCGGTCGTCGAGGGGCTGCTCGCTGTAGCGGGCGGCGAGTGCACGAATGTAGGCCTGCTCATGCGCCAGCGCACTGGCGGCCGCGGCCTGCGCGCGCTGCAGCCGGTCCCAGGCGGCGGCGGTCATCTCCGGGTCCATGCCGGCATTCACGTGCGGCCCGAGCACCAGTGCCGCGCCCCACCAGCACATCGCGCACTCCGGGTCGAGCTCCGTGGCCCTGAGGAATGACCGCTCGGCGCCATCGTGGTTGAACCCATAGGTCAGGGCCAGGCCCTGGTCGAACCAGCCCTGCACTTCCGGGTGGCTGGTGGTGATCGTCTTGCTGTAATTCCCCAGCCCCTCGAGCTTCGTCGCGCCGACCGGTGCGAGATCCGCGATCGCTGGCGCTGGAGGCGCCTCGGCCACATCCCTGCCGCAGCCCTGCAGGAGACCCATTGAACCGATCAGGACCAGTATGACCAGCTTATTCGACTTGTACATTGCGACGATCCCCAGCGGTTTGCGAGGGGGACTTCAATACGCCTGCCACCGTTAATTAGCAATCCTGCACCGCGACATCGCAGCCGGCCCCGGGCGACGCCTACTTGCGGTGGCCCCTTGCGGCCCGGACAATCCACCGCTGCACCCGCCGTTCGCTTGCGCAGGAAAGGACGGCGGTCGTCCGGAGAGGTGGCAGAGCGGTCGAATGCACCGGTCTTGAAAACCGGCAGTGGGTAACCCCCACTCGGGGGTTCGAATCCCCCCCTCTCCGCCAGTTTTTGCGAACTCCGTACCGGGATTCGAACCCCCGAACAAGCAAAGCCCGGGTTCGACCCGAGTCCCGCGGAGCGGGGCGAGGGAACGTCGTCGCGCAGCGACGGCGGCCCGCAGGGCGAGGAGCGGAGCGACGAGTAATCCCCCCCTCTCCGCCAATCATTTCCAGCGGTCGGATTCGCCGCCCTGGACCGGCGGCCGAATGCGATCCTCCGGGCAGTAGGCCGGCGCCCCGCCACGTCCACCATGGTAGTGATAGCGGGCGCCGCCGGCGGACAGGACGACCAGCACGCCGGGCGTCAAGACCTGCGGGTAGGACATGCCGGGCTCGGGACAGCCGAGGTCGCCGGAGGCCCAGGTGACCGACCTGGCCTCCACCACGTCGATCATCTCCCCGGCGAGATCCAGACGGGCAGCCAGGTCGGCCCGGGCCGTCGCCACGGCGATGTCGAGGGGCTCGGCCTGGCTCCTGGCGTCGTCTGCGGCCACGGCCGTACCGCCGGCCGGTGGTTCCGCCACGCAAGAGGCCAGCACAGCGCCGGCCAGCAATAGCACGCCGACTAACCGCCCGGGTGATGGGGTCATTTTCGCGCTCCCTCCAGGTTTGGCAGTAAGCATGGTCTCGCCGATTGCGGCCGAGGGCAATCACGTCGCCCGACACTGCGGTTCGGACCGCCATGGTAAGATTCCGATCAATACTGACGATGCATTCATGGAGGTCTTCCGATCATGCAACCTGTCCGCACGAGTTACGCCGGAGTCGCACGCCCGGACGTCCTCGAAAGCAACAACGTCCTCAAGAACACGTATCTCCTGCTGGCCGCGACGCTGCTGTTCAGCGCCGCGACGGCGGGCATCGGCATGTTTACCGGCATGCCGCCGCTCAACCCCTTCATCGTCCTCGCCGGCTATTTCGGGCTGCTGTTCGCCACCGTGAAGACACGCAACAGCGCCCTCGGGCTGGTGTTCGTCTTCGCGCTCACCGGCTTCATGGGCCTGACGCTCGGCCCCATCATCAGCCTGTACCTGACGGTACTGCCGAACGGTCACGAGATCGTCATGACGGCGCTCGGCACGACCGGCGTCACCTTCGTCGGGCTGTCCGCTTATGCCGTGAAGAGCCGCAGGGATTTCAGCTTCCTCGGGGGCTTCCTGTTCGTCGGCATCCTCGGCGCCTTCCTGCTCGGCATCTTCGCCTACCTGTTCAACATGCCGACATTGTCGCTGGCCGTCTCCGGCATGTTCGTGCTCGCGATGGCCGGGCTGATTCTGTGGCAGACCAGTGAAATCGTGCGCGGCGGCGAGACCAACTACATCATGGCCACCGTGACGCTGTACGTGAGCATCTACAACCTGTTCACGAGCCTGCTGCACCTGCTGGGGGTGTTCGGCGACGACTAGGCGCGCTTCTGCCTCATGGCCGGCAAGACTCCTGGGTCGGCACTGTTCGCATGCCGCGCAATCAGCGATCGAGCAGTCTGCTGATGATGAACCCGACAGTGAACGCAGCCGCCAGGCTGGTCGCCGGTCGCTCGCTGATTTCGTTCTCGACCGCGTGCCAGGTGTCCTTCGCCTGATTGCGGGATCGACGCGCCTTGTCCTTCAGCTGTTCCCGACCCTCATCCACGGCCTCGCCGGACATGCGTTTGATCGTCTCGGCGATGTTGCCCAGATCCGATTTCAGGGTGGCGATTTCCGCCCGCAACTGCTCCATCGATTGTTCGGTGTTGGTAGCCATAGGGGACTCCTTCTCGATATTGAATGCATGAATGTCATCGCCATTACGCGGCATCCCGCCGCAGCCTTCTGCGGGTGGGTTCATGAAGGCGCGGCAGGTTGATGAATGAGATCGTGGCCACGTACACCGAGACGTGCTGCTGGAGCTCGCGTGCAGATGCCACGACTCGCTTCTTGTTGCGAAGTCTCAGTGTGCATTATACCAGCGCTTGAATGTCTTTGAGTCGCCATACTAGCGGTTACCCGCCGCGGCCCGACGTGCCCCAGCTAACACAGGGTCGGCCGTGGGACGGGCCGGAGGACACCTGATATATTCGCGGCTCCCCTTGCAGGCAGGACCCGTACCCGATGATCCGTTTCTCGCGGAAGGAGCTGAAGCACGCCCCGGGGCCGCGGACCGACGGCTCCCCGCTGGCCGACACGCCGTGGCGGAGAGACCTGCGCGCCGAGCGGTTTGCCAATCCCTTCTTCGCGGTCTACGAAGACCAGGCATGGAACACGCGTGCCGGCCGGCATTTCGAATACGGCATCATTTCATTTCGCAATCGTGCGGTAGGCATCCTGCCGCTGGACGCCGACGGCCACGTATGGCTCGTCGGCCAGCACCGCTATGCCACGGGAGAGTTTTCCTGGGAACTGCCCATGGGCGGCGTCCCGATGGACATGTGCCTGCTCGACGGCGCCAAGAAGGAACTCAAGGAGGAGACCGGCCTCGAGGCGGCGCACTGGGAACCGCTGTTGCAACGCGTGCACCTGTCGAACTCGGTGACGGACGAAATCGGCGCGGTGTTCCTGGCGCGCGATCTCACGGAGGGGGACATGGCGCCCGAGGCCAGCGAGGAGCTCTGGGTCATCACGACGCCACTTGAGGACGCGGTCGAGGCCGCGCTCGACGGCCGGATCACCGATTCGCTGACGATCGCCGGCCTGCTGGCGATAATGGGGACATTGCTTTAAAGCAATGTCCCCATTATCGTTTCCAGGCCCCCCATCCAGGGCCTGAGCGCCTCGGGCACCACCACCGAGCCGTCGGCCTGCTGGTAGTTCTCGAGGATCGCCACGAGCGCCCGCCCCGCGGCCACGCCGGAGCCGTTCAGCGTGTGCACGAGTTCCGGCTTGCCGGTCTCCGGGTTGCGCCAGCGCGCGCGCATGCGCCGCGCCTGGTAATCACCGCAATTCGAACACGACGAGATCTCGCGATAGGCCTGCTGGCCGGGCAGCCAGACCTCGAGATCGTAGGTCTTCGTCGCCGCCTGGCCCGTGTCGCCGGCACACAGCAGCATCACGCGGTATGGCAGCTCCAGCAATTGCAGCACCCGCTCGGCGTGCCCGGTGAGTTCCTCCAGCGCCGCCATGGAATCCGCCGGGCGTGTCACCTGCACCAGTTCTACTTTCTCGAACTGGTGCTGCCGGATCATGCCGCGCGTGTCCTTGCCGTAGCTGCCCGCCTCCGAGCGGAAGCACGGCGTGTGGCCCGTGAAACGCAGTGGCAGGTCCTCGGCCGGGACGATTTCGTCGCGCACGAGGTTGGTGACTGGTACCTCGGCCGTCGGGATCAGGTAAAAATCCTGCTCCCCCTCGAGCGCGAACAAGTCGGCGCGGAATTTCGGCAGCTGGCCCGTGCCGACGAGGCTCTGTCCATTGACGATGTACGGCGCATAAATCTCAGTGTAGCCGTGTTCCCGCGTGTGCAGGTCGAGCATGAACTGGATCAGGGCGCGATGCAGCCGCGCCAGTGCCCCGCGCATGACGACAAAGCGCGCGCCGGAGATTTTCGCGGCCGCTTCGAAATCGAGCAGCCCGAGTGCGACGTGGTCCCGCGGGTCGAAGTCGAAGGCCCGCGGCGAGCCCCAGCGTCGCACCTCTCGGTTGGCACTCTCGTCGGCGCCGTCCGGCACGCCGGCATCGAGGAGATTCGGCAGATCGTAGAGCAGCTCGTCGAGCTCCGCCTGCACCTCGCCGAGCTCCACCTCCGCGGACTTGAGCCGTTCGCCGAAGTCCGCGACCTCCGCCAGCAGGGGCGCCGCGTCGTCGCCGGACGCCTTGGCGCGCCCGATGACCTTCGACCGCGTGTTGCGCTCGTTGCGCAACTCGTCGGTGCGTACCTGCAACGCCTTGCGTCGTTCTTCGAGCGCCGTGAATTCCCGCGTGTCCAGCGCGTAGGAGCGCCGCGCGAGGGCGCGCTCCACGCCGCCGAGATCATTCCTGAGCAACTTGGGGTCGAGCATGTCAGTCCTTTTCGCTGTCCGGCTCCGCCCGCCTGCGGCGCCTGCCCTCGGCCGGCGCCTGTGCCCGCAGACCGGCCAGTTTCTCGCCGATTTTCAATTCCAGCCCGCGCGGCGGCGGCTCATAATAACGGCGCGGCGCCATCTCTTCAGGAAAGTAGTCTTCGCCGGCAGCATAACCGCCCTCCTCGTCATGCGCGTAGCGGTAGTCGCGTCCGTAACCGAGGCCCTTCATCAGCTGCGTCGGCGCATTACGCAAGTGCAATGGTACGGGCAGCGAGCCGAGGCGCACGGCATCTTCCTGCGCAGCGCCGAACGCCCGGTAGACGGCATTGCTCTTCGGCGCGCAGGCGAGGTAGGCCACCGCCTGCGCAAGGACGAGTTCCCCCTCCGGGCTGCCGAGCCGCTCGTAGGCGTCCCAGGCATCCAGCGCAAGGGCGAGTCCGCGCGGATCGGCATTGCCGATGTCCTCGCTTGCCATGCGCAGGATACGGCGCGCGACGTAGGCCGGGTCGCAACCGCCGTCGAGCATGCGCGCCAGCCAGTACAGCGCGGCGTCGGGATCGGTGCCGCGCACCGCCTTGTGCAGGGCGGAGATCTGGTCATAAAACGCCTCGCCGCGCTTGTCGAAGCGGCGATGCCCGCCCGCCAGCAGGCCGGCCAGCGTAGCCTCGTCGAGGCTGCGCGTGCCGTCCACACCTTCCTCGGCCAGGTCGGCGGCGAGTTCCAGCAGGTTCAGGGCCCGGCGCGCGTCGCCGTCCGCCGCGTCCGCCAATGACTCGAGCTGCTCCCGGGGAAGCGCCGGCGCACGGCGTCCGAGCCCCCGCTCCGGATCGGCGAGGGCCTGCTCGAGGATCGCCAGCAGCGCCTCCCGCGACAGGGCCTTCAGCACGTAGACGCGCGCGCGCGACAACAGCGCGCTGTTGAGCTCGAAACTCGGATTCTCCGTGGTCGCACCGATAAACGTGAGCGTGCCGTCTTCCACCCAGGGGAGGAACGCATCCTGCTGCGCCTTGTTGAAGCGATGCACCTCGTCGAGGAACAACACGGTGCGGCGCCCCTCGGACTGCGCCTCCTGGGCCCGCGCGACCGCCGCGCGCACGTCCTTCACGCCGGCAAGCACCGCGGACAGGCCGATGAACACGGCGTCGTACCTGCTCGCGATCAGCCGCGCGAGCGTCGTCTTGCCGCTTCCCGGCGGGCCCCACAGCACCATCGAATGCAGTCCCGCACCCGCCACGGCGCGCGCCAGCGGCGCCCCGGCGCCGACGAGGTGGGCCTGGCCGCCGAACTCGTCCAGCGTGCGCGGCCGCATGCGATCGGCCAACGGGCGACCGTCGGCCGCCTCGCTCACCGCGATCTCCCGTCGAGCCCGATGGCAATTTCCATTTCGCGGCACCAGCTGCGCGGAAAGAGCGCCGCCGTGAACATTCCTGCCGCTATGCCGGCGGCATTCGCCGCCAAGTCCAGCCATTCGCCGCTGCGCGTCGCGGTGAGCTGTTCCTGCATCACCTCGATCGCGCCGCCGAACAACAGCAAGCCGACCAGCACGCGCGCCCAGCCGCTCCGCACGGTCACGCCCGCGAACATGAACGCGAGGCCGGCATAGGCGGCGAAATGCAGGAACTTGTCCGACATGCCTGCCGAGATCTGCGGCGCGCCCGGCCACAGGCTACCCAGCGCCACAAGCAGGGCCATCGCCCAGCCGAGCGTCAGCCAGGCGCCGCGGTAGCGCGGCAGGCCCTCAGAATCCCTCGTCACTGATGACATCGACGCCGTCTGGCGGGTTGAAGCGGAACAGTTCGGCGTCGAGCGGCTCATTCACCTTGACGTCGCTGAAGCGGATGATCGTCGTCTGGCCGAGCGCATCCAGGAGCTCCAGCGCGGTCAGGCGATCCTCCTCGAAGCCGACCCGCACGCCCGTGAAATCGGCCGCCTCCGACAGCGGCGCGAGTTCCACCCAGTCGAGATCGTCTTCGTGGTAGGCCGCGCCGATGCGAAACGAGTCCTCCAGCAAGCCCGTGCCGGACAGCAGCATCGCCGGCGTGCTCGACAGCCCGTCATCGAGCGCCCTGACGGTCGCCTGCTCGAGATCAGGATCGTAAAGCCAGAGATTCTCGCCGTCGGCGACGACTAGCTGCGGGACCGGACTGACATAGTCCCAGCGGAAGCGCTGCGGCCGGTGCAGGTAGAAACGGCCCTCGCTGACCTGGGTGCGTTCGCTGTCGGCCTCGAGCAGCACCTGGCTGAAGCGCGCCTCGAAGGTGACGGTCTCCGCCAGGAAGGCGCGCAGCCGTGACGGTGCCGAGGCATCCTCGCCCGCGGCCACGGCGGGCAGCCCCGGCAACAGCCAGGCGGCGGCCAGCAGGACCAGCAATTGGACGTGACGCATCTTTGACACTCCGGCTTGGACAATAGTGGGCGCGGAAAACTCCCCCCGCTCAGTCCTCGGGCGGCGGCGGCGCAAGCACCTCGCGGCTGCCGTTCGACTGCAGCGGGCCGACCAGTCCGGCCTCTTCCATCGTTTCCACGAGGCGCGCGGCGCGGTTGTAGCCGATCTTGAGGCGCCGCTGCACGCCCGAGATCGACGCCTTGCGTGTCTCGGTCACGATCCGCACGGCCTCGTCATAGAGCGGGTCCTGTTCGCCGTCGTCGCCCAAGTCGCCGCCGGCGGAGGAGAACAAGCCGGGAATGGGCGACGACGGGCCCTCGAGAACTTCGTCAAGGTAGACCGGCGAACCCGCGGCCTTGAGATGCTTGACGACCCGATGGACTTCCGCGTCCGAGACGAATGCCCCGTGCACCCGCTGCGGCACGCCGGTGCCGGGCGGCAGGAACAGCATGTCACCGTGCCCGAGCAGGCTCTCGGCGCCCATCTGGTCGAGGATCGTGCGCGAGTCCACGCGCGCCGAAACCTGGAAGGCGATGCGCGAGGGGATATTGGCTTTGATCAGGCCCGTGATGACATCCACGGACGGGCGCTGGGTGGCGAGAATCAGGTGGACTCCGGAGGCGCGGGCCTTCTGCGCGAGGCGCGCGATCAGCTCCTCGACCTTCTTGCCGACGACCATCATCATGTCGGCCAGCTCGTCGACCACCACGACGACATAGGGCAGCGGCGTGAGATACGGCGCCTCGACGCCCTCGACGTGCTCCTCCGGCTTGAAGAACGGATCGCGCAGCGGCTCGCCGCGCTGCTCGGCTTCCTTGAGCTTGCGGTTGAAACCGCCGATGTTGCGCACGCCCAGCGTCGCCATCAGGCGGTAGCGTCGCTCCATCTCCGCCACGCACCAGCGCAGCGCGTTGGCCGCCTCTTTCATGTCCGTGACGACCGGCGCGAGGAGGTGCGGGATACCCTCGTATACCGACAGCTCGAGCATCTTCGGGTCGACCATGATGAGGCGCACCTGGTCGGGCGTCGCCTTGTAGAGCAGCGACAGCACCATGGCGTTGATCGCCACCGACTTGCCCGAGCCGGTCGTGCCCGCGATCAGCAGGTGCGGCATGCGCGCGAGGTCGGCCACGATCGGCAGGCCGCCGATGTCCTTGCCGAGCGCCAGCGCCAGCGGCGACTTCATCTCGTCGTAGGCGCGCGACGTGAGGATCTCGCCGAGGGTCACCAGTTCGCGCGACTCGTTGGGGATCTCGAGCCCGACGGTCGGCTTGCCCGGGATGACCTCGACGACGCGCACCGCGATCGCGGACAGTGCGCGCGCCAGGTCTTTCGCGAGGTTGCTGATCTGGCTGACCTTGACGCCGGGCGCGGGCGCCAGCTCGAAGCGCGTGACCACGGGCCCCGGGTGCACCGCGACGACTTCGACCTCGACGCCGAAGTCGCGCAACTTCAGTTCCACGAGGCGCGACATCGCCTCCAGGGCCTCGCCGGAATAGCCGCCGGCCTTCGGCGGCGCATCGTCCAGCAGCCCGAGCGGCGGGATCTCGCCGGGCGCCGGCGTCTCGAACAGCGGCGCCTGGCGTTCTTTCTCGACCCGTTCGCTTGTCTCCACCGGCGCGATCACCGGCTCGATGCGCGGCGGCGCCTTGCGCACGACGCTCAGTTTCTTGCGCTCGACCGATTCCTGGCGAGCCTGGGCCGCCTTCCTGCCCGCGAGCCGATTGCGCAACGACTCTGCGCCGCGCTGGAGCGCGCCGCTGACATAGAGCGTGACGCGTCCCACGCGGTCCATGACCGCCAGCCACGACATGCCCGTAAACAGCGACACGCCGGCCAGCCACAGGGCGAGCAGCAGGAGGGTCGCGCCGAGAAAGCTCAGCACGCCCGCCAGGCCGAAGCCGACCACCTGGCCGACGATTCCGCCCGCGGTCGCCGGCAGGCCGTTGCCGGCGAAATGCAGCGTCGCGAGGGCGCAGCTGGTCGCAAGCGTCACGACGAACCCGCCGGCGCGCAAGCCGAGCACGCGCCCAATCGGGAAGCCGGCGGCCGCGCGGCTTTTCAGCGCCAGCCAGCCCGCGCCGGCGAGCAGCAGCGGAAACAGGTAGGCGGCGTGGCCGAAAAGCACGTACAGGAAGCTCGACACCCAGGCGCCCGCAGGGCCGGCGGCATTGTTGATGTCGCGGCCCGCTCCGGTCGAGGTGAAGCCCGGGTCCGCCGGGTCGTAGCTGGCCAGGGCCCACAGCAGGATCAGCGCCAGTGCCCAGCCGACCCACAGGACGCCCTCCCGGGCCGCCCGTCCGACGGACAGGCCCATCAGCTGAGGCTTACTCTCACTCGCTTTGGCCAATCGATGAATCCACGCGAACTAATGTCGCCAAGTAACTGTTTTTACGATGCCCTAAGCTACTTGAAAAGCGCCGGATGAACAACCTCGCCGGCATCGACGTTGATACCCTTGTGCAGCGAGGGGACATCGCGCCAGTTGCCCGCAGCGAGTCGCATCGCGTACGGCGCGATGGCAGCGGACAGCGCCTGCGAGGAAGTACGCGGCACGGCGCCCGGCATGTTGGTCACCGTGAAGTGCACGACACCGTGCTCGATGTAGGTCGGGTCCGTCCAGGTCGTCGGCCGGGTCGTCTCGATACAGCCGCCCTGGTCGACGGAAATGTCCGCGATGACGCTGCCCGGCTGCATGGCGCGCACCATGTCCTCGCTGACGACATGCGGGGCGCGCTCGCCGGTCACGAGCACCGCGCCGATCACGATGTCGGCGTCCGCAACCGCCCGGGCGACGTCCGCGGTATGCGGGTAGAGCCCGGTGACGTTCGGGCCGATGGCCCGCGCGGCCACGAGCTTGTCGCGGTCCATGTCGAAGATCGTGACTTCGGCGCCCAGCCCGGCGGCGATGATCGCCGCATTCCCCCCGGCAACACCGCCGCCCAGCACCACGACCCGGCCGCGCTTCGCTGCCGGCACTCCGCCGAGCAGGATGCCCTTGCCGCCTTGCGGCTGGTGCAGCAGGTGCGTCGCCACCTGCATCGACAGCCTGCCTGCGATGTCGCTCATCGGCGCGAGCAGCGGCAGCCGCCCCTGGGCGTCCTCGACGGTCTCGAAAGCGACCGCCGTACAGCCGATCTCGCACAGCCGGCGCGTCAGCTCCGGGAGCGCCGCGAGATGCAGGTAGCAGAACAGCAGGTGGTCCTTGCGGAGGTGCCGCAGGTCGCCGTCGATCGGCTCCTTGACCTTGACGATCATTTCGGCCTGGCGATAGACCTCGGCCGCATCGCCGACGATCCGCACGCCTACTGAGAGAAAATCATCGTCGCGGTAGCCGCTCTTGTCGCCGGCCGAAGCCTCGAGGAACACTTCGTGGCCGGCCCGGACCAGTTCGGCACACGCCGATGGAATCAGGCCGACGCGGCCCTCCAGGGGCTTGATTTCCCGCGGCACACCGATACGCATAACGACTCCTCGAAAGCTGGCAATCCGACTGTCCGCGGCTGCTTTGCCGAGGACAGTTCCTTCTCATACCATAGGGGAAACGGGTAAAGGCGGAAGTATACATGAGCGATTCCAGGCACTGCCGGGTGTTGATTCTCGGCTCGGGACCGGCCGGCTACAGCGCGGCCGTCTACGCGGCCCGAGCCAATCTCAAGCCGGTGCTGGTCACGGGTGTCGAGCAGGGCGGCCAGCTGATGACCACGACGGACGTCGACAACTGGCCCGGCGACGACGCCGGCGTGCAAGGTCCCGAGCTGATGGAGCGCATGCGCCGCCACGCCGAGCGCTTCGAGACGGAGGTCGTCTTCGACCACATCCACGAGGTGGACCTGCGGCGCCGGCCGTTCCTGCTCGAGGGGGACAGCGGCCGCTACACCTGTGACGCGTTGATCATTGCGACGGGCGCAACGGCACGCTATCTCGGCCTGCCTTCGGAGGAGCGCTTCAAGGGTCGCGGCGTGTCCGCCTGCGCGACCTGCGACGGCTTTTTCTACCGCGGCCAGCCGGTGGCCGTCATCGGCGGCGGCAATACGGCCGTCGAGGAAGCGCTCTACCTGTCGAACATCGCGTCGCACGTGACCCTCGTGCACCGGCGCGACAAGCTGCGGGCGGAAAAGATCATGCAGCAGAAGTTGTTCGAGAAGGCCGGACCCGGCGGCAATGTCACCCTGCTGTGGGATCACGTCGTCGACGAGGCGCTCGGCGACGACAGCGGCCTGACGGGCGTGCGCGTCCGCAGCACCGTCGACGCGGCCAGCACCCTGGACCTCGATGTCACCGGGATGTTCGTCGCGATCGGTCATACGCCGAATACCGGCATCTTCGCGGGCCAGCTGGACATGGAGCACGGCTACATCACGGTCACCGGCGGGAGCCGCGGCAATGCCACGGCGACCAGCGTGCCGGGCGTGTTCGCCGCCGGCGACGTCTCTGACCCCGTTTATCGCCAGGCGGTGACCTCGGCAGGCTCCGGCTGCATGGCGGCGCTGGACGCGGAACGCTGGCTGGAGACGGCCGGGCTCGCGCCCGAAGTGGAGGTGGCCGAAGCGGTCTGAGGTTGGCCGTGATGCCGGTACGCAGGCTCGAATCGCTGGCTGAGATTCCGCGCGCGAGCTGGAACGGCCTTGCGCTCGGCGGCAATCCGTTCCTTGAGTGGACCTATCTCGAAGGGCTCGAGCGCTCCGGCGCCGCGTGTGCGGACACGGGCTGGCGGCCATGCCACCTCGTGCTGGAGGAGGCGGGTCAACTGCAGGCTGCCCTGCCCCTCTATCTCAAGGACCACTCCTGGGGCGAGTTCGTCTTCGATTTCGCATGGGCCGACGCCTACCACCGCGCCGGCGTGCCCTACTATCCGAAGCTGGTCTCCGCCATACCGTTCACGCCGGTGCCCGGGGCGCGTGTTCTCGTGATGCCGGGCGCCGACAGCGACGAGATCGGCGCGCAGCTGATTGATGCGGCCCGCGAACTCGCGCAGCAGGAGGGCGCGTCCTCCCTGCACCTGCTGCTGCCCGAGGACGGCCAGTTGCCCCTCCTGAGGCAGGCGGGGATGAGCCTCCGGCAGGACTGCCAGTTCCACTGGTTCGACGAGGGCTACGGTGATTTCGAGGGGTTCCTCGGCGCGCTCACCGCCCAGAAGCGCAAGAAGTTCCGCCGCGAGCGGCGGCGCGTCCTGGAGCAGGGCATTCGCTTCGACTGGCTGAGCGGCGCGGACATCGATGACGCGCTGTTCCACGACCTGTACCGTTTCTACGCGACCAGCTTCCTGCGCCGCGGCATGGAGCCGTATTTCCCGCCGGGCTTCTGGCAGGCGATCTTCACCGACATGCCCGCCAGCGTGCGCGTGGTCGTTGCGCGCCTGGGTGCCAGGGTGGTCGCGGCGGCGATCTTTTTCGTCGGCGGCGGTGTGCTGTACGGTCGCTACTGGGGGTGCGACGAGGATTACCACAGCCTGCATTTCGAGACCTGTTTCTACCAGGGCATCGAACTCGCGCTCGCCGAAGGCTGCCGCCGCTTCGAGCCCGGCGCACAGGGCGAGCACAAGCTGCGGCGCGGCTTCCGCCCGGTGCCGACCTGGTCGGCCCACTGGCTCGCCAACCCGGCCTTCGCGCGCGCGATCGAGGCCTGGCTGGCGCGCGAGCGCGAGCACGCCGGCGCCTACATCGAGGCGGCCAGGCTGCACCTGCCCTTTCGCCGCGACGCGCCCGGCTGATGGCGCAGGAGATGCGCTGGCTGGGCCCTCCCGGGAGCGAGATCCGCTTCCCGGATCCTGCGTCCGCGTTGTCGTGGCCGAACGGGCTGCTGGCGGCGGGCGGCGACCTGTCCCCCGAGCGGCTGCTCGCGGCGTACCGGCGCGGGATCTTCCCCTGGTACGAGACCGGTCAGCCGATCCTGTGGTGGTGTCCGGACCCGCGCGCGGTGATCATTCCCGGCGAGCTGCACATCGCGCGCCGCCTGCGGCGGCAGTTGGCGAGCCGCCCCTTCGAAGCGTCTTTCGACCGGGAGTTTGCCGCGGTCGTGCGCGGTTGCGCGCGTTCGGAGTCGCCGGGCACGGGCACATGGATCACGCCCGAGATGGCCGCCGCCTACACCCGGCTGCACCAGCTCGGCCATGCCCATTCCGTGGAAGTCTGGGCCGGCGACGCGCTCGCGGGCGGGCTGTACGGCGTGGCGATCGGCCGCGCATTCTTCGCCGAGTCGATGTTCAGCGGCCTGCCGAACGCCTCCAAGGCGGCGATGATCCACCTGACGCGGGAATTGCGCGCGCGGGACTTCCTGGTGATGGATTGCCAGCTGCCTTCGCGGCACCTCGCGACCATGGGCGCCCGCGAGATTCCGCGCCGCGAGTTCCTTGCACTCGTCTCCCAGGGGCTGGCAGGGGCTTCCAGGGAAGCGTCGCGGTGGTCCGCCGAGCGGCGCGTGGTACTGGCCTGAGCGTCGGCGGGTCCACGCCGCCCGGCGCGTCGCCGCGCCTGCGCGATTGAAATGGTGTCGGCCTTTCTGCACAATGCGCGCGGTTCAGACACCGGAGTATCCGACCCCCAGATGGCGAAGGAAGACGCAATTCAGATGGAAGGCAAGGTCGTCGAGACTTTGCCCAACACCACGTTCAGGGTGGAACTGGACAACGGGCACGTTGTGACCGCCCACATCTCCGGCAAGATGCGCAAGCACTACATCCGGATCCTCACCGGGGACAAGGTCACCGTCGAACTGACCCCCTACGACCTCAGCAAGGGGCGGATCATCTACCGCGGTCGCTAAGCGCAGGATGGGGACACTCCTCAAACCGCGGTTTGAGGAGTGTCCCCATCCTACGCGGGCTCGGGCGTCTCTGCCGGCTGCGTCTCCAGCACGAGCCGATCGGCCGCGGCATCAAGCCGCACGCGGATATGACCACCCGTGATCAGGGAGCCGAACAGCAGCTCCTCGGCCAGCGGCCGCTTGATGTGCTCCTGGATGATGCGCGCCATCGGCCGCGCGCCCATCTTCGGATCGTAACCCTTCGCCGCAATCCATTCGCGGGCATCGTCGTCCAGCTCGAGGGTCACCAGCTTGTCCTGCAACTGGGCTTCCAGCTCGACGACCAGCTTGTCGACGACGCGGCTGATGGTGTTCGCATCGAGCGACTTGAACTCGATGATGCCATCCAGCCGGTTGCGGAACTCCGGCGAGAACAGCCGGCGGATCACGTCCATGCCGTCGGCGGCGTGATCCTGCTCCGTGAACCCGATACTGCTGCGGCTCATCTCGTGCGCGCCGGCGTTGGTCGTCATGACGATGATGACATTGCGGAAATCCGCCTTGCGGCCGTTGTTGTCGGTCAGCGTGCCGTGGTCCATGACCTGCAGCAGCAGGTTGAACACCTCCGGATGCGCCTTCTCGATCTCGTCGAGCAGCAGCACGCAGTGCGGCGCCCTGGCGATCGCCTCGGTGAGCAGGCCCCCCTGGTCGAAGCCGACGTAGCCCGGCGGCGCGCCGATGAGGCGCGAAACGGTGTGGCGCTCCAGGTATTCCGACATGTCGAAGCGCACCAGCTCGATGCCCAGCGCCATGGCCAGCTGGCGCGTCACCTCGGTCTTGCCGACGCCGGTCGGCCCGGCGAACAGGAAGCTGCCCACCGGGCGGTGCTCGTCGCGCAGCCCGGAGCGGGCCATCTTGATCGCCGAAGCCAGCGTTTCCACGGCCGCGTCCTGGCCGTAGATCACCAGCTTGAGATTGCGTTCCAGGTTCTTGAGCAGGTCCTTGTCGGAGGCGGACACGCTCTTGGGCGGAATGCGCGCCATCTTGGCCACGATCTTCTCGATCAGTTCGACGCCGACCACGGCGCCGGCGGGATCGGGCGACTGCAACCGCAGGCTGGAGCCCGCCTCGTCGATCACGTCGATGGCCTTGTCGGGCAGGTGCCGGTCATTGATATGGCGCGAAGAAAGATCCGCCGCCGCCTGGATCGCTTCCTCGGCATACTTGACGCCATGGTGCTCCTCGAAGCGCGACCGCAGCCCCATGAGTATCTGCACGGTCTCGGCGACGCTCGGTTCCAGCACGTCGATCTTCTGGAAACGGCGCGCAAGGGCGTGGTCTTTCTCGAAGATGCCGCGGTACTCGTGATAAGTGGTCGAGCCGATGCATCGCAACTGGCCGTTGGCCAGCACGGGCTTGATCAGGTTCGAGGCATCCATGACGCCGCCGGACGCGGCCCCGGCGCCGATAACCGTGTGAATCTCGTCGATGAACAAGATGGCGCCCGGGTTCTTGCGTAAGGCGCCGATCACCGCCTTGAGCCGCTTCTCGAAATCGCCGCGGTACTTCGTGCCGGCGACCAGGGTGCCCATGTCCAGGGCATAAATCGTGCAGTCGTTGAGCACGTCCGGCACCCTGCCTTCGACGATCAACAGGGCGAGGCCCTCGGCGAGCGCGGTCTTGCCGACGCCGGCCTCGCCGACGGAGAGCGGGTTGTTCGTGCGTCGCCGGCAGAGGATTTCGATGGTGCGCTCGATCTCCAGCTCGCGGCCGATCAGCGGATCGATCTTGCCGTCGGCGGCGAGGCGATTCAGGTTGGTGGCATATTTCTCGAGCGGGTCGCCCTCGCCGTCCTTCTCCGGCTCGTTGCCCTCGCCGATTTCCGGCTTCTCCTGAGCATCCTCGCCGGCACGCGTCAGGCCATGCGAGATGTAATTCACGACATCGAGCCGGGAGACGTCCTGCAGACTCAGCAGGTAGACCGCGTGAGACTGCTTTTCTCCGAAAATCGCCACCAGCACGTTGGAGGCCGTTACTTCCTTGCGGCCGCTGGACTGCACATGGAACACCGCGCGCTGCAAGACCCGCTGGAAACCCAGCGTCGGCTGCACGTCCTGCTCGTCGCCCTCGCCGAGCCGTGGCGTCGTTTCGTCGATGAACTCGGATATCTCGCGCCGCAGCGTGGTGATGTTTACGCCGCAGGACTTGAGGATGTCGATCGCGGCGGGCACGTCGAGCAGCGCAAGGAGCAGGTGCTCCACGGTCATGAACTCGTGGCGCTGCTCCCGCGCGCGGCGAAACGCCTCATTCAGACAGAATTCCAGTTCGCTGCTCAACATCGTTCTCAGGCCTCTTCCATCGTGCACATCAGCGGGTGCTGATGATGACGGGCATATTCGGTTACCTGGACCACCCGCGTCTCGGCAATATCGTACGGGAAAACTCCGCAGATGCCGCGACCCCGAGTGTGCACCTCGAGCATGATCCGTGTCGCCCGGGTGCGATCGAGGCCGAAAAACCGCTCGATCACCTCGACGACAAACTCCATCGGGGTGAAATCGTCATTCAACATAACCACGCGAAACAACGGCGGCCGCTTAACTTCGGGCCGCGCTTCCTCCAGGGCCATGCCCTGGTCCTGTTTTTCCCGCGGATCCGCCATATTCGCTCGTTTTCATCCAGCCCGATGGACCGGTTCACATGCGCCTTTCCAGTGACTTCAGTTATAGGGACGACGGTGCCACCTGACAACCCCTTGACTTCCCGGCGCAAGGGCTGACACTCGGCGTGGCCGGGGCTTGCTTGAGCCATGCTCCATCGACCGCGTATTATCGCTTGATGCGCCGGCCCGCCGTGGGGGGGCGGCGATCCTGGACCACCCACAAACGGGAGCATCGTGGCCGCCGCACTCAACCGCATCAACGAGTGGACCCGCCTGCCGCCCGCCCAGCTCTGGGCGGAAGTCTCGCGCGTCCTGCCGCCGTGGGTCGCGCTCGTCATCGTGATCCTGATCGGCTGGCAGATCGCCAAGACCGTGTGGCTCCTCTTCCCGGCCACCCCGACCGCCGCCCTGCCGCCCGTCGAACCCGTAGCGCGCACCACGACGTCGTCGGCCGGCAGCACCGTCAGTATAGAGCGGATCGTCAACGCCCACCTGTTCGGCCGGTTGGACGCCGCAGCGCCCGCGCTGGTCGAGGAACAGGAGGACGCCCCGGACACCCAGCTGAGCCTCGAATTGCGTGGCACGATCACCGCCAGCGTGGAGCAGGATGCGCTGGCGATCATCGCCGAGCGTGGCGGCGACGAGCGCGTCTATTCCGTCGGCGATGCGGTGCCGGGCGGCGCGTCCCTGCACGCGGTCCACTTCGATCGCGTGCTGCTGCGTCGCGGTGGCCGGCTGGAAGCGTTGCGACTGCCGCGCAGCGAGGACACGGCGGCGAGGCGCACAGCGCCGCGCGCGAGTGCGCCCCGCCCCGCGCCCCAGCCGGCACGCGTGGCCAGCGTGCAGGACGTCATCCAGCAAAGCGCCGCCAGCCTGACCGAGATCATCCGCCCGCAACCCGTGTTCAAGGACGGGCGGCAACAGGGCTATCGCGTCTATCCGGGCCGCCAGCGCGCGCAATTCGCCCAGCTCGGGCTGCGTCCCGGCGACCTCATCACGCAGATCAACGGCATGGCGCTCGACGACCCGGCCCGCGGCATGGAAATATTCCGCGGCCTCGCCGACGCGACCTCGGTCACGGTGACCGTCGACCGCAATGGTGAGACCGAAATGCTGACACTGAATACGGCGACGCTGCAGCAAAGCCTGCAGGTTCCCGACAACGAGAACCCCACCGAATGAGCCCACGGCGGATTGCCATGATGAATCTATCCAGCTACACGACCGGGGCTCCACGGCACCTGGCAGGTTTGGTGGCGGCGTTGGCATTGGCGCTGATCATGCCGACGGCCCTCGCCCAGGAGCCGACCATCACCCCCAATTACAAGGATGCGGACCTGCGGCAGATCGTGGAGGCGGTCAGCGCGATCACGGGCAAGAACTTCATCGTCGATCCGCGCGTCCGGGCGCAGGTGACCATGCTGTCCTCGCAGCCGATGAGCCCGGACGCATTCTATGCGGCCTTTCTCTCCATCCTCGAGGTGCACGGCTACATCGCGGTGCCGTCCGGCGATCTCGTCAAGATCCTGCCGGACGCCAATGCGCGCCAGGTTCCGGGTGTGGACCTGCCAGTGGGCCGGCCCGGAAGCGCCGACGAGATCGTCACGCAGGTCGTGACCATCCGTAACGTGGGCGCCGCCCAGCTGGTGCCGATCCTGCGACCGCTGATCCCGCAGTACGGGCACCTCGCGGCCCACCAGGCATCCAACATGCTGATCATCTCCGACCGCGCGGCCAACGTGAACCGCCTCCTGCGGATCATCCAGCGCATCGACACCGGCGCGGATGCGGAGATCGAGGTCATCCCGCTGCAGAACGCATCCTCTGGCGACGTCGTGCGCGTGGTCTCGGCGTTGCAGCAGGCCGCGACCGGGGGCGAGACCGGCAAGCCGCTCGGGCTGGTCGCCGACGACCGCACGAACAGCGTGCTCATCAGCGGCGATCCGGCGGCGCGCCTGCGCCTGAGGGCATTGATTTCCCACCTCGACACGCCACTCGAGGACGGCGGCAATACGCAGGTCATCTACCTGCGCTACGCGGACGCCGAGGATCTCGGCACGCGGCTGCGCGAGCAGATTTCCGCGGAGGTCGCCGCCACGGGAGCCGGCGGCGAAGGCCGCCCCGCCGGGGGCGTGCGGGAGGACAACGTCACCATCTGGGCGGACCCGGGCACCAATGCCCTGGTCATCACCGCGCCCGCGGAGGCGATGCGCAGCCTCAGGATGGTGATCGACAAGCTGGACATTCGCCGCGCCCAGGTGCTGGTCGAGGCGATCGTTGCGGAGGTGTCTTATGTCCGTGCCGCGGAACTCGGCGTGACATGGGCCTTTGACGGCTCCGCCGACAACAACGTCGTCGGTCTCACCAAGTGGGGCTCGGGGGCCAACATCTCCGACCTGGCCGGCGCGGCCGTGTCGGGCGATTCCGGGGTCGGCCAGGCGCTGGGCAGCCTGCCGTCGGGCATCATCCTCGGCGCGGGCAGACTCGGCAGCGACACCGGCATCAACTGGGGCGTCGTGTTGCGCGCGTTGCTCAGCGACTCGGATACGAACGTGCTGTCCACGCCGTCGATCGTGACGATGGACAACGAGGAAGCGGAGATAAAGGTCGGCCAGGAAGTGCCGTTCCTGACCGGCCAGTTCACCAACACGGGCGCCGCGCAGGGCGTCGTCAACCCGTTTCAGACGATCGAGCGCAAGGACGTCGGCCTGACGCTGAAAGTCACGCCGCAGATCAACGAAGGGGACGCCGTGGTGATGACGGTGTCGCTCGAGACGTCGAGCCTGAGCGGCGGGACGGGGGGCGCGGTCGACCTGGTCACGAATCAGCGACACATCACGCAAAAGGTACTCATCGAGAACGGCGAGGTGCTGGTCCTCGGCGGGCTGGTCTCGGACGACATCGTGCAGACCGAACAGCGGGTGCCGATCCTCGGCAGCATCCCGATCCTGGGCCACCTGTTCCGCTCCCAGAGCGCGAACACCGAAAAGCGCACCCTGATGGTATTCCTGCGCCCCGTGATCCTGCGCGACGGCACGCAGTCCGGGATGGAAACCAACGCCAAGTACCGCATGATGCAGGACGCGCAGCGGAAAGCCGCCGGACGCCGCGGCCGGTTCATCGACCGGAACGTGGAGCAACCCACCTTGCCGTCGATCGAGGAGCTGGCGCCGGCGTCGTCGGGCTACGTGCCGCCACCGCCCGACGACGGGGCCGAGGACGAGCAAGCCCCAGGAGCCGCGCGTGGCGACGGAAACGACTGACCTCCAGGCGCAGGCCGGGCCGGCCCCGGAACCGCCCGCGCCGCGCACGCGCGGCGGCCGCGGGCGCCTCTTGCCCTTCGCCTTCGCCAAGCGCCACGGCATCCTGATCACTGAACTGAGCGATGAGCTCGGCCAGGCCGTCTGCCGCCCGGACATCAAGCCATTGAGCCTGGCCGAGGCGCGGCGCTTCGCGCGCGTCCCCCTCGAGGTCCGCGACGTGCCCGAAGAAGAGTTCGACCGGTTGCTGCGGCAGGCCTACGAGAGCGGCTCCAACGCGGCCATGCAGATGGCCGAAGGCCTCGACAGCGACCAGGATCTGTCGCGCGTGGCACAGGACCTCCCCGAGCCATCCGACCTGCTCGAGAGCGAGGACGATGCGCCGATCATCAGGCTGATCAACGCGATCCTGACCCAGGCCGTCAAGGAGAGCGCCTCCGACATCCATATCGAGCCGTTCGAGAACCGCCTGGTCGTCCGCTTCCGGATCGACGGAGTGCTCCGCGAGGTCGTGCAATCCCGGCGCGCCGTGGCGCCGCTGGTCGTCTCACGCATCAAGGTGATGTCGCGCCTCGATATCGCGGAGAAGCGCGTGCCGCAGGACGGCCGGATTTCGCTCAAGGTGGCCGGGCGCGCGGTCGACGTACGCGTCTCGACCATCCCCTCCGGTCACGGCGAACGCGTGGTCATGCGCCTGCTGGACAAGCAGGCCGGCAGGCTCGACCTGTCCAGTCTCGGCATGGATCCGGACACCGAGGCCATGATGGACCGCCTGATCCATCGCCCGCACGGCATCATCCTCGTGACGGGACCCACCGGCTCGGGCAAGACGACCTCGCTGTATGCGGGCCTGGAGCGCATCAACCAGACCAGCCGCAACATCATGACCGTCGAGGACCCGATCGAGTACTACATCGACGGCATCGGCCAGACACAGGTGAACACCAAGGTCGGAATGACCTTCGCCCGCGGCCTGCGCGCGATCCTGCGCCAGGACCCCGACGTGGTCATGGTCGGCGAGATCCGCGACCTCGAGACGGCCGAGATCGCGGTCCAGGCAAGCCTGACAGGCCATCTCGTGCTGTCGACGCTGCATACCAACACCGCCGTCGGTGCGGTCGCGCGCCTGCGGGACATGGGCGTCGAGCCGTTCCTGCTGGCATCCAGCCTGCTGGGCGTCATGGCCCAGCGCCTCGTGCGCGTGCTGTGCAAGGATTGCCGCAAGCCGGCACCGCCGAACGAGAGCGAATCGCGCATCCTCGGCGTCGCGGCGGGCAGCGGCACGAAGATCTACCACGCCCTCGGCTGCCCGGCCTGCAACAGCAGCGGCTATCGCGGCCGCAGCGGCATCTACGAGCTCATCCCCGTCGACGAGCACTTGCAGGCGATGATTCACCAGGGCGAGAGCGAGCAGGCGCTGGAACGCTATGCGCGCACGCTCAGCCCGGGCATCCGCGATGACGGCATCCGCAAGGTCCTCGACGGCACAACGACGCTCGAGGAAGTGGTCCGCGTCACCCGTGATGACTGACCCCGCCGCGCGCCGCGCCGCCTGATCCATGGGAGCCTTCGAATACACCGCCGTGGACCGGGGCGGACGCCAGCAAAAGGGCGTGCTCGAGGGAGACACGGCGCGCCAGGTACGCCAGCTGCTGCGCGAGCGCGAGATGCTGCCGCTGTCCGTCGACGAAGTCGTGGAGCGCGAGCGGGGCAGCAGTTCCGCCGGCCTCAGCCTGCGGCGCGGCATGAGCGCCGCCGACCTCGCCCTGATCACGCGCCAGCTCGCGACGCTGCTGCGCTCCGGCATGCCGCTCGAGGAGACGCTCCTCGCCGTGGGCCAGCAAAGCGAGAAGCCGCGCCTCAAGAGCATCCTGCTGGGCGTCCGCTCGCGCGTCATGGAAGGCCACACGCTGGCCGCGGGCCTGAGCGAGTTCCCGCAGGCTTTCCCGGAGATCTACCGCGCCACGGTCGCCGCGGGCGAGCAGTCGGGGCATCTGGACCCGGTGCTGGAGCGCCTCGCGGACTACACCGAGGGACGGCAGCAGTTGCGCCAGCGTGTCTCCCACGCGCTGATCTATCCGGTCATTCTCACGGTGCTGGCGGTCTCAATCGTCGGTGGCCTGTTGGTATATGTCGTGCCCAAGGTCGTGGGCGTGTTCGAGAACACCGGCCAGGACCTGCCGCTTTTCACGCGCGCCCTGATTGCGGCGAGCGATTTCCTGCGTGACTACGGCATCGTGGTGTTCGCCCTGCTCGCCCTCGGGCTGTTCGTATTCTCCCGCATGCTGCGCCAGCTCCACTTCAGGCGGCGCTGGCATCACTTCCTGCTGCGCGTGCCGCTCGTGGGCCGCCTCAAGCGCGGCGTCAACACGGCGCGCTTCACGCGCACGCTGAGCATCCTCGCGGGCAGCGGCGTGCCTGTGCTGGAGGCGCTGCGCATCTCCGCCGACGTGGTCACCAACGTGCCGATGAAAGAGGCCATCCAGGAAACCGCGGTGCGGGTCCGGGAGGGAGCCCCGCTCGGCCGCTCGCTGGGCGCCAGCCGGCTGTTTCCGCCGATGACGATGCACTTGATCTCGAGCGGCGAGGCCAGCGGCGAACTCGAAGACATGCTGGAGCGGGCGGCCGCCAACCAGGAACGCGAGGTGGACGGCCTGGTCGGCGCCCTGCTCGCCATCCTCGAGCCGGCGTTGATCCTGGTCATGGGCGCGCTGGTGCTGGCGATCGTGATCGCCATCCTGCTGCCGATATTCCAGCTGAATCAACTGATCGGCTGAGCGCGACGCCGAGGTCCGGAGTCGCTCGCGCGGGGCCGCGCGCCTGCCGATTCTGCAGTTTTTTCGACCGGCCTATTGCCACTGCCTGCGGCTCGCGGTATATGTCGCGCCCCGGGACCCCCCGGGGACATTGCCATCCGTGCCTGATGCAGCGTTATGAGCAATCCGGACACAGACGACAACAACGACGACGACATCGAAGACTCCTTCGGTGAGGGCGAGGCCGAAATGGAGGAAGAGGAGCTCGACGTTCTCCTTGACGATCTGCCCGTGGGTCCGGAAGCGCGCAAGCCGAGCGAAAGCGCTCGCCGGCGCGTCGAGGAATACATGGAAATGAAGCGCGCCGCGAAGGAACTGGCCGATCTGGACAGTTTCGACTTCGAGTAGCCGTTGCCGGTCGGCTTCGATATCGGATTCACATTAGAATAAGTCTATATCTTCCTGTATTAGTTATATTAACTAGTCATCCGCTCCCGGATCGCCCCGTTTCTGCTTGATTTCGCCGCGGTGCCGCTTCGCCACGAGGCGCCGGTCTTTCGCGGCGCGCGTCGGACGGGTCGCAATGCGCCGGCGCGGCTCCTGGAGCGCCCGCTCGATGAGCGCCGTCAGCCTGTCCCGGGCCTCCTCCCGGTTGCGCAGCTGGCTGCGGTGCGTCCTGGCCTCGATGGTGATCACGCCGCACGAGTCCGCCCGGCTCCCGGCGAGCTTGAGCAGGCGTTGCTTCACGGCATCATCGAGGCGGGACGTAGCCGCGACATCGAAGCGCAGCTGCACGCCGGTAGCCGTGCGATTGACGTGCTGCCCGCCCGGCCCCCCGGTGAGGATGAATTTCTCGGACAGCTCGTCCTCGGGCAGCTGGAAGCGTCGCGGCGGTCGCTCGTTTTCGTCACTCATGGCCGGCATCCTTAAATCCGGGCGGCCGCCACGGCCAGCGCCACCCAGCCGACGAGGAAGGCTGCACCGCCGATCGGCGTGATGGCGCCCAGGCCGCGAACGCCGGTGAATGCCATGGCGTACAGGGAACCCGAGAAAAGCAGGATTCCGGCCACGAAGGCCCAGCCGGCGACCTGCGCCGCCGGGGCCTGGCTCTGCTGCAGAATCCAGGCCGCGGCGAACAGCGCGAGCGCATGGTACATCTGGTAGCGTGCGGCCGTCTCGAACACTTCGAGCATGCGTGGCTCAAGCTGGCTTCTCAGCGCGTGCGCCCCGAACGCCCCGGCGGCGACGCCGAGTCCGCCGAAGATGGCGCCCATCAACACGAAGATCTTCATCCTGCCGGCGACTCCTCGCAAAGCCAACAACCCGGACCCTGAGGCGAGTGTACGACGACCGGTCAAGGAACTGGCCGATCCCCTGCGCGCATGGAACCAAATTTACGGCCCGATCGTTTATAGGGGTAACAGCCGGGTGATTTAAGTAACCACACCCGAGTTTGTTATGCTGAACGCAACTAAGGATGTCTAACACCATGAAGAGAAAGCTTGTTTTGATCTCAACCGGCGCTCTGCTGCTTGCTTTTAGCAGCGCCTGGGCGCAGGAAGCCGGTGAGGAAGATAATGGGGAGGCCACGATCCAGCTGATAGGCGATGCTGAAGCTGAGCTGCCGGACGCGGTCACGGACGAGATTACGCTGCCGGCTTCGGTACCGGAAGATTCGGCCGCGGTGGTCAATGCACAGCATGGACTCGACCGGGCGAATGAAAATCGTGCACGGCGAGAGTTTGGGCTCGCAACGGCCGAAGAAGCGCGCGAGCGCGGCGCCGGCATGGCGGAAGAAGCAATGAAAAACCGCGAAACTCGTGGCCGCTCCGAGAATCTCCCGGCGACTCCCGACGTTCCCAACCGCCGGGGCCCCCCGGGAACCTGAAGTGATTTTGGCACCGTGCAAATGGAGTCGTCTGGCTTCGTGATCAGGTCAGGATAGGCGAACTTCAGAAACGCAGCCCGCCGCGGAACATCGCGGCGGGTTTTTTTGCTACCGATCAACTTGTCTGAACCGAGGCTGGTGGTCATGCGGCGGATTACTTCCACAGTTTGCGCAACGGCAATGACGCTGTTGATTTCGGCCATGGCGTTCGCGGCACCGGCCGAGGATTGGGAAGCGGCGAAGCTGGCCTTCGAACATGGCGAATACGCCTCTGCTTTGGAATCTTTCGAGGCTGCCAGAGACGCCGGAATGGATGGCCCGGCCGTCCACTACAACATCGCGGTGTCCCAGTTCAAGCTCGGGCAGTATGCGCGTGCGGCGCAAACCTTTGCATTGCTCGGCCAGCGTTTTCCGGCAATGCGTGGATTGGCGGAGTACAACCTGGGGCTCGTCTCACGCCGGCTTGGAAACAGCGCTGATGCCCAAAGGCATTTTCTGCGGGCCTACGAATTGAGTCCCGATGACCCCAAGATTCGCATCCTCGCGTCCCGGCAACTACGAGAGCTCGAGCCTGACATTGAGAGCGCATCGCGTTGGCGTGGCGCGATTGGGATTCGGGCAGGGCACGACGATAACGTCGCGCTGCGTGACGAGGCGGGTTTGGCGGCAGGAACGACGACTGAAAGTCCCTTGACCGAAATTTTTGCCGTAGTCCAGGGGCCGTGGGACGGACGAAATGGCATCCGCTTCGACGGCAGCCTCTACGCGATCAGATACTTCGACGCCGATGATTTCGACCAGTCCGAGATCCGCGGCGCCGTATTCTACGACTGGCGAGCCGAGGAATGGCGTTTTCAGGCCGGCGTCCACGCCAGCGCCGGCACTTTGGGCGGCGATGCTTTTGATCGGAAAGCCGGGGTGCACGGGCGCATCGTCCGCTACCTGGGGCGCACCGCTATGATCGACCTGCGCTACATCTACGATGATGTCAGTGATGCAGATTCGGTCTTTGCAGGCATCGAGGGCTCCCGCCAGCAACTGGACCTGCGTTATCGACGCTATTGGGACAGCCACAGGGTGCAGCTTCGCTATTGGCGGGAAACCAATGACCGTGCAGACCCGGCGGTTTCGCCGGATCGCGATCGCCTGAGCCTCGATTACGGCTTTCGCCCGGCGACGGGGTGGGGTTACGAGGTGGGTATCGATTTTCGCACTAGCGATTACGACGACCTTGCCACGGCGCGGGAAGAGGATCTGCTGACGCTCTGGGGCACACTGACGTACTCATTCACGCGTGACTGGAGCGCGCTGCTGGAATATCGAGTTGCGGACAATGACTCGACGGACGAAAGTTTTTCTTACGATCGCACGCAAGTGACGCTTGGCCTGTTGAAGACGTTCTGATGGGAATGATGGGGACACTGCTTGAAAGCAGCGTCCCCGGCCGCACGATAAGGGGACACTGCTTTCAAGCAGTGTCCCCATCCGTGTCTCCATCAGTGGAAGTCCCGCGAGCGCACGTCGAGCAGGCCGAGCAGCGCGCTGCGATCGGCCATGCGCTCGGCGACGAGGTGCACCACCGGCCCCTCGCGCTGCACTCTGCCTGCGATCTCCAGCAGGCGCGCGCCGAGCAGCGGGCGGCGCCAGGCCTCGGCCACGGCCTGCCAGACGACGACGTTCGCCTGCCCGGTCTCGTCCTCCAGCGTCACGAACACCACGCCCTTCGCGCTGCCGGGTCGCTGCCGGTTGATAACGATCCCGGCATAGGCGGTCCGCGCGCCGTGCGGGGCGGCATTGAGTTCGGCGGCGCTCACCAGGCCGTCGTCCGCCAGCCGGTCCCGCAACAGCGCCAGCGGATGGCGGCCCAGCGTCAGGCCCGTGCTGCGGTAATCCGCGACGATATCCCGCCCCTCGGTGGGCGCCCGCAGCAGCGGTACCCCCTCGCGGATACGCGTCTCCCGGAGCAGCGGCAGTGCCGGCTCCACGCCGGCGACGGCCCAGCCGGCACGGTAGCGGTGACCCGCCAGGGCCGCGAGCGCACCGGCCCGGGCCAGCGCTGCGAGATCGCCGCGATCGAGCTGCGCGCGCCGCGCGAGGTCATCCACGCCGTCGAGGGCGCGAGCCCGCCGCGCCGCCACCAGCCGTTCGGCCCCGGCGGCGGACAGGTCCGCGACCAGTCGCAGCCCCAGACGCACCGCCGGCGCGCCGTCCTCGCGCCGCTCGAGCGTGCAATCCCGGTCACTGCAGCGAACGTCCACCGGGCGCACCTCGACGCCGTGGCGGCGCGCGTCCTGTACCAGCTGTGACGGTGCATAGAAGCCCATCGGCTGGCTGTTGAGCAGCGCGCACAGGAACGCCGCCGGCTCGTGCCATTTCAGCCAGGCCGAGACATAGACCAGCAGCGCGAAGCTGGCCGAGTGCGACTCGGGGAAGCCGTACTCGCCGAAGCCGAGGATCTGGTGGAAGATCCGCCGCGCGAAGTCTTCCGCATAGCCGCGCTGCTGCATGCCCTCGATGAGGCGTTGCTCGAAGGAGCCGAGTCCGCCCTTGCGTCGCCAGGCCGCCATCGCGCGGCGCAGTGCGTCGGCCTCGCCCGCGCTGAAGCCGGCGGCGACGATCGCGAGCTGCATGACCTGCTCCTGGAAGATCGGCACGCCGAGGGTGCGCTCCAGCACCCGGCGCACCTCCTCGTTCGGGTAGCTGACCGGCTCCTGGCCGTTCCGGCGCCGCAGGTAGGGATGCACCATGTCCCCCTGGATGGGTCCGGGACGGATGATTGCGACCTCGATGACCAGGTCGTAAAAGCAGCGGGGGCGCAAGCGCGGCAACATGGCCATCTGGGCGCGCGACTCGATCTGGAACACGCCCATGGTGTCCGCCGCCGAGACCATCTCGTACACCGCCGGGTCCTCCGCAGGCACCGTTGCGAGTGTCCAGTGCTGCCCGCGAAAGTGCCCGATCAGCTCGAAGCCGCGCCGGATCGCGCTCAGCATGCCGAGGCCGAGTACGTCGACCTTGATCATGCCGACCGCGTCGAGGTCGTCCTTGTCCCACTGGATCACGGTGCGTTCCGGCATCGCGGCGTTCTCCACCGGCACGAGTTCCTCAAGGCACTCGTCGGCGATCACGAAGCCGCCCACGTGCTGCGACAGGTGGCGCGGAAATCCGATCAGCTGGCCGGCCAGCACGAGCAGCCGCGCGATCAGCGGGTTGTCCGGGTCGAAGCCGACATCGCGGAACCGTTGCGGCGAAATCGCCGACTTGCCGTCCCACCACTGCATCGACTTCGCCAGCGTGTCCACCTGCAGGGGCGCCAGCCCGAGGGCCTTGCCGGCGTCGCGGACCGCGCTGCGCGGCCGGTAGCGGATGACCGTCGCGGCCAGCGCGGCGCGTTGCCGGCCGTATTTCGCATAGATGTACTGGATGACTTCCTCGCGCCGCTCGTGTTCGAAGTCCACGTCGATGTCCGGCGGCTCGTTGCGCTCCTTCGAGATGAAGCGCTCGAACAGCACGGACATGCGCGCAGGATCCACCTCGGTGATCCCCAGGCAGAAACAGACTGCGGAATTCGCCGCCGAGCCGCGTCCCTGGCAGAGAATTCCCAGGCCGCGCGCATGCGCGACGATGTCGTGCACGGTCAGGAAATAGGCCTCGTAGTCCAGCTCGCCGATCAGCGCGAGCTCGTGCCGCACCGTCCGCTCGACCTTCGCGGGGGCGCCGCCGGGCCAACGGCGCGCCATCCCCTCCGCCGTCAGCCGCGCCAGCCACGACGACGGCGTCTCGCCGGCAGGGACGAGCTCGGCCGGGTAGTGCCAGTCGAGTTCGTCCAGCGTGAAGCTGCAGCGCCGCGCGATGCCGGCCGCGGCCGCGAGCAACGCCTCGGGATAGAGTTCCGCGAGCCGTGCGCGGCTGCGCAGATGACGCTCGCCGTTCGGCAGCAGCCGGCGCCCCAGTGTGTGCAGCGGCGTGTTCAGGCGGATCGCAGCCACGAGATCCTGCAGGGGTCGCCGGCCGGGCTCGTGCATGTGGACGTCGCCGGCAGCCACCCGCGGCAGGCCGACGCGGCGTCCGAGCGTCTCGAGCGCCGCGAGGCGCGCGGCATCGCGACCGCCCGCGAACAGCTCGACGGCAAGCCATGCTCGCCCCGCGAAATGCCCGGCCAGCCAGCACCCGTCCGCCTCGCCGGGCGTCTCGTCCGGCAGCCAGAGGACGAGGCAGCCTGGCAGGCCGTCCTCCAGGTCCGCGCGTGACAGGCGATACGCGCCCTTCGGCGCCGCGCGCCTCCCCCGCGTGATCAGCCGGCACAGCCGTCCATAGCCTGACCGGTCGGCCGCCAGCACCACGAGCCGCAAGCCGTCCTCGAGACGCAGCTCGCTGCCGACGACGAGCTTCAGTCCGCATTCGCGCGCCGCCTCCCAGGCCCGGACGACGCCGGCGACCGAGCACTCGTCGGTGAGCGCGAGCGCCTCGTAGCCGAGCTCAGCGGCGCGCTGCACGAGCTCCGCGGGATGCGACGCGCCCCGGAGGAAGGTGAAATTGGAGATGCAATGCAGCTCCGCGCAGGCCGGAATGCTCATCCGAAGAGGCCGTGCAGGTACCAGCCGGCCTCGTCCGTCCGTCCAGGCACGCCGGGCCGCTCGCGAAAGATCCACAACCGGGCGCCCGTCGCGGCCCTGGCGACCCAGTAGTCGCGGGTGATCTCGCGGCCGTCCCACCAGCCGGTCTCAAGCCGCTCGGGCCCGCTCTCGAAGCGCAGCTCGCCGTCGAGCCAGGGCCGGCCCGCGCGACTGCGCAGCGGCCGTGGCGACTCCAGCAGCCAGCCGGGCCGCAGTGTGCCGCCGGGCGCAGCCGCAGCAGTGCCGGCGCCCGGCTCGGCGACCCGCCAGGCCTGCTCCGGCCGATGCTCATCGAGCAGGCACAGGCCGTGCACGGCCTCGTGACCGAGGCGCGCCCGCAATCGCTCGACGAGACGGACCCCGGCCGTGCCGCCCGACTCGTCGCCAAACAGGCCGGCGAGGGCGGGGTCGAACGGTTCACCGGGTTCGGCCTCGAGCGTGACGCCGAGCACCGGCGCCGCCAATGCGAGGCGCTCGAGCCGTGCCGTGAACAACGCGCCGAAATGCGCCGCCTCGAGGCCGGGGCTGACGAGGCCGAGCGTCAGCACCGTGGCGGGACGGCGCATGTGCGCGAGCCGGATCGTGAGCAGGGCGACCGCCCGCTGGCGGGCACGCAGGAAACCCTCGAGCTCGACGAACAGCCCGTGCAGCGCACGCGCCAGGCGTGCCGTATCCGTGGTCTCGGCCGCCAGTTCCAGTTCGCCCCGGTAGCGCGGCGGCGGACAAAAGGTAGCGCGCGGATCCGCCAGCCGGCCCAGCGCCCGGTCGAGATCGGCGAGCGGCCCCCGGCCGATCCGGCGCGCAAAGCCGTCCCTGGGCAGGCGCAGGCACTCGGCCAGCGACTCGATCCCGAGGCCGCGCAGGGCCGCCAGGGTCGCCTCCGGCCAGCCGGTCACCGCCGGTCTCAGCCGGCCGATCCGGCCGGCCAGTGCCGCTGGATCCATCACGGCATCCGCCTCGCCGGCGCGCGCCAGCCACAACGCCGCCAGCGGCGTCGGCGCCACCGCATCCCGGCAGGCATGACTGCTCGAGCGCAGTGCCGTGCGAATTCGCCGGCGCAGTGCCTCGAGGCCGCCGAACAATCGCAGGCTGCCGCGCACCTCGAGCAGCAGCGCGGCGGGCGGCACGAGGCTCACGACCGAGGTGAACGCCCCGGCCCAGGCCGCCAGGCGCAAGAGCGTGTCATGCTCCGCGGCCTCGTCCCGCTCCAGCACCACGAGCCCCGGGCACAACGCGTGCGCCGCGTTCAGCGGCAGGCCCGGTGCCACGCCGTTCTCTGCCGCCGGCGTGCTGGCCTGCACGACCCGGCCCGCGTGATCCACGATGATCCTGGCGTCCTCGTCGACACATCCGCCGCTGCGCACCTCGAGCGGCAAGCGCGGCAGCCCCAGGCAAAGCCACAGCGGTAATACGGGCGTGCGCCCGGCGGCATACCCCGCCGCGACGGGCGCCAATGGCCCGGCAGGATCCGGGCGTGCCCGTGCCGTGGCCGTGTTCATCGCTCGCGCAGGGCGGCGACGGGCAGCGATCTCGACGCCCCGCCGCGATGCCTGGCCAGGCGCAGGCAGGCGCCCCCGGCATCCGCAATCAGGCTGAGCCGCAACGCCGCTGGCGACGGTGCCCCAAGCGCCGCAGGAGGACGAAACAGGATCAGCGGCGTGCGGCCCCCCTCCGCAGCGAGCTGCAGGCGTCGCAGGCGGCGCCCGTCCGCCCGCCCGACCCAGGCCAGCACGACCCGGCAACTGCCCGACTGCAGGGCCTGCTCGGTGGCCCAGAGCGTTTCCGCATCATCCCCGCCGCGCACCACCAGCACCCCGGCCAGGTCCACGCCGGCCGCCGCGAGCGCCGGCGCATAGGGCAGGAACGGCGGCGAAATCCAGGCTATCCAGGTGGCCGTACGCGCGCGCCCGGCGTTGGCGAGCCGGGCCAGCAGCGGCATGAACAACGTCAGCTCACCGCTGCCCCAGCACTCCACCGCGACTTCCGTGATCATCGCTGCAGGCCAGCCGCCGCCGGGCAGCAGCGCATCGAGTTCCGGGTAGCCGCTGGGCAGCGTCGGCCAGTGTCGCTGCCGGCGCCCCGCCCGCCATATCCGCGGATCCTCCAGCAGTTCCTGCAGCGGTTCAGCCACTTCATTCTCGCGCAGAGACGCGGAGGTGCAGAGAAAAAAAGAGATAAAAAATATTTAAAACCATATATTTATATCACTATCTTAATTTTATTTTTATATATCTCTGCGCCCTCTGCACCTCTGCGCCTCCGCGCGAAAATCCTCTTCTTCCTCATGACTGGCGCACGACGCCCACGACGACGCCTTCGATGACGATGGCCTGCTGGTCGAGGTCCACGCGGATCGGCTCAAAGTCGGCGTTCTCCGGCAGCAGCCAGACGATCCTGCCCTCCTGCCGGTAGCGCTTCACGGTGACTTCGTCGTCGAGCCGGGCGACGACGATCTGCCGGCTGCGCACCTCCGGCGTGCGATGCACCGCGACCAGGTCGCCGTCGAGGATGCCGGCGTCCTTCATGCTCATGCCGTGCACCTGGAGCAGGTAATGCGGGCGCGGTCTGAACAGGGCCGGGTCGATCTCGTAACGGCCCTGGATGTGCTCCTCCGCAAGAATCGGGCGTCCCGCCGCGACCCGCCCGACCAGCGGCAAGCCGGCGGCCGCCCGCGGGGACTCCTTGAGGCGAATGCCGCGGGATGCGCCCGGCACCAGTTCGATGACCCCCTTGCGCGCCAGCGCCCGGAGGTGCTCCTCCGCGGCATTCGCGGAACGGAAGCCGAGCGCCGTAGCGATCTCCGCACGGGTCGGGGGCATGCCGGAGTCCTCGATGATCTCCCTGACCAGGTCGAGGACCTGGCGCTGTCGCGCAGTCAGCTTGTCTCGCATGTCCGGGTCCTCTGTGCGGATGAACAGTACATGCGATTATATACAGTATGGCGCCCGCGGCAAGCCCCGCCGGCGCTCGCGCAGCGCCCCGGAATCAGGCGTTTGCTTGCTTGCAAAACCTGCATTCTGTAAATTAGCGAGGCGCTTATGTCGCGGCAGAATGATTCCGCCGTTTTTTCCGCATGCGAGAACCATCGTGATCACCAGGGGATTTATATCCATGAAGAAGAACTTGCTGTATGTCGGCGTCGCCATTGTTGCGCTCGGCGTGACAAGTGGCTGTGCCACGAACACGCAGGACCTCGACGCCGTGCGCGCCACGGCCGAGCAGGCCCTTAACGAGGCGCGTGCCGCCAAGACCGCAGCCGACGCCGCCCAGGCCGGTTCGGAAGAGGCCAAGCGCGTCGCCACCAATGCCCAGAACACCGCCAATCGTGCCGCCCAGGCTGCCAGCGAAGCCCAGGCCTGCTGTGCAGCGAACACGGACCGTATCGAGCGGATGTTCCAGCGCACAATGTCCAAGTAAGAGCAGGACGCTCAAAAGGAAAGGCCGCAGCTTGCTGCGGCCTTTTTTTTGGAAGTTTTCGCGCGAAAATCTTCTCTTCCCGGGCCGCTAGGGCTCGAACGCCACCGTCACGCGCCGTACCGGCACCTCGGTCGGCACGCCGCTGGCGGCGGAGAAAATCTCGTCCGCGCGGCGCCAGTCGATCTCCAGGCCATGACCCTGAGCCGCCTCCCGGAGCAGGTTGGTGAAGCGCATCCGCAATCGCGACTCGCTCTCCTCCTCCAGCGGCGGGTGAACCTCCACGTACAGCGTATCCGCGGCCCAGCCCACCTTGATCGGCTCGCTGATGATGTGCACCGTCGTGCCGACATCGACCTCCGGGAACAGCTGCTCGATGTGCTCCGGGAACATGCGGATGCAGCCGGACGTCACGCGCATGCCGACGCCGTCAGGATTATTGGTGCCGTGGATCAGGTAGGTCGTCAGATTGAGCCGCATCGCATACGCGCCGAGCGGATTGTCCGGCCCGGGCGGCACGACCCGCGGCAGCGTGTCGCCGCGCTTGGCGTGCTCCTTGCGGATCGATTCCGGCGGATACCACGACGGGTTCTCCGCCTTGCTGATGATGCGGTGGCGACCGATCGGCGTATTCCAGTCCATCTTGCCGATACTGATCGGATAGGTGATTACGTGTGCCCGCTCGCCCTTCTTCGGTTTCGGGAAGTAATACATGCGGTACTCGGGCAGGTTGATCACCAGTCCTTCGCGCAGCCCCGCCGGCAGCACGTAACGCGTCGGCAGCATCACCCGCGTGCCGACGCCGGGAATCCAGGTATCCACGCCGGGATTCGCCCGCTGCACCTCCTCGTAGCCGACGCTGTAGTCGCGGGCCACGTCCAGCAAGGTGTCCTCGTAGCGGGTGTGCACCCAGACGGGCACGCCGACGAGATCCGTGCCCTCGGGCGGCAGCACGAACGTCGCGGCCGTGGCGCCGGAGCCCAGGGCGAACGACGCCAGCAATACAGCAATGGATCTGATCATCGTCACAAGTCGGTTTCCCGGGCGCCCGGCAGGGCTTCTTGCGCCCTATTTTACCCGCCGGCGATCCCCGTGCCATGACCCACGTCGAAAAGTCCGGTTGACGCTCCAGCGGGCGGGCCTTAGGCTTCCCGCTTCCGCCGAGGGAGCCGCCATGAGTCTCAGGATCACTTTCGAACTCAGTGCGAATGACGTGAAGCACTTTCGCGAGGCGATGCGCAAGTCCCGCCGGACCGTGCGCGATGCGGACGACGCCGACATCATCGACGCGGCCCACACCTTGTTTGCGGACATGGGCAATACGAAGGTGCCCATCTACGTGCGGGAGCGCATCGACCGGCTGCAGGCCCTGACCTCGATGCTCGACGACAAGGAATGGCCGATCACGAGCGCCGAGCGGGAGCGCGTCCTCGGGGCACTGGTCTACTTCTGCGACCCGGACGATCTCATCCCTGACGACATCCCCGGGCTGGGCTTCCTCGACGATGCGATCATGGTTGAACTGGCCGTGCGCGGCCTCAAGCACGAGATCGAGGCCTACCAGGATTTCTGCGAGTTTCGTCGCAAGTACGACGCCGGGTTTCACCTGCGGCGCAGCCCGAAGGTTCGCACCGAAAAAATGAAGGCCCGGCGCGAGCAGCTGCGCGAGCGGGCCGCCCGCCGGCGCAACCGGGAAGACCGCCAGCCGGTGCTCTGAGCCGCGAGCAGACGGCGCGAGACACTCCCCTCGGCCCACGCGGGACCAGTGATGAGGCCAGCGCCATGCGGCGGGTAATTTTCAACCAGAAGGGCGGCGTCGGGAAATCGAGCATCACGGCCAATCTCGCGGCGATCAGCGCCGCGCGCGGCCGCGACACCCTGGTGGTCGACCTCGACCCGCAGGGCAACTCGAGCCAGTACCTGCTCGGTGATGACTGGGACGCGACCGATAGCGACCTCGCCGCGTTCTTCAATGACGCGCTGTCGATTCGCATCCTGCCGCGTGATCCGCTGAACTACCTGACGCCTACGCGGTACGAGGGACTGCACGTGCTGGCGTCCTCGCCCGACCTGTCGGAGCTGCAGGCCAAGCTGGAGTCCCGCCACAAGATCTACAAGCTCAGGGACCTGCTGCTGAAACTCGCCGAACAGTTCGACGCGATCTACGTCGACACGCCCCCCGCATACAACTTCTATACGCTGTCGGCGCTGGTGGCGGCCGAGGCGTGCCTCATCCCGTTCGATTGCGACGATTTCTCGCGTCGCGCGCTGTATACGCTGCTGGAGAACGTCGCGGAAGCGCGTGCGGATCACAACCCCGAGTTGCGTGTCGAGGGCATCGTCATCAACCAGTTCATGGCGCGCGCCAACCTGCCGCAAAGGCTGGTTGCGGAACTGCGCGAGGAAGGCCTGCCCGTCCTCGAGAGCAAGTTGTCATCGAGCATCAAAATGCGTGAGTCGCACGAGCAGCGTATCCCGCTGATCCATCTCGCGCCGCGCCACAAGCTCACTGCGGAATTCGTCGCCCTGTTCGACGAACTGGGCGACTAAGCGCTCGTCAGGCGGTCGTTCAGTCGGGGGCATCCCCCGCCGTTGCGCCGTCCATCATGCGTTCCTCGAGCTTTTCCCAGGCACGATGACTCGGCCCGAACACGTCTTCGTAGTCACGGATGGCCGCCTCGACGACCTTGGCCGCGTGGTCGCGCCCGTAAGTCGCTGTGATCTCGACGCCCGAGGTCATGTTCGGCCCCATCTTGTAAGTGCTGAAATAATGCTGCAGCCGCTGGATCATCACGTGCGGCACATCGCCGATGTCATGCGCCTCGCTCCAGATGTTGTCGTTGCGCAGCACGGCGATGATCTTGTCGTCAGCCTCGCCGCCGTCGATCATCTGGATGCCGCCGATGACGCAGGTGTTGAGCAGGATGTCGCCCCGCTCGATCTGGCGCTCGCTGATGACACAGATATCGAGCGGATCGCGGTCGGCGCGCTTCGCGCCCGGCGTCAGGCGGCGGACGCGCTCGTCGCAATAAGTCTGCGGGATGAAGCCGTACAGCACGGGCGGGGCGGCCGAAGTGCGCTGGGGCCGGTCCACGATGGTGTAGCCCGACTCCTTGTCGACCTCGTACTTGACGAGGTCGAACGGCGTGATCTCGATATAGGCGCGCACTTCCAGCGGTGGATTCAGGCCCGGCATGAGCCCGTGCCACGGGTGCGGCCGCCAGCTGTGGAACTGGCCGGCCTTGTCCTTGTCGTCACTCATATCCCCGCGACCTCCCGTTGGTGCGCCCCGAATCCGCGCGGCGGCGCCTGGCGAACAAGCTTACATGAACACGCTCGTCCATCCCGCCCCGGCCTGGCGCGCGGCTCGGCGCGGCCGCGCTTACCAGCGTACCAGCGCTGAGCCCCAGGTAAAGCCGCCGCCAAAGGCCTCCAGCAGGAGCAGGTCGCCGGCCTTGATGCGACCGTCGCGCACCGCGACATCGAGTGCCATCGGCACCGACGCCGCCGAAGTATTGCCGTGATCCTGGACCGTCAGGACGACCCGCTCCATCGGCATCTCAAGTTTCTTCGCGGTGGCCTGGATGATGCGAATGTTCGCCTGGTGCGGGATGAGCCAGTCGATATCCTGCTTGTCCAGCCCGTTGGCCTCGAGCGTCTCGTCGACGATCCGTCCGAGAGTGTTGACGGCAACCTTGAACACCTCGTTGCCTTTCATCTGGATGGTATTGTCACCGCCGACCGGACGCATCCCCAGCGACACGCCGCTGGGAAAATAGAGCAGGTCCTTGTACTGGCCATCCGCGTGCAGGTGCGTAGATACCACCCCGGGCGCAGAATCCGCGCGCAACACGACCGCCCCTGCGCCATCGCCGAACAGCACCGCCGTGGTGCGGTCGCTCCAGTCGAGCATCCGCGTGATCGTTTCCGCGCCCACCACGAGGGCCGTCCGGATCGTGCCGGTCTGGATGAACTTGTCGGCCACGGCGAGCGCGTAGATGAAGCTCGTGCAGGCGGCCTCGATGCTGAAGGCCGGACAGCCGTGCACGCCGAGCCGGCTCTGCAACAGCACACCCGCGTTGGGAAACACCTGGTCGGGCGTCGTCGTCCCGACGACAATCATGTCGATCTCGCCGGGATCCACGTCGGCCGCTGCCAGCGCGGCCCGCGCGGCATGCTCGCAGAGGTCCGTCGTGCCCTGCCCCTCCGCAACCACGTGGCGCCGCTCGATGCCGCTGCGCGACCGGATCCACTCGGCGGTCGTATCGACCATGGTCTCGAGCTCGGCGTTCGTCAGGATCCGCTCGGGAAGATAGCGCCCGGTACCGATGATGCGCGAATAGATCACTCTGTGTGCTCCGGAAAGGACTGCTTCGCCATGACCTGGCCGATTCTCGTCGGTACGCCCTTCTTCGCTTCCAGCACCGCCGTCTCGATCGCGGTCGCGAATGCCGTCTCGTCCGCGCCGCCGTGACTCTTGATCACGATTCCCTGCAGGCCGACGAAGCTGGCGCCATTGTAGCGCCGTGGATCGATTCGCGCCGCGAGCGAGCGAAACAGCGGCGCCGCGCCCAGCGCCATGATCCTGCTGACCAAGCTGCGCCTGATCTCGTCGTGCGTCACCTGGGCCAGCATTCTCGCCGTACCCTCGATGGTCTTCAAAGCGACATTGCCGGTGAAGCCGTCGGTCACCACCAGGTCGACGTTGCCCGACATGATGTCGGTACCTTCGACGAACCCCTGATAGTTGAGCGGACCGGCGCGCAGCCATTGGTGGGCCTGCTTGAGCGTGCCGCTTCCCTTGATGTCCTCCGTGCCGATATTGAGCAAGCCGACGCGAGGCCGCTGCAGGCCGTAAAGGTCGCACGCCACGATGTCTCCCATGACGGCGAACTCGCACAACTGGCGCGCCGTGCAGACCGAGTTCGCACCCAGGTCGAGCATAATGGTCTGGCCGCCGAGCGCCGGGATCGCGGCGATGATGGCGGGACGATCCACGCCCGGCAGCGTCTTGAGGACGAATTTCGCGGTCGCCATCAGCGCGCCGGTATTGCCCGCGCTGACACACGCGTCGGCGCGGCCCTCGCGGACGAGGTTGATCGCGAGCCGCATGGAGGAGTCACGCTTGCGGCGCAACGCCTCCCCCGGCGGTTCGTCCATCGTGACGACCTGGCTGGCGGCGTGGACGGTAACTCGTTTGCGCAGGGCGGCGGAGCGGTGCTCGAGCAGCGGAAGGATTTCGTTCGGCAGACCGACGAGGATCGCCGCCAGGTCCGGCTCCCTGCGCAACAGGCCGAGGGTCGCACCGACCGGGACAGCAGGCGCGCTGTCCCCGCCCATGGCGTCGATCGCTATGGTCAGCGGGTGGGACATGAGGCAGGAGCGACGGCACGGGGCGAGGTCGCGCACCTCGCCCTCCGACGGTTACTCCTCGTCCGGCACCGTCGGGGTTTCGATGACCTTGTTGCCGCGGTAGAAGCCGTCGGCGGAGACATGGTGACGACGATGCGTCTCGCCGCTGGTCGGGTCAACCGACAATGTCGGCTTGCCGAGCGCGTCGTGCGAGCGCCGCATGTCGCGCCTCGATGAAGTCTTGCGATTCTTTTGTACAGCCATGGTGGCGATGCTCCGTCAATCAGTTCCTGCGCTTGAGTTCGGCGAGCACCGCAAACGGGCTCGACGAGCTTGTGCCGCCCGCCGCGGGCTCGAGTGCCGCCAGCTTTTTCGCCAGCGCCCCGCAATCCTCGCTGCGCTCGTGCACGGGGAAGGCCGGCACCGAGAGCAACGCTTCATCCTCGAGCAGTTGCCGCAGCGTAACCCCCGGCGCCAGCTCGCAATGCTCGAACCCGGCCGCCGTGGCAGCCTCCCCGAGCTGGTCCTCGCGACCGAAAAACAACTTCGGCCGTACCCGCAATTCGAACGGCATCTCCTCCAGGCAACGCTGACACACGCAGCGCAGTGTCGCGCCCAGCTCGCCCTCGAGCACCGGTACGCCATTGGCATCTTCGCGTACCTGCACGTCGATGCTCACGTTCCGGCCTGCCGTTGCAGCCGCCCGGTCTTTTGCCGCCCGTCCGTCGAGCGACGCCAGCCGCTCCCACTCCTGCAGGGGTGATTCGGCCTGCAGGCGCCAGGCCCGGGCGGCGAGCGCTGCAGGCTCGAACAACCGGTCAAGCTCAGCGGACATAAGCCGGCTAGAATATCGGCACAGCGACCTTCCTGTCAAAATCCTGGTCAGCCGGCGTTTTGCCCCGGGGCAGCCGCCCGCGGTAACCTGCGTACCATGCAAGCAAGTCACCGACCTGGCGCTGCTCCGGCCCGACTTGTCCTCGCGTCCGGCTCGCCCTATCGCCGTGCCCTGCTGGAGCGCCTCGGGCTGCCGTTCGAACAGGACCCTCCAGCCGTTGACGAGCGCATCGATGCCGGCGAGGCTCCGGCCGACGCCGTCATGCGACTCGCGCGCGCCAAGGCCGCGAGAGTCCTGGCGCGCCATCCCGGCGCGATCGTCATCGGCTCCGACCAGCTTGCCGTCCGGGGAGACGACATTCTCGGCAAGCCGCTCGATGCGGCCCGGGCGGCCGAACAACTGACTCTTTCGGCCGGCCGGGACGTCGAGTTCCTGACGGGCGTCTGCGTCCTCAGCGCCGCCCGGCCCGCCGAGCCGGAAGAACACATGGACATCACGCGGGTCGTGTTCCGGCCGTTGACGCCGGAGGAGATTCGCCAGTACGTGGCGCGCGACAACCCGACTGATTGCGCGGGCGGCTTTCGGGCCGAGGGGCTGGGAATCGCCTTGTTCGAGCGCATCGACAGCCAGGACCCGACGGGGCTCATCGGTCTGCCCCTGATCTGGCTGGCGCAGGCACTGCGCCGCCTCGGCATGCCGGTCCTCTAGGACCTGTTTACACCTGGCCGGTCGTCGCGACGGTAGGCTTGCTCCAGCACCCGCGGCAGGGCCTCGATCGCATCGATGCACGCCCGCGGCCCGCAAGGGCGCAGCCTTTCCAGCGCATGAGCGCCGTAGCACACTGCGATTGAGGCGACCCCCGCGCGGCGCGCCATTTCGAGGTCCCACTCGGTGTCGCCGACCATCATCGTTTCGTCCGGACCGGCGCCCAGGCTGGACATCAGCTCCAGCAGCATGTCCGGGTGGGGCTTGGAGCGGGTCTCGTCGGCGGTGCGTGACCCGGCGATGAACGGGCCGAGCCCGGTGGCGGCGAGGTCGCGATCAAGTCCGCGGCGACTCTTGCCGGTGGCGACCGCCAGCACGAAACCACGCCCCGAGAGTTCCGCGATGACCTCCGCGACCCGGTCGAACAGCCGCGCGGTCTGTAATTCCGGCGCGAAGAAATGCTCCCGGTAGGCCGTGACGAACGGCGTGTAGGAATCCGGGCCGAGCTCGGGGAACAACCGTTGCCAGGATTCCTGCAGGCCGAGCCCGATGATGTCCCGGATCGCTTCCGGCGGGCGCGCCGGCAATTCGAGCTGGGCGATGGCCCGGGTGGCGGCGGCCACGATCTGGCCGGTGGAGTCCATCAGCGTCCCGTCCCAGTCGAACACCACCAGGCGTGACCGCCTAGCCATGGTGCGTTTCCAGCTGCGACAGCACTTCGCCCAGGTCGTCCGGCAGCGGCGCGGAAAACATGCGCCATTCACCGCTGACCGGATCTTCCCAGCCCACCGAGGCGGCGTGCAGGAACAGCCGCTCGAGCCCCAGCGATTTCATCCTGCGATTGTAATCGCGGTCGCCGTAGCGCTCGTCGCCCGCCAGCGGGTGTCCCGCCTCGGCCGCCTGGACCCGTATCTGGTGAGTGCGCCCCGTCATGATCCTGACCTCCAGCAGGGAGGCCGCCGAGCCGATTTCCACCGGGCGAAATATGCTCGCCGCGGCCTTGCCGCTCTCGTCGACGGTCACCACCCGCTCGCCGCCGCGCACACTCTTTCGCAGCCGGTCCTCGAGGCGCACCTGGCCGAGTTCCCACCGGCCTTTGACGAGGGCGAGGTAGCGTTTTTCGACCCGGCCCTCGCGCAGCAGCTCATGCAGGCTGCGCAGCGTGCTGCGCCGCTTTGCGATCAGCAGGCAGCCGCTCGTCTCGCGGTCGAGGCGGTGCACCAGCTCCAGGTACGGCGCCTCCGGCCGCGCGGCACGCAGCGCCTCGATGACCCCGTGCGACAGGCCGCTGCCGCCGTGCACGGCGATTCCGGAAGGCTTGTCCAGCACGATCAGCCGCTCGTCCTCGTGCAGGATCCGTGCTTCGAGCCGCACCCCTGCCGCCCTGCCCCTGGCAGGGATCGTGCCGGGCTCCGGGCGCCGGACCGGGGGCAGCCGCACGACGTCGCCGGCCGCCAGGCGATAGTCGGGCTTCACCCGCCCCTTGTTGACCCGGACTTCGCCCTTGCGCAGCAGGCGATAGACGTGCGACTTCGGCACGCCCTTCAGGCGCGTGAGCAGGAAATTGTCGAGCCGCTGGCCCGCCGCGTCCTCGGAAATCTGGACGAGTTCCACTGACGGCCGGCTCCCGGCGGTTGCTGAAATCAAATTCTCCTCCCGGATTCAGGAGCTTAGCGATTGCTGAGGCGTCGGGCCGTTGTTATAGTACGACACGGGCCGCGCGCCACGCTCCCGCAATTGAGCACCCGGGCGTGTGCACGGCCGCAGGCTACGGGTCGGTCGCGAAGCGTTCGCTGGCCGACATGCAATAGGTTTCTTTCCATCGCTCGGCCGAAGCCCCACCTGCCTCCGCAAGGCGGATGACCAGGAGAGGGGTGTGCACAGCAGGCCGCGGGCGGTGCCCGGCACGGATGAAATGACCGGCATTCTGCACATGGTCCTCATCGCTCTCCTGCCGACCCTGCACCTCGGGGGCGCTGCGTCGTGCCCGAACCCGTCCCGCGTCCGCGAGCGCGCCCCCGGCATCGGGAGGCCCACGGCCGACCTGGATCTGCGAGTCCCAATTCATGAAAAGAATGCTGGTAAACGCGACTCAGAGAGAAGAGTTGCGTGTGGCCGTCGTCGACGGCCAGAAACTCTACGACCTCGACATCGAGATCCCCTCACGGGAACAGCGTAAGGCAAACATCTACAAGGGACGCATCACGCGCCTCGAGCAGAGCCTCGAAGCCGCGTTCGTGGAATTCGGCGCCGAGCGCCATGGATTCCTGCCGCTGAAGGAAATCTCGCCCGAGTACTTCCTCGAGGGCGACCGCAACGGCGGCCGGGTCAATATCCGCGACGTGCTTCGCGAGGGCCAGGAGATCGTCGTCCAGGTTGAGAAGGACGAGCGCGGCAACAAGGGCGCCGCGCTGACCACCTATCTCAGCCTCGCCGGCCGGTTCCTCGTGCTGATGCCCAACAACCCCAAGGCCGGCGGCGTGTCGCGCCGCATCCAGGGCGACGACCGCGACGCCGTGCGCGAAGCCATGGACGGCCTCGAGGTGCCCGAGGGCATGGGCGCAATCGTCCGCACCGCGGGAGTCGGAAGGAGCCTCGAGGAGCTGCAGTGGGACCTCGATTCGTTGCTGCAGGTCTGGGAGGCGATCAAGCGCACCGCGATCGAGCGCCCGGCGCCGTTCCTGATCTACCAGGAAAGCAATGCCATCCTGCGCGCCCTGCGCGATCACTTCTCCGCCGACCTCGGCGAGATTCTCGTGGATGACCCCGAAGTCTACGAGGAAGGCCGGCTGTTCATGGAACGGGTGATGCCGCATAACCTGCGCAAGCTCAAGTTCTATGACGACCCGGTGCCGCTGTTCACGCGCTTCCAGATCGAGAGCCAGATCGAGAGCGCTTATTCACATATCGTGGAACTGCCGTCAGGCGGCAGCGTCGTCATCGACCACACCGAGGCGCTGCTGTCCATCGACATCAACTCGGCGCGCGCCACCAAGGGCGACGACATTGAGATGACGGCGTTCAATACGAACCTGGAGGCCGCGGACGAGATCGCGCGCCAACTGCGCATCCGCGACCTCGGCGGGCTGATCGTGATCGACTTCATCGACATGGGCCCGCAGCGCAACCAGCGCGAAGTCGAGAACCGGCTGCGCGAAGCCGTGAAAATGGACCGTGCGCGCATCCAGATCGGGAGGATCTCGCGGTTCGGGCTGCTGGAGATGTCCCGCCAGCGATTGCGCCCCTCCCTCGGCGAATCGAGCCACATCACGTGTCCGCGTTGCCAGGGCTGGGGCGCGGTACGGAGCGTCGAATCGCTGTCGCTGTCGATCCTGCGCCTGATCGGCGAGGAATCGCGCAAGGAGCGCAGCTCACGCATCATCGCCGAAGTGCCGGTGGACGTCGGCACCTACCTGCTGAATGAAAAGCGCGCCTGGCTCGGCGAGATCGAGCAACGTGACGGCGTGCATATCATCGTCGTACCGCGCGAGCATCTCGAATCACCGCACTACTCCATACGGCGGGTGCGCGACGACGCGACCGGCCTGCCGGAGAATGTCGGCATGAGCTACACGCTCCCGCCATCGGAAGCGGAATCACCGGAAGATGCGACGCCGGGACTCAAGCCCGCGCGTCCGCCGGAACAACCCGCCGTCTCGGGCATCGTGCCGGCCACACCTGCCCCGGTTCCGCAGCGGGCGGAGGAAGCGCCGGCGCCGGCGAAACCGGGCCTGTGGACGCGATTCATGGCATGGTTCGCAGGGCCAGGCGGCGAAGAACCCGCCCGTCGTGCCGAGCAGGCGCCGGCCAGGGGCGCGCGCAAGAGCGAGTCCGGGCGCAAGCCCCGGCAACGGGATGACGAGCGCCGCAAGCGTGGCGACCGCCAGCAAAAACAGGAATCCGGCCGACGCGGGCGGGGACGTGACCGCGGCCCGGACCGGGAGCGCACCAGGGGCCCGGACGGCGAGCGCCACAAGGACGAAACGCGCGAACGCCAGCGCGACAAGACCCCGCCCGCGAGCCAGGACAAGCCCGCGGCCGCGCCGCCGGCCGATGGCGCCGCGACGACGGCGGACGGCGAGCCGCGCAGCAAACGTCGTCGTCGCCGCCGCGGCAATCGCAACAAGTCGCGCCAGGATGGCGACCAGGGCCGCAGCGAGGGACGCTCTGCGCAGGGCAGTGAAGGTGGCCAGGCGGGCGACGGGGCGCCGCGCGAATCCCGGGCGGACACGCCGACGGGAACTGCCGTCCAGGCCGTCGCGGCGGCCTTGCCGATCGCGGTCGCCCTCGAGCCGAAGCCTGAGCCGAAGCCTGAGCCGAAGCCTGAGCCGAAGCCTGAGCCGAGACCTGAGCCGAGACCTGAGCCGAGACCTGAGCCGAGACCTGAGCCGAGACCTGAGCCGAAGCCTGAGCCGAAGCCTGAGCCGAGACCTGAGCCGAGACCTGAGCCGAAGGTCGATTTACCGGCGGGCAACGGCGTGAGCAGCGCGCGACGGGAGGCACCGCTCGATCCCCCCAGGATGCCGGCCGATCCGCCGAAGGCCCCGCCGCGCACTGACTGACGCGGCGTCAGCGAGTCCTGCGCCCGAGCTCCTCCACGAGACCGGCGCAGGCCTCGATCACGAGGTCGAGCACCTCCTCGAAGCCGTTCTTACCGCCGTAGTACGGGTCTGGGACGGAACGCACGCCACGCTCCGGAGCGTAGTCGAGCAACAAGGCCAGCCGCGCGCTGGCATCCGCGGGGGCGCTGCGCCGCAGGTCGGCGAGGTTGTCCTCGTCCATGGCGAGGATCAGGTCGAAAGCGTGGAAATCATCCGCCGTGACCCGGCGCGCGCGAATGCCAGCGAGATCGAATCCGCGGGCCTTTGCGGCCGCCGCGGCCCGCGCGTCGGGCGGCGCACCCTCGTGGTAGCCTGCCGTGCCCGCGGAGTCGGCACGTACTCGCCCATCGAGGTCTGCGTCCGCAGCCAGCTTGCGGAACACGCCCTCGGCGGTCGGCGAGCGGCAGATATTTCCCAGGCACACGAACAGGACGGAAACCTGCGTGCGTTCGTCGTCTGAGGCCATCGGTTCGTCCCTCTGGTCCTTGCCCCGGACCGGGGCCCGCGACCGTATTCTACCCGCGCCGCCGCCCGCCATGACCTCGCCGCTGTTACGCGGCTATCATGAGCGCATGGGGACGCCCGGGATCACACTGGCACGGCTCAAGTCACTGGTCGGCGCGGAGCTGCGGTACCAGGGCCTGCGCTGCACGCTCGTCGAGGTACTCGATGAGCCGCCCGTCGTCGTCCTCCGCCCGATCGACGCGGCGCCCGTGATCCAGGCCGACAATTTCGGCAAGCCGATGCGTCACGCCCCGCAGATATTCGAGCTGCCCGTGTTTGCCCCGGACGGCGTGTCGATGTCGCAGGAGCTGGGGCTCATCAGCCTCCCCGACGATCGTTCTCCAGCAGCCGGTTGACGCGTGCCAGGTCCTCCGGCGTGTCCACGCCGGCCGGCGGCACTTCCACCGCGGCATCCGCCTGGATGCGCATGCCCAGCCACAGCGCGCGCAATTGTTCGAGCCGCTCGATGTCCTCGAGTCGGCAGGGCGGCGTCGCGGCCAGCCGCTGCAAGGCGCTGACGCGATAGCTGTACAGCCCCAGGTGGCGCATGGCGCCCGCATGCTGCTGCTGCGAAGCCAGGCCCGCCGGCGCGCCTTCCCGCGACCAGGGAATCGGCGCGCGGCTGAAGTAGAGTGCGGCACCGTCGGCGCGCATCACGAGCTTGACGATATTCGGGTCGAGATACTCAGCGAGATCGTGAATCGGCGTCCCGAGAGTCCCGATCTCGGCATCCGGATACAGCCATAGCAATTCCGCGGCCTGGCGGATGAGCGTCGGCGGAAGGAGCGGTTCGTCGCCCTGGACGTTGACCACGATCGCGTCGTCGCTCCAGCCTCGCTGTGCGGCAACCGCCGCTATGCGGTCGGTGCCGCTGGCGTGCGAGGGATCGGTCATGCAGACGTCCGCTCCCATTTGCCGGCATGCCGCTGCTACTTCATCGTGATCGGTGGCGACCAGCACTTCGGCCGCACCGCTTGCGACCGCCCGTTCCCAGACCCACTGGATCATCGGGCGCCCCGCGATCAGCGCCAGCGGCTTGCCGGGCAGGCGCGTCGAAGCGTAGCGCGCCGGAATCACGACGTGAAACGCGCTCATCGCCGCTGCTCCATGGCCAGCAACTCGGGCTGCGAAATCTCGCGTGCCTCGGCCACGCGCATGACAGGCACGCCGTCGCGGATCGGCCACGCGAGGCGGTCGCCGCGGCACACGAGCTCCTGTTGCTCACGCCGGTGCACGAGGGGACCCTTGCATATCGGGCAGGCGAGAATGTCCAGCAGACGATGGTCCATGGCTCAAGCTTCCCGCAAGCCGAGGCGTTGCGCCAGCATCGCGCGCAGGCGAGGTCCGTCTGGCCCGAGGTCGGCCTCCACGGGGACTTGCCAGCAGGTCGCCGCCGCCGGCTCGCGGCTGCAACGCGCGGCGTCCTTCGCCGTCATCAGCACGGAGCGCCCGTCGCCGGGCGCGAGCAGCGCTCGCGGCACCGGTGCATGATCCGCCAGCGGATGGCGAATGAGCCCGAGCCCGTGCCGCTCGAGCATCGCGAAGAAGCGCTCCGGATGGCCGATCCCGGCGACGGCGTGGACGGGACCGGGCGCGAATGACGCCAGGCGGCGTCGTTCGCCGCCGCCGATGCGCACCGCCTCGTCGCCGTCCAGCATCATGGTCAACGCGCCGGGGGGACAGTTCCCGCGGCCGTTGCAGACCACGAAGTCCGCCTCGGCGAGGCGCGCGGACGGCTCGCGCAGGGGCCCTGCAGGCAGGCAACGCCCGCTGCCCAGGCCGCGCACGCCATCGATCACGACGAACTCGACGTCGCGCTGCAGGCGGTAATGCTGCAGCCCGTCGTCAGCCACGATGACGTCGGCCCCCGCCGCGACTGCCGCGCGGGCGGCGGCCAGCCGGTCCCGGCAGATCCACACGGGCCGACCGGTCGCCGCGGCGACCAGCATCGGCTCGTCGCCGCTGCTCTTTGGGTCGTCGTCCGCCGTGACCCGGTGCGGGCTGCGTGGCTCCTCGCCGCCGTACCCCCGGCTGACGACCGCCGGCGACAGCCCAGCGTCCGTGAGCGCGCGCACCAGCCAGATGACCAGCGGGGTCTTTCCTGCCCCGCCGACAGTCAGGTTGCCCACGACGAGGACCGGACGACCCGGGTGCGCGGAGCGCATCCAGCCGCGCCGGTAGGCGCTCCTGCGCCACGCCACGATGCGGCGATACACGGGCTCCAGCACGCGCGCCCAGGCGGGTGGCGGCGCATCACCATACCAGGCGTCGACGAGGCGCTGTGGAAGCCCGCTCACGAGACCTGGAACTGCATCCCGTGCAGCGCCGCGTACAGCCCGTCGCGGGCCAGCAGTTCATGATGCGTGCCGACCTCGACGACGCGGCCATGATCCATGACGACGATCCGGTCGGCGTTCTCGATGGTCGACAGCCGATGCGCGATGACCAGCGTCGTGCGGTTCTGCATCAGCGCCTCCAGCGCGTCCTGGATGTGCCGTTCGGATTCGGAATCGAGGGCCGAGGTGGCCTCGTCGAGAATCAGGATGGGCGCATTCTTCAACAGCGCCCGCGCGATGGCGACGCGCTGCCGCTGCCCCCCGGACAGCGTGACGCCGCGGTCGCCGACCTCGGTCTCCAGCCCGTCCGGGAAGCGCTCGGCAAACTCGAGCACGTGCGCCGCGCGCGCCGCCGCCTCGATTTCGTCCGCCGTCGCGGCACGCATCACGCCGTAGGCGATGTTGCTGCGGATCGTGTCGTCGAACAGCTTGACGTCCTGGCTGACAAGGCTGACCTGGCGCCGCAGGTCGGCGCGCCGATACTCGCGCACATCACGCCCGTCCACCAGCACGGCGCCCGCGGTCGGATCGTAGAATCGCGGGATCAGGCTGACGAGCGTGCTCTTGCCGCTGCCGGACCGGCCGACGATCGCGAGGCGCTCGCCGGGTGCCACGTGAAGTTCGATACCCTGCAGGACCGGGCCCTTTTCCTGCTGGTACAGGAAGTCCACGCCGCGAAACTCGATCTCGCCGCGCGCGCGCTGCAAGGGCACCGGGCCGCCCTCGTCCTCGCCGGGGGCATCGAGCAGCTCGAAGATGCTCTGGCCCGCGGCGATACCCTGCTGCAGCGGGCCGTTGATGTTCGTCAGGTGCTTGAGCGGCGCCATGATGAGCAGCATCGCGCCGAGGAAAGACACGAACTCGCCCACAGAGAGCCCGCCGGCGAGATCCTCGCGCGTCGCCACGAACACGACGCTCGCCAGGCCGATGGCGGCCACCACCTGGACCACGGGCTGACTGGCGGCCTTGGCGGTGGCGAGCTTCATATTCAGGCGCCGGTTCTGCTCGTTGACGCGCTCGAAGCCCTCGACTTCCTGCGCTTCGCCATTGAAAACCTTGACGACCTTGTGAGCCTCGAGGACCTGCTCCGCGGCCTGCGTGACGTCGCCCATGGAATTCTGGATGCGCGTGCTGTAGCGGCGGAACTTCTTCGACAGCAGGCGGATGATCAGGCCGATCAGGGGCCCGGTGACCAGCACGAACAGCGAAAGGCGCGCATTGACCCAGAACATGTAGGCCACGAGGCCGAGAATGGTCAACAGGTCTTTGAACAGTGTCGTCAGCACCTGGCTCGCGGCCTGCGCCACCTGCTCGATGTTGAACGTGAGGCGCGACAGCAATGCGCCGGAGGAATTGGTGTCGTAGAACCGCGTAGGCAGAACGAGAAACTTGGCAAATACCTCGCGACGCAGGCGCTTGATCACCTGGCGCCCGACCCAGCTCATGGAATACTCGGAGACGTAGTCAGCCGCGCCCCGCACCATGAATATCCCGAGGATAAGAAGCGGGACCCAGCGGATGAAATCCGCATCGCGCGCGACGAAACTCTGGTCCGTGACGAGTTTCGTGAGATACACGAAAGCAGTCTGGCTGGCCGCATAGACGGCCATTGCGATGATGGCGGCAACGAACATCGGCAGGTAGTCTGCCGAATAGCGCAGCAGGCGCCGGTAGACATCCCCGGCCTGGTCGATGAAGGGCTCTCCGGGGGACTTCACTCTGGCTCGCTGACCGTGGCGATCAGGATGCGGCTGAAGCCGAGGCGCCCGACGATGTCCATGGCGGTGACGACGGACTGGTGCGATGCGCGGCCGTCGGCCCGGATCGTGACCGGCAGCTCGCGGCGCTCGCCTGCGACCTGTTCGAGCGCGCGCTGCAAGGTCTCGGCGCGCCGGTTGACGAGTTCCTGGCCATCGACGAAGTAGTCGCCCGCGGCACTGATCATGATCTCGATCTCGGCCGGTGGCTCGACGCGCGGCTCCGCCTCAGCCTGCGGCAGCTGCAGCCTGATCTCGGTGGCTTTGAGGAAGCTCGTCGACACCATGAAGAACACGAGCAGGAGCAGCACGACGTCGATCAGCGACGTCAGGTTGATCTCGGGATCCTCGCGCGGCCGCGTGCGCAGGTTCATGCGTGAGCGACCTCGGTCGTGGGTGTGCCGTGGAGGGCGTCCACCAGCTTCATCGCCTCCTTCTCCATCTCGACCACCAGCGCATCGACCTGGCCGCGCAGGTAACGGTAGGCGATCAGGCTGGGGATCGCGACCGACAGCCCGGCGGCGGTCGTGATCAGCGCCTCGGAGATGCCTCCCGCGAGCACGGACGGATTGCCGACACCCGCGGTCGTGATGGCGGTAAACACCTTGACCATGCCGATCACTGTGCCCAGCAGTCCGAGCAGCGGCGAAACGGCGGCGATCGTGCCCAGCGAATTCAGGTAGCGTTCCAGCTCGTGGACGACGTGCCGCCCGGTATCCTGGACGATTTCCTTGAGCACCTCGCGACTCTGGTGCCTGTTGGCCAGGCCGGCCGCCAGCACGCGGCCCATGGGCGAATTGGCAGACAGGATGGCGAGGTGCTTCTGGTCGAGTTGCCGTCCGCGGGCCCATTCCCAGACACGCATGGTCAGGTCCTTGGGCAACACGCGGCGGCGTTGCAGCGTCCACAGCCGTTCGATCGTGATCGCCACGGCGACGATGGAGCAAAGGATGATGGGCAGCATCAGCCACCCGCCTGCCCGGATGATTTCGATCATGATGTCTCGCGACCTTTAGGTTGTCGCGGATGATACCGGCAACGCTCCCTGCCGGGCCACTGAACCACCGCTCCTGGACCGCGGGACTGCGCCGTCATCCGCCGGGGACGCTGCTCCGCAGGAGCAGTGTCCCCTTATTCAGTTGGCTCGCTGGACCGCTGGACCGCGGGACCGAACCGTCACATGCTCGCCGCGCTTGGAAATCTTATGCCGCGCGGCGAGCATGTGACGTTCCGATCCCGCTGCGCTTTCGATGTGGTTGACGTTGTCGGGCGGCGCTGCAGCTACGTGGCGGCGGACTTGCGAAAGCAGTCGCCCCGCGACGCTGGCCTCGTCGACGGGGCAGCGGGATCGGGACGTCATAGGCCCGCTGAGGGAGATAAAGATTTCCGAGCGAAGCGGGCCTATGACGGCGCGGTCCCGCGGTCCTGCCGCGAATAAGGGGGCACAGCTCCTGCGGAGCAGCGTCCCCGATCCGGTCCCGCGGTCCAACCTTAATAAGGGGACACAGCTCCTGCGGAGCAATGTCCCCGATCCGGTCCCACGGCCCAGCAGGCTACAGGGCAACACAGTCTAGCCAGGCACGACACGCCGCGGCGCGGCGCAAAACCGGTGGTACCGGACCGCGCGGGTCGAAGCGGAACACGATCTCGCCATGGCGTTCGGTCGAGAGCGGCAAGGCGCCGGCGCGCTGCCAGCGATGCACGACTTCCGTGGCGGGGAATCCCCACCGGTTGCGCCAGTTGGTGGAGAACACCGTCCACGCGGGGCGTGTCGCAGCCACCAGCGCGGCCCCCGAGGAGGTCCGACTGCCGTGATGGGGCGCGATCACCACGTCCACCGGCAGGCGCACGTGGGCGTTGAGCAGCGCCCGCTCGCCACGGGATTCGATATCGCCGGTCAATAGCGCGCGTCCGCCCGGCCCCTGGACAAGCAGGACGCAGGAGCCCTCGTTCTGGCCACCGCGAAAATCACCGGCGGGATGCAGGACGCTGAAGCGCACGCCGTCCCAGGACCAGGCCAGCCCTGCGCGGCAGGGCCGGTAGCTTTCGCGCGGCACGCCGTTGCCGCCCCAGGCCGGCGTGTCCGGATACGCCGCGCGGACGGTGTCCGCGCCACCCAGGTGATCCGCGTGCCCGTGGCTGATGAACAGCGCATCGAGACGGCGCAGGCCGAGCGCGCGCAATGCGGGCACGACGGTCCACGCGGCAGCGTCGCCCCCCGGCCAGGCCGGTCCGGCGTCATACAGGACCGCGTGCCCGCGGGTTCGTACGAGCACCGCCAGGCCGTGGCCGATGTCGAAGACGCGCAGTTCGAACCCACCATGCGGCAACGGCGCCGGGCCCGCCAGCAGCATGGGCAGGAACAGCAGCGGCGCGATCGCGCGCCCGGGCGCAGGTCTCGGCAACAGGCACCAGCAGGCCCCCGTCACTGCAAACAGGAGCGCGATCTGGCTGGGTGCCGCCACGCCGCGCGACGCCAACGGCAGCGCCGCGACGCGATCGATGAAGGCGAGGGCCAGCAGCGTGGCCTCGGCGGCCAGCTTGAGCAGCCATTCCCCCGGCACAGGCAGGATCCAGCCCAGGACGACCCCGGCGAGTGCCGGAGGCACCACCAGCACGCTGAACCAGGGCACGGCGAGCAGGTTGGCCAGCGGCGCCACCAGCGAGACCCGACCGAACCACACGACCGTGCAGGCCAGCAGGCCCACGGCCAGCGCCGCCTGGATGCGCAGGATCGTCACGGCGCGCGCTACGGGCGCCCGGCGCGCGGCGACCGTCGCCAGGATGGTCGCGGCCGCGCCGAAGGACAGCCAAAGGCCCGGATCGAGTACCGCCAGCGGGTCGGCGAAAAGCACCAGGCCGAGCGCGCCGCCGAGGGCCGCCGCCACCGACCCGCCACGTCGTGCCACCAGGGCGGCCAGTCCGGCAGCGGTCATCAACACGGCCCGCCGGGCGGATACCGGCATGCCGGCGAGAACGCAATAGCCGACGGCGGTCGCGAGCGCCCCCAGAGCCGCCCAGTCCCGCGCGGGGCGGCGTCGCGCGGCGAGCCGTCGGCCCAGCGCCCCGCCGGCCAATCCTCCCGCGAGCGCCGCGAGGCCGACATGCAAGCCCGAGATCGCGAGCAGGTGGCCCGTGCCGGTGGCCGCCAGTGCTTCCCGGGTCGCAGCGTCCAGGCCGCCACGGAAGCCGAGCGTGATCGCAGTGAGGATCGCGGCCGCGCGGGGGTCGGCCACAGCGGCCGCGATGTGTGCGGCAGAGCGGCCGCGCAGGCGGAGCAACCGGTCTGCGTCGCCGGCCACCAGCTCCGCGGCATGGCTGCCGCTCGCGTAGCCGGTAGCACCGACCCGCTGGCGCAGCAGCCAGGCTTCACGGCTCGTGCTGCCGCTGTTCAAGACACCGCGTGGACGCTGCAGCTTCGCGCGAATGCGCCAGCGCTCACCCGGTCGCGGCGTTGCGCCGGGCTCGTACCAGGCGACGCGCGCGCGCGTCGGCAGCCCCCGCGGGGACTCGATGCGCACAGTGAGCAGCAGGCGGCGCGGCTCGCGGACGGGCAGATCCTCGATGACGCCCACGAACTCTACGTGAGCCGGCTCATGCGCAGGTTCCAGGCGATCGGACAGCGCCGCGCCCAGGGCCGTGCCTGCAAGCGCGAATCCCACGGCCAGGCCCGTGGAAAGCCGGTGGCCGGCGCGCCATGACCACAGACCCGCGATGGCCGCCGACGCGCACCACCAGGCCGGCGGCGCCGCGGCGAACTGCATGGCGGACCATGTACCCGCCAGCATTCCGACGGCGACCGCCAGCATGGCGACGCCCGGCGTTGCTGCGCGATAATGATGCGAATGACGGCCAATCATTCATCATGCCCCGCAAGTTCCTGAACCGCGTGCTCCCGGCACGGGCTTACCTGCGGGAGCAATGGTTTCTGCGGCCGTTCGACGTGCTGCTGCACGACCCCGCGCTCTGGGCCACTCATCGTAAGAACGTGCTGAAGGCGTTCGCACTGGGACTTTTCGCGTGTTTCCTGCCGTTTCCGGGCCAGACCGTGTTGACGGTGCTGATCGCCCTGTGGCTGCGCGTGAATCTGCCGGTGACGATCGCGGCCTCGTGGATTGCCAACCCCGTCACGAGCGGCCCGCTGTATTACGCGTGTTACCGCCTGGGCTCGTGGCTGCTCGGCACGCCGCCGGGCCGGTTTCGCATCGAGTTCTCGTTCGATTGGCTCTGGTCGGAAATCGGCAGGATCTGGCAGCCGCTGATGCTCGGCTGCCTGGTGGCCGGCGTCGTCGTGACGGGTACGTCGGTATTCGTGCTGAACTGGATCTGGATCCGCGCCTCCCGGCGCCAGTTCCGGCACCGCCGCAGCCTGCGACCTTAGGGCCTGTTCACACTTGGCCGATACTGGGGCTGTCAGGCAGGTTGCAGCCTGCCGTCCACGAGTTCCAGCTTGCGTGCCATGCGGCCGGCGAGCGTGAGGTCATGCGTCACGACGACCAGCGCCGTGCCGAGTTCGCGGTTCAGTTCCAGCATCAGGTCGAAGACACGTTGCCCGGTGCGCCCGTCGAGGTTCCCGGTCGGCTCGTCGGCCAGCACGACGGCCGGCCGGGTGATCAGCGCCCGCGCCACCGCCGCTCGCTGACGTTCGCCGCCGGACAGCTTGGACGGCCGGTGCGACAGCCGCTCGGCGAGCCCGACGCGATCGAGCAGCGCCGCGGCCTGCCGCGATGCTTCCGCGACCGGCAGGCCGCGGATGAGCAGCGGCATCGCCACGTTCTCCAGCGCCGAGAATTCCGGCAACAGGTGATGGAACTGGTACACGAAGCCGATCGCCTCATTGCGCAACCGCCCGCGCTTGGCGTCGTCGAGACCGGACAACTCGTGCCCTTGCACGCTCACCGACCCCGCGGTCGGCAGGTCGAGGCCGCCGAGCAACTGCAGCAGGGTCGTCTTGCCCGAGCCGCTGGCGCCGACGATGGCGAGTCGATCGCCGGGCGTCACGTCCAGCTCGACGCCGCTGAGGACTTCCACGACGTTGCCGCCCTCGACGAAACGCTTGGAGAGTCCCCGGCAGGAAAGGACGGGAGATTGCTCATTCATGCCGCAGGGCCTCCGCAGGCTGGCTGCGCGCGGCGCGCCATGCCGGATAGAGTGTGGACAGCACCGCCAGCACGAGGGCCGTGCCGCAAATGCGCAGCAAGTCACCTCCCCGCAGTTCGGCGGGCAGGTCGCTGATGAAATACACGTCTGCCGCCAGGAAGGTCGTGCCGAGCGCCGCCTCGAGCCCGTGGACGAGTTGCTCGATATTCAGGGCGAGCAAGGCACCGAGCGCGAGGCCGCCCAGTGTCCCGGCGACGCCGATCAGCGTGCCCTGGATCATGAACACCACCATGATGCTCGCGGGTGACGCGCCGAGCGTGCGCAGGATGGCGATGTCGCCCTGCTTGTCCTTGACCACCATCACCAGCGTGGAGACGATGTTGAAGGCCGCGACCGCGACCACCAGCAGCAGGATGGTGAACATCATCTGCTTGGACAGCTGGATCGAGCGGAAAAAATTGACGTGCTGGCGCGTCCAGTCGCTGACATAGAAACCGCCACCGACCGCCACGGCGACGCGGCGGGACACTTCGGGGGCGACGAACATGTCGCCCAGCGCCAGCCTGATGCCCGTCACCTTGTCTTCCATGCGCCACAGGCGCGCGGCGTCCTCGAGATGCACGAAGGCCAGGCCGCGGTCGAACTCGTACATGCCGGCCTCGAAGACGCCCGTCACCGTAAACCGGCGCATGCGCGGCACGAGCCCGGCCGGCGTGACGGTGCCCTGCGAAATGGCCAGCACGACCTGATCACCGGTGCCGACCTGCAACTCGCGTGCGAGGGCGCTGCCGAGCACGATATTCCAGCCGCCTGGCACGAGGTCCTCGAGGGCACCGCTGACGAGCTTGTCCGCCAGACCCGACACCCGCCGCTCCTCTGCCGGCAGGATGCCGCGCACGATCGTCCCGCTGACCTCCTCGCCCCGCAGCAGCATGGCTTCGCCGTTAATGAACGGTGCCGCCGCACTCACGTCCGCATCGCCTTCCGCCGTGTCGCGCACTTCCCGCCACGCCGTTAGGCCGTCACCGAAACTCTCCAGCGAGGCGTGCGAGGTCATCGCGAGAATGCGCGTCCGGAGTTCCGTCTCGAAACCGTTCATGACGGACAACACGACGATCAGCACGGCAACGCCGAGTGCAACGCCGAGGATCGAGATGCTGGAGATGAACGACACGAAGCGGTTGTGCGTGCGGGCGCGCAGGTAGCGTGCGCCGACGAACCACTGCCAGGACTTATTCATAGCGCAGCGCCTCGGCGGGCTCGGTGCGTGCGGCACGCAGCGACGGATAGATCGTCGACAGCAGGCAGAGCACGAGCGCGATCGTCGCCACCATCACCACCTGCGGAATCCTGAGGTCCGACGGCAGGCGCGTGATGTAGTAGACCTCGGCCGGCAGCACGCTGAAGCCGAACAGCGATTCCAGCGCCGGCATCACCGTGCCGACGTGCAGGGCCAGCGGCACGCCGAGCAGCACACCCAGCAAGGTTCCCACGGCGCCGATCGCCGTTCCCTGCACGAGAAAGACCCGCATGACGCTCCCGGGGGCGAGCCCCATCGTTCGCAGGATGGCGATCTCCGTGCGCTTGTCGGTCACGACCATGACGAGGGTCGCCACGATGTTGAACGCCGCCACGGCCACCACCAGCGAAAGGATGATGGTCATCATGGTCTTCTCGATGCGGACCGCCCGGAAGTAGCTGGCGTTCTCTGCGGTCCAGTCGCGTGCCTCAAACCCCTCGCCGAGCTCGGCCGCGATCCGGCGCGAGATCTGCGGCGCCGCAAACAGGTCGACCATTTCCACGCGCACGCCGGAGACTTCGCCGGGGCGACCACGCGCGGCGGCCGCGTCCTCGATATGGGTCAGCGCCAGCACGCCGTCCTGCTCTTCCATGCCGACTTCGAACAGACCGACGACCGTGAATCGCCGCAGGCGCGGCACGAGGCGGGCCCCGGTCTCACCGCCGGTCGGCACGAGCAGCGTCAGCGGGTCGCCGATGCCGACTCTCAGGCGGGCGGCCAGCAGACGGCCCAGCACGAGGTGATCGCTGCCGGGTACCAGTTCGGCGAGCGAGCCGGCCACCAGCTGTTGCGCCACGCGCGACACGGCGCCCTCCTGCGTCGGATCGATGCCCCTGAGGAGTGTCCCCTTCAGCAGGCCGGCGTGCGCCAGCATGGCCTGCACCTCGACGAACGGCGCCGCGCCTGCCACGCCCGGAGTCGCCTCGATCCTGGCCAGCACCGGCTGCCAGTCGCGCAACCGCCCCCCGGGAGCGGTGACGACGGCGTGCGATGTCAGGTTGAGCAGCCGGCTGCGCAGTTCCTGTTCGAAGCCGTTCATCACCGACAGGACGACGATGAGCGCCGCGACGCCGACGGCAACCCCCAGCAGCGAGACCAGCGAGATGAACGACACGAAGCGGCTGGCCCGGCGGGCCCGCAGGTAGCGCAAGCCGATGTAGAGTTCGAGCGGGCGAAACATGGCCCGGCATTAGATCACAGGGGTGACGCAGATCGCATTTTTTCCGCGGCCGTCAATGGTATATTGTCCGGCGCCTATGGATCGGAGTGCCACCATGTCCAAGACGCTGTATGCCCTCGCGACCGCTGCCCTGCTGGCGACCGTCCCGGCCGCGAATGCCGACGTGCTCATCATTGAGAAGCTCGCAGCGGCCAGTACCGAGATGCCGCCTCGCGGCCTCACCATGGACCGGGTGCAGGATCGTTTCGGCGCGCCCCGGAGCATCGCCGGCCCGGTCGGTGAACCGCCGATCACGCGCTGGGACTATGACGGCTTCGTCGTGGTTTTCGAGCATCGCCACGTCATTCACAGCGTGGAGAAGCACGAGCGGGGACCCCGCCCGGCCTCCTGAGCACAGTCCGCATCGGTTATCCTAGGGGCCTGTTCACACTTGGCCGACCGGCCAAGTGTGAACAGGCCCTAATAGGGTTCCGGCGATGCCGGGACCCTGTTTCGCTATGCGGGGACCCCAATGAGCACATCGAGCCTCAAGACAGCGCTGGTCCAGCACGCCGTCGGTCCGGACCTGGCCGCGACCCGCGCCGCCACCGAGCAGGGAATTCGCAGCGCCGCGGAGCACGGCGCGCGCCTCGTGCTGCTGCAGGAGCTGCACCAGAGCAGCTACTTCTGCCAGGTCGAGGATGCCGCAAATTTCGACCTGGCGGAGCCGATCCCGGGCCCCGGAACGGAGTGGCTCGGGGGCCTGGCCGGCGAACTGGCGGTGGTGATCGTCGGGTCGCTGTTCGAGCGCCGCGCGCCCGGGCTCTACCACAACACCGCGGTCGTGCTCGAGGCCGACGGGTGCCTCGCCGGGCGCTATCGCAAGGCCCATATCCCGGATGACCCGGCCTATTACGAGAAGTTCTACTTCACGCCCGGCGACGATGACCTTCGCCCCATAGACACCTCGGTGGGGAGGCTCGGTGTGCTCGTCTGCTGGGACCAGTGGTACCCGGAGGCGGCCCGCCTGATGACGCTCGCCGGGGCCGACATGTTGCTCTACCCGACCGCCATAGGCCGTTCGGCGGAGGATCCGGAGCCGGAGCAGCGCCGCCAGCAGGAGGCCTGGGAGATCGTCCAGCGCGGCCACGCCGTGGCGAACGGCCTGCCGGTGCTGGCTTGTAACAGGGTCGGTTTCGAGGCGGATCCCTCCGGGACGACCGCGGGGATCACCTTCTGGGGCAATAGTTTCGCCTGCGGCCCGCAGGGCGAGATCATCGCGCGCGCAGGCGACAAGGCCGAGACGCTGCTGGTGGAGCTGGACCTGGCGCGCTCCGAGCGGGTGCGCCGCATGTGGCCATTCCTGCGCGACCGGCGCATCGATGCCTACGGCGACCTGCAACGTCGTTACCGCGACTGACCGCTTTCCGAGGCCGCCGCCCCAAGCCATGGACCGTACCTGGAAGCACCTGCCCCTGCCCGTAGCGGCCGCCCGCCCGCTGAGCTGGGGGCAACTGTACGGCGCCGCCCCGGCATTGGCGATCGCCGAGGCGGCTGTACGCCATGCCGGCCCGGTGCTCGTGCTGGCCGGGTCGCCGCGCCAGGCCGACCAGCTGGCGGCGGAAATCGCCTTCTTTGGCGGCGCGCCGCTCGAGGTCCTCCTCTTGCCGGATGCCGAGACGCTGCCCTGGGACGCGTTCTCCCCTCATCCCGACATCACGTCGCGGCGACTCGCGACGCTCTCCCGGCTGCCTTCCCTGGCACGTGGCGTGGTCGTGACCGCGACCCAGACCCTGCTGCAGCGCCTGCCGCCGCCCGCGTGGACGGCCATGCAGGGCCTCGACATCGCGGCGGGCGACCGCCTCGATCCGGTCCGCCTGCGGCGGCAGCTGCAGGACGCCGGCTACCTGGCCGTGCCGCAGGTCACCGAGCACGGCGAGTTCGCGCTGCGCGGGTCGCTGCTGGATCTCTACCCGATGGGCAGCGAGCTGCCCTACCGGATCGACTTGTTCGACGATGTCGTGGACTCGATCCGGCAATTCGACCCCGGCACGCAGCGCTCGCTCGACCGGCTGGAGCGTATTCGCCTGCTGCCGGGGCGCGAGTACCCGTTCGCGGAAGACGCGATTCGCGCATTCCGCGCCCGGTTTCGCGAGCGCTTCCCGGGGGATCCGTCGCGCGTCGGCATCTACCGTGATCTCGGCGACGGCATCGCTTCGGGCGGGCTGGAGTATTACCTCCCGCTGTTCTTCGAGGACGTTGCCGATCTCGCCGACTACCTGCCGGACGGCACGCTGCTCGTCGAGGCGGAGCCGGCCGCTGCTGCCCTGGAGCAGGCGTGGGCGGGCGTGCTGGAGCGCCATGGCCAGCTTGCACACGACATCGAGCGACCGATTCTCGACCCGGAGGAGGTGTTCGCTTCGCCGCCGGTGCTGGCGAGCCGCCTGGCGCAGTTTCCGACGGTCCGGCTGGCGCCCTTCAAGCAGCTGGGGGACGGTGCCGATCTCGGCGCGGCCGCCCCGCCCGCGCTGAAACTCAATCCGCGCGCACCGGAGCCGGCGGCGGCGCTGCTCGATTTCCTGCTCGAGTTCGAGGGCCGCGTGCTGTTCACCGCCGAATCGCCCGGCAGGCGCGAGGTGCTCAGGGGCTTGCTTGCCGGTCGGGGGATCGCCACCACATCGGTCTCCGGCTGGCCGAGCTTCCTGGCCGGTACGGAGCCGCGAGGCCTCGCCGTGGCGCCGCTGGAGGACGGCCTGTTGCTGCCCGCGGCCGGCCTCGCCGTCATCGCCGAGACGCAGTTGTTCGGCGAGCGCGCGCGGCAGCGCACGCGACGCCGGCGCGGCGCGCGCGATCCCGAGGCCGTCATTCGCGAGCTTGCGGACCTGCACGCGGGGGCGCCCGTCGTGCATGCCGAGTACGGCGTCGGCCGCTACCTCGGGCTGGACACCCTCGAGGTGCAGGGCAGGAGCGGCGAGTTCCTTACGCTCGAGTATGCGGGCGGCGACAAGCTCTATGTACCCGTACAATCGCTGGACCTGATCAGCCGCTACACCGGCGCCTCGCCCGAGTCGGCGCCGCTGCACCGCCTCGGCGGCGACCAGTGGCAGAAGGCGCGTCGCCGTGCCGCCGAGAAAGTCCGCGACGTGGCGGTCGAGCTGCTCGACCTGCATGCACGGCGAGCGGCGCGCCAGGGGCACGGCTTCGCGCTGCCGGAGCAGGACTACGCGGCGTTTCGCGATGGCTTCCCGTTCGACGAGACACCTGATCAGCGCGTTGCGATCGAGCAGGTCATCGAGGACATGACCACGGCGCAGCCCATGGATCGCGTCATCTGCGGCGATGTCGGCTTCGGCAAGACCGAGGTGGCGCTGCGCGCGGCCTTCGTCGCCGTGCAGGACGGCCGCCAGGTCGCCATGCTCGTGCCGACCACGCTGCTGGCACAACAGCACTTCCAGACTTTCTCCGATCGTTTTGCGGATTGGCCGATCCGGATCGAGGCGTTGTCGCGGTTCCGCTCCCGGAAAGACGTGCAGGGCATCCTCGACGGCTTGCAGTCAGGCACCGTGGACATCGTCATCGGCACCCACAAGCTGCTGCAGCACACCGTCCACTTCAGAAATCTCGGCCTCGTCATCATCGACGAGGAGCATCGCTTCGGAGTACGCGACAAGGAGCGCCTCAAGGCGATGCGCGCCGAGGTCGACGTGCTCACCCTGACCGCGACGCCGATCCCGCGGACAATGAACATGGCTCTGGGCGGGCTGCGCGACCTGTCGATGATCACTACCCCCCCGACCGAACGGCTCGCGGTGAAGACCTTCGTCACGGAATGGAACGACGGCCTGGTCCGCGAGGCGTGCCTGCGCGAGATCAGGCGCGGCGGCCAGGTCTATTTTCTGCATAACGACGTGCAGACGATCGACGATGCCGCGGCCAGGCTCGGGGAGCTGGTACCGGAGGCACGCATCCGCGTCGCCCACGGACAGATGCGCGAGCGTGACCTCGAGCAGGTCATGCTCGATTTCTACCACCGTCGCTTCAACGTGCTCGTCTGCAGCACGATCATCGAGAGCGGCATCGATATCCCGACGGCCAACACGATCATCGTGCAGCGGGCCGACAAGCTCGGGCTCGCGCAGCTTCACCAGTTGCGCGGCAGGGTCGGCCGCTCGCATCATCGCGCGTACGCATATCTCGTGACGCCGCCGCGCAATGCGATGACCTCGGACGCCGTCAAGCGCCTCGAGGCGGTCGAGTCGCTCGAGGACCTCGGCGCGGGTTTTACGCTCGCGACGCATGATCTCGAGATCCGCGGCGCCGGCGAGCTGCTGGGCGACGAGCAGAGCGGCCAGATTCACGAGATCGGCTTCAGCATGTACATGGAGATGCTGGAGCGCGCCGTGGCGGCGTTGCGCAGCGGCAAGGAGCCCGATCTCGACCGGCCGCTGGATTTCGGTGTCGAAGTCGAGCTCGGTGTCGCCGCCCTGCTGCCGGCCGACTATGTCCCCGATGTGCACCAGCGCCTCGTGCTGTACAAGCGTATTGCGGGGACGATCGATGCGGATGCGCTGCAGGACCTGCAGGCGGAACTGATCGATCGCTTCGGCTTGTTGCCGCCACAGGCGCAAACGCTGTTCCTGGTTGCGGCCATACGCCAGCGCGCCGCGCGCCTCGGCATTCGCCGCATCGAGGCCAATGCCGCCGGAGGAAGCCTCCTGTTCCGCGCTGACACCTGCGTCGAGCCCGCGGCACTGATCAGGCTGATCCAGTCCGATGCCAGGGAGTACCGGCTGGACGGTCAGGACAAACTGCGTTTCAATCTCGACCTGACCGATCCGGAGCGGCGCTTTGCCACGGTCCACCGCCTGCTCGACGCGCTCGAGCCCGCGCGCGAGCCCGTCCCCTCCGGCCCTCTTCGCAGCGACCGACCTGGAACCCGCCAACATGCACATTGATGCGGACCGCAACTTCATACTCCCGGGCGCACCGGGATGCCGCGCCCGGCGGGCCGGCTTGCGGCCACTCGTGCTGCTGTGTGCGATCGGATCTCTCGGGCTCGGGGCTGCCGGTGCCGCGGCACAGTCAGGCGCGCCCCTTTACCAGGTCGAAGTCGTGATCTTCTCGCAGCCGGGGGGCACCTCTGCCGAGCTGCCGCCTGCCGGGCGAACGCGGCCGGAGTCGCAGGATGCGGACTTCGAATCCGGCGACGATCCGGACCTGGCAGACCCGGCCGAGGACCCCTTTGCGGGCCCCGGGTCTACGTTGCCGCTCCTGCCCGAAAGCCTCGCCACGCCGGCGCTGCCGCTGCAGTTGTCGGCGGTGGCGGCGCGTCTCAATAGCGGCGGTTACCGCCTGCTGTGGCACCAGGGCTGGGTGCAGGCGCCCGTCGCCGGCGCAGCTCTCGACCTGGCGACGCTTGCCGCGCTGGGCCAGGGGCCCGCGGTGCCCGGACTTTCCGGCACGATCAGCCTGATGGCAGGACGATTCCTCCATCTCGGCGTAGACGTCGAGCTGCAGTCAGGCGCCAGTCCGGAGGCGGAGCTGCGCCAGCGCCACAGGATCCGCCCGGGGGTCGAGCATTATTTCGACGGCCCGCACATCGGCATCGTTGCGGTGGTCAGGCGGGTCACGGACGAGTCCGGCGACGGTCAGTCTGCGCCGTAGTCCCTGACTATCACCTGCTCGATGCCCGCACTCTGGGCTGCCGCCAGGATATCGCGCGCCTCCGCCAGCAATCCGCGCCAGTCCGGGGCACGACCCGGCTTCACCATCAGCACGGCAGCGCTGAGCGTCACGTTGCGTCCCAGCGGCGCATGCGGGTTGCGGATCGCCAGCGCCCGGATCCGGTCGCACACGCGGCGCGCATGCGGCTCGAGCGTGTCCTGCTCCATGCCCGTGCCAAGCGCCGCGAACTGCGCTTCGCCGAGGCGCGCGGCCACGTCGCTCGAGCGCCGGAACGCGGCCCCGATGCCCCGCGCCACCATGCGCAGGCATGAATCGCCTGCGATGCGTCCGAAGGTTTGCAGGTAGGCATCGAAGTAATCGGGGGCGAACAGGAACAACACGAGCGTCCGCCGGTCGCGCGCGCAGGAAAACCAGGCCAGCTCCAGCGCAATCTCGAAGCTGCGCTCGTTCTGCAGTCCGGTCAACCGGTCGATCGGATCGACCTCCTCGAGCCGCCGCTGAGCGACGTCGAGCTCGTCCGCGCGCCGCCCCAGGATGATTTCCATTTCGCGTTGCGTGGTAACGTCACGCGCATAGCCGAGCCACCACAGTGCACCGTCGGCGTCCCTCCATGGTTCGATGCGCAGCTGGTTCCAGTAAAGCGACCCGTCGGGCCGGTAGTTCCTGAGCAAGACGTTGCAGCTGCGCTCCGCCGCCACGGCCTCGCGCAGCTCGGCAAGCGCCGGCTGGTCGCGGTCGCCACCTTGCAGCACCCGCAGGTTACGGCCCAGCAGTTCCGCCGCCCGGAAGCCAGTCATCTCCTCGAACGCCCGATTCACCCACGCGACCGGAGTTTCCGGATCCTGGCCCGCTGCGACGACGATACCCTCGCCGGCTGTCTCCAGTGCGTCAAGCAGGAGTCCTTCCGGCAGGCTGTCCCACTTCGTCGCGCTGCTCATGCGCTGCCCGGAGCGGCGATGACGGCATGCAGGAGGCGCCGCGCCGCGACCATGCCCTGCTCGACCCAGCGCGCCAGCTCGCCGTGGATATCGCTGCCGCGCCCGGCCGCGCGATTGACGATCACGGCGCAGCACGCGTACTCGAGCCCGAGTTCCCGGGCGAGCCCGGCCTCGGGCATCCCGGTCATGCCGACGACGTGGCAACCGTCGCGCGCGAGCCGGTCGACCTCCGCGGCCGTCTCGAGGCGCGGCCCCTGGGTGACCGCGTAAACGCCGCCGTCGCGCACGGCGAGACCGGCGCGCGCGGCCGCGGCCAGCAACTCCGCCCGCATCGACCGGCTGTACGGCGTCGTGAAATCCACGTGTCGCAACGGCTGCCCACCTGCCCCGCAGAAACTGTGTGCACGCCCCCAGCTGTAGTCGATGAGCTGGTCAGGCACGGCCAGCATACCGGGTGCAAACTCGTCGTTGATACCGCCGACCGCATTGACGGCGATCACCCGGTCCACGCCTGCCTCGCGCAGCGCCCAGATATTGGCCCGGTAGTTGACCTCGTGGGGTGCGATTGCAAGCTCGCCGCCGTGGCGCGCAAGGAACGTCACCTCGTGTCCCGCGAGCCTGCCGCATAACAACGGCGCCGACGGATCGCCCCACGGCGTGCTGACGGCCTGGCGCAACTCGACATCCATGCCGTCGAGACTGTCGAGACCCGTTCCGCCGATGATCCCCAGCATGCTCACCCGCGATCGTCCTCTCCGGCCAGCGCGTAGATGGCCGCATGTTGCCTGTGGTGCTCGTGATAATCCATGCCGCAGCCGAAGAGATAACGGTCTTCTACGCGCAGACCGGTGTAATCGGCCTGCAGTCCGGCGACGCGTCGCTGGTGCATTTTCTCGACCAGCACCGCGCTGCGCACCTCCAGCGCGCCGCGTGCCCGGCAGTCCGCGAGGATCGCGGCGAGCGTGTGCCCTTCGTCGAGGATGTCGTCGACTACCAGCACGACGCGCCCGGCGAGCGGCGCTCGCGGCCGTGCAATCCAGTCGATGGCCGGGCCGCCGCGGGTGCCGCCGCGATAGCGGGTCGCATGGACGTAATCGAGCTGCAGCGGAAACGCCAGGCGCTGCAGCAGCCACGCGGTCGGCACCAGGCCGCCGAGCATGACCGCCAGCACGAGCGGATCGCGATCGGCGAGCTCGCGCCCGATCTCTTGCGCCATCCGGTCCAGCGCCTGTTCCACGGCCGCCTTGTCTGCCAGCTTCGCGGCCCGCCCCAGGACGGCATCGAAGTCCTGTTTCATCAGTCGCCCTCCAGCACCAGCCGCGGGCGCTCGGTTTCGAATTCCTGGACCCGCGCCACGGCTTGCCGCCACTCGGGCGACTCGCGCAGCATTTCACCGGGAGCGCCGCGCCCGCGCAGCCGCGCGAGGCGCAACTGCTTCGCCGGCTCGCACCAGTCGCCCAGCGCCTCGACGACGGCGATCGCCGCCGGCCGATCGTTGCACACCAGCACGACGTCGCAACCTGCGTCCAGCGCCAGCAGGGCGCGATCCTGCGGGGACCCCGCGAACGCTGCGCCCGCCATCGACAGGTCGTCGGAGAAGATCGCCCCCTGGAAACGCAGCCGGATCCGTAACTCCGTGCCGAGCCACCAGCGCGAGAATCCCGCCGGCATCCGGTCGAGCCTCGAGTAGACGACATGTGCCGCCATGACGCCGGCGAGGCCCTCTGCCACGAGCGCGTCGTAGGGCCGCATGTCGTCGAGGAGGTCGGCATAAGGGCGCCGGTCCTCGGGCAGCGCGTGGTGGGAATCGGCGATCACTCCGCCGTGCCCCGGGAAGTGTTTGCCGACCGCGGCCATGCCCGCGTGGCGCATGCCCGCAGCATAGCGGCCGGCGAGGCGCGCCACGATCTCCGGATCCCGGTGAAACGCGCGGTCGCCGATCACCTCGCTGAGCCCGTGGTCGAGGTCCAGCACCGGCGCAAAACTCAGGTCGACGCCGAGCGCGCGCAGTTCCGCTGCCATCAGCCAGCCGCAGGTCTCCGCCAGCTGCATTGCGCGGTCGCGCTCGAGATCGTAATGGCGGCCGATCAGGTGCGCGGCGGGCAGCGGCGTGAAACCGGCGCGGAAACGCTGCACCCGGCCGCCCTCCTGGTCCACCGCGATGACGAGTTCCGGCCGCCGGAGGGCGTGAATCTCGCTAGTGAGGCGGCATAGTTGCTGCGGCGATTCGAAGTTGCGCGTGAACAGGATGACGCCGCCGACGTTCGGATGCCGCAGCAGTTCCCGGTCCTCCGGCGCCAGGGTTGTCCCTTCGATGTCCAGCATGACCGGTCCGAGCGTCATGGCTGAGCGCCTTCCATGATCAGCACCTCGGTCCCGACCGGCGCGAGGTCGAACAGTTCGATCACGTCCTCGTTGCGCATCCTGACACACCCGTGCGAGGACGGCGCGCCGAGCGATTCGACATCCGGTGTGCCGTGGATGTAGATGTAGCGCCGCATCGTGTCAACTGCGCCAAGACGGTTCCGACCGGGTTCGAGCCCGCTGAGCCAGAGAATTCGCGTCAGGATCCAGTCCCGGCCGGGGTCCGCCCGGGACAACTCCGGCGACCAGGTCTCGCCGGTGGGTCGCCGCCCGACCAGCACCGCGCCGACAGGCAGGCCCGCGCCGATGCGCGCGCGGATCACGTGGCGCCCGCGCGGCGTCTGCTCGCTGCCGCGCAACTCGCCCGCGCCGCGTCGTGCTGTCGAGACACTCCAGTGTCGCGGCGGCAGGTCGGGACGAAACAGCGTGAGGCGCTGTCCGGCGAGATCTATTGCGATGCGCACGCGCGATTCCACGCGGTCACCTCAGGCGTCGCCGCGCGTGAACAGGGCGATCGACTCGACGTGAGCGGTGTGCGGAAACATGTCCATGACCCCCGCGCCTCTCAGGCGATATCCGAAATCGTTCACGAGGATACCCGCATCGCGCGCGAGCGTCCCGGGATGACAGGACACGTATACGATGCGTGCGGGGCGCAACGCCGGCACGAGGCGGATCGAGGCCTCCGCGCCTGCCCGCGGCGGGTCGAGCAGCAGGGCCTCGCAGGGCTCGCCCGCCCAGGACAGTTCGCGACAGTCCTCGAACAGGTTGGCCACGTGAAACGAGACCCCGAGGCCGTTGCGCGCGGCGTTCTCCCGCGCGCGCTCCACCAGCGCATCGTCGCCTTCCACGCCGCGCACGCGCGCGCCGCGGCGTGCCAACGCGAGGCTGAAATTGCCCAGCCCGCAGAACAGGTCCACGATGCGGTCGCCTGGTGCGGGCGCCAGCAGCTCCACCGCCCTGGCCACCGCCTGCGCGTTGATGACCGCGTTCACCTGCACGAAATCGCTCGGCAGGAAAACGAACTCGAGGTCGAATTCGACGAGGCGATAACTCGGCCGGGGCGTGCCCTCGCGCAAAGGCCGGAGCGTATCGAGGCCACCGGGCTGCAGCCAGATGTCCATACCGTGATCGCTGCCGAAGGCGTCGAGCGTCAGCAGGTCGTCCGCCGAGGGCGGCTCAAGCACGCGGAACACAAGGGCGCTGCGGTCGTCGCCTACCGCCACCTCGACCTGCGGCACGCGGCGCGCGATGCCGAGCTCGCCGATCAGCCGCGACAGCGCGGGAATCAGCGCGCCGACGCCGCCTGCGAGCACCTCGCAGCTGTCCATGTCCGCCACCAGCGGCGCGCGTCGCTCGCGGAATCCGACCAGCACCCGCCCTTTCTTGTCGACCTTGCGCGCGCCGAGGCGCGCGCGCCGCCGGTAGCCCCACACCGGGCCCACGATCGGGTCCCAGCGTGCCTCCGCCGTGACGCGGCCGATTCGCTGCAGATTGTCGTGCAGCGTGCCCTCCTTGGCCGCCAGCTGCGCGTCCGGCGCAAGGTGTTGCAGATTGCACCCACCGCAGGTGCCGAAATGCGGACAGCGCGGCGTGACGCGCTCGGCGGCGGGCTCGAGGACTTCCAGCAGCACCGCGTCGTCGTGGCTGCGACGCCGGCTCACCCGGCTGGCCAGAACGCGCTCCCCCGGCAACGCGTCGGCGATGAACACCGTCTTGCCGTCGAGCTTCGCGACGCCGCGACCATCGTGTGCGAGATCCACGACCCGGGCCGCGAACGGCGCCGGGTCGGCCCGGCGGCTCATGCGCGGCCCCAGGCCGCGAGGAACTCCGCCAGGTGCGCACGCCCGTCCGTACGCAGCGTCTCGGCGACCAGCTGCTGCTCCGCCTCGACCTCCGCCGCCGAGCGCCGCCCGCGGAATTGCTCGAACTGCAGGAACACGAGCCACGTGTTCAGCACGTCGGTCTCGCAATAGTCGCGGATCGCGCCGATCCGGCCGTTGCACCACGCATCCCATACCAGGGCGCCGCTCAGGCCGATTTTGCCGGGGAGGCCCAGCAGCACGGCGACTTCGTCGAGCCGGGCCGCACCCCTGAGCTGAAAGCCGGCCAGCACATCCATCAGGTCGATATGCCGCCAATGAAAGCGGCCGAGGTAGTTGTTGTAGCGAAATTCGCGGACCTCGTCGCCGACTTCCCAGTAGCGTGGCGCCGCGATGCCGTGACGCAGGGCCCGATAGTGCAGCACGGGGAGATCGAAGCCCGAGCCGTTCCATGACACGAGCTCCGGGCTGAAACGCTCGATGCCGTCGAAGAAGCGCGCCACCAGCTCAGCTTCCCCGGCCTCCGGGTCGCCCAGCGACCACAACCGGAAGCCGTCGCGCGAACGCAGCGCGCAGGAAATCGCCACGACGCGTTGCTGGTGCAGCGGCAGGAAATCGTTTCCGGTCCGCTCCCGCCGGAGCGCAAACATGGCCTGCGCGACATCTTCGTCGCCGAGGCCGTCCAGCGCGAGATAGCGCCGCCCGAACTCGACGTCCGGCACTGTCTCGATGTCGAAGACCAGGGTGCTCATGCCGGCACCCTCAGCAGGACTGCAAACGCGACGACCAGCCCGGCCTCGTCCGTCAGGCTGACGTGACCCTCGCCAATACCCATCTGTGCGCACAGCGCGCGGCCGCGCGCCGAGTAGATGATTTCCGGCTTGCCGCGCGGGTCGGCGACGATGCCGACGTCGCGGATCCACATGCCGTGCCTGAACCCCGTGCCCATGGCCTTGACGACCGCCTCCTTGCCCGCAAATCGCATGGCGAGGAAACGCGCCTTGCGGCGCTGGCGGCGATATTGCGCCTCCTCCTCGGGCAACAGCAGGCGGCGCACGAAATGCTCGCCGAAACGCACGAGAGTCGCCTCCACCCGGTCGAGCCGCACGACATCCGTGCCGATACCGAAGATCACTGCAGCCGCGCCTCGGTCATCAGGCGCTTCATCTCGATGACCGCGGTCGACAGACCGTCGAAGATGGCACGCGCCACGATCGCGTGGCCGATGTTCAATTCGGCGATCGCCCCGATGCGCGCGACCGGCTGGACATTGTGATAGTTGAGGCCATGACCGGCGTTGACCGCCAGCCCGAGCGCGATGCCGGCCGTCGCCGCCGCGTGCACGCGCTCGAGCTCCTGGCGCCGCGTGCGATCGTCCGCGGCGTCGGCGTAACGCCCTGTATGGAGCTCCACGATCGGCGCGCCGACGGCTACGCTCGCTTCCAGCTGCCGTGCGTCCGGATCCACGAACAATGACACGCGGATCCCTGCATCGCTCAGCCTTGCAACGGCGTCCTGCACCCTGCCGAGCTGGGCTGCGACGTCGAGCCCCCCCTCGGTCGTCAGTTCCTCGCGGCGCTCGGGTACCAGGCAGACGTCCCGCGGCATCACGTCCGCGGCGATGGCAAGCATTTCGTCGGTCACGGCCATTTCCAGGTTCATGCGTGTCTGCAGCACGTCCTTCATGGCCCGCAGGTCGCGATCCTGGATGTGCCGCCGGTCCTCCCGGAGATGCAAGGTGATGCTGTCCGCACCCGCCTGCTCGGCCATCAGCGCCGCGTATACCGGGTCCGGGTAGCGCGTGCGTCGCGCCTGCCGGATGGTGGCGACGTGGTCGATATTGACGCCGAGGGCGATGGTGTCTTTCATCGTCTATTCCTGCGCTCGCGGCCATGCTCGAGCGTATTCTGCCAGATCGGGATGGAGACACGGGATGGGGACACTCCTGAAACCGGGGTTTCAGGAGTGTCCCCATCAGCTGCGGCGGAGCCTGCCGAGCAGTTCGCGCGTCTTCAGCGGCCGCCCGTCGAGGTGCACTTCGAGCGCGGCACGCAGCAGACGACGCGCATCGGTCAGCGCGCGGGCCTCCACCAGGTCGTCGGCGGCCAGTGCCAGCAGCGACGCGCCCAGCAACGCGCCCGCGGTCTCCGGTCGACAGAGCGCGAGACCGAGGGCGGGATCATAGCGATAGCTCGCGGCCGGCTCGATCGGCTGCCCGGCAGTATCCCGGGCCAGGTCCGGCCCGTAGCCGAGCAGATCGAGCAGGCGTTTCTCGAAGCGGCGCAGTACCGGGGCCACCGCCCCACCCGCCGTCAGGGACGCGACGGTGCCGGCGTAAACTCCGTACAGCTCGCGATGCGGATCGAGGCGCGCCGTAAGGCGCAACAACAGCTCGTTGAGGTAATACAGCGCGAGCAGCGCATCGCCACCCGTCGGCGGTGCGACCGCCGTACCCGCCGGCTCCGCGCCGGTCAGCGTACCGAGTTCGCCGCGCAACTGCCACGACAGCAACAGCGCCCGGAACGGCTGCAGCACGCCCTTGAGCCGGCTGCGGGGCCCGCGCGCGCCGCGCGCCACGAGGCCGACACGACCGTGATCCCGGCTGAACACCTCGAGCAGCACGCTGGTGTCCCGGAACGGCCGGTGGTGAAGGATGAAGGCGGGCTCCAGCTCGACGCGCAGCAAGACCGTCAATCGCCGTCGTAACCGAGGCGCCTCAGGTCGGCATCGCGGTCCGTCCAGTGCTCCCGCACCTTGACCCAGATCTCCAGGTGCACCGGGCGATCGAAACGCGCCTTGAGCTCGAGACGCGCCGCCTGGCCCGCCGCCTTCAGCATCTCGCCGCCCTTGCCGATGACGATCGCCTTGTGCGCATCCCGTTCGACCCACACGACGGCGTCGACCTCGAGCCGTCCCTGCTCGCTTTCCGCGAGTCGCTCGATCTCCACGGCGAGGCCGTAGGGCAACTCCTCCCGCAACCTGCGCATCAGCTTTTCGCGCACGATCTCGGCGATATGAAAGCGCTCGTCGCGATTGCTCCACTGCTCCGGCGGATAGAGCGCCGGACCCTCGGGCACGGCGTCCTCGAGCAAGGTTCTCAGTCGCTCGAGATTCTCGCCACGCTCGGCGGAGATCGGCACGACGGCCGCGAAGTCGCCGCGGGCGGCAGCCTCCTGCAGCAGCGGCAACACGCCCTCGCGCGGCTGAATCCGGTCGATCTTGTTCAGCACCAGCATTACCGGCCGGCCGGCGAGCCGGGCCCGCGCCAGCACGTCGTCATCCTCCTCGGTCCAGCGGCCGGCCTCCACCATGACGAGGATTACGTCGGCGTCGACCAGCGAGGCCTGGGCGCTCCTGTTCATCAGCCGATTCAGCGCGTGGCGCTCGCGGCGATGCATCCCCGGGGTATCGACGAACAGCAGCTGTGCGCGCTCCCCCGTAGCGACGCCGATGACGCGCTGGCGGGTCGTTTGCGGCCGGCTGGTGACGATACTCACCTTGCGGCCGACAAGTGCATTGACCAGCGTCGACTTGCCGACATTCGGACGACCGACGACCGCTACGAAGCCGCACCGAAACGCAGGCTCAGACATCGAGTCGCGACAGCATCTGCGCCGCGGCCGCCTGTTCCGCGGCCCGCCGGCTGCCGCCGGAACCGGTCGCTTCGGCCGCGATGCCCTCGACCAGGCAGGCGACCTTGAACTGCTGGCGGTGGTCCTCTCCCTCGACGGCGGCGACGCGATACGAAGGCACCGGCAGTCCCCGGGCCTGGAGGCGCTCCTGCAGCAGGGTCTTTGGATCCTTGAGCGATTCGTGGTCGGGGAGCGACTCAAGCCGCGCCCCGTAGAGACGCAGCACGACCGGGCGTAATGCCTCGAGTCCGCCATCCAGGTAGATCGCGCCGAGCACCGCCTCGAGCGCGTCGGCGAGAATCGATTCGCGCCGAAAGCCGCCGCTCTTGAGTTCGCCAGGGCCGAGGCTCAACCGGGTCGGAAACCCCAGTTCGCGGGCTGTTCCCGCGAGCGAGGAACGCCGTACCAGGCTGGCCCGCAAGCGGCTCAGGTGCCCCTCAGGCGCGTGCGGAAGGCGCTCGTACAATGCCTCGGCTACCACCAGGCTGAGGGCGGCGTCACCCAGGAATTCCAGCCGCTCGTTGTGCGGGCCACTGGCGCTGCGATGTGTCAGCGCGCGCGTCAGCAAGACGTCATCTGAGAACCGGTAGCCGAGTTCGCGCTCCAGCCACCCGGAATCGTCGGTCAACGCAATACCTCGACCGACTTGTCGAAATCGACCAGGAAATAGACGTTGGCGATGAACGGCGTGCGACCTTCGTAATCCGCCCGCACCACGTAGCCGTTCGCTGTCCGCTCGACGACCACGTCCCGGGAGCGGATGCTCTTGACGTCGTCTATGTCGAAGCGGCGCTCGAGCGAAGTACGAATCTGCCCCGGGCCCGCGTTGCTGCCGTCGAGATCTATCTTCATCGCGTCCAACGCCGCATCGATTTTCATGTACTCGAGGTAGATCGGTATCAACCGGATCGCCGCAAGGACGAAGATACCGGCGATCATCGCCACAATCACCATGCCGATAAGGGTCATCCCCTGCTGTCTGCGCATATGCTGTCCCCTTGACCAACTCCGTTTCATGGTGCCCGGAAGCCCCCACTTCGTCATTCTATGCGGTCTCCGATCCGGTGCCATAATGGCCGGCCGGCCTCTGCATCCCAATTCATCCAGATCCGCACCGCCCGCCCGACCAGGTTGGCCTCCGGGATATAGCCGATCACCCTGCCGTCCCGGCTGCAATCACGATTATCGCCCATCACGAGATACTGCCCTTGCGGCACCGGCCGGTCGAGGAACGGGCTGTTGCGATCCCGCTGGTCGCCGACATAGATCGTGTGGCTGCCCGCGCCGATCGTCTCTTCGGCGACTTGCGCCGTGAACCAGAAACCGCCGCACTCGACTTCGACGGCCCTCTCCTGGAACTCCAGCGGGGCCGGCTCGCCGTTGATCCACACCTGCTTGTCACGCACCGAAACCGTGTCCCCGGGGAGCCCGATGACGCGCTTGATGTAGTTCGTGGCGGGGTCGGAAGGCAGGCGGAATACCGCAACATCGCCTCGCCGGGGCGCACCCAGGTCGAGCACCTTCGTGTTGAGGACGGGCAGGCGGAGGCCGTAACTGAACTTGCTGACGAAGATGAAATCGCCGACCCGCAGCGTCGGCATCATCGAGCTCGACGGGATACGGAAAGGCTCGTAGGCGAAGGACCGGACCAGCAGCACCACCAGCACGATCGGGAAGAACGAGCGGCTGAATTCGACCAGCATGGGCTCTTTCGGGACATCGGCCGTGCCGGCCGGGCCGTCCGCAGGCGCCGTCCGACGCGGCTTCAACACCAGTGCGTCGAGCGCCCAGATGAACCCCATCGCGACGGTCAATACTACAAGAACTAGAGAAAAATCCACTACTTATCCCCGATGCCGCGCAGAGTATTCGCTATTTGCGTTCGGCCTGCAAGACCAACAGGAAGGCTTCCTGCGGAATTTCCACGTTACCGACCTGCTTCATTCGCTTCTTGCCCTCTTTTTGCTTCTCCAGCAGCTTGCGCTTGCGCGTAATATCGCCGCCGTAGCACTTTGCGGTGACATTCTTGCGCAACGCCTTGACGCTGGTGCGGGCGATGACCTGGCCGCCGATGGCTGCCTGGATGGCAACCTCGAACATCTGCCGCGGGATCAGCTCGCGCATTTTCTCGACCACTTCGCGTCCGCGACGGTAGGCGCTTTCGCGGTGCGCGATGACCGACAAGGCATCCACGCGCTCGCCGTTCACCAGGATATCCAGCCGCGTCAGCGGCGCGGCCTGGTAGCGCTCGAAGCGGTAATCGAAGGAGGCGTAACCGCGGCTGCAGGACTTCAGGCGATCGAAGAAATCCAGCACCACCTCCGACAGCGGCAGTTCGTACTCGACCTGCACCTGGCTGCCGGTATAGTGCAGCCGCTTCTGGACGCCGCGTTTCTCGATACACAACTTGATCACCGCGCCCACGTGCGCGTGCGGCACGAGGATGCCGGCGGTGATGATCGGCTCGCGAATCTCGGCGATCAGGTTCGTCGGCGGGAGGCGCGAGGGATTATCGACGAGGACGACCTGCCCGTCGCTCTGCAGGACCTGGTAGACCACCGTCGGCGCCGTAGTGATCAGGTTCAGCTCGTACTCGCGCTCGAGCCGCTCCTGGACGATCTCGAGGTGCAGCATGCCGAGGAATCCGCAGCGAAAGCCGAAACCGAGCGCAGTCGAGGTCTCCGGCTCGAAATGCAGGGCGGCGTCGTTGAGCCTCAACTTGTGCAAGGCCTCGCGAAAGTCCTCGTAGTCTTCTGAATTGATTGGGAACATTCCCGCAAAGACACGCGGCTGCACCTGCTTGAAGCCGGGCAGCGGAGCGGCGCACGGGCGTGATTCGAGGGTCAGCGTATCGCCGACCGGCGCACCGTCGATCTCCTTGATGCCGGCAATCAGGAATCCGACCTGGCCGGTCCCCAGGCGCTCGCGCTCCGTCATCTTCGGCGTGAAACTACCCACCTTGTCCGCGTTGTGACTGCGCCCGGTGGACATTACGCGGATCTTCGCGCCCTTCTCCAGCACGCCGTTGACGACCCTGACGAGCGACACCACGCCGACATAGTTGTCGAACCAGGAATCGATGATCAGTGCCTGCAGGGGCGCCTGGGGGTCTCCCTGCGGCGGCGGGATGCGCGCGATGATCGCGTCGAGCACGTCCTCGACGCCCTGGCCCGTCTTGGCGCTGGTCAGCACGGCGCTCTGCGCCTCGATGCCGATGATTTCCTCGATCTCGTTCTTGACGCGTGCCGGTTCCGCCGACGGCAGGTCGATCTTGTTGATGACCGGAATCACTTCGAGCCCTGCCTCGACCGCCGTGTAGCAGTTCGCGACGCTCTGCGCCTCGACTCCCTGTGCCGCGTCGACGATCAGAATCGCGCCCTCGCAGGCCGCCAGCGAGCGTGACACCTCGTAGGAAAAGTCCACGTGGCCGGGGGTGTCGATCAGGTTCAGCTCGTAGTCCCGGCCGTCCCGGGCGCGGTACCGCAGCGACACCGCCTGCGCCTTGATCGTGATGCCACGCTCGCGCTCGAGGTCCATGGAGTCGAGCACCTGCGCCGACATCTCGCGCTCCGCCAGGCCACCGCAAATCTGGATGAACCGGTCGGCGAGCGTGGACTTGCCGTGATCGATGTGGGCGATGATGGAGAAGTTGCGGATTTGATCCATTGAGGGCACGCAGCACGCCGGCTCCGAGCCGGCGCGGCATTATAGCGGGGCCGGGCGGCTAGCGTCCCGCGGAAGGCGGCATTGGCGGCGGTACTAGCGCCCGTGGCCCAGCGCGGCCGCCAGGCGTTCGGCATCGAGGAAATGCCTGCAGATGACTTCGCCGTCGACGCACAGGACGGGAATATCGGGGCCGAAGCGCCGCGCCAGCTCAGGGTCGTCGTCGACGGCAACGATCGCGAGTCGCGCCTCCGGCCCCGCGATGCGCCGCACGCCGCTTTCCATCTGCCCGCACAACGAGCAATCGCGCCGCGTGTAGATGATGAGTTCCGGCGTGTCCGCGGCCTGCCGGCTCATGCGTTTCCCCCGGCGCAACCGGCGCCGCCGGTCCGCCGCAGGATGACCGGCTGCAGGGCGGCACTCGCGGCGTTGCGCCGGCCGTAGGCCCGGGCCCAGCGCAGTCCCAGGATCAATCCGGCGGCGGCACCCAGGATCGCGGGCAGGTCGCCGCCCCCGCTCAGCGCCGCGGCGCCGGCGCCTCCTGCCAGCGCGAGCAGCAGCGGCACCAGGTAAACCGCCGCCGCGGCGCGCATCACCGCGTCCTCGCCGAGCCCGATGACGACCTGGTCCCCGGGGGCGACGTCGACAGCCCCGGTGGCGGCGCGGATCTCGTGAAGGCGGTCGCCCAGCAGGCGTCCCAGGACGCCGCCGCCACAGCCGCGCCCCTCGGCACAGCGCTGGCATTCGACCTGCCGCCGGCAGGCGACCCAGGCCCATTCGCCCTCGACGCCGATGACCCGGCCGGTCTCCGTGATCAAAGTGCGGGCGCCTCGACGGCCCGCACGGAACGGGCGATGCGCTCGACGGTCACGGCGGGAACTTCGCCGACCGCGGTGATCTGCCGGTCGTGGAGAATGAGCGTGAAGGCGTGCGCGGCCCCCATGCGCGACAAGCCCGACAACGCCCTGTCGGTGGCTTCCGCGGGCTCCACGAATACCGACACGGAGGCCAGGCCGTCCGAATAGACCATGTGCTCGACGGCGTGATCGGCGCCCGGTAACGTGCGCACGCGGGACTCGGTGAGGCGGAACCCCGGCGGCGGATCTTCCACCTTCCAGCCGACCGTCGGGGGTTCGGCCGCGCCATCGTCCGCCGCCGACCGCTCGTGCTCGTACCAGGAAAAGCCATCGACCTCGACACCGGCCTGGAGTCGCGCGTCGGATATTTCCGCCGGCACCACCATGTTGACGAACTGGATCTGCTCGACGGCGGTGCCCTCGTCGTCCAGCAGCTGAATCTTGAGCGGCATGGCCGTCATCAGGTCCAGCCACACGCGATGGCCGTAACGGTAGTCGTCCCGGGGCCTGATTTCGATGATCTTCGCCGCACGCCCGATCTTGCGGCCGTCACCCGCATTGCGGAATTCGTACCAGGATTCGACCCCGCTCGTATCGGTGGGCAACGAGCCCAGCAGCGGCGCGCCGTGGCGCTCCGTGCGCCGCTCGACGAGGACGGTGCGCTGGTCCGCAAAGATACAGGTGACCTTGTCGTTGTGCCGCAGGACTTCGCGCCCGGGCTGGTCGCGCGAGAACAGGCGCTCAGCGACCTCGCCGTCCACGGAGCGGTGGATGACGTGCATGGTCTCGATACTGTTCCCGGCCATGTGTACGAAGGTGCCCTCGTAGCTCAGGGTTTCCACGGCCCGCTCCATGCGGGACAGCCATTCGCGCGCGTCATCGGCGAGCGCGAGCGTCGGCAATACGCAGAACAGCCACGCGAGCCGCAGGGTTGACCGGGTACGGGCGGGGCTCATTGCGCGTTCCCGTTCTCCTCAGCATCCCGGGGCGTCGCGTCGGCCCGCTCCTCCTCCACGGCGGCCGGGGCCGGCTCGGGCTGGATGACGATGATCCGCGTCAGCGCCCCGCGGCCGCCCATCGCCGGGGCATACTCCGAGTGATTGACGTAATAGCGCGTCAGCCGGTCCGGCCCGCCGCCCGCGGCGCGCGTATAGGTCGGCTGAATCATCATGCGCTGCTCGGGCGCGGGCGCCGCGACCTCCGTGCTGGTCAAGACCGGCGGCGTCGCGTCCTGCTGGCGGCCCGGCAAGGCGACCAGCGCCACCATCGCCACGGAGGCCGCTACCGCAAAGCCGACGCCGAACCTGGTGTAACGGCCAACGCCGGCGGGCGTGCGGCGTGCCAGGGTCTGCGCCCCCCGCAATGCCGCGCTGACGCGTTCGACCAGGTCGGCCGGGCGCCCGGCGGGCAGCTCGTCGCGCAGCGCATCACCAATCAGGCTGTAGCGCAGCGCAGTGGCCCTGACGGCCTCATCCCGCGCCACCCGGCGGACCGCCAGGTCGACTTCGGCGTCGGGAAGTTCTCCGTCCAGCATTGCGGAAAGCTGCTCATTCGCATTCATGGTCATTGCCGTCCTCACGCCCCCTGGTCGAGCAGGGGTTTAAGTCGCTTGTCAATTGCCTCTCGGGCCCGAAAAATCCTCGAGCGCACGGTGCCGACCGGACACTCCATCGCTCCTGCGATCTCCTCGTAACTCATGCCTTCGATCTCCCTGAGCACGATCGCGGTCCTCAGGTCCTCCGGCAGCGCCTCGATAGCCTGGTTCACGGTCTCGCGAATTTCCTCCGACAACACGAGTCCCTCGGGGGTGTCGCTTTCTCGCAATCGTCCGTGCATTTCGTACTGGTCGGGATCCTGCAGGTCGAGTGAAAAATCCTCGGCTCGCCGCTTGTTGGCCACCAGCTGATTCTTGGCCGTGTTGATCGCAATCCGGTAGAGCCAGGTATAGAAGGCGCTGTCACCACGAAACGAGGCGAGCGCCTTGTAGGCCTTGATAAAGGCGTCCTGGGCGACGTCGAGCGCATCGTCCGGATCGCGCACGTAGCGGCCGACCAGCTTGACGATCTTGTGCTGGTACTTGCCGACCAGAATGTCGAACGCCACCCTGTCACCTTGCTGGACCCTCTCGACCAGCAACTGGTCGCTGCTTTTCGTGCCCATCCGGGCGCGTACCTCGGAATCCCGGCGAATCCATTCGCCACTCACATAGACCGGGGGCCGTGCCTGGAGTTCTCCCGGCCGGAGTGGCGATACCCTCGGCCGCGGGCATTCTATCGCGTCCTTCGTGCAAACCGACAATCACTCTCAGTCGCCGCCAGTCGTCCGCGCCCAGCGCGTCCCTGGGCAAGACGACCCGCCAGCGTCCCCGGCCAGTGTCCCAATGAAGAAACATTGCGCCGTTTGTGACCACGGAACTGCCCCGTAGTTCCATGGCCTCTCGGTTACCGCTTACAAAGACGCGCTCCCAGCCGCATGCTGCGCTCCACGCGATGCAGCAGACGCGCGCGCCGAGCGGCCGGCGCGCCCTTGCGATCGCCTGGGCGAGCGACATGAGGACCACGATCAGCAGGATCAAAGGGAGCCCGGCGGCGAATATCGCGCCTGCGGCGCACAGGTGCCCGAGCGCCGCGTACGCCCCGAGTGAGCGCGAGGGACCGGTTTGGAATTCAAGCGGACCGTCGTAAACACTCCAGGACACGCGCCAACGCCTCGTCTTGCGGCTCTGCCCCACCGAGCAGCAGCGTGTTGATCTCCGGGTCCTGCCGCTCGAGCAGCGCCTGGAACGCCGCGCGGTCCACAGCACCCGCGGCCGGCCAGTCGCGCTCGAGGTAGCGCGTCAGCACCATATCGAGCTCCCGCATGCCGCGACGACAGCGCCAGCGCAACCTGCCCAGCTCAGCGACGTCCATCGTGCCTCGTTGCGCGCTCATTTTCATCGTGGATTTCCGCGGTACTTTGCCAGCAAATGGAAGAATTTTCGCGCAGAGACGCGAGCCCTCTTCCGTCCTAATGCTGCCGCTCGGCGAGCTTGAGCTTGATCTCGGCGATCGCCTTCGCGGGGTTCAGTCCCTTCGGGCAGGTGCGGGTGCAGTTCATGATCGTGTGGCAGCGATACAGCTTGAAGGGATCATTCAGCGCATCGAGCCGTTCGCCGGTGGCTTCGTCCCTGCTGTCGACGATCCAGCGGTAGGCTGCCAGCAGTGCGGCGGGCCCGAGGTAGCGGTCGCCGTTCCACCAGTAGCTGGGGCATGCCGTCGAGCAACAGGCGCACAGGATGCAGGCCGACGGCTCGTTGATCTTTTCCTGGTCGGGCTTCGACTGCAGCCGCTCGCGGTCCGGCGGGGCGGGGGTGCGCGTCTGGATCCAGGGCTTGATCGCGGCGTATTGCGCGTAGAAATTGCTGAGATCCGGCACGAGGTCCTTGACCACGGGCATGTGCGGCAGCGGATAGATGTTGACGTCGCCGCGCGCCGCATCGATGGCGATCGTGCAGGCCAGCGTATTGACGCCGTCGATGTTCATCGCACAGCTGCCGCAGATTCCCTCGCGACAGGAACGGCGAAACGTCAATGTCGGATCGATCTCGTTCTTGATCTTGATCAGCGCATCGAGAACCATCGGGCCGCAGCGCTCGAGATCCACTTCGTAGGTATCCATGCGGGGATTCTCGCCGCTGTCGGGATCGTAGCGGTAAATGACGAAGCGCCTGACCTGTTTCGCACCTTCCGCGGCGGCGAAATGCCTGCCCTTGCGAATCCTGGAATTGGCCGGCAGCCTGAATTCAGCCATGGCAGCGCATCTCCATCAGTAGGTCCGCGCCTTCGGCGGGATCGGCTCGGCGTCGGAAGTCAGCGTCTGCTGGTGCACCGGGCGATAGTCGATGGCGACCTCGGCGGGCGCCGCGTGCCAGGCGAGCGTGTGCTTCAGCCATGCCGAGTCGTCGCGCCCGGGATAATCCTCGCGCGCATGCGCGCCACGGCTTTCCTTGCGATTCTCCGCGGAGACGATCGTCACCAGCGCCTGGCCGAGCAGATTCTCAAGCTCCAGTGTCTCGACGAGGTCCGTGTTGAAAATCATCGAGCGATCCGCCACCCGCACATCCGCGAAGGACGCGGCAACATTCTTGACCTTGGCCACCCCTTCTCGCAGGACCTCGCCGGTGCGGAACACCGCGGCGTGATCCTGCATCGCGCGTTGCATGTTGTTGCGTATCTCCGCGGTCGGACGACTGCCGTTGGCGTGGCGCAGTCGGTCGAGCCGGGCCACCGCCGCTTCGCCCGCTTCCGGCGGCAGCGGCGCATGGCGCGCGCCCGGCCTGAGCAATTCGCCGCATCGTCGTGCGGCAGCGCGGCCGAACACGACCAGGTCGAGCAGCGAGTTGGAGCCGAGGCGATTCGCGCCATGCACGGAGACGCAGGCGGCCTCGCCGACCGCCATCAGCCCCGGCACGGTGGCCTCGGGGTTGCCGTCCTTCAGCGTCACGACTTCGCCGCGATAATTGGCCGGGATTCCGCCCATGTTGTAATGGACGGTCGGCAGTACGGGGATCGGTTGCCGCGTGACGTCCACGCCGGAAAAGATTCGTGCCGTCTCGGCGATACCCGGGAGCCGCTCGTTGATGACCTCCGCCCCGAGGTGCTCCAGATGGAGGTGGATATGGTCCCGGTATTCGCCGACGCCGCGGCCCTCGCGAATCTCGATAGTCATGGAGCGACTGACGACGTCCCGCGAGGCAAGGTCCCTGGCGTTCGGGGCATAACGCTCCATGAATCGCTCGCCCTCGGAATTGGTCAGGTAGCCGCCCTCGCCGCGCACGCCCTCGGTGATCAGGCAACCCGCGCCATAAATCCCCGTCGGGTGGAATTGCACGAACTCCATGTCCTGCAACGGCAGCCCGGCGCGCAGCACCATTGCGTTGCCGTCGCCCGTGCAGGTATGCGCAGACGTGCATGAAAAATACGCCCGCCCGTAGCCGCCGGTCGCGAGGATGACCATGTGCGCGCGAAAGCGATGCAACTCGCCCGTCTCCAGGTTCCAGGTCATGACGCCGCGACATGCCCCCGCCTCGTCCATGATCAGGTCGAGGGCAAAGTGCTCGATGAAAAATTCGGCCTGGTGCTTCAGCGACTGCTGGTAGAGCGTGTGCAGCATCGCGTGGCCCGTGCGGTCGGCCGCCGCGCAGGTGCGCTGCGCCGGCGGGCCCTCGCCGAAGCGGGTCGTCATGCCGCCGAAGGGACGCTGGTAGATCGTGCCTTCCTCGGTGCGCGAGAACGGCACGCCGTAATGCTCCAGCTCGATGACGGCATCCGGCGCTTCCTTGCACATGTACTCGATCGCGTCCTGGTCGCCGAGCCAGTCCGAGCCCTTCACCGTGTCGTACATGTGCCAGCGCCAGTCGTCCTCGCCCATGTTGCCGAGCGCGGCGCTGATTCCGCCCTGTGCCGCCACCGTGTGGCTGCGCGTCGGGAACACCTTCGTGACGCAGGCCGTCCGGAGGCCCTGCTCCGCGAGGCCGAACGTGGCACGCAGACCGGCCCCGCCGGCGCCGACGACCACCACGTCGTAGCTGTGGTCTACGATCTTGTAGGCGCCGCTCATCTCATCGGCCTCCGATTGCGATCTGCAGCACCGCGACGACGCCGATCGCGGCCGCGACGGCGTGCAGGAACTGCAGCGCCACGAGTAACGGCACCTTGAGCGTGCCGTGGACGTAATCCTCGACGATGACGCGCGAGCCGAGTTGCGAATGCCAGGCCGCGGTGAGCACCAGCACCACCAGCAGCGCCGCGTTCAGCGGCCGCGCGATCCACCCGGCCAGCGCGGCCCGGTCGCCCAGGTCGAGCCCGAGCAGGCAGATTGCAAACCATGTGCCGAGCAGCGCGAGGGCGACCGCGGTGATGCGCTGCTGCCACCAGTGATGAGTGGCGTTGCCGGCCGCGCCGAGGCCGAGCGCCCGGCCGAGGGGACTGCGCAGGTTCACCCTGCGCCCCCGGACAACAACACGCCCCATGCCAGCAAGGTCAGGACGGCGGCGGAGACGACGACCGCCCAGCCCGAGGCGTACACCTGCGACATCTCGAAGCCGCGGCCCGAGTCCCACCACAGGTGGCGGATGCCGTTCGCCAGGTGATAGAAGAATGCAAAGGTGCCGACGAACAGCAGCAGTCTGACCGGCCATGCCCCCAGCAGCGACAGGGCGGCCGCATAGGCGGCATCGCCGGATGCCAGCGCATTGAGCCAGTAGACCAGCAGCAGGAATCCCGCCGCGAGCACCACGCCGGTAATGCGGTGCGAAATGGACAAAACCGAGGTGAGCTGCGGACGATAAATCTGCAGGTGGGGCGACAGCGGCCGCTTGCCGACAGCCATGGGCGTGATCCTCCTTGGCAGGACTGGCTTGCGCTCGTCGCGGCCACGACGCCGCGACGCCGCGCAGCCCGCGGAACGCAAGTGTCACCTGAAACTTAGAAATCTATGCAACGGCCGTTCTTTTCCCAGTCACCGTAGCGAACCGGATCCGGGCCCGGGCGTCCGCCGGTCTCTTTTGGCACTCGGGATCCGCTGGCTTCGCCGGCCTCGCTCAGGGCCTCGGGTCGAGGCGTGCTGTCGGTTTTCTCGGCCTGCTCGGACATGGCACTGAATTGTGCCACGCACCGCAACAACAGGCCAGCGCCGCATCGCAGCAGGTTAGAATCGGCCTCGTCCTGAATGCGTCGCGGAGCCCCGCCCGAATGAACTGCCGGCCCTTTCCGTTGGAATCCCTGCGGTCACTCGCCGTGACTGGCCCGGACGCCGGCAGCTTCCTGCAAAACCAGCTCTCCTCGGACCTCGGCGAAGTCACTGCCGTGTGCGGCCAGCTTTCCGCATGGCACGATGCCAAGGGTCGCGTCCTGGCCGTTGTCCGCGTCCTGCCGTGGCACGCCGGCTATCTGCTGGTGATGCACGCGCGGCTCGTGGCCCCGGTGGAGCAGCGGCTCCGCATGTACGTGCTGCGTGCCAGGGTCGCGCTCGAGGCGGGTCCGGCCGTGCACGCGCTGGCGGCCGGCTGCGAGGCGCCGCCGTGGGCCGCCACCGGGCCCGGGCTGCCGCCCGCAGCGCTCGGTGCCGCCGGCGGCGACGGCATCAGCATCCTGCGCATGCCGGGGAATGCCGGTTGGCTGATCGCGGCTGACCTCGGCGCCCGTGCCGGCCCGGCCGATCCCGCCGCCGCGGCCGCGTGGCAACTCGCCGAACTCGAGGCGGGCATTCCCGAGGTCTACCCGGAGACCAGCGGGCAGTTCCTGGCACAAATGCTCAACCTGGACCGCATCGGCGCGATCAGCTTCACCAAAGGCTGTTACCCGGGTCAGGAGATCGTGGCACGCGCCCACCACCTCGGCCGGGTCAAGCGCCGCGCGCGGCTGTTTCGCGCCGCGGGAGCGCCGCCGGCCCCCGGCGATGCACTGGCGGACTCCGCCGGGATCGTCGTGCGCGCGGCACCCGACGGCGGGGAATGCCTGCTGATGGCCGTCGTGGCCGAGGATGCGCCCGGCCCGTTCTCGCTGGCCGACGGGCGACGCCTCGTACCCTGCCCGGCCGCGTAGGCGCAGGCACTGACCGGCTGCGCCGGCGGCTACGCGCTGGCCGGGTCCTCCGGCCGCATCTGCGGGAACAACAGCACGTCCCGGATCGATGGCTGGTCGGCATACAGCATCACGAGCCGGTCGATGCCGATCCCGAGCCCGCCCGCCGGCGGCATGCCGTACTCCAGCGCGCGCACGTAATCGGCGTCATAGAACATTGCCTCTTCGTCGCCTGCGGATTTCTGTTCCGCCTGCGCCTGGAAGCGGCGTGCCTGCTCCTCGGGGTCGTTCAGCTCGGAGAAGCCGTTGGCCAGCTCGCGCCCCGCGACGAACAGCTCGAAACGGTCGGTGAGAAACGGGTCCGCATCGCGGCAGCGCGCCAGCGGCGACACCTCGAGCGGATAACCCGTCACGAAAGTCGGCTGCACCAGCTGCGGCTCGGCCGTCTTTTCGAACAGCTCGGCGAGCAGCTTGCCGGCCCCCCATCCCGGCTCGACATGCAGCTCCAGCCCGGCGGCGAAATCACGCAGGTAGCCGGCATCACGGGCGCGGGACGCATCGAGCCGGGGATTGGCCTCGTACACCAGCTCCTCCAGCGCAACCCTGCGAAAAGCCGGGCCAAGATCGATCTCCGTCCCCTGCCAGGCGAGCTGCCGGTTGCCCGTAAGCGCCTCCGCCATCACCCGCAGCAGGTCCTCGGTCAGGTCCATCATGGCGACCTGGTCGACATAGGCCTGGTACAGCTCGAGCATGGTGAACTCGGGATTGTGCCGCGTCGACAGCCCCTCGTTGCGGAAATTGCGATTGATCTCGTAGACGCGCTCGTAGCCGCCGACGACGAGTCGCTTGAGATACAGCTCCGGCGCGACGCGCAGGTACATGTCCACACCGAGCGCATTGTGGTGCGTGACAAAAGGCCGTGCGTTGGCGCCGCCGGGGATCGGCTGCATCATGGGCGTCTCCACCTCGAGAAAACCGCGCGTGTCGAGGTAGCGGCGCATGAAGGTGATCATGCGCGAACGCAGCCGGAATACCTCGCGGCTGTCGGCGTTCATGACCAGGTCGAGATAGCGCTGGCGATAGCGGGTCTCAGTATCGGCCAGGCCGTGGAATTTCTCCGGCAGGGGCCGCAGGCACTTCGCGAGCAGGCAGGCCGAGGCCACCCTGACGGTCAACTCACCGGTCTTCGTCTTGAACAAGGTACCCTCGACGCCGACGAGGTCACCGAGATCCCAGCTCTTGAAGGTCGCATACAGGCCGTCGGGCAATGCATCGCGCTCGAAAAACAGCTGGATCGCGCCGCTCATGTCCTCGAGCCTGGCGAAACTCGCCTTGCCCATGACCCGCTTCGCCATCATGCGCCCCGCCACCGCCACCGGCACACTCTCGCCGGCGAGCGTTTCGCCGTCGAGCGCGCCGAAAGCCACGTGCAGGTCCTCCGCCTTCGCGTTGCGACGGAACTCGTTCGGGTAGGCCTGGCCCGCCTCGCGCTGGGCAGCGAGCTTGCGGCGGCGTTCCGCGATCAGGGCATGCTCAGGCTGGTCGATCATGTCTGCTTCCCTTACAGGCCCTGCTTCAGGCTGGCCTCTATGAACTGGTCCAGGTCGCCGTTGAGCACGGCCTGCGTGTTGCCGACCTCGACGCCCGTGCGCAGGTCCTTGATCCGCGACTGGTCCAGCACGTAGTTGCGGATCTGGTGGCCCCAGGCGATGTCAGATTTCGTGTCCTCGACAGCCTGGGCCGTGGCGCGGCGCTCCTGCATCTCCAGCTCGTAGAGCTTGGCCTTCAATTGCTTCATCGCCGTGGCCTTGTTCTTGTGCTGGCTGCGATCGTTCTGGCATTGCACGACGACGCCCGTCGGGTTGTGGGTGATGCGTACGGCGGACTCGGTGCGATTGACGTGCTGTCCACCGGCGCCGCTGGCACGGTAGACATCGATCCGCAGATCGGCGGGGTTGATTTCGATGTCCACCTCGTCGTCCACCTCCGGCGCAACGAACACGCCCGCGAAACTCGTGTGCCTGCGGTTGCCGGAATCGAAGGGCGACTTGCGCACGAGGCGATGAATACCGGTCTCGGTGCGCAGCCAGCCATAGGCATAGGGCCCGGTGACGAGTACCGTCGCGCTCTTGATTCCCGCGACTTCGCCTGCCGAGGCCTCGATGATCTCCGCCTCGAATCCGTGCGCCTCGATCCAGCGCAGGTACATGCGCAACAACATCTCCGCCCAGTCCTGGGCCTCGGTGCCACCCTGCCCCGCATTGATGTCGAGGAATGCGTTGCTGGCATCCATCGGGCCCGAAAACATGCGGCGGAACTCGAGCACGCCGACCTTCTTCTCGAGTTTGTCCGCGTCGGCCTCGATGCCCGCGACGGTCGCCTGGTCCTCCTCTTCCGCGGCGAGATCCAGCAGGTCGGTACCGTCTTTCAGTCCGCGGGAGATCTCGTCGAGCACATCTACCACGTCCTCGAGCTGGGCGCGTTCCCTCCCCAGCGCCTGGGCCTGTTCGGGCTTGCTCCAGACGTCCGGATTCTCCAGCTCGCGCCGCACTTCCTCGAGGCGTTCCCGCTTGCCCGGGTAGTCAAAGATACCTCCTCAGGGCGTCCGCCCTCGAGGTGAGATCGGCCAGTTGCTGACGCAGGGGTGAAATTTCCATCGCTGGAGCGGCTCGCATGCGGGTTTTCGACGAAGTCGCGCAGTTTATCAGGCCGGCTCAAGATACTCGACGACCAGCTGCAGAGAACGCGTGCCGGCGTAATCGTTGACGCCGAGCCGGTAGGCGAGCGTGAGCCGCGCCGGGCGGGTCGCACCCAGACGCTCGGCCTGGCGGAAGGCGATGGCGTCGACGACACGCCGCCCGCCCGCGGGCCGCAGGCGGAGCTTGAGATGAACGGCGCCCACGACGCGCGCATCCAGCAGTTCGAAGCAGCCGTCGAACAACGGCTCGGTGAAGCCCTGCCCCCACGGCGCCGCCTCGCGCAGGAGCTCCGCCGTCGCGAGATTCAGCGCATCTTCCGGCAGCTCGCCGTCCGAAATGATCGTGCCGTCCAGCGCGCCGGGTTCCAGGCGCGCCGTGACCTCTGCCGCCAGGGCCTCGCGGAACACGGCCAGGCCCGCCGGCGCCAGCGTGAGACCGGCCGCCATCGCGTGCCCGCCGAATCGCTCGATCAGTCCCGGATGGCGCGCATCCACGTCCGCAATCGCGTCGCGTATGTGCAGTCCGGGAATCGAGCGTGCCGAACCCTTCAAGAGCCCGTTCTCTGCCGCCGCGAACGCCACTGTCGGCCGGTGATAGCGCTCTTTCAGGCGGGCCGCCACCAGCCCCACGACGCCGCTGTGCCAGCCGCGCCGATGAACGCACAGGACCGGGGGAAGCGCCCCCTGCCCCGGCTCGAGGCCGGCGATGGCCTGCAGGGCTTCCTGCTGCATGCGCGCCTCGATTTCCTTGCGCTCCTCGTTCAGGCCGGACAGCAGTACGGCCAGCTCGCCGGCATGCGCGGCATCGTCGCTCAGCAAACACTCGATGCCCACCGACATGTCGTCCAGGCGCCCCGCGGCATTCAGCCTCGGCCCCGCGGCAAATGCCAGGTCCGTCGTCACTGCCGCACACGGCTCGCGCTTGCCCGCCCGCAGCAGCGCGGTGATGCCCGGCCGGCAGGCACCTGCGCGAATGCGCTGCAAGCCCTGGGTGACGAGAATCCGGTTGTTGCGATCCAGCGGCACGAGATCCGCAACCGTGCCGAGCGCGACGAGATCCAGCAGCCCCGGCACCAGGCCGCGATCCGCGCCCAGTCGCCGCGCGAGCGCCGCCGCCAGGTAGAAGGCCACCCCCACGCCCGCGAGGCAGCGGCTCGGAAACGCCTGCCCGGGCAGCGCCGGGTTGACGATCGCCGTGGCTGGCGGGAGCAATGCCCCGGGCAGGTGATGGTCGGTGACCAGCACGTCCATGCCGAGCTCCCGTGCCAGAGAGACGCCGGCATGGCAGTTGATGCCGCTGTCGACCGTGATGAGCAGCGCGGGAGGATCCGCAGCCGCGTCACGCACGAGCGCCGGGCTGAGGCCGTAGCCGTGGACGAACCGATCCGGCACGAGGTATGCCGGCGAGCCGCCGAGGGCGCGCAACACGCGCACCAGCAATGCGGTGCTGGTGGCGCCGTCGGCATCGAAGTCTCCGACGATCAGGATACGGCGCCCGTGCTCGAGGTGCTCGGCCACGAGCGTGGCGGCCGCAGCCACGCCCTCCAGGCTGCCGACGGGCGCGAGGCCCGTGAGCCCGGCATCGAGCTCAGCCGCCTGCCGCACACCGCGCGCGGCGAACAAGCGCGCGAGGACGGGCGGCACGCCCTGCAGCGCGCTTGCCGCGGCCACGTCGACCGGCCGTCGCCGGATGGGCCGGCGGCTCAGCACAGCTCGTCCAGTGGACGGGGGCGGCGCCATACGCGCAGCGCGTCGGTGCGGCGCGTCTCGTGGACCGCCCGCGCGGTGACGATACGGACCCCGGCAAGGCGGCCGCGCCGGAGCAGGGCGAGCAGTGGTGCCGCCCAGTCCTGCTCGATCGCGGCGAGCCGTGCGGCGTCGACGGTTTCCACCGCCAGCGGCCAGGCGATTCCCCCCGCATCGACCGCGCCTCGCGCGGCGCGCGCGGCCGACACACCCGGCACCACGCCGAGGCGTCGCAGCCCGGCGAGATACGGCTCCTCGCGCGTATGCGTGGCGGGGGCCGCCGGCGGCGGGCCGGCCGGGAGGGCGCCCCCGCCCCATGGATGCAGCCCCGCAATCACGGGTGCGGCCCGCTCGCGGCGCTGATCATTCACCGCGTGGGCATGGAACAGCATCTCGACCTCCGACAGGAGCCGGCGCAAGTCCGCCTCCGGCGGGGCCGGTCGCGCAACATCGTCCATGAACGCGGCCGGGCCGGAGAATCCGCGCCAGGCCCGGGCGTCCGCACCCGCCTCTTCCCATGCCAGGTACCAGCGTGCGGGCGCGGCGATCTCCAGCCGCAGCCCGTCGCCGCCGAAAGTCTCGCGGAACGCCTTGGCCAGCCCGTCAGCCTCCTCGCGCGCGATCTCCAGCAGGGCGGCCGGAATTCGGAACATGCCGTGGTGGTCGGCGTCGGCGCCCAGCGGCTCGACGCGCAGGCAGCCCCGGGGCGGGTCCTCGAGTTCGCCGAGCGCACTGACCGGGCCGATCGGCCATCGCCGCGGGTCGCCTCCGGCCAACCCGGCGAGCGCGTCCCAGGGGGAGCCTTCCAGTGCACGCGCCCGGCCGCGCGCCAGCAGGCGCTCGAGCGCCGGCATGCGCGGCAAGACATGCGGCCCGACGGATTCGATTCCCGGGAGGAAAAGCGTGAACAAGATATCGTCTCAGCAGCTTGTTGTACGCGGAAAATTCATTATCGTAACCATCATGCGCTTCACGCTCGACCGGCACTCGACGGCCAATCTCATCACCTATGTGGGAATCGAGGGCATTCGGATCGGCCAGACGCGGATCGAGCAAAGCGTCATCGTCAGTGCGACCGACCTGATCGCGGACTGGCCCGTGAGGCATTTCCGCGGGCTGGACCTGGAATCCCTGGCCCCCGCGCTCGCCCTGGCACCGGAGATCCTCATCCTCGGCACCGGTGACCGTATCCAATTTCCGGCATCCGCGCTGTACGCGCAGCTCGCGGCTCGCGGCATCGGCCTGGACGTCATGGATACCGCGGCGGCATGCAGGACCTACAACGTGCTGGTGAACGACCAGCGCCCGGTAGTGGCGGCGCTCATCCTGCCGTAACGCTGCGGCGGCGAGCGCCCGCGCCTCAGTCCAGCAGCGTGTCCTGCGACAGGCCGTGACTTTCCATGATACTGCGTAACCGCGCGAGCGCATCCATCTGGATCTGCCGCACCCGCTCCCGCGTGACGCCGATCTGCTCCCCGACCTGTTCCAGCGTCGCACGCTCATGCCCATGCAGGCCGAAGCGCCGCTCGACGACGGCCCGCTGCTTGTCCGTCAGGCGCTCGAGCCAGTGCTCCAGCACGTCGTGGATATCGTCGGTCTGGCACTGGGTGGACGGATCCGCTTCGTCGTCATCCGGGATCATGTCCAGCAGGTTTCGTTCGCCGTCCCGGCCCATGATGCTGCCGCTCGTCACGAGACGGTCGTTGAGGCCGAGCATGCGATGGACTTCCGTCGGTTCGCGGTCCAGCAGGGTGGCGATTTCGTCGGTGGTCGGTTCGCGGTCAAGCTGCTGGGTCAGGCGCCGCGAGGCCCGGAGGTAGACGTTGATCTCCTTCACGACGTGGATCGGCAGGCGGATCGTCCGCGTCTGGTTCATGATGGCGCGCTCGATCGTCTGCCGTATCCACCAGGTCGCGTAGGTCGAGAAGCGGAAGCCCTTCTCGGGATCGAACTTTTTCACCGCGTGAATCAGGCCCAGGTTGCCCTCCTCGATCAGGTCGAGAAGCGGCAGGCCCCGATTCATGTAGCGGCGCGCGATCTTGACGACGAGCCGCAGGTTGCTCTCGATCATGCGCTTGCGCGCGGCCTCGTCGCCGCGCCGGGCACGGCGTGAATAATAGACCTCTTCTTCCGCCGTGAGCAGCGGCGAGAAACCGATCTCGGAAAGATAAAGGCGCGTGGCATCGGGCGATGCGCCGTCGGTCCCCGGTACGGCGGACTCGAATGCTTCCGCCGCCCGCTCCCCGATTTCGGTGCCGTCGGCGGCGCCCGGACTCTCGTCCTCGAGATCCAGCCCGGGCTCCTCGTCGCCACGGACATATGGCGCGAGGGCCCCGGCCCTGCTAGAGCGACTCCGTCCCTTGTCGCGCGTCGTTCCCATATCGCCCTTGCCTGGTGGCCGATGAACAGCGGCGGCTTCGTCGTCGCCTCAGCGCGGCGGCAGGAACCGCGCCGGGTCCACCGGCTTGCCGTCTACCCTGATCTCGAAATGCAGCAAGGGGCGATCGGCGGGACCCCGACCCATCGAGGCGATGACCTGGCCCGCCTTGACTCGATCCCCCTCTGCAACCCTGAGCGCCCGGTTGTAGCCGTATGCGCTCAGGTATGAATCGTTATGCTTCAGGATAATAAGCTGGCCGTATCCGATGAGTCCACTGCCGCTGTACACCACTTCCCCGTCGGATGCCGCCCGAATTTCGCGGCCATCCGCGCCCGCGATTCCGATCCCGGTTGGATTGCGGCGACTCTCGCCGAAACGCCACACCAGCGGCCCCTCGACCGGCCAGAGCCATGGCGGGGCCGGAGCGGTCGCGGTTCTCGCCGGCCGGGTGCCCGCGGCTGGCGCCGGCGGGGGCGCGGGGCGGCCCGCCGCGGTGTCCGGCCGGCGGGCCGGTACGGCGGTCCCCGCCTGCGACCGGCCGGTCGCGGCCGGCGTGAGGCGGATGCGCTGCCCCGGGTA
>DATKAZ010000043.1:0-4250 GCA_035514535.1 Gammaproteobacteria bacterium
TGCTTGTCGCTGTAGCCGTCGGGGTAGTCGTTCCGGTAGCGCTCGACGGCGGGCAGCCCGCGTGACTGCGGCGAATCCTCGAGCAGCCGGAACAGCACGATCGCGATGAGCGCGGCGATGAGCGCATTGAAGTAGAACTTCGCACCCCAGTCATTGAAGAGAACCAGGCCCACGAGGGCGAAGTTCGCGATGAGGGCGCCGCCGATGTTGTGCGCGGTGTTCCAGGTCGAGACGGTGAGGCCGCGTTCCTTCGTGCTGAACCAGTGCACCATGATCTTGCCGCAAGGCGGCCAGCCCATGCCCTGCACCCAGCCGTTCAGCGCCATGACCAGGATGATTGCGCCGAGCGACGCGGCGAGCGCATCGATGAGACCGAATGCCGCCATGAGCCCGGCGGAGAGCAGCAAGCCGAGCGGCATGAAGAATCTCGGATTACTGCGATCCGAGATCGAGCCCATCAGGAACTTCGACAGGCCGTAGGCGACGGACAGCGCGGTCATCGCGGTGCCAAGCTGGGCCTTGGTGTATTCCGGGTGCTCGGCGAGCAGGTCGGGAATCGCGAGCGCGAGATTGTTGCGAACCAGGTAGTAGCCCGCATAGCCGATGAAGATGCCGATATAGACGCGGCGCCGCAGCCGGCGATAACAGGGATCGACCTGATCCGGCGGCAGCGGAACCGCGAAGGCGGCCGGCTTCAGGAGGCCGATCATCGCGCGGGCGTCGGGGACGGCACCGCGATTCCCTTTGCCTGCAATACGACTCGCAGCCGGTCGGGATGATCGGTGATCAGACCATCGATCCCGAGCGCGAGCGCCCGCTCCATGTCTTCCGGCTCATTGACGGTCCAGGGGATGACCGCGAGGCCGAGCGCATGCGCCTCCTCGACCAGCGCCGGATTCAGGTCGAGCGCGTGCGGTGACCAGACCGTTGCGCCCAGCGCCTTGACGGTTTTCGGCACCGAACCGCCGTGATCGTCAACGTCAAAGCCGCCGAGCCAGACCGAGGCGCCCGGCTTGCCGACCTCCATCGTGTCCTCGCCCGGCTGCTGGTCGGTGAGCGCGACGATCGCGATCTCGGGTGCGAGCTTCCGCGACTCCACGAGCGTCCGCCAGTCGAAGGACTGGATCGTCGTCCGCGATTCCATGCCGGCAGCGCGGATCACCTCGATGAGCGCCGCGGCGAAAGCTTCCGGTGCCACCGTCGCGTCGGGCTGCGTCGGATCGATCTTCGTTTCGATGTTGAAGCGCACCTCGCGGTTGCCACTCTTCTGCACGAGCGCGAAAACATCCGCCAGGCGCGGGATGCGCTCGCCATCCACGGGCTGCTGTTCCGGAAAACTCAGGGCGTAGTTGCTGCCGGGGCGAAGCCGCCCGACGTCGTACCGCTGAAGCTCCGCATAAGTGAACTCGCGAATCAGCGGTCCCGGCTCGGTCAGGAATTGCCCGCTTTCATCCCGCGTATGGTCGGGATTGAGCGCGCGGTCATGACTCACCACGGCCACGCCGTCCTTTGTCACCCCGCAGTCGAGCTCGAGCGTCGTCACCCCGATCTCGAGCGCATGGGCGAAGCCCGCCAGCGTGTTCTCCGGCCGGAGCGCCCTTGCGCCACGATGGCCCTGAAGGTCGAAGCCGGCGCCCGGCGCCGATTCAGGGACCGGCGGCGTGTCCGGCGTGCAGGCGCAGACGAGCGCCAGCGCACAGGCCGCGAATGCGGTTTTCGGTTTCATCAGGATATCCCCCGCAGTTTCAGCCGCGCGCCGCCAGCGCGCCCACGATTTCGGTCTCACCGCAGACGCCGAGCACCGCGCCGCCTTCGGCGAGAAGGACCGGGTGACCGGTCTTCCGGCGCAACTCTATCAATGACTGGAGCGACAGCGTCGCCGGTGCTACGACGACGGCCCGCTCGTCCGCGGCGCATTGTGCGTCATCGTCGACCATACGTAGCGGATGCGGCTCGCCATCGAGCCGCAACTCGAGTGGCGCCCGTGCGGCGTCGAGCGTCAGCCGATAGCGACGCTGCTCGTCGAGGCAGAGCGCCCCGTCGGCCCGCTCCATTTGTTTGTAGCCGCGCATCACCATGGCGCCGGTCAGCACCGTCAACGGATTCATGTGCCGCACGAACTCGGCGACGTAGTCGTCGGCGGGGCGCATCACGATGTCCTGTGCAGTGCCCGTCTGGACGATGCGGCCATGCTGCATGATCGAGATGCGGTCGCCGAGGTGCAGCGCCTCGTCGAGATCGTGGCTGACGAACAGAATGGTTTTCTTCACGCGTTCCTGCAGCGCCAGCAGTTCGTCCTGCAGCTTGCCGCGGATCAGCGGATCGAGGGCGGAGAACGGCTCATCCATCAAGAGGATGTCCGCCTGCGTCGCGAACGCGCGCGCGAGTCCGACGCGCTGCTGCATGCCTCCGGACAGTTCACCGACATCCCGGTCGGCCCATTGGGACAGGCCGACCAGTTCGAGCTGCTCCGCGACGATCCGCTTGCGCTCGGCCGGCGTCTCGCCGCGCAGTTCCAGGCCGAAGCCGACGTTCTCGGCGACGCTGCGCCAGGGCAGCAGCGCGAACTGCTGGAAAACCATGGCGATGCGCTCGCGCCGCAGCCGGCGCAGTTCCGTCGCGCCGCAGTGGCCAACATCGATCGGCCCGCTGGCGTCGTCGACCAGCACGTTGCCGCGGGTGACGGCCGTCAGGCCGTTGGCGGCCCGCATCAAGGTGGATTTTCCGGACCCGGACAGCCCCATCATCACGCAGATCTCGCCCGGCGCGATGGCGAGGCTCGCGCCCGCACCGCCGACCACGACGCCGCAGGCGGCGGCTATCTCCTCGCGCGCCGCACCCGCATCGAGGCGCTCCAGCGCGTCGCGGATCGCCCGCGCGCCTTTTCTCCCCTGCTCGCGGGTGAACAGGATGTCCACGTCCCGGAATTCGAGCGTGGCATTCATCGCGGCACGCTACTGTGCCGGGGCCGGCTCACCCGGTCGAGAATGATCGCCAGCAGCACGATGGCGATGCCCGCTTCGAAGCCGACGTCGATCTGCACGCTGTTGAGCGCGCGCACGACCGGCACGCCGAGGCCGCCCGCGCCGACCAGCGCCGCGATCACGACCATCGACAGGCTCAGCATGATGCACTGGGTGACGCCGGCGAGGATTGTCGGCATGGCGCTCGGCAGCTCGATCTTCCACAGCCGCTGCATTGGCGTCGCGCCGAATGCGTTCCCCGCTTCCAGCAGCGGCCGCGGCACCGACGAGATGCCGAGATGCGTCAGCCGGATCGGCGCCGGCAGCGCGAAGATGACGGTCGAGATCAGGCCGGGGACGACGCCGAGCCCGAACAGGACCAGTGTCGGAATGAGGTAAACAAAAGTCGGCAGCGTCTGCATCAGGTCGAGCACCGGTCGCAGCGCGTTGTACAAGCGCGGCCGATGCGCGGCCGCGATGCCGAGCGGCACGCCCATCAGCGTCGCGAATAAAGCGGACACGAACACCAACGACAGCGTCTCGAGCGTCGCCGCCCAATACCCCTGATTCATGATGAACAGGAGCGCGGCGACGATGAAGACCGCAAGCCCGATCGAGCGATGCAGCAGCCAGGCGAGCCCTGCAACCAGCAGGATCAGGAGCCAGGCGGGCGTACCCGCCAACAGCGCGTTGACCGCGTTGACGGAACCGCCGACGACCAGCGAGGTGCCGGCAAAGAATGCCTTTCCATGTGACTTCATATAATCAATGCCCGCGGCGACTGCGCGGCCGAGCGGGATCTTGTGCCGGGTCACCCAGGGTTCAAAGCCGCGCGCCGCGCCCGCTGCCGGCGTCGTCGCAGATCTCTCCGGGGTGGGTCTGCCATCGAAGGTGGTGACGCCCTCATACCAGGCGGCGAGCGCCGCCGGATTCGCATTGAGCCATTCCGCGGCCGCGGCCTCGGGCGCGAGCTTGCGCTCCAGGATGCCCGCCATGATCTCGCTCTCGCCGCGCAGCGTGAATCTCAGGTTCCGCAGCAGGCGGCCGACATTCGGGCACTCGCGCAGATAGCCGGCGCGGACATTCGTGAAAACCGTCGCGCCGCCGAAGTCGGGCCCGAAGCTGCCGTCGCCGCCGGTGAGATAACGCATGTCGAAGCGCGTGTTCATCGGATGCGGTTCCCAGCCGAAGAACACGATGGGCTGGCGCGCGGCAAAGGCGCGCTCGACCTGCGCCAGCATGCCCTGCTCGCTCGATTCCACCAGCTTGAAACTCCCGAGCCCGAAC
>DATKAZ010000044.1:0-2890 GCA_035514535.1 Gammaproteobacteria bacterium
AGTGGCCGAGCGCACCTCCCCATGCCTCCACCTCGGCGATGAGCGAAGGACTTCGTTGAGGGGCACCAGATCCATCGCCTCGGGCATCCTCGCCAGCCTCACATTGCTCCCATGTGCAAGTCAATGTGCGCGAGGCGGCTATCTCAGGTTGCGCGGGTCTGGCGACCTGACGGGATCGACGATGCGCTTCGCGTGTGGTTGCCCGCGCCGCCCGGCCGGGCGCGGTCCATCTACCTGGAGCGGAGCGGCGCGAACTACACCGACCGCGAGGTGGCGCTGCTGAGCCTCCTTCGGCCGCAGTTGATCCGTGCGCGCCAGGCCGCCGAGCGCAGACGCGCTGCGGCCCCGCCGCTGTTGACGCCGCGCGAGGCCGAGGTGCTCGCCTGGATCGGCGCTGGCAAGACGAACCGCGAGATCTCGCAACTGCTGTTCATCTCGCCGTTCACCGTGCGCCAGCACGTCGAGAACATCTTCCAGAAGCTCGGTGTGCAGACTCGAGCCGCAGCCGTCGCGGCGCTCACCGGGCTTGGCGGCGGCGATCGGCGTGAAGTGGCATCGCCAAGGGTCCCGATCGCCGACTTCGGGACGCCGCCCTCACCTGGCAGCCCAGACCAGTCGTAGCATGTTATAGTCTGCGCATGTTCACGGAGAGGACGCAGGTCCTGCTGACTCGCGAGCAGCGGCGGCGGCTAGAGCGCCGCGCTGCGGACGAGCGGCGGTCGGTTGGCGCGGTGATACGTGATGCCGTCGACGCGTATACCGGCTCCAGCAGTCGTAGCCGGCGGGAAGCAGCTGATAGCCTCCTGCGACTCGGCGCCCCCGTCGACGACTGGGAGTACATGAAGGCCGAGATCATTCGCGGCGCCGTGGAGCCCGATCGCTGACCGGACCGTTCATCGACACAGCGGTCTTGATGTACGCCGCCGGCCAGGATCATCCGCTGCGCGCGCCGTGCGTTCGAATCATCCAGCGGGTTCGAGATGGCGAGATGGAGGGCGTGATCTCGACCGAGGTGATCCAGGAGATCCTCCACCGGTTCGTCGCCATCCGGCGGCCAGACCTCGGCGCAGCCCTGGCGCGTGACGCACTTGACCTTTTCGCGCCGGTACTGCCCGTCACTCATGCGGTCATGCATCGCATGCCGGCTCTGGTCGAGCGCTATCCGGCCCTCGCGGCACGCGATCTGGTGCATGTCGCAACCTGCCTCGAGCATGGAATCAGCGCCATCGTTTCACCCGACCGCGGCTTCGACGTCGTAAGTGAGGTACGCCGACTCTCGCCGGAGGATGTGTAGGCGGAACCTCTCGACGCCGAGCCGGCGAAGAGCATCAGGTCACTAAGCGCCAGAGTCCTCATTGCCCTGCGAAGGTACCTGTTCTGCAGGGCGTCTAGCGAGCCAGAACACTTTGACTGCGCGGCATGGATCTCAGTTGGCCGATCCCTGGTCCAGCTCATCGCGCAGGGCGCCGAGTTCCTCCACGGCCAGGAGGTCCTTTGGCCGGCCGGCGGCGCGCTTCATCCGGATGAGGTCGTCGATCGAAGCGACCAATACCCGGTAGCCGAACAGCGCGTATGTCGCGGCGGTACGCGCCAGGTCGTCGTAGCCGGACGTGCCGGCCGGCGTCGCGATGATGTCGATCCAGCCGATGTCGGTCGCGAAGGTGAACGAGTCGCCCTTAACAATGGTCGTCGCATCCAGCCGGAAGGGCAGGCCCGGGTCGGCTCCACGCAGCTGCGCACTCGCCTCGCGCAGCGCATCGGCCAAACGGGTCAGATTGTCATCGTCGCGCGCATAGCAGAGATCGATGTCCTGGGTGACCAGCGGAGCGCCGTGGGTGACCGCCGCGAGCCCGCCGATGAGCACGTATCGGACGCCATGCCGACCGAGCAGCCGGATGACGCTTTCGGGCTGGAAGTCAGCCGCGGGATCCACGGCCCGCGGCACGCAGGTAGGCGGCCAGATTGCGCCCGGCCGCGCCTGCGGCCAGGACGCGCTCCTCGGGTGAACGGCGCAGCGCCGCCCGGATCAACGACCGATCGACGCCGCTACCGATCCTGGGCGCCAGCTCGAGCGCCGAGCCGGTGGCCGACAAAAGGCGATCAAGGGTGTGCAGCCTCGGCGATACTGCCCCGCTCTCGATACGCGCGATCTGCGGCTGGGGAACGCCTGTCCGCTCGGCCAGCGCACGCTGGCTGAGGCCGGCCTTGCGCCGTGCCTGCCGAAGAAACCGCGCCGCGCTCATGCGCGCTACGATAACAGAAAGGTTATCGCGCTTGCGATACCCGTGGTCGTCCCTGGCGACCCGGATCGAACTCGAAGAGCCTCGTGCCGGCGACCAGCGGCAGAGCCTCGCCCTTGAATCTTTCGACGCCGACGCTGGCGAAGCTGTCCGGCACGGGCTCGAAGGCGCCGTTCTCGAAGCCCGCCTCACGAAACCAGCGGCGTATCGAGACGGTCAGGTCCGGCGGCCGGCGATGCCTTGTCCAGATGACGGTCGCGCCCTGCCGGCACAGCCTGGGCATGTGGCGTACGGTCCGCTCCACGTCCTCGTCGGCGACGTTGCCGAAGACGCCGCAGGCCAGCACCAGGTCGGCCGGCGCCGCATCGACGTAGGAGCTGCTGAGGCCGGCATCCCGGGCGACGACTTGGATGCCGGCGAGACCCGCATCCCGGATTCGCCGACGCGCTCGCCGGCGCAGCACCGGATCGAGCTCGACCAGCAGAGCGGTCAGCCGGCCTGCCTTCGCGCCGTGCGAAGCAAGTGCGCCGAGCAGGTCGCGGCCGTCGCCGCTGCACATGCTGATCACCGAGGTGTGCCTGTCTCCGCGCGAGTCGAGGTACTCGGCGATGTGGCGCTGCACGATCGCGAGGCGGCGAGCAAGCGGTCCG
>DATKAZ010000045.1:0-3041 GCA_035514535.1 Gammaproteobacteria bacterium
GTTCGGGTCGTTCAGGAACGGGTCGTTGCGCCAGGTGAAGCCGGGATCCGTATCCAGATTCTTCAGTTCGGCCCAGGAGTCCCGGAAGCCGGCGTCAATGATGTTCGCATATATGTTCGTCGTGAACAGTTCGGTTATCGGATTGAAATCCCCCAGGGCGATCACCGGATAGGGCGATGCGTTCATCGCGCTGATGAGCTCGTTGCCCTGCAGTTCGTTGATCGGCCCGAAGAGGGCTTCGGTGTGCGTGTTGAAGACGCGGGTCCTGAAGCCGTCGATCTCCACGTCCACGTAGCCGTACGAGCGCGGAAGAAGCACGTTCGAGCCCAGGAGCGGGAATCCGAGCACGGCGTCGAACTGGTCCGTGAACGTGTTCAGCAACGTCACGTCGTCGCGGACCAGGATCGCGTCGAAGTCGGCGAGGGTGTAGATGCGGTCGTCGGCGCCCGGCAGCGTGTTGGAGCCGTTCGGCGAGATCAGCTGCACGCTGTGGTTCGGCAGCAGGGCGTCCAGGATCTCGTAGAAGGGCCCGCCGAACTGAGGCACGAAATTGACCTGCCACAGCACCGCCTCCTGCAGCCCGACGACGTGCGGATTCGCCAGTGTAATTTCCTGCGCGATGCGGGACATCCGGGCAACCGGATCGCTCGCGACCGCCGCGTCCCAGATACTCGAAACGGCCGCCTCGACCTCGTCCAGATTCTGGGCGAGGAGCAGCGGTGCGAGGTTCGCGCCGAAGTAGACATTGCGCGTCATGACCGTGATGTCGATCGGCGCCGCCTGCGCGAGCGATGCCGCGAAGAACAAGGCAAGCGCCGCCTTTTGCAGCACGACGCGCGCGCCGCCCATGGCGCGATGCAATCTCACGAACTGGTTCATTTCCCTCTCCTGGTAGACGAGTAAACCACCAAGCAGGCCGGCCCGGTTCTACGCCGGAGTCGGCAGCCGAGCCAAGTTAGTCATTCCTCAAGCATATTTCGTGCCCGTGTGATACAAGCCCTCTTCGGAACAAGCTTTCTCCGCACTCGCCCTCCCGGGACCATCAGCAAGCGGGGGCGCCGTGTAAGGGAATCCGAAAATGCCCATGGCATTTGAATACCCTGAGCATATTCCAAAATATTTCAACTTCCGAGACTTGCAGACAGAGTCCAAGCTTTCGCACCCGGCGTTTCCGCCACGGGGTGGCCGGCATCCTCGGCGGCGGCAACGCGCCCCGGGCGAACTCACCGTCAACGGCGAGAGCCCAGCACCGCGGTCGCCTCGACCTCCATCAGGAACTCCGGTGTCGCCAGGCTCTCGCAGATGACCAGCGTATTGGGCGGCATCGGGTCGGTGAAGAACTCGTTGCGCACCGTGCGGTAGGTCTCCACGTAGCCCGAGTGGGTCAGGTAGGTGGTCATCTTGACGATGTCCGACAGGCTGCCGCCGGCCTCGCCCAGCACGGCGCCCAGGTTGCGATAGATCTGGCGCGCCTGCGCGGCCACGTCGCCCAGCCCCACCAGCTTGTCGTCCCGATCCTTGGCCACCTGGCCGGCGATGAACAGCAGGTTGCCGGCGCGGGCGGCGTGCGAGTACCCCTTGGTCGGGTGGACGGTCTTGATGTCGAGGATGTCGTGGGCCACGAGGATCTCCTTCGTTGATGGCCGGGTGACGCGGCTCAGCCGCGCCGTCCGTGGGTGGTGGCCGGGGTTCCCGGCACCAGTGAGAAATGGGTGTGCACCGCGAGCCAGCGCCCGTCGCGCCGCTCCATGATCACGGTGGCGCGCCCCGGGCGCTCGAAAGGCCTGCCGTCCGGGTCGTAGCCGGTCGACGTCCACGGGGCCATGCCCCAGGCGAACGACGCGTCGCCGCGCGCGTGGATCTGGTCGAGCGCAATCCGGAAATCGGAGATGTTCGGCCAGATCCCCTCCCACTGCTCGCGGCGCAGCGGGGCGAGGCCGACGACAATGCGCGCTTTCGTTCCGAAGGAAGCGACATCATCGGCGAACAGGCGTTCGGTGGCGTCGTAGTCGACCGCCGCGCAGTTGCGTGAGAGCCGTTCGAAGAAGGCGCGCACGGCCTGGATCGGATCGGCGGTTACGATGACGCTGGTTTCGGTCGCGCTCATTGCGCGAGTCCCGCCTGCAGTTCAGCCTTGGTCAGATGCATGGTCATTCCCGATCTCCAGTATCGAGCCAGTATCCATTGGGCGAGCCGTTTCCGGCATCGCGTCTACCCGGATTCCGATCAGGACTTGCGCGGATGGCGACCGCGACTCGTCACGAGTACGTGCCCAGCCCGATCGTCGCGCCAGCGTGGCTGACCACCCGCTGCGGCAGATCGCAGCTCATCAGGTCCTCGCCGATCAGGATGGGGCCGCGATAGTCGTGCGCGACCTCCGCGAGCAGCCTGGCGCGATCGAAACGCGGCGGGACGAAATGGGTCAGCATCAGGCAACCCACCGCCGCCTCGGCGGCGACCTTGCCGACGATGCTGGACAGGGTGTGATAGCTCGCGACGTTGCGCGTCCCCTCGGCGGTGCGCACACCGGGGATCTCGGCCATCTCGTGGTGCATGAACACCTCGTGCACCAGCAGGTCCGCACCCTTCGCCGCCTCGATCAGCGCGGGGCAGTACGTGGTGTCGCCGCTGATCACTGCGCGCGCATCGGGCGCGCTGAAGGCGAACCCGAATGCGTGCTTGACCGGGAGATGATTCACCGCGATGGCCTCGACCCGCAGGCCGGGGAAGTCGAGGACCTGCCCGGGTTCGATCTCGACCACCTCCACCTCCAGCGCCGCAGTGCTCGGCCGGCGCTCGTGGGCGATGCGGCCTTCGCGCTCGCGCCGCCACAGCGCCATCAGGCTGGCGACATGCTCGCGCGTACCGGGCGGGCCGTACACCCGCTGCGCCCGCGGCCGCCCCGCATGCCAGCTGGAGATTACCAGCTGGTAGAGATCGACCAGGTGATCCGAGTGCAGGTGGGTCAGCAGCAATGCGTCGATGTCCCGGCCAGGACAGCCGGCGGCGATCAATCGCTGGCTGACGCCAGAGCCGCAATC
>DATKAZ010000046.1:0-16264 GCA_035514535.1 Gammaproteobacteria bacterium
TCGAGCGAGTCGAAGGCCTCGCGGCTCAGGTTGCGCGCGCCACCCGGCCCCATCCAGATGTTGTCCTCGATGCGTACGCCCCCGCAGGGGCTCAGGCGTTCGACCGCGTCCCAGTTCACGTGCCTGCCGAGCGGCGTCCCGCGCAGGTGCTGCAACAGCGAGTCGATGAAATAGATTCCCGGCTCGATCGTGAATACGTTGCCCTGTTCCACGGGGCGGAGATTGCGCAGGAAGGGCCAGGCTTCCGGCTGCGGCAGGACGCTGCCGTCGGGGCCAGCCAGCTTGCCGCCCGTGTCGTGCACCTGCAGCCCGAGGTGATGGCCGACGCCGTGCGGCAGGAACACGTTGCTGACTCCCGACGTCACCATGTCCTCGGGCGCGATGCCGACGATCCCGAAGTCCTCCAGGATCACGGCCACCGCCAGTTGCGCATCCTCGTGCACGTCGACGTAGGACTGGCCGATGCGCAGGCCTTCGACGAGCGCCTGCTGGGCACGATCGAGCGCCTGCACCAGGGCCGCGAACTCGCCGCCGGGCGCGGCCGGCCAGGTGCGCGTGACATCGGCGGCGTAGCCGTTACAGCGCGCGCCCGCGTCGATCAGAAAGCTGCGCGGGTTCGCCGGGGCCACGCGATCGAAGCGCCCGTAATGCAGCGTCGCTCCGTGCTCGTTCAGCGCGATGATGTTGGCGTAGGGCAGTTCCGCCTCGCTGTGGGCCGTGGCCTCGAGATAGGCCAGGTGGATTTCGAACTCGCCGGCACCGCCGAGAAACGCCTCGCACGCGGCCCGGTGGCCGCGCGCGCTGCAGCGATTCGCGGCCGCGACGCATTCGACCTCGTAAGCGGTCTTGTAGAGGCGCGCGAATTCCAGCTGCGTGACGATGCCGGCCGGGTTCACGGCCGCGCATCCCCAATCCGACACGGCGGCGTCGGGTTCACCGACCAGCGCGCAGCCGGACAGGTCCTCCGGCAACGCGCCGCGCACCGCGGCGACGTCATCCACGATCTCGATATCGAAGTGTGCAGTCCAGGCGCCGGACGGCTGCGCGGGCACGGAGTGCCAGTAGTCGCGCGGCAGGTGAAGCACCAGCAGCGGCGTGCGGCCCGCGCGAAACAGCAGCACGCAGGCGGCGTGATCATCGCAAGGCACCCACTGCTGGTAGAAGGCGCCGACGCGGAACGGCCAAGTCTGGTCGTCGCGGAAGCGATAGCGCGGCGCACCCGAGTACACGGCCACCGCCTCGTACGGCGAGTTGGCCAGCACCGACTCGTAGCGCGCCACGAGTTCGGCTTGGTGAGCCGGATAGAGCCTATCCAGCGTCTCGCGCGACCGTGTCGCCTTGTTCGCCATTCATTCACTCCCTCTCGCGGAATCTGCATTCTAGCGACGGGGCCTGGCGGTAGCCATGGCCGCCGCCGCTCGGCCCCGGGGCCGTGTATGCGCCCTCCGCCCGGCTATAATCAGCCTCACGCCTGGTGACCGGAGGCCGTGCATGACTTCGTCCGACGCTTTCGCGGCTGAATTGCTTGAAGCGAGCGCCACCGGCTATGCGGCGCTTGCCACCGAGCGCCTCCTGGCCGCAAACCCGGATATCGCCAGGCGCTTTTCGCCTGACGCGCCCGGAGCGTGGCGGGCGGCGCTCGGCCAGCGCATCGTCGAGCTCGCCACTGCGCTGCGTCTCGGCGAGCCGAAGCTGTTCGCCGCACGCGTGACCTGGGCGCGGCGTGCCTTCGAGGCCCGCGAAGTGCCGGACGAAGACCTGCGTGCCAGCCTGTTGGCGCTCGGCACGGTGCTCGCCGAGGAACTGCCCGAGGCGACGCGGACGGCGCCGGCCGCCCTTCTGAACGAAGCGCTCGCGGAGTTCGACCGGCCGGTCGCGGCCGGCGATTCCTTCATCGACCCACAGACGAAGGCGGGACGCATCGCGCTGGCATACATCGCCGCGGTGCTCGAAGGAGACAGCCGCAAGGCTGCCGAGCTGGTCCTCGCCCGGGTAGCCAGCGGCCTCGATACAGAGGCCGCTTATCTCGACGTGCTCGTACCGGCGCAGCGCGAGGTGGGCCGACTGTGGCATGCCGGGGAACTCGGCGTCATCGAGGAACACATCGTCACCAACACGACGGAGCGCCTGATGGCGCTGCTGGCCCACGACGCCGAACGCGCGCCGGCCAACGGCCGGACCGTCGTCTGCGCAGCGGTCACGGGCAACGTGCACGATATCGCCGTGCGCGTCCTCGCGGACTTTTTCGAGATCGCCGGCTGGCGCGCAGTGCACCTCGGCGGCAACGTCCCGACGGCCGAGCTGGGCGCGGCGCTGCAGTACTTCGACGGCGAGCTGCTGGTGCTGTCTGCGGCGCTGAGCGTGCAACTGCCGAAGGTCGCAGAAGCGATCGCCGCGGTGCGGCGTATCGAGGATCGCCGGGTACGCGTCATGGTCGGCGGCCTGGCATTCAGCGACGCGCCCGAAATCTGGCGCAGGCTCGGCGCAGACGGCTACGCGGCCGACGCCCGGGCGGCCGTAAAGCTGGCCGCCGAGCTCTGCGCGGGCTGAGCGCGCCGGGGCGCATCAGGCCCCGGCGCTGAAATTTCTCTGCGCCCAGCTGCGCAGGGGCGTCAACTCGACGCCGAAGCGCTCGGCGATGTCGTCCATCGGGATCGGGTTGCCGCGCGCATAAGCGAGCATCAGGGAGGTGATGCTGCGCTCGTGCGGTGACCTGGCGGCCGCAAGTTGCGCCTGCAGCGCGCCCTCGTCCACGGTCTCGATCTCGATGCGCCGGCCGGTGACCGCTTCGAACAGCTCAACGGCGGCGCGCGGCGTCAAGGCCTCCGGGCCGCCGAGCTCGATGGTCGCGTTGCGTGCTTCCTCGCTGTCGACGGCTTCCGCCGCGAACTCCGCGACGTCCTCGAGCGCGATCCAGCTGATCGGCTCGCGGCCCTCGCCGTAGATGCGCGCCCGGCCGCCCGCGACGTCGAAGCCCAGCGCCGGAGAGAACCAGGACTCCATGAAGTACGAAGGTCGCAGCACGGTCCAGGTCATGCCGCTGTGCTTGAGCGTTCGCTCGACTCCCCGCTTGGCCAGGGTCAGCGGGTCGTCCTTGCCGATGGCCCCGGAGTAGGAGAGGTAGACGAAGCGCTCGACGCCCTCGTCCGCGGCGGCCGCGATCAGGGCCAGCTGGCCGTCGCGATCGACTCGCTCGATGCTTTCCTCGGGACGCCCCATGGCAGTCATCCCGGAGACGACCGAGTCGCAGCCGCTGCATGCCTCTCGCAGAGAATCCCGATTTGCGAGGTCGACTGTAACCGGCACGACGCCCATGGACTCGAGCTCCGCCACGGCGGCCGGCGCCGAGCTCGCACGCACCATGCCGTAAACCGTACCCCCGCGTTCCGTGAGCTTGCGGCAGATCGCTCGCCCGAGCTCACCCGTCGCCCCCGCGACCAGGATCATGGTGCCAATCCTCTTCCGTCGGCCTGTCCGTTCCCGCTCTCAGCGGCCGCCTTTCTCCGGCTGCCTGCACAGACTGTCACGAATCATGGTATGGCGCGTCAAGCCCCGGACGTTTTCATGGGCAGGTCGAGGCCGCGCTCCGCCGCGACTTCGAGGGCCCGCGCGTAGCCCGCGTCCGCGTGCCGCATCACCCCGGTTCCCGGGTCGTTGACCAGCACACGCGCGAGTTGTTCGGCGGCCCGGGCGCTGCCGTCCGCGACGATCACCACGCCGGCATGCAGCGAATAGCCCATCCCTACGCCGCCGCCGTGGTGATAGCTGACCCAGGAGGCGCCGCTCGCAGTGTTCAGCAGTGCATTCAGCACCGGCCAGTCGGCCACCGCATCGGAGCCGTCGAGCATCGCTTCGGTCTCGCGGTTGGGCGAAGCGACGGAACCGGAGTCCAGGTGGTCACGGCCGATGACGATCGGTCCCTTGAGCTCGCCGCTCGCGACCATCTCGTTGAAGGCGAGGCCCAGCCGGTGGCGCTCCTGGAAACCGAGCCAGCAGATACGCGCGGGCAGGCCCTGGAACCTGATGCGCTCCCGGGCGCCGTCCAGCCAGCGATGCAGGCCGGCCTTGTCGGGGAACAGTTCGCGCGCCTTCGCGTCCGTCCGCCAGATGTCCTCCGGGTCGCCCGACAGCGCCACCCAGCGGAACGGCCCTACGCCCTCGCAGAACAGCGGGCGGATATACAGCGGCACGAATCCCTTGAAGTCGAAGGCGTTGGTGACGCCGGCGTCCTGCGCCATCGCGCGGATGTTGTTGCCGTAGTCGAAGGTCGGCACGCCGGCCGCCTGCAGCGCGAGCATCGCGCGTACCTGGCGCGCCATCGAGTCCTTCGCGGCGCCGACATACGCACGGGGATCGCGGGCGCGAAATTCCGCCGCGGCGGCGACGTCGTAGCCCACCGGGACGTAGCCGTTGAGCGGATCGTGCGCCGAGGTCTGGTCCGTAACGAGGTCCGGCCTGACGCCGCGGGCGGCGATCTCGTCGAACACTTCCGCGGCATTGCCGAGCAGGCCGACCGAGATCGGCCTCCCGTCATGCGCGGCGTCCGCCAGCACTGCCAGCGCCGCATCGAGGTCGTCCACCCGGCGGTCGAGATAGCCGGTCTCGAGCCGCTTGTCGATGCGTGCCGGGTCGACTTCCACCGCGAGGCAGGACAGCCCGGCGAATACGGCGGCCAGCGGCTGCGCGCCGCCCATCCCGCCGAGCCCGCCGGTCAGCAGCCAGCGGCCGGCCGCGTCGCCGCCGTAGTGCTGGCGAACCGCCTCGGCGAAGGTCTCGAAAGTGCCCTGCACGATGCCCTGCGAGCCGATGTAGATCCAGGAGCCGGCCGTCATCTGGCCGTACATCATCAGCCCCTTGCGATCGAGTTCGAAGAAATGGTCCCAGTCCGCCCACTTGCCGACGAGATTGGAATTCGCAATCAGGACGCGCGGCGCGAACTCGTGGGTACGAAATACGCCCACCGGCTTGCCGGATTGCACCAGCAGGGTTTCGTCGTCCGCCAGGCGCTTGAGCGTCGCGACGATCGCGTCGAAGCACTCCCAGTTGCGCGCCGCCCGGCCGATGCCGCCATAGACCACGAGTTCGCGCGGGTTCTCGGCCACCTCGGGATCAAGGTTGTTCAGCAGCATGCGCAGCGCGGCTTCCTGCACCCAGCCACGGCAGCTCAGGGTGGCGCCACGCGGTGCGCGCAGCGCCCCCTCGCGAAAACGTGATCCTGCACTGCCGGCGTCGTTCATCACCCCCCCCCGGGCGCATCGCAGCGCACCTGTCATGCCGTCAGTCGACCCACGCCCTGGCGTTGCGGAACAGCCGCATCCACGGGCTGTCCTCGCCCCAAGACCGCGGCCGCCAGGAATGCTGCACGCTCCTGAACACGCGGTCCGGGTGGGGCATCACGATGGTAACGCGCCCGTCCGCCGAGGTCAGGCCGGCGATCCCGTCGGGAGAGCCGTTGGGATTTGCCGGATAACGGCTGGCGACGCGGCCATGGTTGTCCAGGTAACGCAGCCACACCAGCTCGGCCTCCAGGCAGGCGCGCTCGTGGTCGAGGTCGCGAAACTCGGCCCGGCCCTCGCCGTGTGAGACCACGATCGGCAGCACGGAGCCGGCCATGCCCGCGGTCAGCGCGGAGCCGCTCTCGTCGATCCGCACCAGGCCGAAGCGCGCCTCGAACTGCTCGGAGCGGTTCCTCACGAAGCGCGGCCACAGCCCGGCGCCCGGGATGATTTCCTTGAGGGCCGACAACATCTGGCAGCCGTTGCAGACGCCCAGCGTGAACGTGTCGGGGCGGTTGAACCAGGCCTCGAACTGGTCGCGGGCACGCGGGCTGAACAGGATGGTCTTCGCCCAGCCCTCCCCCGCGCCGAGCACGTCGCCGTAGGAAAAACCGCCGCACGCCGCCAGGCCGCAAAACTCGCCGAGCTCGCGCCGCCCTTCGAGCAGGTCGCTCATGTGGACGTCGACGGCCTCGAAGCCGGCGTGGTGGAATGCGGCCGCCATCTCCGCCTGGCTGTTGACGCCCTGCTCCCTGAGGATGGCGACACGGGGGCGCGCGCCCCGCCCGACGAATGGCGCCGCGACGTCCTCTCCGGGGTCGAAGTTCAGGGCGACATGCAGGCCGGGGTCGTCGTCGTCCAGGCGCGCCGCGTGTTCCTCGGCGGCGCACTCGAGATGGTCCCGCAGGGCCTGCATCCGGTAACTGGTCTGCGACCAGGCATCGCGCAGATCGCGGCGTGCCTCGTCGAGCATGAGCCGCTCACCGTGGCGGATCCGCACGCGGTCCGCCGCCGTGGGATGCCCGACGACGGCGATGCAATCCGCGAGGCCGGCCGTGGCGAACAGCGCGCGCGCCTCGTCCAGCGCGTCCGCCCGCAGTTGCACGACCGCGCCCAGCTCCTCGGCGAACAACGTGGCCAGCGGATCATCGCCGAGCGCGGTAATGTCGATTTCGAGCCCGCAGTGTCCCGCAAATGCCATTTCCACCAGGGTCGCGAACAGCCCTCCGTCCGAGCGGTCGTGGTAGGCCAGCAGGTGGTCCGCCCCGTTCAGTCGCTGGATCGCCGCGAAAAAAGCTGCGAGCCGGGCAGGGTCGTCCAGGTCCGGCGGTTGCGCCCCGGTCCGCCCGTAAACCTGCGCGAGTGCGGAGCCGCCGAGGCGATTGCGCCCGGCGCCGAGGTCCACGAGCAGCAGTACCGTGTCGCCCGCGTCGCGACACAACTGCGGCGTCAGCGTGCGCCGCACGTCCTCCACCGGCGCAAACGCCGAGACGATCAGGGAGAGCGGCGCGATGACCGCACGCTCGCCGTCGGGCGCCTCCCAGCGCGTGCGCATCGAGAGCGAATCCTTGCCGACCGGGATCGCGATTCCCAGCGCGGGGCACAATTCCTCGCCGATCGCGCGCACCGTGTCGAACAGCGCGGCGTCCTCGCCGGGCTCGCCGCAGGCCGCCATCCAGTTCGCCGACAGCCGCACGTGGCCCAGCGAGGGCACGGCCGCCGCAGCGATGTTCGTGAGCGCCTCGCCGACCGCCATGCGCCCCGATGCCGGACCGTCCAGCGCCGCGAGCGGCGTGCGCTCGCCCATCGCCATCGCCTCTCCCGTGTAGCCGCGATAGCCGGAGGTCGTCACCGCCACATCCGCCACCGGCACCTGCCATGGTCCGACCATCTGGTCCCGGGCCGTCAGGCCGCCGACGCTGCGATCCCCGATGGTGACGAGGAAGGACTTGTCGGCGACCGCCGGCAGGCACAACACGCGCAGCGCGGCCTCGCGGAGGTCGATATCGGCGGGCAGCTCATCGCCGCGACGGACAGCGCGCTCCGCGGTCCGGGTCATGCGCGGCGGCTTGCCGAGCAGCACTTCGACCGGCATGTCCACCGGCGTGTCGCCGAACAGCCGGTCGCTCACCAGCAGGCGACGTTCCGTCGTGGTCTCGCCGACCATCGCCCACGGGCAACGCTCGCGCGCGCAGATTTCGCCGAAGTCCCCGAGCCGCTCCGCCGCCACGGCAAGGACGTAGCGCTCCTGCGCCTCGTTGCACCAGATCGCCATCGGTGACATGCCCGGCTCGTCGTTCGGCACGTCGCGCAACTCGATCCGCCCGCCCAGCCCGCTGTGATCGATCACTTCCGGCAGGGCGTTCGACAGCCCGCCTGCGCCCACGTCGTGAATCAACATGATCGGATTGTCGGCGCCCATCGCCCAGCACCGGTCGATGACTTCCTGCGCACGGCGCTGGATCTCGGGATTGCCGCGCTGCACGGAGGCGAAGTCGAGATCTTCCGTGCTTTCGCCGCTGGACATCGAGGAAGCCGCGCCGCCGCCGAGGCCGATCAGCATCGCCGGACCGCCCAGCACGACCAGTCTCGCGCCCGCCAGGACCTCGCCCTTCTCGACATGGGCCGCGCGCACGTTGCCTAGCCCGCCGGCGATCATGATGGGCTTGTGATAGCCGCGCACCACGTCGTCCACGACCTGCTCGTAGGTGCGGAAGTAGCCGCACAGGTTCGGCCGGCCGAACTCGTTGTTGAACGCGGCCGCGCCGATCGGCCCCTCGATCATGATCTGCAGCGGCGTGGCGATGCGCCCGGGGAATCCCGGACCTTCCTGTTCCCATGGCTGCGCGAAGCCCGGGATGCGCAGGTTGGAGACCGTGAACCCGGCCAGCCCCGCCTTGGGTTTCGCGCCGAGGCCCGTGGCGCCCTCGTCGCGGATCTCGCCGCCGGCCCCGGTCGCCGCGCCGGGAAACGGCGAGATCGCGGTCGGATGGTTGTGCGTCTCGACCTTCATCAGGATATGCACCGGCTCCTCGACGAAGTCGTAGCGCGCATCGCCGGGCGCCGGGAAAAACCGCTGGGCGACCGGGCCCGCCATCACCGCGGCGTTGTCGCGATAGGCGGACAGCACGCAGCTGGGTGATTTCTCGTGGGTGTTGCGGATCATCGCGAACAAGGATTTCGGCTGGGCCTCGCCGTCGACCACCCACGAGGCATTGAAGATCTTGTGCCGGCAGTGCTCGCTGTTGGCCTGGGCGAACATCATCAGCTCCGCGTCGGTCGGATTGCGGCCGACCTGCCGGTAATGCTCCAGCAGGTACTCGATCTCTTCGTCGGACAGCGCGAGGCCGAGACCGGTATTGGCGTCGGCGAGAGCCGCACGCCCGCCGGCGAGGATATCGACGTGGCCGAGCAGCGCGGGCTCATGCTGCTCGAACAGTCGCGCGACGTCCTCCACGCGGCACACGACCGATTCCGTCATGCGGTCGTGCAGCGGCCGCGCCAGCGCCGCGAGCTCATCGGGCTGCAACGGCCGACGGGACACGATATGCCAGGCGACGCCGCGCTCGAGGCGGCGTACCGCCCCGAGGCCGCAATTGTGTGCAATGTCGGTGGCCTTGCTCGACCAGGGAGAGATCGTGCCGAAACGCGGCACAACCAGCAGGAACCCGCCTTCCGGGAACGCGACCTTACGGGCCGGGCCATAGCTCAGGAGGCGTGTGAGGAGGCGCAGCTCCTGCTCGTCCAGGTCGCGCGCGAGATCCGCGAAATGCATGTGGCGCGCCGCCGCGGAGGTCACGGCCGGGCACAGGCCCCGGAGGTCCTCCAGGAACTTGTCGAGCCGGAACCGGGAATAGGCCGGCGCACCGGGCAAAGTCAGCATGGTTTCCTGGGGGCGGGCGGGCTCAGCGGAAGGCCGCGGAATTCTACTGCAGACGACCCGGCGTGCACACCCGGGAATCCCGAGCGGAGCTAGATGTCCCGCCAGCCCAGCCCTGCGCGCTGCTCGGCGATCGCCACCTCGCGGGGCGCGCAACCGAGCACGGTCGCCAGCGCCGTGCGCGCGAGGTCCGGCGTGTTATTTATCTCCGAGAGGTGCAGCGCCACCACGTGCCGCAGCCTGGTCGTGTCGAGCGACGCAAGCAGCTCCGCCGCCTGGGCGTTCGACAGGTGGCCGAGGTCGCCGCCGACGCGCCGCCTGAGTCGCGCCGGATACGGGCCCGCCGCCAGCATCCCGGCGTCATGATTGCACTCGAGCGCCACAGCGTCGCACGCCTGCAGGCTGGCGATGACGTGCGCGGTGGCGTACCCGAGATCAGTAACGATCCCGAGCCGCGCCGCGCCGTCGCTGAACACGAACTGGCAAGGTTCATGCGCGTCGTGGGGCACCGGCAGCGGCGTGATCTCGAGCCCGCCACAGCCGAACGCCTCGTGGCAGCTGATGTATTCCAGTGCGGGCGGCGGCCTCAGGCGAAAGCCGCGGGCGGTGCCGACGGTCGCCCTGACGGGAATGCCGTGCCGGGCCGCGAACCGCGCCACGCCGCCGATATGATCGCTGTGCTCGTGCGTCACGAGGATCACGTCGAGGTCCGCCGCCGTCTTGCCGAGTCGCGCGAGCCGGGCTTCCGCCTCCTTCAGCCCGAGGCCGCAATCGAGCATCACGCAGCGACCGTCGGCCTCCACCAGCGCCGCGTTGCCGCGACTGCCACTCCCCAGCCAGGCGAAGCGCATGGCCAAGCCCTACCCGGGCCGACCGTGGGACGGGAAGTCGAGTCTGCCTGATCGGCGCATGGAGCCTCGCTGTCGGCGTTGAAACCACGTGTCACGCGGAAAACCGTGACGCAGCGCACATTATGCGATGTTGTGGCGCGGCTCCAGTTCAACTATTTTTGACGGGTGATAATACAAGTAATGCTCGCCGGGGATGACCCATGCCTCTGACCCTGAAAATCATCAGCAAACAGAGGCACATCCTGGGGGCGGACGGCACGCGCGTTTTCAGCGTGCACGGCGGCTCGATCGGGCGCGCCCCGGACAACGACTGGGTGCTGCCGGACCCCGACCGGTACATTTCCGGGCACCACGCGGCCATCGACTATCGTTCCGGCGCTTACTACCTGCGCGACAACAGCACCAACGGGGTGTTCGTCAATCACTCCGACGAGCCCGTGGGCCGGGGCACGCCGATCCGGCTCTACGATGGCGACGAGTTGCGCATGGGCGACTACCTGTTCGAGGTCAGCATCGTGAATGTCAGCCGCGACGGGGCGGATGACAGCGGCGACGGCGAGGCCGAGGCGCCACCCGAGCGCCGCTTGCGGCGGAAGAAGCCGGTGGGCGGATTCACGCTGAAACTGCTCGGCGACGAGGCCGGCCACCTGCAGGAGGCCGCGGCGGAGGCGCAGTTTGCCGACACCGTGCGGATGCCCGACGAGGAGGTCGACAAGCAGGTCAAGGAGGGCGCATTCGAGCGCACCGTCGTCGGTGGCGGCGCCGCATTCGAACTGCCCCCGGAGCATGCCGTGCCGGAGTTGCCCGGCAGCAGCGCAGGCGCGGCCGGGACGAAGTCCTCCGAGGCGAGCGACGGCCGGGATTTCCTCGCGGCCGTGCGGCTCCTGATGGAGAGCGCGGGATTGGAAGCGAGCCGCCTGCCGCACGGCACCGAGCAGGAGGTCGTCGTCACCGTGGGGCGCTTCATCAGGGCCACCGTGGAAGGACTGCAGGACGTGCTGCGCGCCCGCACGCTCATCAAGGCGCAGTTCCAGCTCGAACTCACCGGCATCGAGACCAGGGATAATAACGCGCTCAAGTTCATGCCGAGCACCCAGGATGCACTCGAGCAGCTGTTCTACGATGAGTCCGAGGGCTACCTCGGCCCGGTGGAGGCCGTCGAGGGCGCCCTGGGCGATCTGCGCATCCACCAGTCGGCCATGGTCAAGGGCATGAAGGTCGCGTTTCGGGACCTGCTCGAGCGACTCGATCCGGACCGGCTCGAGGAGAGGTTCCAGGCCAAGGCCAAGCCGACCAGCTTGCTCTCGCGCGCAGCCAAGCCGCAGTACTGGGAACAGTACCGGGGCGCCTATTCACAGATCGCAACGCACAGCGACGAAATTCTCCTCAAGCTGGTCGGCGCGCGATTCGCCGATGCGTACGCCGCGGAGACCCAGCACCTGCTCGCCCGCAAGGCGGCCGGGCGCGGCAAGGAATAGCGCCGGCGCGGCGCCGCTCAATCCCTGGCGGGCGCGCCGGATCCCCCTTCCGCACGGCGCGCGATCGCGTCGGTCATGCGCCTGAAAATGACGCCGTGGAACGGCGCCAGCGAATACCAGTACATCAGGCCCCACACCCCGCGCGGATGCCAGTAGGCGGTGGCGGTGATGCGCGTGCCCTCGCCTTCCGGCCGGAGCTCGAACTCCAGGATGCCCGCACCCGGGGCTTTCATGCCGAACAGCAGGGTCAGGCGGCGGCGTGGCTCGAGCCCGATGACCTGCCATGAATCCACGGTATCGCCCATGCGCAGCTCGTGTGCGTGCCGCCTGCCGCGGCTGAATCCCGGCCCACCGATGAACCAGTCGGCAAGCTCGCGCAGCGTCCAGAGGAAATCCAGCGCGTAGTCGCGGTTGCGCCCGCCGATCGCCGTCAATACGCGCCACACGGCCTCGGGCGAGGCTGCCGCCTTCGCACATCCGGTCGCACGCTTGGCATAGAACGCGTAGTCCTGGCGATAGTTGCGGTACATCAGCGCGCCTTCCGTCCAGCGCGCGGCCACCGCGTTGCGGCGCTCAGCCTCCAGCGCCGCGGCAACGGACTCGCGGTAGTCCAGCAGGCGTTGCGGCACCAGCATGCGCAGGGGCTCCGCCTGCGCCGGGAGGTCGTGTTCGAGCCCTCCGATCAGCGCCCGCGCCACCGGCGTCGGTACCGTGGTGACGAGCCCCAGCCAGTACGACGAAAGCGTGGGCGACAGGACCGGCACCGGCACGATCCACGGCTTGCGTCCCACGAGTTCGCCGAACACCAGCATGAGCTCCTGGTAGGAGAGCTCCTCCGGCCCGGCGGCGTCGTAGATGCCGCCCGCAGCCGCCTCGTGCTCGGGTACCCGGATCAGGTACTCGAGCAGGTTGGGCAACGCGATCGGCGGCGTGCGCGCGCGCACCCAGCGCGGCGTGACCATCGCCGGCAGGGCGTTGACGAGATCACGGATGACCTCGAAAGCGGCCGACCCGGGGCCGACGATGATCCCCGCCCGGATCTCGGTCACCGGCACCGCCCCTGCGCGCAGCCGATCGCCGGTCTCCTTGCGCGAGACGAGATGCTCGGAGCGTGCGCCTGGCGGAATCAGGCCGCCGAGATAAACAATCCGGCGCACCCCTGCGCGCGCCGCGGCGGCCGCGAAATTATCGGCGCATTCGAGGTCGATCCTGCCGAAGTCCCTCCCTGCCCCCATCGAGTGGACCAGGTAGTAGGCCGTGTCCACGCCCGCCATCACGGGTTCGAGCGTCTCCGGGCGCAACGCGTCGGCCGTCAGGCGCTCCGCGGCATCCCACCCCGGGCGATCCAGCGCGCCGGCCTCCCGCGCCACGGCGCGCACCGGCTTGCCGGCCGCCAGCAGGCCGGGCACGAGGTGCCCGCCGATATAGCCGCTGGCGCCGAAAACGAGGTTCAGGCCGCCACCCGGCCTCACGCTTTGCCGACTCGGAGATAGCCGAGCGACTCGACCGTGAAGCGCGCGGGCTCGATGCCAAACATCCGCCACGCCTCGCGGCCGTCGCAGGTATTGCCCTCGAGCAGCATCTGCAGCTGCGGCCGCGTCACGGGAAACCACCCGAAGCCGTCCAGCAGCGTGGCCGCGGCGCGCACCACGCCGACCGGCGCGGGCAGCATCAGCTTCCGGCGGCCGACGGCCGCGGCGATGATGCGCAGGATCTCCCGCCACTCGAGCGCCTCGGGCCCGCAGAGCGGCAGGATGCGACCGTGGGTGGCGCTCGTCTCCAGCGCACGGGCGAAGGCCGCCGCCAGGTTTTCGACCGCGACCGGCGACATGCGGAACCGCCCGGCACCGCCGGGCCAGAGGCCCTTGTGAAACAGCGGCGCCGGAATCGGGCGCAGAATCATCTCGTCGCGCAGCTGCGTGCAGAACTCCATCTGGCCGCGCGGATCACCGAAGACGACCGAAGGGCGAAACACCGTCCAGTCCAGCCCGCTGCCTGCAAGGTACTGCTCGGCGCGATACTTGGTCGCCTGGTAACCCGTGCCCTCCGGCCTGGCGCCATTGGCGCTCATCAGGATGAAGCGCCCCACGCCGCCGCTCAAGGCCGCGTCGATGCAGCGCGCCGCGCCCGCATAGTGCATCGCCTCCCAGGTGATGCCCTGGCGGGGAAACTCGCGCAGCAAGCCGATATTGTAAATGGCGGCATCTGCGCCTTCGAGGCAGGCGGCGACCGCCGCCGGTGCACCGATCTCGCCGGTCACGACCTCGCAGCGGCCGGGCTCGCGTACCTTGGCCTCGCTGCCCGCCCGGACCAGCAGGCGCGGCGTGTGGCCGTGCTCGAGCAGGGCGTCGACGAGATAACCGCCGACATACCCCGTACCGCCGAACAATGCGACTTTCAATGGATCCTCTTCTGCATGATCGTGGCTTCGCTGCGGGGCCGCCGGCCGGATTCGCCGCCTTGCCGGTGACCAGACCCTACCGTATGGTACGCCGGCCAGCGGAGACAGGCGTAACCCGTGTCCGACCTTTCCCATACCTTCGGCAGCAAGGAAGTCGATCCGCGCGAGCGCGAACGCCTCGTGCGGGACGTGTTTCGCCGCGTCGCGCGCCGCTACGACCTGATGAACGACCTGATGAGCTTCGGCATCCACCGCCTGTGGAAACGCTCGCTCGCCGGGACGGTGCGCCCGGGCGCCGGCCAGCTGATCGTCGATCTGGCCGGCGGGACCGGCGACGTGGCGCACCTCCTGGCTGCGGTCGACCGCCAGGTGATCGTCGTCGACCCGAGTTTCGAGATGATGGCCGTCGGGCGCGAATCGCGGCATCACGCCCTGCGCTGGGTGGCCGGCACGGCCGAACAGATGCCGCTGCCGGATGCCAGCGCCGACGCCGTCACGATCGCCTTCGGCATTCGCAACGTAACCCGCATCGAGGACGCGCTGGCGGAGATCCTGCGCGTGCTCAAGCCGGGCGGCCGGCTGTTCTGCCTGGAATTCTCGCGCGTGATCGGGCCGCTGCGCGCCCCCTACGAGCTCTACAACCGCTGGGCCATCCCGGCGATCGGCACGCTGGTGGCGGGCGACAAGTCCGCCTACCGCTACCTCGTCGAGTCCATTCGCCGCTTCCCGGACCAGGAAGCCCTCTGCGGCATCCTCAGGGAGGCCGGCTTCGGCGACGTCTGGTACCGCAACTACAGCATGGGAATCGCCGCGCTGCACGTCGGCTCCCGGCCGGCATGACCGTCACGCCGGTCGCGCGCCTTGCGCGGTGCCCGGCATCGGCGCCCGCGCTGGCCTGGCCGGGTGGCGCCATGGACTACGGCCGGCTGCGCGCTCGCGTAGCGGCGCTGGCCGGCGAGGCCGCCGGCCGCGGCGCACCGGACAGCCCGGTGGCGATCATCTCCGGCTCGCGCATCAACGTCGCGCTGGGCGTGCTCGCGGCATTGCGGCTCGGCCGCCCGGCCCTGCCGCTGGATGCCGCGCGGCCGGATCTCGAGGCCTGTCTCGCGGCCTGCGCGCCGGGTGCCGTGCTCGGGGACGAGGCGTTCGCGGCGGCCGCGGCACCGCCGGGCGCAACGACCCGCACGCTCACGCGGCCCGCAGCGTCCGCCCGGCGTTGCGCCTTGCTGGTGGCGACCAGCGGCACGCATGGCCCCGCGCGTGTCGCCATGTTGTCGGCCGCGGCGCTCGACGCGCACGTCGCCGCCAGCGCCGCGGTACTGCCGCCGCTGGCGGCGGGCGACCGCTGGCTGGTCTGCCTGCCGATGACCAGCATCGGTGCCCTCGCGGCACTGTGGCGCACGCTGTCCGCTGGCGCGTGCCTCGTGCTGCTGGAGCGCTTCGATGCGGAGTCCGCGCGCCGCGAAATGGCGGCGGGCGTGAGCCACGCCTCGGTCGTGCCGGCCATGCTCGCGCCGCTTTGCAGCGTCGCCGCGCCGCCGCCGCGCGGGCTGCGCTGCCTGCTGAGCGGCGGCGGCGCGCTGTCCGCACGCGGGGCGGATGCGGCGCGGGCATGCGGCTGGCCGCACTGGCACGGCTGGGGCATGACGGAGACCGCCTCGCATGTCGCCGTCGGCCTCGTTGACGCGGACTGGCGCGAGGGCATCGTGGGCCGGCCGCTGCCGGGCGTCGCGCTGGCCGTCGACGACGCGCGCGGCCGGATAACGATCGGCGGACCGATGCTCATGTCCGGCTATGCCTCTCCCGGACTGGCCCCGGGTGCGGGGTTGCTGCCCGACGGCCGCCTGCTGAGCGGCGATCTCGGCGAGTGGCTGGCCGACGGGCGGCTGCGGATGCTCGGCCGCGCCGACGACGTGATCGTGACCGGCGGCGTCAACGTCCATCCCGAGGCCGTCGAGGAGGCGCTGGGCCCTTGCCCCGATGTCGGCGAGGTCGCCGTGACTGCGCGGCCCGATGTGCGCTGGGGCACGGTGCTCGTGGCCCTCTACACGGGGCCGACCGAGCCCGCCGCACTGGAAGCCTGGGCTCGCAAGCACTTGCCATCGGCTTCCCGACCGCGCCTGTTCCGGCGAGTTCCTGCATTGCCGCGCAATGCCATGGGCAAGCTGCTGCGCGGCGAGTTGCCAGCACTTCTCGTAGGCGAGGACAGCTAGGGCCGGCCCGTGGAAGGCCCGCGGCAGCGAGCCGTCACAGGCCCCCCTCGCTTAAAAATTTCAATGCGCTCGGTTGGCCTGTGACGCCTCACTGCCGCTGCGTAGTCGATGGGGGCCGCGCCTGCGGTCAGGGTGCGGCGGGCAGGTCGGGGTCGAAACCGAGGC
>DATKAZ010000047.1:0-7577 GCA_035514535.1 Gammaproteobacteria bacterium
TGGCGCGCGTGCAGGTTCAGCGTGGCCTGCCGGGCGTATGCGGAGTTGAGCAGGAACGTCTTGAGGCAACCTTTTTCCGCGGTACCGTCGAAGCACTGGCCGAGCGCGCCCATCGGGCCGGGCACACCGACCGACATCCCCTGGGCGAATATCTGGTACTCGCGTCGAATGGTTTCGGACCAGTCGGCCGGCGCCGGCAACGGGGACAGCACGCGATCCAGCGCGGCCTCGGTGCGCGCGTGCGTGCGGCGCGGCAGCCGGTCCAGCGCGCTGGCGGCGATGCGCTGCGCGGTCTCCACGCGGCGGGCCGCGACCAGCGTCGTGATGGCATCCTGCGGGTGTGCGCGCACCCGTCGGCAGAAGTCGACTTCGTCGGCCAGGCGCTCGAGCGCCGTCGCCGTACGATCCGGATCGCGGGCGAGGGTGCGGTGCAGGTCCAGTGCCAGCAGGTTGGCGCGCAGGGCCAACACGCCCGCGTCCGGGTACGGCTCCTGCATCGACGGCGTGGTGACGGCGTGCCAGTCCGGCATTGCGAGTAGGCGCTCGCTGCGCTGCAGGCGCAGCGCGTTGGCCTTGCGCAGGCGCTCGAGCACGTGCTCGTGCTCGGCGGCCCAATGCAGGCAGTCGGTGTCGCGCGCGGGGCAGAGCGCGTCCACGCCGTCGATTCCGGTGTCCGGGTCGACTTCGGGAATGGCATCCTCGGCCCGGAATTCCGGGGCGTCGGCGCCCGGCCTGGCCTCCAGCATCCAGGCCTCGTAGCTGTCGACGCGCTGACGGCCGTACAGCACGGGATCCACGCCCTCGGGCGCACCGATGCCCAACAGGTAGAGCCAGGCATTGTCGGCGTCGGGCACCGCGCGGCCCGGCCGCTCCAGTTTCCGTGCCTCGGCGCTGGGCGGCTCGTCGATGCGGTTGTAGACCCACCACGCCACCGCGGGCACGGCCGGGATCAGCAGCAGCACCGCCAGCACCCGCAGCAGGAGGCGCCACGGGGAGCGGCGGTTGCGGCTTCGTGGCATGCGCATCATCGTCATCGCTTCCTCGGCGGCATCGTAGCGGGCCCGCGGCGAACTGGCAGTTCGCAGTCGCCGCTCCGGTCTGTCCTTTCGATGACGCCGAGGCCGTGGCCAGGCGCATCGAAGGGCTGTATTCCACCCGCGGGGGACCATCATGCCTGCGAAACAGGGGGCACCACCATTTCGCCGTCCCCGTCAAGAGTGCGCACTACGCCCGTCCGGCTCCCGGAGTCGGGTGAGTTTGCAACGCGGCTGGTGGACCAGCTCCCGGTGTGTTGCTGATCGGCGCGGAAAGGGGACTCTGACCCCGGTTTCGACCCCGGATTCGTCCTCCTGTACACTGTTGACAAAGAGGATTCCGTATGCTTGTTGAACCGCACGTCGTTAAGAGGGAAAAAACGATGGTTACGAAGATCCGATCTGCACTCCTCGCCGTTTTTGCGGTGGGTCTCATCACGGTCTCAGCATTAGCGCAAGCCGGCCCGCCGCAGGACCGGTTCATCGTCGTTCTCAAAGGCGGCGCGGGGATTCCCGAAGACGTCGCCGCCGACGTCGCCTTACGCACGAACGGCACGGTTGGCTATGTCTATGAAAACGCGTTGCAGGGCTTTTCGATCACCATGCCGCGTGCGGCCCTTGCGGGCGTCGCTCGGGACCCTCGGATCGCCTACATTGAAGAAGACAAACCGGTCAGCATCTTTGCGCAGACGATTCCAACGGGCATCGGGCGCATCTTTGCAGACGAAAATCCGAACCTTGACATCGACGGCACTGACGACTATCGCGTAGACGTCGATGTTGCGGTGATCGATACCGGTGTCGATTTCGAGCACCCGGACCTGAACGTAGCAGGCGGCGTGGACTGCACGGTATCCTCCGGCGGCGGTCCGCCCTGGTCGAGAACTTTTTACTGCAGTAGCACGGAGGGCACGGGCGGCGACGACGACCACTACCATGGGACTCACGTCGCGGGCACGATCGGCGCACTTGACAACGGTATCGGGGTGGTCGGCGTCGCACCGGGTGCCCGCATATGGGCAGTCAAGGTGCTCGACAGCCAAGGCAGTGGCTACGAGTCGGGCATCGTTGCCGGCATCGACTGGATAGCAGCCCATGGAGGGATCGAAGTCGCCAACATGAGCCTTGGCGGGTCTGGCTATAGTCAGGCCGAGTACGATGCGATTCAGAACGCGGTGAATTCTGGCGTCGCCTTTGCCGTCGCCGCTGGCAACAGCGACGCTGATGCGAACAATTACAGCCCGGCCGCGTTCGACAATGTGCTCACCGTCTCGGCTCTGGCCGATTTTGACGGCGAGCCTGGCGGATTGGCCTCGCCAACCTGCCGAACAGACCAGGACGACACCCTGGCCGATTTCAGCAACTGGGGCGACGCAGTTCAGATCGCGGCGCCCGGTGTCTGCATCCTTTCGACCTACCCGATCGAGAAGGGCGAGTACGGCACGATCAGCGGCACCTCGATGTCCTCGCCGCACGTCGCCGGGGCGCTGGCACTGCTTGCGAGCAGCAACAATCCGTCTACTGCGACTCACGTGTACAACCTCTACGATCAGGTCATCAATGCCGGCAATTTCAACTGGACCGACGACTCCGGCGATGGGATCAAGGAGCCACTGCTCGACGTGTCGAACAGCACATTGTTCAACCCGGTGCTCGTCGCTGGTGGTGGTGGGGGCGGAGGCGGAGACCCCGACAATCCGCCGAGCGTTTCCGTCACCAGTCCGCTCAATGGGGCTACCGTCTCCGGCACGGTCAGCGTGACAGCCAGTGCGAGCGACGACAATGGTGTGAGCCAGGTGCAGTTCTTCGTCGACGGCGGCAGCATCGGCGTCGACACCGACGGCTCCAACGGCTGGTCTGCGTCGTGGGATACGACCGGCTCCGCCGATGGCGGGCACACTGTCACGGCCACAGCCACCGACAGCATTGGGCAGACGGCAAGCGACAGCGTCGGTGTCACTGTCGACAACTCGGGCGGTGGCGGCGGTGGTGGTGGCATCACGCTCAGCGTCAATGCCTACAAGGTGCGGGGCGTGCAGACCGCCGACCTGACCTGGGATGGCGCGACTTCGACGAATGTCGATGTGTATCGGAACGGTTCGCTCGTTGCTACCACTGCCAACGACGGCTTCCATACCGACAGCACCGGGCAGAAGGGCGGCGGCTCCGCCGTCTACCAGATCTGCGAAGCCGGCACCACCACCTGTTCGGGCGAGGTGACGGCCGTTTGGTAACGGAGGCCAAGGCAGTAAATCCGGAGGCACCGCACGTGCGCAGGGGCCATGGATGGCCCCCCGGCTTTGAGGAGCGAGGAAGGCGGGCGCCGTAGAGCGAATTCCGTACGCGAGTTGCCGATTTTGCGGGCACCGCTTCGCAAACTGTGGCGCTCCGGCATCGCCTGAACCGGAGAGCCTGTGCCGAGAATCAGCGCCGGGCGATCACGAAGGGCTGCGCACTGCCGAGGTAGCCGTAGGCCGGTGCCCAGCAGGTGATCACCTCGGCCTGGGCGAAACCGGCGGCGCCAAGGTCGTCGACGAGATCCCAACCGAATTCCTGATAGCACAGTACGCCATCGCCGCTGAGCGGATCGTCGTGGTAGACCGGTGGCAGCAGGTGTTCAATAGTGCCGTCGTTGCCCCGCTGCGCCCGGATCGTGGTGGTGGCGGCTTCCAGCGAGAACGGTGCGGTCAGGATCAACAGCCCTTCGGGCTCGAGCGCGCGCGCGAACTCACTCACTGCGGCCCGATAGTCGGGGACGTGTTCCAGCACGTCGAAGCTCAAGACCGCCGCCAGCGAGCCGCCGGCGAACGACAGGTTGGTGACGTCCTCGTGGCGCAAGGTCATCTGGTTCCAAGGCCGCGACTCTCCCGGCGCAGCCTCGGCAGAAACGTACTCGCTGCCGACCAGGCCGGGCTGCCAGTGGCTGAGGCGCTCGAACAACAGCGTAGTCTGTTCAGTGATATAGACGTCGCCCGGCGGGCGCGGCAGCAGTCGCCACAGATGCACACTGGCGCGCCAGCGGTTGATCAGGCCGCAATGCGCGCATTCCAGCGTCTCGCGCCAGTTCGGAATCCCGTCGTCGCCGACCCTGATCTGGAAACTCGAAGGCTGTAGGCACGCGGCGCAGTAGCCCTCGACCACGCCGCCCGCGCAATCGGCCAATTGGCGCTGCAGTGCACTCTGGCCCAGCCATTCTTCACCAAGCTGCTGCGAGGCCCCCCGCACCTGCCCAAACGAAGTCCAGCGTTTGAATCCGTGAGGCAACTGATCGTGCAAGCGCGCGACCTCCATGAAAAGTGGCGCGCAGTTCAGCCCGAGGCCGATTTCGCCGCGAGCAACGGCCCTTCGGTCTCGTCCGAACGCTGCGCCCTGCGCCGCGGCGTTTCCGCGCCGTCGCGAAACGGTAGCTACCGTCGCCGCTTTGAGGGAGGGATAGGAAATCCAAAGCCTTTTCCGTGCGTAGGATACGCCGTCCCTCAGTCCAGGCAACGGCTGCGCGCGGCTCAATGGCAGAACCGCCGTGTCCGCCAGCGCGATCGGGATGCCACCGAGGCTCAGCGCTTCGACGACGATCCCGCTGCACCGCATCCCCTCGGGGGAATCCGTCAACGTCGCGCCAGCCTTCCAGACGACGGTCCCCTCAATCGGCAGATCCGTGGCCTTAAAGCCGGGGAATCAACGCGCCAGCGTACCGCGCTGCGGGCCTCGACCGGCCCAATCGCACTTGGCGAGCCAAATTCCGTCTGTCATTGAGCCGCGCTCAGCCGTTGCCCGGGCTGAGGGACGGCGTATGCTGCGCATGGACAGGGCTTTGGATTTCCTATCCCTTGGGTGCACTTATCGGACAACGACGACAGTACCTGAATTGCCCTCATGCGCTTCGACAAGCACAGAAATATGAAGCTGATCGTGCCGCTGGCGATTGCCGCTTGGCTCGGCGGGATGGTTTTTGCGACAGACGGCGTGCCCGTCGTCTTCGAAGCGATGTTCATCGTCGCCTTTGCGATCACGGTGCCAGTGGTGGTGTTTTACCTGATCGGCGAGTCGGGTTGGCGGGCGCTGGCGAAGCGCTTTCGCGCAAGCACATCAAACCCAGGCAGCTGGCAGCTCTGTCCGACCGGACAGATGGCTCTGGTCAGCGTCGACCACCCGGATTTTCACAAGGTGAAGATGCGTTTCGTCGGCGGCAGCCTGAGTGTCGCGACCAGCGCCGAGGCGCTGCACCTGAGCACGATGTTTTCCAATCTGCCGGTGCTGAGTGGGTTTTTTCCGCGCCTGCAGATTCCGTGGTCGTCGATAGCGCATGCGCGCGCCTTCGAAGCGCCGGGCTGGTTCACTCCTGAGTCCGCGCCGGGCCTGCTGTTGCAGGCCGCCTACGATCCCAACTACACCGGTAAATTCATCGAGATGGAAGCCGGCGACGCGCCGGTTTTCATCCAGCTGCCAGCCTGGATTCTGGGCGAACACCTCGGCCGGCTGCCCGGCATGACCGAGTCGGCATGGTAGCGGTAGACTCGTTTCGCGCCGGCGCGCGCTCGAGCCTGGTCACTTCTCGCGAGGATAGCCCATGAGACCCTGGATGATGATCGCAGTGGTGCTGACAGCGACGAGCGTCGCGGGATGCGGAAGTGCCGAGCGCGGGACTCCTGCCGGCTATTGGGAGGGCAGCGGCAAGTCCAATGAAATCATGATGGACGATACCTTCCGCCATCTGACGCGCAGCTCGGATTACACATTCTGGTTCAACCTGGACGAGTCCGGCAATGCGGTCGGCGAAATCGAACTCGACTACGACGCCGTACTGACGCTGGAAAACCTGCCGCAGGTCACCGTGCCGATTCCGGGCGGTAACTTTTCGCTGGCGCCGGAAGTGGGCGGCAAGCTCACCGATCTCGATCCGCGCCGGCGATTTCCATTGATCGGTGTGCTGACGCGAAGCAACGAGTTGACCCTGGGCCTGGCCACGCCGCAGGACGATCGGCCCAAACTGGAGTTCACCATTCGCGGCGATCCCAAGGTCAGCGCGGGCATGATTTCCGGAACCGATCTGACCGAGAGTGCCGGCGTCGGTGGCGGCAACTACGGCCAGGTGGTGATCAAGATTCCGATGACGCCGTTTTCGCCATTCGTTGGCAGCGCGCCGGTGACCGATCGCGGTGGTGGCGTGCACGCGGCCAGCTTCGAGGAAAAGACAGACAAGTACGCGATCGACTGGAGCGCGCACAAGGTGCGTTCTGCGGAGCGCGAGATTGCACTTACGCCCGAGGTGGAGGCGGCCTTGCGTCAATTGCGGTTGGAGTTGGAGAGTGACGGCAACGGCGGAACGACGGCAGGGAGCGGTACGGGACCGGGAACCAATGATCCGCCAGGCACTGGCCCGACGACGTCGAATGGTGCGGGCAGCGAAGCCGTGCGCCTGCAGATCCGTCTCAGTGCGGAGTTTCGCGCGGACGACGTCATTGCACTGACTCGAATCACAGGAGGCAAGGTTGCCGACCCGGCTTCCGAGAACGCCGGGCACAATTGTGCGACCCGGCATCTGCACGCGACCGCGGCCGCGACAGGCATCCGTATCGACGGCAAAGGCGCGTTCCCTGAGCCATCCGCCGCGACGCCGGTATGCGGCTATGGGCCGATCGTTCCGGCCACTGAGGTTGGCGAAAACTAAAAGACAGGTAACATCCGCCTTCAGGCGGGCCCGGCGGCTGATTCCGAGGCATTCAGGGGCAGCGCACCGAGCCGAGCGGGCGTATCCTTGCCGGAAAGGAGTGATTGGACTTCCTATCCCTCATGCGTTTCCAGGCGATGACCTTGGGTCTCGCCGGATCGATCGTACCCACCCAGCACTCGTCCGAAGCGAGATAGCGAGGCTTCGCGTTCGGTGAATTCCGGTAGGCGCCGCCGGCGTAGACGATGGTGTCGCCCGAGATCGCTCCGGAGTGGCCAAACGCCGGCGTCCCGGCAATGGGCGTGGCCTGAAACCATCGATCGTCTCGCGTGTGGTATACGTGCACGTAGCGACCATCCGGGATAGCTCACTCGAACTGCCCAGTCCAGCTCGCACAAATAGGAGAGCAAGCATGTCACAAGGACTCAAAATCTGCTCGTCCATCCTGGCTACTGTCTTGTCCGTGGCACTAACGGGCTGTTCGAGGGAGCAGGAAAGCGATGCTCCCATCGCGGAAAATCAGCCCACTGCTTCGCAAGAACGCAACCTCGAGGAGACCCAGGGCATCGTGTTGCTCCGAGGCCTGCCGACACTGGGAACGAGTGATGGCGTGGCGATCGTGGAACTCGATCCTGAAGCGGAGAATTTTGGCGAAATCCTCGAGGAGCGCGAAGTGACTGGTTTCGACGCGCCCCTGCACCATCTCTACTACAGTCCAAGCGGTCGCCTCTATTCTACGGGTCTTGATCCGAAATGCAGTCTCGCGGAAGTCGGGCTGTCACGCGATTCGAACGGAAACCCGGTGATCAACAGTGTTGACTGTCTCGATACGGGAGGCCAGCAGGTCGGCGAAGACATCATGTGGCACACCGTCA
>DATKAZ010000048.1:0-67857 GCA_035514535.1 Gammaproteobacteria bacterium
GTCGCGCGTCTCGCTCGGGTCCGCGCCTTCCTCGGCGAGCAGCTGCACGGTGACTTCGCGCGAGCTGCCGAAGTGCTGCACGACGCTGCGATCGATGCCCGCCTCCTCCAGCGCCGTGCGGATCGGCGGCAGGTCGACGGAATCCGGGAAGCCCGCCTCGATGACGATGCCGCCGCGGAACTCGATGCCGAAATTCAGCCCACGCGTAGCGATCGATACCAGAGATATCACGATCAGGACGGCCGAGATCGCGTAGGCAATCTTTCGCGGCTTGAGAAAGTCGAGGTGCGATTCGATCTTGAAAAAATCCATTCCGGCAACCTCCTCAGATCGGCAGCGTCTGGATACGCCGGCCGCCGAAGGCGGCGTTGACCACGGCGCGCGTGCCGACGATGGCCGTGAACATCGAGGTGATGATGCCGAGCGACAGCGTCACCGCGAAGCCGCGGATCGGACCCGTACCGAAGGTGAACAGGACGATCGCCGCGATGAGTGTCGTGATGTTGGCATCGGCGATCGACGAGAACGCCTTTTCGTAGCCCGCGTGGATCGCGGCCTGGGGCGTATTGCCGTTGCGCAGCTCCTCGCGGATGCGCTCGAAGATCAGTACGTTGGCGTCCACCGCCATGCCGACGGTGAGCACGATGCCCGCGATGCCCGGCAGGGTCAACGCGGCCTGCAGCATCGAGAGCAGGGCGATGACCAGCACCAGGTTGGCAATCAGGGCAAGGTCGGCGATCAGGCCGAATACCCGGTAGTACAGGGCCATGAACAGCACGACGAAGACGAAGCCGAGGACGATGGCCTGGATGCCGCGGTCGATGTTCTCCTGGCCGAGGCTCGGACCGATGGTGCGCTCCTCGACCTTGAAGATCGGTGCCGCCAGCGACCCGGCGCGCAGCAGCAGCGCCAGGTCACGGGCCTCGAGCGGATCGAGTCCCGTGATCATGAAGCGGTTGGAAAACACGCCGCGGATGGTGGCGACGCTGATGACGCGTTCCTCGGTGCGGGTCACCTCGCGCACCTCGCCGTCGCGTTCCTCGATGTCCCGCTTCTGCTCGATGAATATGACCGCCATGCCCTTGTTGAGGTTGGCGCGCGTCGTCTCGCCCATCTTGCGCGCGCCCTTCGCGTCGAGGTTGACGAACACCGCGGGTGAGCCTTCGTCGAAGCCGGCCGAGGCGCCGGTCAGCTGGTCGCCGGTGACGATGACTTCGCGACGCAGCAACACGGGTTGGCCGTAGCGGTCGCGGTACAGCGCCGAGCCGAGCGGCGCGCGACCGCGCTCGGCAGCCTCGAAGGCGCTGTTGCTCTCGTCTACGAGCCGAAACTCGAGCGTCGCCGTCGCGCCGAGCACACGCTCGGCCTGCGCCGGGTCCTGGACGCCCGGCAGCTGCACGATGATGCGATCGGCGCCCTGGCGCTGCACGACCGGCTCCGACACACCGAGTTCGTTGACGCGGTTGCGCAAGGTGATGGTGTTCTGCTCGATGGCGAGATCCTGGCGCTCGCGCACCTGATTATCGGTCATGCGCACGACCAGCTCGAAGTCCTCGCCCACCCGCCGCTCGTCGACGTCCAGCAACGGGTCGGCGTCGTTGATCACGCGGGCCGCGGCGGTCCGGTCCGCCTCGCTGCCCAGCGTGACCCGCACTACGTCGCCGTCGCGGCGCACCGACCTGTAGCGGATGCGCTCATCCCTCAGCAGGGTCCTGAAGTCGGCCTCGTAACGGTCCAGCGCCTGGCTGATCGCCGCCGCCATGTCGACTTCGTACATGAAGTGCACGCCGCCGCGCAGGTCGAGCCCGAGGCTCATCGGCTTGAGGCCGAGGGCACGCAGCACGGCCGGCGTTCGCGGGGCCAGCGTCAGCGCCGCCACGTAGCCCTGGCCGAGTTGCTCGCGCACCAGGTCCACCGCGCGGAGCTGCTCCTCCACGTCGGGAAAGCGCATCGTGACGCGCCCGTCCTCGAGGTACATCGGCCCGTGATTGACGGCCCGCGCCTCGAGGATGCCCCTGATGCGCTCGAGCGTCGCCTCGTCGAGCGGCTGGCCGGTCTCGGCGGTGACCTGCACGGCAGGTGCATCCCCGTAAATGTTCGGCAGCGCAAATACGAGCCCGATCACGAGGACCGCGACCACGAGCAGATTCTTCCAGAGCGGAAAACGGTTCAGAACCACGGGTACTTCCTGGCGGGCGGCGGGTCAGACGGACTTGAAGGTGCCCTTGGGCAGGACCGCGATGACGGTCTGGCGCTGGACCCTGAGCACCACGCCGTCCGCGACCTCGACCTTGAGGAACTGCTCGCCGGTCTCGGTGATACGGCCCAGGATGCCGCCGCCGGTCACCACCTCGTCGCCGGTCTTCAGGTCGGCCACCATCTGGCGATGCTCCTTGGCACGCTTGGTCTGCGGCCGGATCAGCAGGAAATAGAAGACGACAAAAATCAGGATGAGCGGCAGGAAGCTGATGAACGGATCAGGCTGGCCGCCCGCCTGCGCCCACGCATTGGAAATCAGGAAATCCATCGATTACGTCCCCGGATTGCGCCGCCCCGACGGGAGCCGCGGTAAAACAGCGGGCTATTATGCCACGGCGCGCGGCCGTTGCCTCACTCCTCGCCGTCCCGCAGGGCATAAAAGCCCCGGCGCCACGACTCGAAGGCGTTTGCGGCGATCGCGGCCCGCATCTGCGCCATCAGGTCGAGGTAATAGTGCAGGTTGTGGATCGTGTTGAGGCGCGCGCCAAGGATCTCGTTGCAGCGCTCCAGGTGCCGCAGGTAGGCGCGGGAGAAGTTCGCGCAGGTGTAGCAGCCGCACTCCGGGTCCAGCGGCCCGGCATCGTCGCGGTGGCGAGCGTTGCGGATGCGCAGTGTGCCGCGGCGGGTGAACAGGTAGCCGTTGCGGGCATGCCGCGTCGGCATCACGCAGTCGAACATGTCGATGCCGCGTGCGACCGACTCGACCAGGTCCTCCGGCGTGCCCACGCCCATCAGGTAGCGCGGCTGCGCGGCGGGCATCGCCGGCGCAACGGCCTCGAGCACCGCCTCGCGTTCCCCGGCCGATTCCCCGACGGACAGCCCGCCGAGCGCGTAGCCGTCGAAGCCCAGCTCCAGCAGGCCCGCGAGGGACGCCTCGCGCAGCGGCAAATGCATCCCCCCCTGCACGATGCCGAACAGCGCCGCCGGATTGTCCGCGTGGGCGCTGCGGCAGCGGGCCGCCCAGCGCAGCGAGAGCTCCATGGATTCGCGCGCCTCTGTTTCCGTGGCCGGATAGGGCGTGCACTCGTCGAAAGCCATGACTATGTCCGCGCCGAGCAGCCGCTGGACCTCCATCGAGCGCTCGGGCCCGAGCGCGACCTGCGCGCCGTCCACCGGCGAGGCGAAGCTCACGCCTTCTTCGGAGACCCGGCGCAGCGCGGCGAGGCTCCACACCTGGAAACCGCCGGAGTCTGTCAGGATCGGCCGCTCCCAGTGCATGAAGCCATGCAGCCCGCCGTGCGCCCGGATGACGTCCGTGCCGGGGCGCAGCATGAGGTGGAAGGTGTTACCGAGGATGATCGAGGCGCCGAGCGCCACGAGCTCCTCCGGCGTCATCGCCTTGACCGTCCCGTAGGTCCCGACCGGCATGAACACCGGCGTCTCGATCGCGCCGCGCGCCAACTCGAGGCGGCCGCGGCGCGCCCGCCCGTCGGTCGCCAGCAACGCGAATTTCACGCCGCCGCCTCGCGCGCGCCCGGTTCGGGCGTGAGAAACATCGCGTCACCGTAGCTGAAGAAGCGGTAGCGGGCATCGACCGCGTGGCGATACGCGCCGAGCACCGTGTCCCTTCCGGCGAACGCGCACACCAGCATCAGCAGCGAGGACTCCGGCAGGTGAAAGTTGGTCAGCAGGGCGTCGACGACCCGGAAGCGGTCGCCGGGCAGGATGAACAGTTCCGTCTCGCCCTCGTACGGCGCGGGCTCGCCGCCGGCCGCCGCAGTCTCCAGGCTGCGCACCACCGTCGTGCCGACCGCCACGACCCGCCCGCCGCGCGCGCGGGTGGCCGCGATCGCCGCGCAGGCGACGGCGCCGACGGTGACGCGCTCCGCGTGCAGGCGATGCTGGCGCGGGTCCTCCGTACGGACCGGCTGAAAGGTGCCGGCCCCCACGTGCAGGGTCACGCTCGTAGTGGTCACCCCGCGGCGCGCCAGCCGCGCCAGCAGCTCCGCGTCGAAATGCAGGCCCGCCGTCGGCGCCGCCACGGCACCGGGCGTACGGCCGTAGACCGTCTGGTAGCGTGCCCGGTCCGCTGCATCCGCGGCACGGCGGATATAGGGCGGCAGCGGCATCAGGCCGCAGGCCTCGAGCCACGGCAGCACCGGGCGGTCGAACTCCAGCTCGAACAGATCGCCGCCGCGACCGGTACGCGCCGTGACGAGCGCCTCGGCACCGCCGTCAAAATGCAGTCGCATCCCGAGCGCCGGTGACCTCCGGGCCCTGAGTTGTGCCACCGCGACACGCTCGCCGGCCAACCGCTCCACCAGCAGCTCGACGCGGCCACCGCTCGGCTTGCGCCCGAATGCCCGCGCCGGGATCACCCGCGTGTCGTTGAGCACGAGCAGGTCGCCGGGCTCAAGCAACGCGGGCAGGTCGCGCACGGACGCGTCGCGCCACGTCCCGTCCGCGCCGTCCACGATCAGCAGGCGGCTCGCCGAGCGCTCGTCCAGGGGCACCTGGGCGATCAGCTCGTCGGGCAGCTCATAGTGGAAGTCGGCGCGCCGCATGGCGCGCGCATGTTAGCACCCCTTCAACCGCCCCCAGCGCCTCCCGGAACGTCCGCCTCGAGCTGCCGACGCGTGCCCGCCCGGACGACCGTCATCACCAGGCGCTCGCCGGGCGCATAGGAGCGCAGGATCCGCGCGACATGCGTCGGGGTCTGCGGCGTGCGGCCCGCGATGTCCACGATGACGTCACCGTCCTGCAAACCGAGCGTCGTGTCGGACGGCGCGCGCACGACCAGCACGCCTTCCTCGGCCTCGAAGTATTTGCCCAGCCCGGGAGTGAGTGTCACGAGCTCCATGTCGCCCCAGCGATCCGCGGCCAGGTGGCGCATGAGCGCGTGTGCGCGCGGCGCGCCCGGCGCAGCGGGCCCGTGGGGCCACTCGCCGTCGAATGCGAAGACCCGCGACCATGACCACGGCCGCGCCTCGACCGTGACGGTCGCCCTGCGCCCGTCGCGCTGGTAGCCCAGCTCGATCTCGGCGCCCGGCTCGGTCTCCTGCAGGCCCTCGAGCAATATGCTCACCGGCGAGCGCTCGCCGTCCCACGCGAGCTTCGTTTCCCCGAGCGTGAGCAGCACGTCGCCGCTGCGAATCCCGGCCTCTTCGGCGGCCGAACCCGGCGTCACGCCGAGCACGCGGACGCCGTCCTCGCGCGCTTGTGCCTCGCCGACCGGCCCGATGGTGATACCGAGCATCACCGGCCGCGGGTGCCGTGCCAGCTCCTCGAGCCGCGCCAGCGCCTGGACGCCGACGTCGCCGACGATCTGGGCGGTGAGGGCGGCGATCTCCCGCGCCGCGGCCTCGAGCCGCGCCTGGGCTTCCTCCAGTTGGGCCTCAGCGTCGTCCCGGTCGCTGCCGGACGGCACATCCTCGGCCAGGGCCGCCGACGCGGCCAGCGCGAGGGCCGCCACCAGGCTGCCGATGGTGCCGAACCGAACCAGACGTGTTTGCTTGTTCATATGCGTCATTCCCGTGTGCGTTGATCGTTGCGGTGCGCCGGCGGCGTTCAGCGCGCTTCCGTGAGCTGCGAATACCTGACCTGCATCAGCGTGTCCATCAACCTCACGCGCTGTTGCCACAGCACCCGCTCCTGCGCGGGAGCGAGGCGCGGGTCGTTGAGCGACAGGTCGACTTCGACGAGACGATCCTGCAGGTCCGCGATCGTCAGCGCCGTGCTGGCGCGCGTGACCTGGGGTGCCGCGGGCAGCGCCCGCAGGGCAGCCTCCAGCCGGCGCGAGGTTTCCAGCAGTTCGGCGCGCGACGTCCCGTTGACCGAGCTCGCAGGCGCGGGGGTCGCGGCGATCAGGTCGGTCGTCGTACCGCGCGCCGGTCCTTCGTCGGGCCGCTGCGTCGTGGCGACCACCAGTGCGACTCCAAGCAAGAGGCTCGCGGCCATGCCCACCCACAAGAGCCGGCCACGCTTCGGTCCCGGCGGCCTGGCGACGGCCTCGACGGCCACCACCCGCCACAGGTCGCGCGGCGGATCCATTTCCGGGAGGTCCCGCAGCCGCGTGCGCAGCCGGGCGAGGGCCCGCAACTCGCGGCTGCAGGCCTCGCACCCGGCCACGTGGGCCGCCGGGCCGGCCTCCACCGGCTGCCCGTCCCGCAGGCTCAACAGCTGTTCGGTTGTCGCGTGCATGCGCTCACCTCGTCGTGCTCTGGCCCCAGATACGCGCGCAGTTGCTCGTGCGCGCGTGACAACCGGGACTTGGAAAAACTGACCGTCTTGCCCATCAGCGCCGCGATCTCCTGGTGGTTGTAGCCTTCCACGTCATACAGCCAGACCACGGCGCGGGCCGTCGGCGACAGCGTGTCCAGTGCCTGCGCCAGGCGTTCGCGGTCCTCGATCCGGGCCGCCGGGTCGTCGCAGCCGGCCGGCTCCCAGGCCGGCTCGTCGGCCCCGTCGTCGGGCACGAGGCTGCGGGACTTGCGGTGCCAGGCGCTGCGCAGGTAGGTCAGCGCCTTGTTGGTGGCGATGCGCTTCACCCAGCCGCCGAACGCGGCGTCGTCGCGAAATTCCGCGACATGGCGAATGACCTCGATGCAGGTGTCCTGCAGGACCTCCTCGGCGATCGCCGTGTCCGCCAGAATGCGCACCGCCAGCGTGTAGACGGGCTTGCCGTAGCCGGCGTACAGCACCTCGTGCGCCTTCATGTCGCCGCGGCGCGCCCGCGCCAGGATCGCCGGGTCCGGCCTGCAGTCCGCGAATCCCGCCACGCCCCCTCCTTGCCCGTTGAACTTACTGCTATGGATGCCGCAGCCCGCCCGCGGGTCGCAATGTCGCCGCCCGCATCCCGATGGTAAGCTTCGCCGCTGCGGGGCGGCACGGTGTCCCCGCGCACGGCCCGGGTGGCGGAACTGGTAGACGCAGCGGACTCAAAATCCGCCGATGGCAACATCGTGCGAGTTCGACTCTCGCCCCGGGCACCAGCCGATCTCAGACCCAGGTCCAATGAACTTCTGCACCGCATGCGGCCATCGTCTCGAGTTGCGCGTTCCGGAGGGCGACAGCTTCCTGCGGCACGTCTGCACGTCGTGTGGCAAGGTGCATTATGTCAACCCGCTGGTCGTCGTGGGCTGCGTGCCCGAGTCCGGCAGCAGGATCCTGTTGTGCCGGCGGGCCATCGAGCCGCGCAGCGGTTACTGGACGATCCCGGCGGGCTTCATGGAAAACGGCGAGACCCTCGTGGAGGGCGCCGCGCGCGAGACCATGGAGGAAGCCATGGCTCGCGTGGAAATGCACGACTTGTTCGCCGTCGTGGATGTCGTGCACGCTCGCCAGGTACACATGATGTACCGGGCGACGCTGCTCGACGGCGGTTACGGCGCCGGCGCGGAGAGCCTGGAGGTGGCGCTGTTCGAGCCCGCGGACATCCCCTGGGACGAGATCGCGTTCAAGTCGGTGCATTTCGCCCTGGAGAAGTTTCTGGAAGATCGCGCCGCCGGCGTAAAGCGATTGCACACGATCGCGCTGAATCGCCCCGGCTCCCCTTGAGTGCCGCTGCGCGCCCTGTGGCACAATAGCGCGTCGTCGGCGGCCGCCCGGTCGCCCGCGCAACCCAAGCCGGAGTCACGCTCGCCATGACATTCGTCGTCACCGACAACTGCATCAAATGCAAGTACATGGACTGTGTCGAGGTCTGCCCGGTGGACTGCTTCCACGAGGGTCCCAACTTCCTCGTCATCGACCCCGAAGAATGTATCGACTGCACGCTGTGCGAGCCCGAGTGCCCGGTCGAGGCGATTTTTTCCGAAGAGGACCTGCCTGCCGACCAGGTGCATTACCTGGAGATCAACAAGGACCTCTCGGCCGAGTGGCCGGTGATCACGGAGAAAGGCGAGCCGCCCGCCGATGCCGCCGAGTGGGAAGGCAAGCCGGACAAGCTGAAGTACCTCGAGCGCTGAGGCGCCGCTGACGGGCCTTCAGCGGGCCTCGTGGGAGGCCAGCCAGGCCGCAAGCTGCGCCGGCGGCAGGTAACCCGAGTGGAACGTGCCGTCCTCGGACAGCAGGCCGGGGGTCCCCTGGACGCCCAGCTCGCGACCTAGCCGGAAATGTTCGGCCACCGGCGTGTCCTCGCACGGCTCGGTCGCCTCGATCTCCTCGCCCAGCTTGGCGCGCGTCATGGCCGCGTTGCGATCGGCGGAGCACCACACGGCGTCGGCCTTCGCCCAGCTCTCCGAGCCGGGCCCGGCGAGCGGCAGGAAGACGTAGCGCACCTTGATGCCGAGTTCGTTGTACGCCTCGATTTCCCGGTGCAGCCGGCGGCAGTAGCCGCAGTCCACGTCGGTGAACACCGTGACGGTGTGCTTCGGCTGTGCGGGAGAGAATACGACCATGCGGCTCTCGTCGAGGCCGTTCTCGAGCGCCTCCGCGAAGCGGCTCGCCATCGCCACATCCAGTTCCGCGACGCGGTCGGCCGTGAGGTTGCGGCTCTCCGTCAGGTCGATGATGTCGCCCCGCAGGAGATAGCGGCCGTCCTCGCTCACGTAGACCACCTGCCGGCCCACCGACACTTCCCAGACCCCCGCAATCGGTGTCGCCCGGATCTGCTCGGCCTCGATACCCGGCAGGCGTGCCGCGAGCGTCTCTTCGACCGAGGCGCCTGCGGCGGCGGGAAGCAATGCGACCAACGAGGCCGCGGCAATCAATGGGGTCATCGTGGCTCCTGGATAAGACCAACCGGGGACATGCGATCAGACCGGGCGCGGGGGGCAAAGGTTCAGCCGCGGCCCGCCGTGACTGCGGATTCTAGCCGATCGTCCCGCGCCGGCGCCTGTCAGCCGCGCGGATGATGCCGCGCGTGCAGTTCCCGCAGGCGCTCGCGGGCGACGTGCGTATAGATCTGCGTCGTGGACAGGTCGCTGTGCCCCAGCAGCATCTGCACCACGCGCAGGTCCGCGCCATGATTCAGCAGGTGGGTGGCGAAAGCATGCCGCAGCGTGTGCGGCGACAGCGCCTGGCTGATCCCCGCACGCTCCGTGTAACGCTTGATGATGTGCCAGAAGGCCTGGCGGGTCATGCGGTCGCCGCGCCGCGTCGGAAACACGTATTCGGTCTGTTTCTCGAGCAGGATTTCTTCGCGAGGCCCGGCGATGAACAGCTGTAGCCACTCGAGGGACTCTTCGCCGAGCGGGATCAGCCGTTCCCGGCCGCCCTTGCCCGTCACCCTGACAACGCCCTGGTTCAGGTTGACCTGCGCGAGCCTGAGGCTGACGAGTTCGGTGACCCGCAGTCCGGTAGCGTACAGTACCTCGAGCATCGTCCGGTCCCGGTGCCCGAGTGCTTCCGTCGTGTCCGGCGCATCGAGCAGCGATTCCACTTCGTCCTCGCTCAGCGATTTCGGCAGCGGCCGGCCGATCTTGGGCATCGAGATCCGGGCCGTGGGGTCCTCCCCCGTACCGCGCTCGCGCAGCAGCCAGCGAAAGAAACGGCGAAAGCTGGACAACTGCCTTGCCGAGGATCGCGGCCGCGCGCCGCCTTCGACGCGCTCGGCAATGAAGCTCAGGACATCGCCGCGCGCGGCCTCGGTGATCGGGCGGCCTTCCCTGGCGACCCAGCGCGCCAGCGCCATGAGATCCGTGCGGTAGGCCGACAGGGTATTCTTCGACAAGCCACGTTCCATCCAGGCTGCGTCGAGGAACCGGTCGATCGCCTGCTCGGAGGCCTCGAGGTAAACATCGTTGCCTCGCGCGCCGCGTCCACTGCCGTTGGTTGATTTTGGCCCCATCGTCTCCGCTTCGATGCCTGCGGGCCGGGATTCGGCCGCAGGCTCAATCACCCGGGATCATTCTCGGGGCACGCCGATGGCGGCGATGCGACGACCGTCACACATCCTGGCGTGATTAACATAACGTGAAGCGGATCACATAATCCACGGGGCTGCAGGCTCGTATAAGGCCCAGGGCCTGTTGACACCTGGCCGCTAGCGCCCAGGGCGCAGCCCGGCGACCCGGATCTTGTCCTCGACGAAGCGCTGCCACTCGCGCGCCTGGCGGCGGGTGTCAGGATCGAAGTCCTGCGCCTGCCGGAACGCCTGGCGGGATTCTTCCAGCCGCTCGAGCTCCAGCAGCGCGATGCCCCGCAGCAGCCATGCGTTACCCGGCTCGCTCACGCCACCGAGCTCGAGGGCCCGGTCGACGGCCTCCAGGGCCGCCTGCCACTGGTTCTGTTCCATTCTCATCCGGGCCTTGCGCATGTACAGGTTGCCGTCGCGACTGAGCGGCGCCAGGCGATCGATCACTCCGGCCGCGAGATCGAACTCGCGGGCGGCGACCCAGGCCTCCAGCAGCAACTCGAGAGTGGCCCGATCCGCCTCTACCCGGCTAGCGTCGAGCGCCCGGTCGAGGATCCGCCCGGCCTGGTAGGGAAGGCCGACGTACATGTTCATCCGCACGAGGTTGAGGAGCTTCTCCTGCCCGGTGAAGAGTCCGCCGTTGTAGGCGGCGGTCAACGCCGCGAGGGCCTCCATGTCCTGGTTCAGCTGCTGGTGAACTCCGGCCATCATCTCCCAGTAACGCAAGCGGTCGGGCCAGCGCGCGACCATCCGGTTCAGCACATCCAATGCCCCGGCATGGTCGTCGAGCTCGAACAGGATCGCCAGCTCCAGCTGCAGCCAGCTCTCGCGCGGTTCGTCGCCGGCGCGCTCGAGCGCGCCGCGCACCCAGGACAGCGCCTCGCGGTGGCGGCCGAGCTGGACCAGGGCCTGGCCCATCATGATGCGGTCCTCGGCAGACGCGTCCTGCTGGTAGACGAAATACCGGCTCATTACGTCGACGGACTGCTGCCATCGCTCCAGCGACGCGTACAGCTGGGCGAGCGAGCGCAGCATGTTGAAGTGCGCGTCGTTCGGTAGCGCGTCCAGCGCGACGGCGCGCTCGAAGCGCGGCAGGGCCTCCGTCGGCCGCCCCAGCGCGACCAGCGCGTAGCCGGCGAGCTGCTCGCCCATGGCCCGCTCGTAGTCGTTGAGGTCGGCCCTGAGATAGGACTCCGCCATGGCCAGGGCGTCGGCATGCCGCCCGTCGCCGTACAACGCCGTGATCTGTTCGAAGCGCCGGTAGGCATGCTCGCTCATCATCAGGCCGGGCTCGCTCCGCCGGACGTCGGTCTCTGCGGCCTCCTGCGCCGCACCCGGCGCGGCGAAGCAGAGCAGGAGAAGGCCGGCGCATCGCACCAGGAGCTTCACCGGCCGTAGTTGGGTGCGGTGCGCTTTCATGGCCGCTGCGCGTCGATCTTGAACTCGATGATCTGCTCGGCCTGGCGCGCCACCGCCTGGCCGTCCACGATGCGCGGCCGGAACTTCCAGCGCAGGATGGCGCGCATGGCCTCGCGATTGAACACGCGCGGCGGCTCGGCGGCGATCACCCGCGGGTCGGCGACCGAACCGTCCGGGTTGATGGTGAAGCTCAGCCGCACCCAGCCCTCGATATTGCGCAGCAGCGCGTCACGCGGATACTGCGGCTCGACGCGCACGATGGGGATCACCTCGGAATCGGCGCCGACGTCGCCCGGCTGCCACGCGGTGGCGACGACCGGCCCGCCGGTGAGGCCGATCACGATGTCGGGCGTCTCGATGTCGAGGACCTGCCTGGCGACCTCCTGTCGCGCCGTGGTCTCGAGCCTGGGTGGAGGCGGCGGCTCGTCCGGCGGCGGCGGTTCTTGCGGCAGCCGGCGGGTGCGCGTCTGCACGACTTCCTCGGGCCGGATGCGGACGAAGTCCACCACCTCGCCCGCATCGGCATCGTGCCGGAAGCCGTCCTGACCGCCCACCAGCGCCTGCATGACAAGGAACAGCAGCAACGCCATGCAGGTGCCGCCGGCCACCGCGAGCAGCAGGCGCATCAGCCGCCCCCCGCAGGGGCCTGCGCCGCGACCGAGATATTGAGGACCCCGCCGCGCCGCACCTGGTCCATCAGGTCGATCACCAGCCCGGTGGAGGCGCGCTCATCGGCGACGATCACCACCGTGCTTTCCGGGCTTTCGCTGCGTGCCTGCTCGACCATCTGCCGCACGGCGCCCAGCTCGACCGGGCGCTTGTCCATCCAGATCTGCCCGCCGGCGGAGACGCCGATGAGAATGTTGCCGCGTTCCTTCTGGGCGGCCGAGACCGCTTCCGGCCGCCGCGGATCGATGCCCGTTTCGCGGATGAAAGAGGTCGTGACGATGAAGAAGATCAGCATGATGAACACGATGTCCAGCATCGGCGTGATGTTGACTTCCGTGTCGTCCTGCTTTTCGGCATGCCTTCTGGTCACGATCCCCGGGTCCTCCTCGGTCTCCGCTGCAGCACCCGCGCTAGCGGGACGGCGCCGCGAGTGATACTTCGTCGGCCCCGGCCATGCGCGCCTGGTCGATGACGCGCACCATCAGGCCGGAGTCGGACGCGCGGTCGGCGATCACCACGACCGGCGTGTCGAAGCCGCGCGTCGCCAGTTCGCCCTCGACGTTGGCACGTACGGCGCGGATATCCACCATGCGGTCACCGACTTCGACCTGGCCGTTCGCCGCGATGCGGATGGTGATGACCTCGGCGGTCTTTTTCTCCTCGCGCGGCTCGCTCGCGGGCCGGTTGAGGTCCAGCGCGATCTCCTTCACGAACGAGGTCGTGACGATAAAGAAGATCAGCATGATGAATACGATGTCCAGCAACGGCGTGATGTTGATCTCCGCCTCGTCACCGCCATGCCTGCGCTTGCGTCTCATTGCAGGGCGCCTCAGCGGCAGACGAGCACGTCCGCGATTCCCGCGGTTTCGAGCTCCGCCTTCCGGTCCAGCCAGGTGGCGAAGTACAGTCCGGAGAGCGCCGCCACCAGGCCCGCCATCGTCGGAATCGTCGCCCTGGATACGCCCGCCGCCATCAGGCGGGCGTTCCCCGTGCCGGTCAGCGCCATGACGTCGAACACCGCGATCATCCCGGTCACCGTGCCGAGCAGGCCGAGCAACGGCAGCACCACCATCATCGACTTCAGCAGCGACAGGTGGCGCCGGCACTCCAGCCGGAGGCCGGAGATCAGCTCGGCCCTGATCTGCCGCGCGTACCACGAGGACGTGTCGCCGCGCCGGGCCCAGTCCTGCCGGAGCCGTTCGACCTGACGCGGCAGGGCGACGAAGAAAAACCACAGGCGCTCGAAGATGAAGGTCCACATCAGCGCGGTGACGAACAGGATGCCGTAGAGGACCCCGCCACCGGCCTCGATGAAGTCGCGAATCGCGGCCAATGCGTCGGGCAGGAGGTTCATCCGCCGGGCTCCGCCTGGCGCGCGACAATGCCCGCGCTCTGTTCCTCGAGCACTTCGATCAGCGCCTTGCTGCGGCTCGCCACCACGCTGTGCAACAGGACGAGGGGAATCGCCACGGCGAGGCCGAGCACCGTTGTTACGAGCGCCTGCGAGATGCCGCCGGCCATCAACTTCGGATCGCCCGTGCCGAACAGCGTGATCGCCTGGAAGGTCGCGATCATCCCCGTCACGGTACCCAGCAGACCGAGCAGCGGCGCCACCGCCGCGATCACCTTGATGGAGCCCTGCCAGCGCTCGAGGCGCGGGATCTCCCGCAGGATCGCCTCGTCGAGCTTCAGCTCGAGCGCCTCGGTGTCCGCCGCGGGGCTGTCGCGATACACGGCCAGGATGCGCCCCAGCGGATTGTCGTCGCTCGGGGCATCGTTCTTCAGCTGCTTGCTGATGCGCGTGCCGACCGCGCCGAGATAAAACCAGCGCACCAGCGCGATCACGAGGCCGACCAGTCCCAGCACGATGATCACCGCGCCTACCGGGCCGCCCTGCGCGATGCGCTCCCGCAGGCTCGGCTCCTGGATCAGCAGCGCCAGCAGCGAGCCGCGGCCCGGGTCCACCGCAGCAGCCACCGTCGCATTCGGCGCGGCTTCGTACAGCTCGGCCGCCATGGCGCGATAGCGCGCCTGCGGCTGCCGCGACAGCTCCTGGATCGATTGCGTGTCGGGCAGGTAGTGCAGGTAGCGATCGCCGGCGACCAGGTTGAACACGCCGATCCGCACGACGGACGCGGGCGCGGAGCTGCCGTCCGGCCGGATGATCGTGGTGTCGAAGCGCGCCACCTTGCCACCGCGAATCATCTCCTCGGTGAGCAGCGCGCGCAGCGCGTTCAGTTCCTCGACCGACGGCACACCGCGAACCTGGGCCAGGCGCTCGGCCTGCTGTTCGCGCTCCGGGTGCTGGGCCGTGACCAGCGAGGTCCGCACGCGCCCGACCGTGTCGCCCGCGACCTGCCGCACGACGCCGAACAACTCGCCGAAATTGCCCAGCTCGAGGCGCAGATTCTCGTTCATCTCGGCGAGCCGCGCCTCGTTGGCGTTGAAGCGTGCGCTGAGCTCGTCGCTGCGACGGTGCTCGGCGGCCAGCGCCTCCCGCAATTCCTCCAGCAGGGCGCGTTGCTCGTCGCGGTTCGCCACGAAACGCTGCTCGCGCGCCTGGTTCTCCACGCTCAGCTGGCTGCGGGATTCGCGCACCTGCTGCAGCAGCTGGTCCAGGGAATCGACGGCCAGCACCCGCGGCGGGGCGAGAGCCGCGAGGAGGGCGACCGCCAGGATCATGACGCCCCTCACCGCGCCGGCTCCGGCTCAGGCGCCGGCAACGGCAGGCGCAACAGGTTCGGAGCCGCCTGTTTGCGGGCGATGCGCAGCCCCTCGATGACGTCGCCGCGGTGCTCGTCGGCGACTTCCCATGCGCGCGTGTTCTTGTTCCAGAAGCCGGTCTCCGCACGATCGGGGGTCTGGTAGGCGAGCAAAACGCGCCCGACCCTGAGGAAGTCCACGCGCCGCTCGCCGAGGCGGCCGTCCCAGGCCTCCGTGCTGCGGCTGAAATCGGCCTCGATCTGGTAGGCGTTCATGATCTGGCGATACTTCTCGGAGACGGTCACGTCGGCGCGATCCATCAGGTCGCGCAGCAGCTCCACGCGGTCGCGCCGCTCCTGCAGCTGGAACGGCATGTCGAGCTCGACGAAGCGCGCCAGGTCGTCGATCATCTCGAACATCAGCGGCACGATTTCCTGCTGCACCTCGCGGAAGCTCGCGAGCTGCGCGTCGATGTCCTGCTGTTCGCGCTCCTGGTCCCTGACCAGCGCCTCGAGGTTGTCGTTGTAGATGCGCGCGCGGTCGAGCTGCTGCGCGGCGACACGGTACTCGCCGAGCAGCTCGCTCGCCTCCTCGGTCAGCTGGACCACGCGTGTCTGCGAGCGTGCCGCCTCCGCCACGCTCGCGCGCTGCTCGGCCAGCGCCTGTTCCAGCGCAGGTGCCTGCGCCACGGCCTGCCCCGGCAGCAGCGCCGCCAGCCCCAGCGCGGCGAGCGCCGGCGCACGCCGTGTTCGGATGTATCGCATGAAATCCTCGGTCATTGCCGCCGTACGCGAGCTACATGTTGCGGCGATATTGCCCACCGACCTGGTAGAGGGCGTGGCTGATCCGCCCGAGGGAGCACCGCTTTACGGTCTCCATCAGTGCCTCGAATACGTTGCCGCCGCTGGCGGCCGTTTCCGCCAGCGCCGCGATGGCCCGCTCGCCGGCCTCCCCGCCGACCGCGTTGAACGCGCGCGTCGACGCCACCTGGGACTGCTTCTCGTGCTCGCTGGAGCGGATCAGCTGGCCCTCCTCGACCGAGGCGTCGTCGCCACCACTGCCGAGGAAGGTGTTGACACCGATCAGCGGCAGGCTGCCGTCGTGCTTCTTGTGCTCGTAGTAGAGGCTCTCTTCCTGGATCCGGCCGCGCTGGTACATCGACTCCATCGCCCCGAGCACGCCGCCGCGCTCGGCGAGGCGCTCGAACTCCTGGTAGACGGCCTCCTCGACCTGGTCGGTCAGGTAGTCGATCACGAAGGATCCCTGCCACGGGTTCTGGTTGCGGTTGAGGCCCAGTTCCCGGTTGATGATCAGCTGGATCGCCACCGCGCGCCGCACCGAGGCCTCGGTGGGCGTCGTCAGCGCCTCATCGAACGCGTTCGTATGCAGGCTGTTGCAGTTGTCGAACAGCGCGTACAGGGCCTGCAGCGTCGTGCGGATGTCGTTGAACTGCATCTCCTGCGCGTGCAGGCTGCGGCCCGACGTCTGGATGTGGTACTTCAGCATCTGGCTGCGCGGCGACGCGCCGTAGAGCCGCTTCATCGCGCGCGCCCAGATGCGCCGCGCAACGCGCCCGATCACGGCGTACTCGGGATCCATGCCGTTGGAGAAGAAGAACGACAGGTTGGGCGCGAAGTCGTCGATCTTCATCCCGCGCGCCAGGTAATACTCGACGATCGTGAAGCCGTTGGCGAGCGTGAAGGCGAGTTGGCTCACGGGGTTCGCGCCCGCCTCGGCGATGTGATAGCCGCTGATGGAGACCGAGTAGAAGTTACGCACTTGCTGCGCCGAGAAGTACTGCGCCACGTCGCCCATCATGCGCAGCGCAAACTCGGTCGAGAAAATGCAGGTGTTCTGGGCCTGGTCTTCCTTGAGGATGTCCGCCTGCACCGTGCCGCGCACCGTCGCGAGCGTCGCGGCGCGGATGCGCGCATAGGTCTCTGCGTCCACGACCTGGTCGCCCGACACGCCGAGCAGACCGAGCCCCGAGCCGTCGTGGCCTTCCGGCAACTCGCCGCGGTACGCCGGGCGCTCGCGGCCGGCGAGCAGCTCCGCAATGCGCCGCTCGGCGGCCTCCCAGCCGCCGCTCTCGCGCAGGTGCCGCTCGACCTGCTGGTCGACGGCCGTGTTCATGTACATCGCGAGGATCATCGGCGCGGGGCCGTTGATGGTCATCGAGACCGAGGTCGCCGCGTCGCACAGGTCGAAACCCGAATACAGCCGCTTCATGTCGTCCAGCGTGGCGATGGACACGCCCGAGTTGCCGATCCGCCCGTAGACGTCCGGTCGCTCGTCGGGATCCTCGCCGTACAGCGTCACGGAGTCGAAGGCCGTCGAGAGGCGCGTCGCCGCATGTCCGCTCGCGAGGTAATGGAAGCGCCTGTTGGTGCGTTCCGGCATGCCCTCGCCGGCGAACATGCGGATCGGGTCTTCCTGCTCGCGCCGGTAGGGGTACACACCCCCGGTGTAGGGATAGGCGCCGGGCAGGTTCTCGCGCGCGAGGAACCTGAGAAGCAGGCCCCAGTCCTCGTACTGCGGCGGCGCGAGGCGCGGCAGCTTCAGCCGGCTCAGGGATTCCGTGTAGTTGTCGCCGCGGATGTCGCGATTGCGCACCCGGTAGCTGAAGTGCTCCGCCTCGACCCCGGCGCGCCGCCCGGGCCAGGCCTTCAACAGGTCGAGCGCTTCCGCCCCGACGGCGGCGAGGGCCTCGTTGTAGCGGCGTCGCAGCCCCGCGAGCGGATGCTCCCCGGCGACCTGCGAGTCGCCATAGGGCTCGAGCGGTGCGGGCCGCTCGTCGTCCAGTCCCTCGAGCGCCCGCCAGCAGGCCCATGCGAGCCCCGCGGCCTGTGCGGCGCGCTCCGCGTCCTCGTTGGCGCGCCGCCCGTCCTCGGCAATCTCCGCCAGATAGCGCACTCGCCGCGGCGGGATCAGCGCGCCGTGATCGCTCGAGGCCGGCAGGTCCGGCGGCGTCCAGTCGGCCGGCTCGAGGTCGCAGCGCGAGACGAGGCGCTCGCACAGCGCCGTGAACAGGCGGTTGACGCCCGGATCGTTGAACTGGCTGGCGATCGTGGGGTAGACGGGCACGTCCTCGTCCGCCATCCGGAAGGCCTTGCGATTGCGCTTCCACTGCTTGCGCACGTCGCGCAGCGCATCCTCGGCGCCGCGCTTCTCGAACTTGTTCAGGACGACGATCTCGGCGAAGTCGAGCATGTCGATTTTCTCGAGCTGGCTCGCGGCACCGTATTCGCTCGTCATGACGTAGACCGGCACGTCCACCAGGTCGACGATCTCGGTATCGCTCTGGCCGATCCCGGCCGTCTCGACGATGACGAGCCCGAAGCCGGCCGATTTCAGGAAGGCGATAGCGTCGCTGAGCGCAGCGCTGGTGGCGAGATGCTGGCGCCGCGTCGCAACCGAGCGCATATAGACGCGTTCGTCCACCAGCGAGTTCATCCTGATGCGATCGCCGAGCAGCGCGCCGCCGGTGCGTCGCCGGGTCGGATCGACGGCGAGGACCGCGATCGACAACTCCGGGAACGATCGCAGGAAGCGATTCAAGAGCTCGTCGGTCAGGCTCGACTTGCCCGCGCCGCCGGTGCCCGTGATGCCGATGACAGGCACCGTGCGCCCCGACTCGGGGGCGTCCCTGCGCAGCGCCTCGAGCGCCGCGGGATCGTCCGCGGCCTGCTCGATGAAGCTGAGCGTGCGGCCGATGCGCAGGTAGTCCCGTGGCCCGTCGGCGCCGGGCGGCAGCTCCGGGCGGTGCGCCGCGCGCACGCGCTTGAACACGTCGTCGATCATGCCCTCGAGGCCGAGCTTGAGCCCTTCCTCGGGGCCGTAGACACGCTCGACGCCGTATTTCTCGAGTGCGCGACGCTCCGCCGGCGAAATCGTGCCGCCGCCGCCGACCACGACGCGGATGTGCTCCGCATCGTGCTCGCGCAGCATATCCACCATGTAGCGGAAGTACTCGTTGTGCCCGCCCTGGTACGACGACACGGCGATGCCGTCGGCATCCTCCTGGAGCGCGGCCCGCACGATGTCGGCGACGCTGCGGTTGTGACCGAGGTGGACGACTTCCGCGCCGTGCGACTGCAGGATCCTGCGGATGATGTTGATCGCCGCGTCGTGGCCGTCGAAGAGGGACGCCGCGGTGACGAAGCGCAGCGGACGGGCGTCGCTACCCGGCAGGGTCTCGAGATCCCTCGCGGCAGTGCTCATCGATGTGCTCCCGTGCCGTGCAAACCACCAAATGGCGAATGATTCTCATTGTAACTTCAAACCCCTGTATCACCGAGCAGATGCTGCGCTGCCGCATAACCATCCGGGAATGCACAGGTTTTGCCCGCCCGCTATAATCCCCCGACCCGATTCGGCCGCCCGGAGTGACCTCGAGCGCAAGTCCCTCAGGCCACCCCCGCGGCACGATCAGCGACACCGCAGAAAGCCGCGCGGAGCCCGGCTACGCGTTCGCGTGGCGCCGCACAACAGAATAACGATCGCACCGGCGGACGCAATGACCCCGACCAGAACCCAGGAGTCTCATTAAATGAACCTCTTCCAGCAGCTCGAGGGCATGGGCCACGAGCAGGTGGTGTTTTTCCAGCACCAGGACAGCGGCCTCAAGGCTATCGTCGCCATCCATAACACGGCGCTCGGCCCGGCCCTGGGCGGCCTCCGCATGTGGCCCTACGCCAGCGACGGGGAGGCGGTGAAGGACGTCCTCAGGTTGTCCCGCGGCATGACCTACAAGGCTGCGGTGTCGGGACTCAACCTCGGCGGGGGCAAGGCCGTGCTGATCGGCAACCCGGAAACCGACAAGAGCGAGGGATTGTTTCGCGCCTTCGGGCGGTTCATCGGCTCCCTTGGCGGACGCTACATTACTGCCGAGGACGTCGGCACGACCGTCGACGACATGGACCATATCTTCCAGGAGACCGACCGCGTGGTGGGCGTCCACCGCGTACACGGGGGCAGCGGCGACCCCTCTCCGTTCACCGCCTTCGGCACCATGCAGGGCATCAAGGCCTGCCTGCTGAAGAAATACGGCCACGAAGATCCGGGCCGCGCCAGTTTCGCGGTGCAGGGCGCCGGCAGCGTGGGCTACTACCTGACGAAATTCCTCTCCGAGGCCGGTGCGAAGGTGTTCATCTGCGATATCAACGCCAGTCGCGTGCAGCATATCGTCGACGAGTTCGGCGCCGAGGCCGTCCCGGTCGAGCAGATCTACGACGTGGACGCGAACGTGTTCTCGCCCTGCGCCCTCGGCGGCGTCGTCAACGAGCAGACCCTGCCGCGGCTGAAGTTCGATATCCTCGCCGGCAGTGCCAATAACCAGCTCGAGACCAATGATTTCGGCACGGCGCTGGAGGAGCGCGGCATCCTCTATGCGCCCGACTATGCCATCAACGCAGGCGGCCTGATGAACGTGGCGATCGAGCTGCAGGGCTACGACCGCGATCGCGCCTACCGCACCGTGTCGAGCATCCGCGACATCATCGGGCGCATCTTCCAGCTCGCGGAGCGCGACAGTATTCCGACCTGGATGGCCGCGGACCGGCTCGCGGAGGAGCGCATCGCCATGATCACCAAGGTGAAGGTCCCCTACTCCAAGCGCTTCAAGGATCGCCTCTCCGGGCGGCGCACGCACACCACCGCCGCCGAGGAATGACGCGGCGATGAGCGTGTTCAATACCGGCCTCGGCGAGGACCTGGACCTGTTGCGTGAGTCGGTGCAGCGCTTCGCGGCGGAGCGGATCGCGCCGCGCGCCGCCGAGATCGATGCCTGCAACGAGTTTCCGCAGGACCTCTGGCCGGAGCTCGGCGACATGGGCCTGCTCGGCATCACGGTCGACGAGGCCTTCGGCGGCTCGGGCCTCGGCTATCTCGCCCACTGCGTCGCGATGGAGGAGATTTCCCGCGCCTCGGCCTCGGTGGGCCTGTCCTACGGCGCGCATTCCAACCTCTGCGTCAACAACATCGTGCTCAACGGCACAGAGGCGCAGAAGGGCAAATACCTGCCGAAGCTCTGCAGCGGCGAGTGGGTCGGCGCGCTGGCGATGTCGGAGGCCGGCGCCGGCTCGGACGTCATCGGCGGCATGAGCTGCCGGGCCGAGCGACACGGCGACGTATGGGTCGCCAATGGCGCGAAGATGTGGATCACCAACGGCCCCGAGGCCTCCGTGCTGCTGGTGTACATGCGCACGGCCGACCCGGCCGAAGGGGCGCACGGCATCACGGCCTTTCTCGTCGAAAAGGGGATGCCGGGCTTCCGCACCGCGCAGAAGCTCGACAAGCTCGGCATGCGCGGCTCGAACACCTGTGAGCTGGTGTTCGAGGACTGCGAGATCCCGGCCGGGAACGTGCTCGGCGAGGTCGGCCAGGGCGCCCATATCCTGATGAAAGGCCTGGACACGGAACGCCTCGTGCTCTCTGCGGGACCGATCGGCATCATGCAATCCTGCATGGACGCCGTCCTCCCCTACCTGCACGAGCGCCGGCAATTCGGCCGGCCGATCGGCACCTTCGGCATCATGCAGGCCAAGGTCGCAGACATGTATACCGCGCTGCAGTCGGCGCGGGCATTCACGTACCGCGTCGCCGGACAGTTCGACCGCGGCGAGCAGACGCGCTTCGACGCGGCTGCCTGCCTGCTGCTTGCCTCCAAGTCTGCGGTGGACGTGGCGCTCGAGTCGATCCAGGCGCTCGGCGGCAACGGCTATATCAACGAGTATCCGACGGGACGCCTGCTGCGCGACGCGAAGCTCTACGAGATCGGCGCGGGCACGAGCGAAATCCGGCGCATGCTGATCGGCCGCGAACTGTTCCGCGCCACCGGCAGCGAAGCGTAACATCACGAGGAATCGATCATGAGCAATGAATCCATCGTCATCGTGGCCGCCAGGCGCAGCCCGATCGGCTCATTCCAGGGCTCCCTGGCCCCGGCGACCGCCCCGCAGATCGCGGCGACGGCGATCAAGTCCGTGCTCGCCGACGCGTCCCTCGCTCCCGACGACGTCTCGGAAGTGATCTTCGGCTGCGTCCTTCCCGCGGGCCTCGGGCCGGCGCCCGCGCGCCAGGCGGCGCTCGCCGCCGGGATCCCCGACTCGGTGGGCTGCACGACCGTCAACAAGGTCTGTGGCTCGGGCATGAAAGCGGCGATGTTCGGCCACGACGCGATCCGCGCCGGCTCGGCCGGGATCGTGCTCGCCGGCGGCATGGAGTCCATGAGCAACGCGCCCTACCTGCTGCCCAAGGCCCGCGCGGGCTACCGCATGGGGCACCAGGAGGTGCTCGATCACATGTTCTACGACGGCCTGCAGAATCCCTACGACGGCAACATGATGGGGCATTTCGCCGAGCTGACCGCGCAGAAGTACGGCTTCACGCGCGAGGCGCAGGACACTTTCTCGATCGAGAGCGTGCGCCGCGCGCTGGCGGCCATCGAAGGTGCGTTCGAGGCCGAGATCGCTCCCGTGCCGGTCAAGACGCGGCGCGGCGAGCAGCTTGTCAGCCGCGACGAGGAACCCGGACGCTGCGAGATGGAAAAAATCCCGACGATGCGGCCCGCCTTCAGCAAGGATGGGACCGTCACCGCCGCGTCGTCCTCGTCGATCTCCGACGGGGCGGCCGCGCTGCTCCTGATGACCGAGGCCGAGGCCGCGCGCCGCGGCCTCGAGCCCCTGGCGCGGATCGTCGGGCACGGCGGCTTCGCGCACGCCCCGGAATGGTTCACGACTGCGCCGGTCGCCGCCATCAGGAACCTGCTGCAGCACGTCGGCTGGCAAGCGGACGAGGTTGATCTCTACGAGATCAACGAGGCCTTCGCGGTCGTCGCGATGGCGGCGATCCACGACCTCGGCCTGGATCGAGACAAGGTGAACGTGAACGGCGGCGCCTGCGCGCTCGGCCACCCGATCGGCGCCACCGGGGCGCGCCTGCTCGTGACCCTGGTACACGCGCTGCGCGCCCGCGGCCTGAAGCGCGGCCTTGCGTCGTTGTGCATCGGCGGCGGCGAGGCCACCGCCGTCGCAATCGAGACGTTCTGACTCCGATGCCGGCGCTGCCTACCACCATCCGGGGCTCGAGCGAGGACTTTGCGGCGAACCGCCGCCACATGGAAGCGCTCGTCGATGATTTGCGCGCGCAGGTCGCGCAGGTGGCGCTGGGCGGCGGCGAACGGGCGCGGTCGCGCCACGAGGAGCGCGGCAAGCTGTTGCCGCGCGAGCGCGTCGACGCGCTGCTCGACCCGGGCAGCCCGTTCCTCGAGCTGTCCCCGCTGGCGGCGCACGGGCTCTACGGGGACGAGGCGCCCTGCGCCGGGATCATCACCGGCATCGGCCGCGTCTGCGGGCGGGAAGTCGTGGTTGTCGCCAACGATGCGACTGTCAAGGGCGGCACCTATTTCCCGCTGACCGTCAAGAAGCACCTGCGCGCGCAGGACGTGGCGCTGGAAAACCACCTGCCCTGCATCTACCTGGTGGACTCCGGCGGCGCCTTCCTGCCCATGCAGGACGAGGTCTTCCCGGACCGCGACCACTTCGGCAGGATCTTCTACAACCAGGCGCGCATGTCGGCGGCCAACATCCCGCAAATCGCCGTGGTGATGGGCTCCTGCACGGCGGGGGGCGCTTACGTTCCGGCGATGTGCGACGAGGCCGTCATCGTGCGCAACCAAGGCACGATCTTCCTCGGCGGCCCGCCGCTGGTGAAGGCCGCCACCGGCGAGGAGGTCGATGCCGAGACGCTCGGCGGCGGCGAGGTGCACAGCCGCATCTCCGGCGTGACCGACCATCTCGCCAACAGCGACACCCATGCCCTCGCGATCGCCCGCGAGCTTGTCGCGACCCTCAATCGTGTCAAGCCGTCGCACGGCGAGGTCGCCGCGCCCGTCGCGCCGCTCTACCCGGCCGAGGACATCTACGGCATCGTCCCGCAGGACACGCGCTATCCCTACGAGGTGCGGGAGGTCATCGCGCGGATCGTCGACGGCTCGGCCTTCACGGAGTTCAAGCCGCTGTACGGCAAGACCCTCGTGTGCGGCTTCGCGCACATCCTCGGCTACCCGGTGGGCGTGCTGGCGAACAACGGCATCCTGTTCTCCGAGTCCGCCCTCAAGGGCGCGCACTTCATCCAGCTCTGCAACCGCCGCCGCATCCCGCTGCTGTTCCTGCAGAACATCACCGGCTTCATGGTCGGACGCAAGTACGAGCACGCCGGGATCGCGAAGGACGGCGCCAAGATGGTGAACGCCGTCGCCACGGCCACCGTGCCGAAGCTGACGGTGGTGATCGGCGGCTCGTTCGGCGCGGGCAACTACGCCATGTGCGGCCGGTCCTACGGCGGCCGGTTCCTCTGGACCTGGCCCAATGCGCGCATTTCCGTGATGGGCGGCGAACAGGCGGCAAGCGTGCTGGCGACCGTGCGGCGCGACGGGCTCGAGGCGCGCGGCGAGCAGTGGCCGGAAGCCGACGAGGCGGAGTTCCGTGCCGCCATCCACACGCAGTACGAGACCCAGGGGCATCCCTATTACGCGACCGCACGGCTGTGGGACGATGGCGTCATCGATCCGGCGGACACGCGCCGCGTGCTCGGCCTCGCGCTGTCGGCGGTGCGGAACGCGCCGCCCGGCGACGAGGCTCCCTACGGCATATTCAGGATGTGATTGCATCGCCATGACAGAGAATGTCCTGCTCGAGGTGGATGAGCGCGGCGTCGCGACGCTCACGCTGAACCGACCGGAAGTCCACAACGCCTTCGACGCGGCCCTCGTGCTGCGACTCACGGAGCTGCTGGTCGAACTGAAGTCGCGCCCCGAGGTGCGGGTCGTCGTGCTCACCGGCGCGGGCCGCTCGTTCTCCGCCGGCGCCGACGTCAACTGGATGCGCTCGATGGCGTCATTCGGCGAGGACGAGAACTTCGAGGACGCATTGCATCTCGCCGACCTGATGTCGCTGCTCAACTCGCTGCCGCTGCCGACGGTGGCGCGGGTGAACGGGCATGCCTACGGTGGCGGAGTCGGGCTGGTCGCGTGCTGCGATATCGCGCTGGCCAGCCGCGAGGCGCGCTTCGCGCTCTCCGAGGTGCGGCTCGGGCTCGTCCCCGCGGTGATCAGCCCCTACGTCGTCGCGGCCGTGGGCGAGCGCAATGCGCGCCGCCTGTTCCTCAGCGGCGAGGCGGTGAGCGCCAGACTGGCGCGCCGTATCGGCCTGGTGCACGAGATCGCCAGGCCGCTCAAGCTCGACGCCGCGCTCGAGGACCAGCTCGGCATGCTGCTGAAAGGCGGGCCGAATGCGCTGCGCGAAAGCAAGGAGCTGATCTTCACCGTCGAAGGCGGCGGAATCTCGGCCGACGATGCGCTTAAGCGGCGCACGGCGCAGATCATCGCGCAGCTGCGGGTCTCGGCGGAGGGCCAGGAAGGCCTCGCGGCGTTTTTGGAGAAACGCCCGCCGGAATGGGCGCGCGGGGACGCGCGCGCAGAGATGCGGAGCAGCAGGGACGCAGAGGACTCTGAATGAGGGATGGATTGCGGATTCGCAGGCTGCTGGTCGCGAACCGCGGCGAGATCGCGTGCCGCATCATGCGCACGTGTCGCCGGCTGGGGATCGAGACGATGGCGGTGCATTCCGCGGCGGATGCGCGGGCGCGTCATGTGCGCGAGGCGGATACGGCGGTCGCCATCGGCGGGCCGGCGCCGGCCGAAAGTTACCTGGACGGCACGCGCATCATCGCGGCTGCGCTCGCGGCCGGGGTGGATGCCATCCACCCCGGCTACGGCTTTCTTTCCGAGAATGCCGGTTTCGCACGCGCCTGCGCCGACGCCGGCCTGGTGTTCGTCGGGCCGCGGGCGGAAACCATTCGCCGCATGGGATCGAAAAGCGAAGCCAAGGCGATCATGGAGGACGCGGGCGTGCCGGTGGTGCCGGGCTACCACGGCGCGGAGCAGTCGCCGGAGGAACTCGCCGCGCGCGCCGCGCAGATCGGCTTCCCGCTGCTGATCAAGCCCTCGGCCGGCGGCGGCGGCAAGGGCATGCGCGTGGTGCGCGCGGTGGACCAGTTTGCCGACGCGCTGGCGGCCGCACGGCGCGAGTCCATGAAAGCCTTCGGCGACGAGCGCGTGATCCTGGAGCGCTACATCGAGCGACCGCGGCACATCGAGGTGCAGGTGTTCGGCGACCGGCACGGCAACATCATCCACCTCTGGGAGCGCGAGTGTTCCACGCAGCGGCGCTACCAGAAGGTCATCGAGGAGTCACCCTCGCCGCTGCTCGACGAGCCGACGCGACTGCGCATGGTCGAGGCTGCAGTGGAAGCGGCGGCCGCGGTGGAATACGTCAATGCGGGGACGGTCGAATTCATCGTCAGCCCGGCCAGCGAATTCTGGTTCATGGAGATGAACACGCGCCTGCAGGTCGAGCACCCGGTCACGGAAATGGTCACGGGGCTCGACCTGGTCGAGTGGCAGCTGCGCATCGCCTCCGGCGAGCCGTTGCCGCTGGCGCAGGCGGAGATCCCGCGGCGCGGCCACGCCATCGAGGCGCGCATCTACGCGGAGGACCCGGCCAGCAATTTCATGCCTTCCACGGGGCGCGTCCGCCGCCTGCGCGCGCCCGACCGGCACCCGGCGATCCGCCTCGACTCGGGCATCGAGCAGGGCGACATGGTCAGCCACCACTACGACCCGCTGCTGGCGAAGCTCATCGTGCACGGCCTCGATCGCAATGAATGCGTCGAGCGCCTGCGCGAGGCGCTGGCGCACACGGCCATTGCCGGGGTCGCGACCAATCTCCCGTTGTTGCGCGCGCTCGCCGCGCACCCGGTGTTCTCCGCCGGCCAGGTAGACACGGGCTTCCTCGATCGCGAGCTCGAGAACGTGCTGTGGAGCGTGCCGGAGCCGCCGCTCCCCGTCCTCGCGGCAGCCGCCTGGCGGATGAGCCGCGAGCTGCCGCACCCGGCCGCGCCTGAGGATCCATGGTCGCCCTGGGCCGCCGGCGACGGCTGGCGCCCGGCCGGGGCCGGCGGCCTGCCCGTCAGGCTGCTCGACGCTGCGGGGCGGCGACACGTGCTGCGCCTCGAGTTTCGCGCCGCGGGCGTGCGCGTCCACTCGGGCAGCCACCACCTCGACGTCGTCCTCGAGGATCTCGGCGAGGGCCGCCTGCACATCGACTGCAAGGGCCTGGCCGGCGAGGCGCTGGTAACGGTCGACACGGGCCGCGTTTATGTCGGCTTCCGGGATCACGGCTGGGATTTCGCCGTCGAGCCGCTGCATGGCGACGAGTCCAGCCAGGGGGAGCAGGACACGCGCCCGGTGGCCCCCATGCCGGGCACTATCGTCGCGCTGAAAGTGGGCGACGGCGATCGCGTCGCGGCCGGTCAGCCGCTGCTGATCATGGAAGGGATGAAGATGGAGCTGACGATCGTGGCGCCGGTCGCAGGGGTCGTCGCGCGTGTGCTCTGCGCCGCGGGCGACAGCGTCGACGCCGACGCGGTGCTCGTGGACCTGCAGCCGGAAGAGGCGCCCTGAGATGTCCTTTCCGGCCGGCGTGCGCGTCGTGGAAGTCGGGCCGCGCGACGGCCTGCAGAACGAACCGACCATCGTGCCCGCCACCGTGAAGATCGAGTTCATCGAGCGCCTCGGGGCCGCGGGCCTGGCGGCGATCGAGACGACCAGCTTCGTCAGCCCGCGCCGCATTCCGCAGCTGGCGGACGCCTCCGAGGTCTACCGCGGCATTGCGCGCAGGCCCGGCGTCACCTACCCGGTGCTGGTGCCCAACCTGCGGGGGCTGGAGCGCGCCGCTCAAGCGGGCGTCACGGAGATCGCCGTGTTGACGGCCGCCTCAGAGACCTTCAATCGCAAGAACCTCAACGCGTCCGTGGCCGAGAGCCTCGAGCGTATCCGCGAACTCGCCGGCCCTGCCCGCGCTCGGGGCATGCGCATGCGCGGCTATATCTCCTGCGTGCTCGGCTGCCCCTACGAGGGCGAGATCGCCGAGGCCAGGGTCGTGGAGGTGGCGCAGGCACTGTTCGAGCTCGGCTGCTACGAGGTCTCGCTCGGGGACACCATCGGCATGGGCACGCCGCTGGCCGCGCGGCGCATGCTGTGGGCGGTAGCCGGCGAATGCGGCATCGAAAGACTCGCGGTCCACTTTCACGACACGCGCGGCCAGGCGCTGGCGAACATCTTTGCCTGCCTCGAGGCCGGCGTGACGGTCGTGGATGCCTCGGTCGCGGGGCTCGGCGGCTGCCCCTATGCCAAGGGCGCCACGGGCAACGTCGCGACCGAGGATCTCGTCTACCTGTTGCATGGCCTGGGCATCGAGACCGGCATCGACCTGCCGGCACTGGTCGCCGCGGGCCACTTCATCTGCGCGCAACTCGGCAGGCAGCCCGGCAGCCGGCTCGGCAAGTTGCCCGAGTATCGACCCTCCTGAGCCCGCGCGCCGCCTTTCGGCGTGCGGGATAGCATCACACGGCATAAAGGATCTTTTCGCATGGAACTCTCCCAACTCAAGGCCGTCGTCTCCGGCGGCGCCTCCGGACTCGGCCACGCGGTCGCCGCTCGCCTCGTCGCGGCAGGCGGCCGGGTTGCCATCCTCGATATCAACGAGGCACAGGGGCGCGAGGCCGCCGCCGCGCTCGGCGAGCAGGCGCTGTTCTTCAGGACCGACGTCAGCAGGGAGGCCGAAGTGAATGCCGCCGTCGAGGCCGCGGCCGAGGCCTTCGGCGGGATCAACCTCGCGGTGAGCTGCGCCGGCATCCTCGGCGCCGGGCGCGTGCTCGGACGCGAAGGTCCAATGGCCGGAGAGCATTTCGCGAAAGTCATCACAGTGAACCTCGTCGGCACGTTCCTGCTGTCCAAGGCCGCCGCGAACAAGATGCAGCACAACGAGCCGAATGCCGAGGGCGAGCGCGGCGTCATCGTAAACACCGCCTCGGTAGCCGCTTTCGAGGGCCAGATCGGCCAGGCCGCCTACTCCGCATCCAAGGCCGGCGTGGCAGGCATGGCGCTGCCCCTCGCGCGCGAGTTCGCGCGCCTCGGAATCCGCGTCAACACCATTGCGCCGGGACTGTTCCTGACCCCGATGATGGAGGGCATGCCCAAGAACGTGCAGCAGTCCCTGGCCGCGCAGGTGCCGTTTCCGTCACGCCTCGGGCACCCGGCGGAATTCGCAGACCTGGTGCTGTACATCTGCAGCAATACGATGCTGAACGCCGAGACCATCCGCCTCGACGGCGCGATTCGCATGCAACCCAAATAGCGGTCGGCGGCTCGGGTACAATTACGGCCTTCCCGAACCGCCAGCGAGGCGCCGATGAGCGAACACGACAACGGCATCGAACGCGAGGTCATGGAGTATGACTTCGCGATCGTCGGGGGCGGCCCCGCCGGATTCGCGTGCGCGATCAGGCTCAAGGAGAGGCAGCCCGACGCGAACATCTGTCTGCTGGAGAAAGGCGCGGAAGTCGGCGCGCACATCTTGTCGGGCTGCGTCATGGAGCCGGCGCCGCTCGACGAGCTCATGGCCGCGTGGCGTGACGACCCGCCGGCCATCTGCGTGCCCGCCGGGCGCGACGAGTTCCGGTTCTTCACGAAGACGCGCTCCTTCCGCCTCCCGACACCGCCGCAGATGCACAATGCGGGCAACTTCATCGTCTCGCTGGGCGAGCTGTGCAAACAACTCGCCGCGCACGCCGAGTCGCTGGGCGTCGAGGTCTTCGCCGGCTTTCCCGGCCGCCACCCGCTGATCGAGGGCGACGGACCGGCGGCGCGCGTGATCGGCGTGCGCTGCGGCGACATGGGCGTCGAGGCGGACGGCACACCCGACGGCCGGCCGGGCCCCGGTTTTGCGCCCGGCGTCGATATTCATGCAAAGACTACGATCCTCGCCGAGGGCTGCCGCGGCAGCCTCGCCAAGCTACTCATCGCACGCTTCCGACTCGACCGCGACGCCACGCCGCAGACCTACGGCCTCGGCTTCAAGGAACTGTGGCGGTTGCCCGCAGGGCGCGCGACGCCGGGGCTGATCCAGCACAGCGTCGGCTGGCCGCTGGACCACAAGACCTATGGCGGCAGTTTCGTGTATCACCTCGACGAAGACCGCGTGTACGTCGGCTACGTGGTCGGCCTCGACTACGCCGACCCGCGCTTCTCGCCCTTCGAGGCCTTCCAGCAATTCAAGCACCACCCAGACATCATCAGGCTGCTGGAAGGCGGCGAGATCATCTCCTCGGGCGCACGCACGATCATCGAGGGCGGGCTGCAGGCGCTGCCGCGCATGGACATGCCCGGCGCGCTGCTGATCGGCGATGCGGCGGGGACACTCAACGTGCCCAAGATCAAGGGCGTCCATCAGGCGCTGCGTTCCGGGATGCTCGCGGCCGAGCACCTGGCGGCCCACGGCTCGGGCGAAGGCTACGACGCGGCCTTCCGTGCCTCGCCTGCGGGGCGTGAGCTGCACAAGGTGCGCAACATCCGCCCCGGCTTCCACGGCGGCCTGTGGCTGGGGATGGCGAACGGCGCGCTCGAGACCGTGCTCGGCGGACGCGGCCCCTGGACGCTCAAGACGCACGCGGACTGGAACAGCCTGCAGAACCAGGCCGCCACGCGCGCTCATGGCGCGCAGGCGGCGATGGCCGCCCACTGGCACGCCGAGCGCACCCTGGCGCCGCGCGACCGGCTTGCCAGCGTCTATTTCGCCAACACCGTGCACGAGGAAGGCCAGCCGGTGCATCTGCGCGTCGCGGACACGTCGATCTGCGCCACGCGCTGCGCGGAGGAATACGGCAATCCCTGCACGCGCTTCTGCCCGGTGGGAGTGTACGAGATGGTCGACGACGGCGCCGGTGGCCGGCGACTGCACATCAATGCCTCCAACTGCGTCCACTGCAAGGCCTGCGACATCAAGGACCCGTACCAGATCATCGACTGGGTCACGCCCGAGGGCGGCAGCGGACCCAACTACCAGACCCTGTAAATTCCCAAGGAAACGAGATGAAGATCCTCGTCGGCATCAAGCGTGTCATCGACTACAACGTCCGCGTCCAGGTGAACCGGGACGGCACCGGCGTCGTCAAGGACGGCGTCAAGATGAGCATCAACCCCTTCGACGAAATCGCGGTCGAGGAGGCGCTGCGCATGAAGGAGCGCGGCGACGCCGCCGAGGTGGTCGTCGTGTCCATCGGCCCCGAGGCCGCGCAGCAGCAGTTGCGCACCGCCCTCGCCATGGGCGCCGATCGCGCCATCCTCTACCAGGCCGAGGAAGAGGTTCAGCCGCTCGCCGCGGCCCGCGCCCTGCTCGCGATCATCAAGGCCGAGGACCCGGGGCTCGTGCTGCTCGGCAAGCAGGCGATCGACGACGATGCCAACCAGGTAGGGCAGATGCTCGCGGCGCTGTGGGATCGCCCACAGGCCACGTTCGTGTCGGGGCTCGAGTTCATCGACAGCGTCGCGCGCGCCACACGCGAAGTCGACGCCGGGCTGGAGCAGATCGACGTGGAGCTCCCCGCCGTGATCACGGTCGACCTGCGGCTCAACGAGCCGCGTTTCGTGAAGATGCCCGACATCATGAAGGCCAAGCGCAAGCCGCTCGACATCAGGCCGTTCGCCGAACTCGGTGTCGAGATGCCGCCGCAGCTCGAGACGGGGCTCCACGAGCCGCCGCCGAAACGCCAGGGGGGCATCAAGGTGGAATCGGTCGAGGCGCTCGTCAAGGCGCTGCACGACAAGGGAGTATTGTCATGAGCCGTGTACTTCTGATCGCCGATCACGACGGCAGGACGCTCAACACGGGGATCGCGCGCAGCGTCGCCTGCGCCCGCCAGCTCGGCGACGTCCACGTCGCCGTGTTCCACACTGCCGACACCGATGCGCCCTGTGCCGCGGCCGCGAAGCTCGACGGCGTCTCCCGCGTGCTCTCCGTCAGCAACCCGGCCAACAACGCGCCGCTGGCTGCGGTACTCGCGCCGCAGATCGCGGAGCTCGCGAACGGCCACGAGGACGGCTACGACTACGTGCTCGCACCCTCCACCACGTTCGGCAAGGACGTCCTGCCGCGCGTAGCGGCTCTGATGGGTGTGCCGCAGGTGTCGGACCTGATGGAAGTCATCGACGCGCGGACCTTCAAGCGGCCGATCTATGCCGGCAATGTCATCACGACCGTCAAGGTCCCCGAGGGCATCCCCGTGCTTGCCACCGTGCGCATCGCGTCGTTTCCGTCCTCCGGCCAGGGTGCCACGGCGAACATCGTCTCTGCCACGGTCGATGCAGAATTGCCGACGCACACGCGCTACGTCGGCCTCGAGGAGTCCGGCGGCGGCGATCGCCCCGACCTGCAGAGCGCGCGCTGCGTGGTCGCCGGCGGCCGCGGCGTCGGCAGCAAGAAAAACTTCGACATCATCTTCCGCCTCGCCGACAAGCTCGGCGCCGCCGTGGGCGCGAGCCGCGCAGCCGTGGACGCCGGCTATGTGCCGAACGATATGCAGGTCGGCCAGACCGGCAAGATCATCGCCCCCGACCTGTATTTTGCAATCGGTATTTCCGGCGCCATCCAGCACATGACCGGCATCAAGGACGCCGGCTGCATCGTTGCCATCAACAAGGACGGCGACGCGCCGATCTTCGAGGCCGCGGATCTCGGCCTGGTGGGCGATTTGTTCCAGCTCTTGCCGGAGCTGGAGAAGGCACTGGACGCGGGGGAATAAGGGGACACTGCTTTAAAGAAGGGGACACTGCTTTAAAGCAGTGTCCCCCTCACTAGCGAATTCCCAGCCCCGCCCTGTCGAGTACGCCGCTGCGCGGCGGCGGGCTGATGCTGCGGTCCGCCGGCTTCGGCCCATCGCCGAACAGGTGGGCGAACAACTCATCGAGGCCGAGGTAGGCATACGGCATCAGCGGCAGGTAGCGCGCGCCCAACCCCGCCGGGCCGAGAAACGCATCGAAGTGCTGCACGCGCTCGATCTCCCAGTAGGCGAGATGCCGGCCGCCGTTCGCCCGCACCGCCGCCACGTAAGGGCGGCTGCTGAACGCCGCGGGCACCAGGCCGTCGGCGCCGCCGTGGATGATCAGCACCGGCCGTTCCGGCAGCTGTGCGCTGGCGCCCGTCTCCGCCACCGCCGCGCGCAAGGCCTCCGCCTCGGCGTGCCCCCCCGTCCACAATTCCCGCAGGCAGCGCTGCCCGGCGAGGAACGGGTCCGGCATCGCGAACCCGGCATCGAGCAGGCCGATCCCGCCCGTCGGCGCGACGCCGGTCGTATTCGCCCACCAGAGCGCGCGCTCCTCCGCACTCGCGGCGCGCGGCCGGAGCTTCTCGTCCAGCATCGCCAGGCCGAAGCCGCAGGGCATGACGTGTGCCGGCCGGCGCAAGTAGGACGATGCATAGGTCGCGCCCACCGCGCGCCAGATGTCGAAGCCGACGTTGATCGCCGCCTGCTCGAGCGCCGCGAGATCGTGGCCCTCCGCAAGCAGCCGGTCGCGCACCTCGAGCGCGGCCGCCGCCGGGTCCGCGCCGGCGATGACCCCCAGCTCCGCCAGCGAGGCGCAGCGCGCCGCGGCAGCCGCGGGGATCAGCGGGTTCGCATGGTAGAGCGGCCAGTCGCGTGCTTCCGGCAAGCCGAGCAGGCAGGGATGCAGCAACGCGGCCTCGGTCGCGATGTCGTACAGGGGCCGCGCGCCCGGCGCGGTGATGTTGGGCGCCACCGCGAGCCCGGCCGCGAACAGCCGGTCGCTGTCCAGCTCGAGCGCGCGCAGCACGGCGCCTCCGCCGTTCGATACCGAGGCCGCGATGACGGTCGTGTTCTGCGGCGTGAACGGCGCGTGCGTGGGAAAAGCCCGGTCGAGCGCGTGCAGGCCGAACAGCGCCGCCTGGATCGCGTGCCGGCCCCAGTCCGCCTCCGGATGGTCACCGGAGTGGGCATGCTTCATCGCCACCAGCGGCAGCGGGGACTCGACCGGCTGCGGCTCGAACGCGAGTCCCGCGCCGGCCGGGCCGCGCGTGCCGTCCAGCAGGGTGCCGGTGCCCGAGGCGCAATCGAAGTAGTCGCTGCCCGCACCCTTGTCGGTGTAGGCAACCGCGCAGCCGCGCGGCAGGCCGTAGCCGCCGGCCAGCGCGATCGGGCCGTACACGCCGCGCGAGCCTGACGCGGGCGCCACGAGGAGGCAGGGCCGGGCGAGATCGAAAGCATCCGGCACCTGCGCGAGGACGCGATGCGGTTGCTGTGCCCCGGCCACGAGCGCGAAAGCCTGGTACTCGCGCCCCGGCACCGCCGGTACGCCACCATAGAGGCTGCCGATGCCGCCCTGCGGATCGAGGTCCGCGATCCCCGTCCAGTTCGAGTGGATCGCGAGGCGGCGCAGCTCGGCCGCGGTCGGCGCGGCCGGATCGACAGGCATGGGCGCGGCCGAGCGCAGCCCGGCCAGGCCGAGACCAGCACTCAGCAGGTCGTCCTCGCCCGCATGATGCGTCTCGCGCACGGCGCCGGCGAGGAAGCCGGGCTCAGCCGGCATGAGCGCCGCCGGCGGGCGCGGCGCCGGCGCACACCCGGTAATCGCGAGCGAAATCGCCGCCACCAGCCATGGCCTCGGCATCGTCCGACCCCCTGTACCAGTCTTTCCGCGAAGTTAGCACCTGATCATCATCGCGACCCCTGCACCTTCGTACAAGTCAGCTCGCCCCCTGCGGATGGTAGGCTTCCGGCCATGCCACCGAGGACCATCCTGATCAGCGGCGCGGGCAGCGGCATCGGCGCGGGCATGGCCAAACACCTCGCCCGCGGCGGCCATCACCTGGTCGTCACGGACCTGGACGCCGGCGCCGCCGCAAGGGTCGCCGCGGCGATCGCGGACGCGGGCGGCAGCGCGGAGAGCCACACCCTCGACGTCAGCTCGCAGGCCGCCGTAGATGCGCTGCCCGGCGCGCTGTCCCGCCCGGTGGACGTACTGGTCAACAATGCCGGGCTGCAGCACGTCGCGCCGCTCGAGTCGTTCCCAATTGAGAAATGGGAACTGCTGGTGCAGGTCATGCTGATCGGCACGGCGCGCCTGACGCGCGCCCTCCTCCCGGGGATGCGTTCCGCCGGTTACGGGAGGATCGTGAATATCGGCTCGATCCATTCGCTGGTGGCCAGCAGGTACAAGAGCGCCTACGTCGCCGCCAAGCACGGCCTGCTCGGCTTCTCGAAGGTCGTCGCGCTGGAGACCGCTGATACCGATATCACCATCAACACGATCTGCCCGACCTACGTGAAGACGCCGCTCGTGGACCGGCAGATCGCCGACCAGGCGCGCCAGCACGGCATCCCCGAGGAGCGCGTCGTCAGCGAGATCATGCTCAAGCCCATGCCGAAGGGCGTGTTCATCAGCTTCGAGGAGCTCGCGGGCATCGCCGAGTTCCTGCTCGGCCCGCACGCGCGCAACATCACCGGGCAGGAGATCGTCGTCGACGGCGGCTGGACCGTGCAATGAACGGCGCGGCGGCGCTCGAGCTCGCCAGCCTGGTCGCGCATCATGCCTTTGACGAGCTGGACCACGGCAGCACGCCGTGACAGGCGCACCCGCCGGGACCGCGGGATCGGACCGGGGACATTGCTCCGCAGGAGCTGTGTCCCCTTCTTCCCTGCTTCAAGGTAGGACCGCGGGACCGGACCGTCATAGGCCCGCTTCGCTCGGGAAGTCTTATCTCGCTCACCGGGCCTATGACGTCCCGATCCCGCTACGCCATTGATGGGGCCGGCTTCGACGGCGCCAGCCCGGTCGATGCCGTAGCGGGGACGGGACGGCATAGGTCCACCGAGCGATATTGAAATTTTTTGAGTGAGGGGGACCTATGCCGGCGCGTCACCGCGGTCCCGGGCGAATAAGGGGACACAGCTTGAAAGCAGTGTCCCCCGAGCAGCGTCCCCAACACGGCAGAGGGCCGGGCGGGCGAGTAGCTCATGATAATCTTTGCGCACTGGCAAGCTGGATCGCGAAATGAATGACGAGGCTCTCTGGAGACCGTCGGCGGAACGCATCGAGCGCGCGCAGCTGACGCGCTTCATCGCCGCCGTCAGCGGCGTGCTCGCGCCGACGATCAACAGCTGGGATGAGCTGTGGCGCTGGAGCGTCGATCATCCCGAGCACTTCTGGCCGGCAGTGTGGAAGTTCTGCGGCGTGAAATCGTCGCGCCACTGGGACGTGGTCCTGGAGAACGCGGGCGCGATGCCCGGCGCCCAGTGGTTTACGGCTGCGCGGCTCAACTTCGCCGAAAACCTGCTGCGCTACGACGACGATCGCCCCGCCCTCGTCTGGCGCGGCGAGGACGGCCGGCGGAGCGTGCACAGCTATGCCGCGTTGCGCCGCGAGGTGGCGCGCCTCGCGGGCGCGCTGCGGGCGCTCGGCATCGGCCCGGGCGATCGCGTCGCGGGCTTCCTGCCCAACTGTCCGGAAGCGGTGATCGCGATGCTCGCCGCGAGCAGCCTGGGCGCGACGTGGTCGTCGTGCTCGCCGGACTTCGGCATCCAGGGCGTGCTCGATCGCTTCGGCCAAATCCGCCCGAGGGTGCTGTTCACGGCGGACGGCTATCACTACAACGGCAAGCGCATCGATTCCATCGAGCGCATTCGCGGCGTGCTCGAGCAGCTCGACGGCGTCGAGCAGGTCGTGCTCGTGCCATTTCTCGATGACCGACCCGATGCCTCCGGGCTGCCGAACGCCGTTTGCTGGGATGATTTCCTGGCCGCCGCAACGACCGTCGACTTCGCGCAGCTGCCGTTCGATCACCCGGTCTACATTCTCTATTCCTCGGGCACGACGGGTGTGCCGAAGTGCATCGTGCACGGCGCCGGCGGCACGCTGTTGCAGCACCTCAAAGAGCACCGGCTGCACACGGATATCGGCCGCGACGACGTGCTGTTCTATTTCACGACCTGCGGCTGGATGATGTGGAACTGGCTGGTGTCGGGGCTCGCGACGGGCGCGACGCTGGTGTTGTACGACGGCAACCCCTTCCATCCCGGCCCGGAAGCCCTCTGGCAGATGGCCGAGGAAGAAGGCATCACCGTATTCGGCACCAGCGCCAAGTACCTCGCCGCCGTCGACAAGGCCGACTATGCACCGGGCGCATCTCACCGGCTCGACAGGCTGCGGGCCATCCTCTCGACCGGCTCGCCGCTGATGCCGGCCTCGTTTGACTTCGTTTACCGGGACATCAAGGCGGACGTGCAGCTGGCCTCGATTTCCGGCGGCACCGACATCGTCAGCTGCTTCGCGCTGGGCTGCCCGATCCTGCCCGTGCACCGCGGCGAGCTGCAGTGCCGCGGCCTGGGAATGGCCGTCGAGATTTTCGACGACGAGGGCCGCTCGCACACCGACGAGCCCGGCGAGCTGGTCTGCACGCGCCCGTTTCCGTCGATGCCGGTCGGGTTCTGGAACGATCCCGACGGCAGCAAGTACCGCGCCGCCTATTTCGAGCGCTTCCAAGGCGTGTGGCACCATGGCGACTGGGCGCGTCTGACGCCGCACGGCGGCCTCGTCATCTACGGGCGCAGCGACGCGGTGCTGAATCCCGGCGGGGTACGTATCGGCACGGCGGAGATCTACCGCCAGGTCGAGAAGCTCGACGAGATCGTCGAGTCGCTCGCGATCGGCCAGGACTGGGGTGACGACCAGCGCGTCGTGCTGTTCGTGCGGCTGCGCGACGGCATGACGCTGGACGACGCGCTGGCGGCGAAGATCCGCAAGACCATCCGCGACAACACCACGCCGCGGCATGTTCCGGCCAAGATCCTGCAGGTGCGCGACATTCCTCGCACGCTCAGCGGCAAGATCGTCGAGCTGGCGGTGCGCAACGTGGTGCACGGACGCCCGGTGAAGAACACCGACGCGCTCGCCAACCCCGCCGCGCTGGACGAATACCGCGATCGGCCCGAGCTCGCCGCGGAGTGATGGATTCCGCCGACAGCGCCAGCCTGCCGGTGACGCCGCTGGCGCGCTACCACGCCGAGCTGGCGCGCCTCGGCTGGTCCGCCGATCCGGTGCAGGAAGCCGTGGCAGCGCGCCTCGACGCGCTGCACGGCGCGCTGCTCGCCCGGCGGCCGCCGCGACGCCGGCTGTTGGCCCGGCCGGCGCGCGTCACGCCCGTGCGCGGCCTGTATATCTGGGGCGATACGGGGCGCGGCAAGACCTGGCTGGTCGACCTGTTCTACAAGTGCCTGCCGTTCCGCGACAAGATCCGGCGGCATTTTCATCGCTTCATGGCCGACGTGCACGGCGACCTGCAAAGGCACAGGGATCACGCCGACCCGCTGGCACTCGTCGCGGACGGCCTCGCCAACCGCGCCAGGATCATCTGCTTCGACGAGTTCTTCGTCTCGGATATCGCCGACGCGATGATCCTCGGCAGACTGTTCGAGAAGCTGTTCGCGCGCGGCGTCACGCTCGTCGCAACCTCGAACGTCCCACCGCACGAGCTGTACCGGGACGGCTTGCAACGCGCCCGCTTCCTGCCCGCGATCGGGCAGCTCGAGCAACACACGGACGTCGTGCACATGGACGGGGCGGTGGACTACCGCCTGCGCCTGCTGGAGCGCGCCGAGATCTATCACGCGCCGCTCGACGACGCGGCCGAGGCCGGGCTGCAGGCCTTCTTCGCAGCCGCAGCGCCCGCGGATACACACAACCGCGGACCGCTCAGGGTGCTGGGCCGCGAGATCCCCGTGCGCTGCCGCGCCGACGGCGTCGCGTGGTTCGAGTTCGCATGCATCTGCAGCGGGCCGCGCAGCCCGGCCGATTACATCGAGATCGCGCGCAGTTTCCACACCGTGCTGGTCGCCGGCGTGCCGCAGTTCACGCCGGACCTCGAGAACGAGGCGCGCAGGTTCATCGCCCTCGTGGACGAGTTCTACGACCGCAACGTCAAGCTGATCCTCTCGGCCGCCGTGCCGCTCGACGCCCTGTACCGCGGCCTGCACCTGCGGTTCGAGTTCAGGCGCGCCGCAAGCCGGCTCGAGGAGATGCGCTCGCACACCTATCTGGCGCGGCCTCACCTGCCCTGACGGCCAGCGATCACGTCCATCCGGGACTCAGGGCAGCTTCACGGGCTGGCTGGTCCCCATCCCCGGGGCGAGCACGAGGGCATTCTCGAGCACCCGGGCCGCGCCGAGCTGCGCCGCGCGGAAGGCCGGCGCATGCGCGAACAAAATGACCTGGCCGCGTCCGACCGCCTCGCGCGTGACCCAGGCCGAAGATGCAATGCGCTCGCGCGCCTCCGGCCACAGCACCCCTGACATGCGCACGCGCAGCTCGTGTTTTTCGGGTACGGGTGCCCAGTTCAGCGTTCCGCCTTCAGCGTCCGCCGGATTGTAGACGCCGACGCGGAATGGCGACTCGACGGGCGGGGCCGCCATGAGCACGGGCGAGTCGGAAAACAGCACGGGCAACACCGGTCCCGTGCCGGCCGCCAGCCAGTGCGCCGTGTCGACGCGTGTCCCGACGATTGCGCCGGACGGCATCAGCAGACCCTGCCAGGCGTCGATGCGCTCGCGCTGCTCCGGCTCGGCCGGGTCCTGCTCTCCTTCCCACGGGTACTTCGCATCGGTCGTGGCGATATTCCCCCAGATCACGTCGCTCGCCGGCAAGGGCTGCGCTGCGAGCCACTCACGGTGGATGGCGTCCTGGTAGGGCGCGAGTTCCTCGCCGATGACGGTCTCCAGCGTGCGCGTGGCGACGAGCGGTTCCTCCGCGTCCATCAGGGCACGCGCGGAATTGCCGACTGCTACCAGCGTCCCCCCGGCGCGCACCCAGTCGCCAAGCGCGGCCATCAGCGCTGGCGGCAGCTCGGTGCTGCCCCAGCGCTCCGGCAGGTAGAGGACGTTGTAGCGCCGCAGGTCGAACGCGTCGATGCGATTTTCGTCGAGGTGGCTGTGGCGGATACCTAGGCGGTGGTCGAGCAGGTACCAGGTCGCACCGAAGTCCAGCATGTTGTTGCGGCCGCGCGAAAGCAGCGCGATGTTCGGCTTCGTCAGGAGGCGCCACTGGCGCCCACCGAGGTCCGCGAGCACGCCCGGCGCGCGGCCGTGCGTCACCTCGTGCAGCACGATATCGAGCTCGCGCGCGAGGGCGCGGGCCTCGTCCTGCCAGTCGTCGCGCCCGCGGTTGTCGTTGCGCGTCAGGGCGATCGAGCCGATCGGCAGCGCATGGTCGTCCAGCCTCGAGGGCTCGCCGTTCGCACGCACGTAAAAGCCGCGCTCCATCATGCGCCCGGCGAATGCGAGCGCGCGGTCGTCCGCGCCGGACACCGCCAGGGCGATCAACTGCTTGCCCGTACCCGCGACCGTCGCGGCCGGCGTCGCATCGTCGAGATCCACGGGCTGCAGGCCGGCCTCGAGGTGTTGCGGCACGGTCAGCGCCTCGAGCCCGAACATCATCGAGATATTCCAGGCGGTGGTGTCGTAGATCGTGCTGCGACCGTACTTCAGCACCCGTTCGCGTTCATTGGCCAGGGCGGCCGCCGACATGCGCGGATCGAACTCGAACATCGCGGCGAGCAGGCGTGCTTCCGGCTGGCGGTTGCGCAACACGATGCTGCCCGCGGGCAGCGCGTGATTGCGCAGCTCGCGCCCCAGCTGGTCGAAGGCCGTGCCCACGCGCAGCTCGCGCTCGAGCCGATGGACCTCGAAGCCCTGGATGCGCAGCAGGTCGAGCAGGTCGGCCAGGCGACCGCCGTTCGCGGTCGGCAGGATCACGAAACTGCGATCACCGTACGGCCCGCGCGGCGAGCTCACCTCGGCGCGGTCGTTGCTGAAGTTCTCGAGCATCGTGCTGCGCTCGCGCCGCAGCGTCTCGAGGTTGGCGAAGGACGAGATCACCTGGTGATGCACGGCCTGCTTGTAGCTCAGCAGGTTGGCCGGGCGCTGCACGCCGTCCTCGGCGATGCGTGCCTGCTCGTAAAGGATTCCTTGTGCGCCGCGCAGGCTCGCCCAGAGGTCCGAGTAGCCCGGGTACCAGTCCTCGAACCATTCGCCCGTGTAGTAAGGGTAGCCGTAGCGGTCGAACGCCCGGCCCTGGTCGGTCGCGAACAGCTCCCCCAGTTCCTTGCGGTATGGCGGGAGGTGCAGGTTGTTGGGCTCGCGCGCCGGCGAGAACAGGTGCGTGTCCTGGGAGCCCATCTCGTGCGCGTCGACGAACAGCAGCGGCCGCCAGGCGGATACTGCCTTGATGCGCCCGCGTGTCTCGGGGTGGCGGGCGTAGATCCAGTCGCGGTTCAGGTCGAACAGGTAATGGTTGCCGCGCCCGTAGGGCCAGTAACCGGCATGGAGCACAGACTGGTCGTCCACGCTGGGCTGTGTGCCGCGGCTCTCGGCCAGGCCCTTGACGAACCGTGCCCTTCCGTCGGGGTTCATGCTCGGATCGACGATCACGACGAGTTCTTCGAGCAGCCGGGTGGTGGCCTCAGAGCGGTCGGCGGCGAGATGATGGATCACCGCGAGCGCCGCGTCCGAGCCGGAGCTCTCGTTGCCGTGAATGGAATACCCCAGCCAGGCGACGCCGGGCAGGTCGGCGACGAGCCGCGCGCGGCGCGCGCTGTCGAGGCCGCGCGGGTCCGCGAGTTCGGCCATGCCGGCCTGAATCTCGGCGCTGCGCGCCACGTTGGCCGGGCTCGAGATAACGAGATAGACGAGGGGGCGGCCCTCGTAGCTGCGCGCGTATTCCACCAACTGCACGCGTGGCGACGCTGCGGCCACGGCTCGCGCGTAGGCGACGATCTGCTCCGGCGTCGCGGTGCGCTGCCCCGTCTCGAAACCCAGCAACGCGTCGGGCGCCGGGATCGCGGGGTCGTGGTCGGCCCCCGCGGGATAGATCGACTCCGCGTACTCGAGCCCCGCCAACGGCGACGGCGCGGGGTCCGGGTAAGGGGTCTGGGTTGCTGCGGCCGCAATGCAGAACGGCAGGGCCAGCAGCAAGTACATCGATCGGATCATCAGCAAGGCTTCCTGTTTCTCGGGTCGGACCGAGTTATCTAGTTGTTTTTTAAAATATTAATAGCGAAATAGGGCCTGGTTTTTGGTGTTAGAGCAGCGAATTTGCCGCGAAATCGCCCCTCTAAGACCGACGTTTGCAGTCCCGGAATCCATCCGCTCGTTAGAAAGCAATTTATGGGCGAAAATCATGCTTCTAAGGATCGTAACCCACCCAAGAATCGGCATAAACAAAATATATTTCAATAATTTACTCTGGTCCGACCCCACTATGAACAGTTGAGAAAAGGCCCAGGCCGATGTATTTCTGGCAGACGAACTCGGCGTAGCGTGGCGAGAAGTAGTAACCGACGGAGAACACCCGGCCGCCACGCAGCACCTTTTCTTCGCGGTCGGGCAACAGCGTTCGCACGGCCTCGACCTGGCGGTCACTCTGCGGCACGATCAGCACTTCGTGGAGCGGTGCCTCGGCATCCTCGCCGACAATATATTGCCTGAGCATGCCGACGACCTCCTCGAGCGCCACGGATTCCTGCCAGGTGACGCGCGCGTCCGACTCGCTCAATACGCGCAGCACGTCGATCAGCTGGCCCGCCTGCTTTGCCGGCGGGCGCAGTTTGAGATACTCCGCGACACTCTTGCGCAGCGTCATGAGATCCACGGCCGGCCCGCTGCCGTCCGCGGTAGGTTCCGCGAGCCGCCACTCGTGCGCGAACGCTCGGATCATTACGGCCTCACGCTCGTCGATATGTCCGTCGACCGACGCAAGTTCATGCAGGATGCGCAGTATCTGCTCCGCACCCTTGGGTTGCACGAACTGCTTGATCAGGTCCGTCGACTCCCTGCGTTCCAGCTTCAGGGCACGCTGGAACAGGTGCCGGAAACCCCGGTCGCGCAGCTCCGCCACCCAGAGCCCGCTGCCGACCAGCACGAATACGATGGCGGCGATGATGCTGATCACCATCTTGGCCGCACCCGCCGGGCTTTGATCGATGAGCAGGAACAGGACGAGGAACGGGATCGCGTTGAACAAGCCGAGCAGCGCGGCGACGATCGACACACTCTCCGCGACCTCGCGCACCGTGCGACGCTTCCAGAGCTTGTTGATGATCAGGTAGTTGGTGACCAGCGAGAGCACGATGCTGATCGCCACCAGGAATTCCACGAAGCCGACGAAGACATTCACAGGGCACCTCCGGCAAGACCCTGCGCGCAAGTTACGCGCCGCGGCGGGTTGCCACAAGGCCGGCCACGCCGGACTCGAGTGCCTCGCGCCAGCGCGTATAGCGCGACTGCAACGCGGCGTTCACCTGCGGCGCGAAGCAGGTCGGCACGATCTCGCCGCGCGCGACGTTGCCGCTCAGGAGCCACGCGAGGCCTCGCGCCGTCGCCTCCACGTCGGCGGGACGCTCCACGATCAGGCCGCTCAGGTCGGACAGTCGCTCGCACACGCCGGCGAAGCGCGCAATCCCGCCGCTGACGATGATCCGCCGCGCGACGTCGGCCTGCCCGCCGGGTGATTCACGCATCGCCTCGATGTTCCGCTGCAGCAGGAAAACGATGCTCTCGAGCACCGCGACGGCGTGCTCGGCCAGGCTCCCCGCCCTGCTGAAGCGAATCGGACAATCGGCCACCCAGTACGGCGCACCCAGCCCGCCGACGCCATTGATGAACAGCGGCGGATCGTCGCTCTCGTCGAGCCAGCGCGGCGCGCTCTCCAGCAGCGTGTCGATCGGCACGCCGCGCTCGCTCGCCAGCCACTCCAGGGCCGCCCCCGCGCCGTTCACCGTTCCCTCGAGCACGCCGACGCTGTGATCTTCGTCCTGCCAGGCCACGCTGTGCAACAGGCCCGGCACGTCGGGAGGCGCACCGGCGACCAGCCGCTGCACGAATGCGCCGGTACCGATGTTCACGAACAGCGTGTCGCCCCGGGGTGCGCCCCATGCAAACAGCGCTGCCGACTGGTCGCCTGTCATCGCCTGCAGCGGAATCCGCTGCCCGCCTGCCTGCAGCGTACCGAATGCATGACGGCTCGGCACACAGCGCGGCAGCGACGATTCCGGCAGTCCGCAGGCCGCCAGCATCTTCGCCGACCAGTCATGTGTACGCACATCCCACAACAGCGTGCGCGAGGCATTCGCGGGATCGACCAGGAATGGCCGCTCCTCCAGCAGCCGATGCAATACGAAGCTTGCCAGCGGCCCGCAGCAAAGACGTCCCTCGGCCAGCGCGCGGCGCACCGCCGGCAGCTCATCGAGGCACCAGCGCAGCTTGCTCGCGCCGTAGTGCGGCGATGCCACGAGACCCGTGATCCGCCGCAGCCTGTCCGGGTCGAATGCCTGCGCTGCGAGCCAGGCGGCGTTGCGCCTGTCCTGCCACGACAGCACCGGGGAAAGTGCCTCTCCCGTCCGGCGGTCCCAGCAGACGACGCTCGAGCGCTGGATCGCGAGCCCCGCCGCGTCGATCCCGGCCGCGGCGAGGTCCGGCGCGGCGAGCACGGCTGCGATCGCGCGGCGCAGCGAATCCACCACTTCGTTCGCATCATGCTCGACCCAGTCCGCGCGCGGCCGCCGCACCGCCAGCGGTGCCTCGCGCGCCGCCAGCAACTCGCCGCCGGCGGCGAACACGAGCGCCTTGCTGGCGTGGCTGCCCTGGTCCAGGACGAGGTAGTGTGGTGTCTTGCCCATGCCCTCAGCAGACACGCTGCGCGGCGCTACTCGAGCGCGCCGAGGACGCGCTCGACGACGCCCGCCAGGTCGGGAATCCAGCGCAGCACGATGACCAGGTCGTGCTGCTCGTCCACGTAGATGTGGTGTCCTCCGAAGCCGGCCGCGGCGAACGCACGCTCCGGCGCCGCCGGGATGCGCGCGCGTTCCGGGTTCAGCCACCAGAGATAGCCGTAATCGGCGCGCCCCGGCGCCGGCGTGCGGATGGCTTCGAGCCACTCCGCCGGAAACAGCTGCTCGTCGCCCCAGCGGCCGCCGCGCAGGAACAGCAGTCCGAAGCGCGCGTGGTCCTCGGTCGAGATGAACAGACCACCGCCGAAGTGTCCCCCGCCGGATACCGACTGCATCTTCAGGCCGTCGAGGTCGACCCAGGAATTCTCATAGCCATGCCAGCGCCAGGTCGTGCTCGCGCCGATGGGATCCATGATGCGCCGCTTCAGGACCTGCGGCAGGGGCTCGCGAAATAGCTCCAACAGACTCAGCGCGAGCAGGTTGACGCGCACGTCGTTGTACTTGTAGCGCGTGCCCGGCGGATGCAGCGGCCGCTGCTCCGGATCCTCGCCCTCCGGGCGGTCGGCCCAGTCGGGGATGTCCCACAGCGTGCCCGACCAGTCCGAGCTCTGGTTCAGCAGGTGCCGCCAGGTGATCCTGCCGTTGTGCGCGCCCGCGAAATGGCCGCCCGTGACGTAGCGCGCGACCGGCTCGTCGAGATCGGCGATCAGCCCGTCGGCCAGCGCCAGGGCCGCCAGCGTGGACAGGTAGCTCTTGGCGACGCTGAAAGTCATGTCCACACGCCGCGTGTCGCCCCAGTGCGCGACGAGCTTGCCATGGCGCAGGATCATGCCGCTGTCCGCGTCGCGCGTGCCCGTCGGACCGAAGATGCGGAACCCCGGCTCCCGCGGCGCGAAATGCGCCGTGATGATCTCGCGCAGGTCGGCCGGCTCGGCGACGGCGTTCGCGCGCGCCCACTCGACAGCCGCGCCCAGGCGATCCGGGTCGAAGCCTGCATCCGCCGGGTCGGCGGCCCCCCACTGGCCGCGCGGCGGCGAATAGTCGACGGCCAACGCTGCATGGGCCAGCAGGAAAAGCGCCCAGGCGGCCAGGCCACGGGCGCTGCGCACGTGCTGCGCAAGGGCATTCATGATCGACGACTCCGCTTCAGCGACTCAGTTCACTCATTTTGCCGGCGACGGCACGAAATGTCCTGAGCGCGTGCCGCAACGGCCCGGGCAGCTGCTCTTCGTCAAGGCCGTCGAGAAAGTTCTTCACGCCCAGGCCAAGCTCCGTGTCCCCTTCGATGACCAGCCGGCGCTGGAAGAACAGCGTGTCCGGATCCTCGAGTCTGCCCGTCATCGCCAGGAAGGCGGCCGTGCCACCGCGAATCGTCACGTCCGCGGGATGATCCCGCTCGAGCACGCGCAGCCGTCCGCCGCCGAGCATGATCGGCCAGCGCCAGCCGGCGTCGTCAATCTCGATCGCCAGGCAGCGCCCGGCGAGAAAATCGAGGTCTCCCCGGGCCACATTTCGCGTGAAGACCTGCTGTAGCGCGATCTCGAGCGGGCCGCGCTGCACGGGATGCGGTACGAGACGCAGCGGCCGGGCGACGAGCGGCATTACTGTTTCGAACTTCGGCATGCGCATCATGTAGAACTCCGCGAGGCTCGGCCAAGATAACGTATCGCCTCGCAGCCTGTTTGATTTCGATCAAGGCCGCCGTGCGCCCGGCTGGCTATCCTGCCCGTTCATCCGTGTCGACGGGAGGTCGCGTGGAATTGCTCTGTCCTGCGGGAAACCTGCCATCGCTGCGCGCCGCTGTCGACGCGGGCGCAGACTCAGTCTATCTCGGCTTCCGGGATGCGACCAACGCGCGGCATTTCGCCGGGCTGAACTTCAGCGACGAGGACATCGCGTGCGGCATCCGCTACGCACACGACCGGCGCTGCAAGGTGCTCGTCGCCCTGAATACCTATCCCCAGCCATCCGGCTGGGCGCAATGGACCCGCGCCGTGGACCGCGCCGCGGAACTGGGCGCGGATGCGCTCATCATCGCCGACACGGGCCTGCTCGATTACGCCGCCGAGCGCTGGCCTGACCTCGAGCGACACCTCTCGGTGCAGGCCTCCGCCACCAACCCGGAAGCGCTGCAGCTGTACCATCGCCTGTTCGGCATCAGCCGCGCGGTGCTGCCGCGCGTGTTGTCGGTCCAGCAGGTAGCGCACGTGGCCGCGCAATCCCCGGTGCCCGTCGAGGTGTTCGGCTTCGGCAGCCTGTGCGTCATGGTCGAAGGCCGCTGCCTGCTGTCCAGCTACCTGACGGGACGCTCCCCGAATACGTACGGCGCCTGCTCGCCGGGCTCGCATGTCCGCTGGCAGGCGACGCCGGCCGGCCTCGAGTCGCGCCTCAACGGCGTGCTGATCGACCTTTACGGCCCCGGCGAGAACGCGGCCTACCCGACCTTGTGTAAGGGCCGCTTCCAGGTCGGCGAGCACACCTACTATGCGCTCGAGGAACCCAGCAGCCTGAATTCGCTCGAGCTGCTGCCGCAGCTCTACCGCGCCGGAGTCGCTGCCATCAAGGTCGAAGGCCGGCAACGCAGCCCCGCCTATGTCGCGCAGGTCACGGCCGTGATGCGCGCCGCCATCGATGCGTGCGTCGCGAATCCCGACGAATTCCGGCCCGCGCCGGCGTGGCAGAACGCGCTCGCCGCCGTGTCGGAAGGCACGCAGACGACGCTCGGGGCCTACCACCGGTCATGGCAATGAAGCTCGCGCTCGGCCCCCTGCAGTACTTCTGGCCGCGCGAGCGCGTCCTGTCGTTTTACGCCGACGCCGCGGCCTGGCCGGTCGAGATTATCTACCTCGGTGAAATCGTGTGCCCCAAGCGCCGCGAGCTGCGCCTCGAGGACTGGCTGGAAATCGGCGCCCTGCTGGCAGACAGTGGCAAGGAAGTCGTGCTGTCGAGCCTCACGCTGCTCGAGGCGGGCTCGGAGCTCGGTGCGCTGAAGCGATTGTGCCGCAACGGCCGCTTCGCGGTCGAGGCGAACGACATGGCGGCGGTGAGCATCCTTGCACGGGAGCAGCGACCATTCGTCGGCGGTCCCACGCTGAACGTGTACAACTCGCGCACCCTTGCGCTGCTCGCCCAGGCGGGCATGACGCGCTGGGTGCTGCCGCTGGAACTGTCGGGGGCGACGGCCGCGGCACTCATCAAGGCGGCGCCCGCGCAGTGCCCTTGCGAGGTGTTCGCCTGGGGTCGACTGCCGCTCGCCTGGTCCGCGCGCTGCTACACCGCCCGCGCGGAGGACCGGCCGAAGGACCGTTGCGAGCTCGCCTGCATTGCCGATCCCGACGGCAGGCTGATACGCACGCGGGAGGACGAGCCCTTCCTGGTGTTGAACGGCATCCAGACGCAGTCCGCGCTGACACAGGACCTCGCACCCTGGATCGGCGAGCTGCGCGCGGCCGGCATGGGGGTGCTGCGCCTGAGCCCGCAGTCTGCCGGCATGGCGGAAGTCGTAAGCCGTTTCGATGCACTGCGCCGCGGCGCCGGCGGGCCAGGCGCGCTCGAGGAACTCGCGGCATTGGCGCCCGTCGGCACCTGCGACGGCTACTGGCGCGGCGCGCCCGGCTTCAGCGTCGGCTCATGATCCCAGCGCGACCGACCACGCGGTGAACGAACGCCACCACGCCCACCCGGGAATCAGGTTCCAGATCACGAGGTTTACCGCCCACAGGGCCGTGAACACGATGAACGGCGCGCGAAACCGTCCGTGCAGCCGGTCCCACGCGATCAAGCCGATGCCCAGGAGGCCGGTCAAAAACTGCAAGTCGTAAAACCCGGGCGGCGGCCAGCCGAACCCTTCCGCGACCAGGTAGATCAGGCGGGAAAGCCCCGGGAACAGGAAGACGAGCCCCGTCGCGATCATGTAGCGCGCATGCAGCTGGACGTCCTTGCGATGGACGATCGCCAGCGCGTAGAGGAGGCCGAACAGCAGCGCGTTGAACCAGCCGAACCAGTAGAGGCTCAGCATGAACGGCGCCATCGGGTCCGGCGCCGAGGAGATGTTGTGGATCGTCACGACGATGCCTGCCACGACCACCACCGGTGCGAGCACGAATGACACGCGGCCCAGCTGGCGATGCTGCAGTACCCTGCGTGCACGCATCAGCCACGCCTGGGTGATCAGGAGGCACACCCACAAGGTCATCGGCACGCCGTGGAAGTGGTGCGTGGCGTGCGGCCCGTCGAAGAATACGGCGAAGTATGTCCGCCAGAAGCCGGCGATGGAGATCGCGAGCAGCGCAATGAACCAGAAAACGACGTTCCTGAAGACGTTGACCGGCCTCGTGGCGCCAAGTGTGTAGGCCATCCCCCCCTCCTGTGCCCGTCTCCCCTGAATGAAAGAGCGGGTCGTTATCGTTCTGCGTTTCGATTGTGCGCCGGCTGCCAGCCCATTGCGAGTGCCCGCACGACGATCTGCGCGCACGCCGAGGCGTCCGAGGCGGCATCGTGATGGCGCAGCGGGATGCCCAGCCGCGCGCAGACCATGGGCAGTTTCGTCGGGTAGATGCCCCACACCTTGCGCGCGACCTGCACGGTACAGAGGAACGGCGTGTCCACCGAGGCGAGCCGATAGGTGCGGCAACACGCATCCAGGACCCCGCGATCGAACGGCGCGTTGTGGGCCGCCAGCCAGTCCACACCGTCGAGCCACGGTTCCAGGCGCGACCACGCCTGGTCGAAGGCCGGCGCATCCGCGACATCCTCCCAGCGCAGGCCGTGAATGTATGTAAACACGAACTGCTGCTCCGGGGGGCGGATCAGGAACGCATCTTCCGCCACCACGCGTCCGTCGTCGACGAGTGCCAAGCCGAGCGCGCACGCGCTGTCCGGCGTGTGGCAGGCCGTCTCGAAATCGAGGGCGAGGATGCGGGCCATGTCGGCAGATCGGGCGTTGCCTGGTGCCGCTATTGCTCCGCCGACCGCTTCATGATCATGCGAAACGGCATCTCCTCGCCATCGGGTGGGACCAGCTCCAGGGTGTCGCCTTCGACCACGGCGGAAACGGCGTCCGACTTGCCGTTTTGTACCATCTCGATGGTCAGGCGATTGCCCTTGGCCGACCACGTGCCTTCCACCGTGTCGCTCTCGCCCATCATGCTGGTGGTGCTCGAGGCCGTCCCGTCTGTGTTCAGCGTCAGGCGCATCTCCATGGCGTCGAGCATGCCGGAGCCGATCATCGCCATGCCGAACTCCATGGCTTCGCGCTCTTCGGAATCGTCGATCGCGGCGATCTCGGCGGCCATCGCGTCCTTGACGACCTGGATGTCGAGCTCCCAGGTCCCCGCGTGGCTTGCCGTCTCGGGTTTGCCGCAACCCTGCAGTGTTGCCGCCCCGAGCAGCAAGGCGGTCAGCACGGTCATCAGTATGGTTATTCGTTTCACTGTCGTGCTGCCTCTCTTTGCATCGCGGGTTGAGACTAAGGATAGACCGCCGGCGGGACGCAGGAAACTCCTGCCATGTTATCGGGACGCTGGGCGGCAGGTGAGATAATAGGACCCTATGAAACGAGTTGCATGGGCGGCCGCAGCCCTTTTGCTGGCGTTCGGCGCGGCTGGCGCCTTGTGGCTGGCCGACCTTGCCCGGCCGCGCCACGGGGAGTTCGTCGAACGACGCGGCGTCCTGGTTGCGGCGGAAACCGCGGCCGCGGTCCACGAACCCGGCGGCTTCACGAGCCAGGCGGTCCGCCTCAGGTCAGACTCCGGGTTGCGCTTAGAGGCGCGCGTGCTCCGCCCCGAAGGACAGCACGATCCTCTGCCGATCATCGTGTTGCTCGCCGGCCATCGCACGGGCCAGGACGCGGTCGACCTCATCGGCCATCCCGGCGATATCGCCACGGTGGCGATCGATTACCCCTACCATGGCTCGACCGACGTCCGCTCAAGCGCGAGTTTTTTCCGCAGTATCCGGGACATCCAGCGTGCCCTGCTCGATACCCCGCCCGCGGCCTCGCTCGTGCTCGACTGGCTGGAGACCGAGCCGTGGGCGGATACGGGTCGCGTCGAACTGGTCGGCGTGAGCTTTGGCGCACCGTTCGTCGCCGTGGCGGGGGCGCTCGACGAGCGCTTCCGGCGCGTGTGGTTCATTCACGGCGGCGCCGGAAACCGCGGCTGGATCGAGCACAACCTGGGGGAGCGCATTCCGCAGGGCTGGTTGCGCCCGCTGGTGGCGTCGCTCGTGCACCTGCTTGTGTACGGCAATTCCTTCGACACCGAGGACTGGGTGGCCCGCATCGCACCTCGCCCGGTGGTGATCATCGGAGCGCGCGACGACGAACAGCTGCCCGAGTACAAGGTCGAAAAGCTGTATGCTGCAGCGCGAGAACCGAAGGAACTGCTGTGGACCGAAGGCGGCCACGTGGACCCGCGTCGCGCAGACCTCGTCCGAGCATTGCTCGAGATCGTTCGGGAGCGGGTTGATCGGCGCCAGGCCGGCGCCGCCGTGCCCTGAGCTGGAAACCTGAATAAGGGAAAACACCTAGGGACAGGCGTCCCGCGCCGGCCTATTTTCAGGTGGCACGCGAACGGATTTGAAGGCAGCGCGCAACCCGGCGAGTCGGCCGGTAGCAGGCCTCAGTCGAGCCCAGCGCACGCGTAAGACCTGCGGCATCTTGCGCCATTCCGTCCGCTGCAGGCGGTGCACGACCATGCACCCGGGCAACGCACCGAGCAAAGCCGCGAAGCGGCCTCTGGTGCACCGCGGTAACAGACCGCGAAAACGAACCCGGATGCCGGCATGAGTCCCACGCGCCGTGACCGAAAGGGGTCGGTTCCGCCGGCCCCTTTCTTTGTAAGATGGGGACACTGCTGAATCGGCCGATTCAGCAGTGTCCCCATTCGGCCCATTGAGCAGTGTCCCCGTTGGACCCATTGGAACCCCATTGGAAGACGACAGAATCGAGGCGCTCGAGTCCAAGCTGGCCTTCCTGGAGCGCGGCCACCAGGAACTCGGCGACGTGGTGTATCGCCAGCGGCAGGCACTCGATGCGCTGGAAGCCCGGCTCGGGCGGCTCGCCGACCGGCTCCAGGCCCTCGAAGAGCGGCCGCGGGATTACGACGCCGCGGAAGAAAAACCGCCGCACTACTGACGGCCGTCCTCAGCGATCTTGGCCTGCGGCCAGCGCGGCCTGCCGGTCCTCCAGTTCCAGCCAGCGCGCGGCCAGGCGATCGTGCTCGGCATGCTTGTCCGCCAGCGTGTCGAGCACCGGCTGCGTCCTCTCCCACGCCTGTGCATAGAAATCGGGGGCGGCGATGCGCGCCTCGAGGGCCGCGATCTCCGCTTCCAGCCCCGCGATACGCCCCGGCAGGCCGTCGAGCTCGCGTTGCTCGAGATAACCGAGCTTGGTCGCTTTCTGCGGTGCCCGCCGCGTGTCCCGGGGCGCGGCGCGGGTCGGCGCGGCGGACCGCGCGAGGGCGTCCGTCTGCGCGAGCTCGCGCCCGCGCCGCGCCCAGTCGCTGTAACCGCCCGCGTATTCCACGATCCGGCCGCCGGCCTCGAACACCAGGATCTTGTCGACGACGTTGTCGAGGAACTCGCGGTCATGGCTGACGACGAGCAGCGTGCCCGAATACTCGGCCAGCTTCGCCTCGAGGACCTCCAGCGTTTCCACGTCGAGATCATTGGTCGGCTCGTCCAGCACCAGCAGGTTGCTGGGCTGCGTGAACAGCCTCGCCAGGATGACCCGGTTACGCTCGCCGCCGGACAGGGAGCTGACGGGCGTGAGTGCGCGCCTGGCGCTGAACAGGAAGCCGCGCAGGTAGCCGACCACGTGCTGTTGCTTGCCGTTGATGGTCACGTGGTCGCGGCCGTCGCCGACGTTGTGTGCCACGCTCTTGTCATAATCGAGCGACTGGCGCATCTGGTCGAAGTAGGCGACTTCCAGGTGCGTGCCGTGCTTGATCGTCCCGGCTTGCGGCTCGAGCTCGCCGAGCAGCAGCTTCAGGAGGGTGCTCTTGCCGACCCCGTTGTTGCCGACCAGCCCGATGCGGTCGCCACGCATCACTTTCAGGTTCAGTCCAGAGATCAGTAGCTCGCCGCCGTAGCCATAGCCGACATTCTTCGCCTGCACGACCTTGCGTCCCGAATTCTCGGCCTCGCCGATCGTGATACGCGCGCCGCCGGGGCGCGCGATGCGTTGCGCGCGGATGTCCCGCAGCTCGAGCAACGCCCGGACACGCCCCTCGTTGCGCGTCCGCCGCGCCTTGATGCCCTGGCGGATCCACGCTTCTTCCTCCGCCAGCTTGCGATCGAATTCCGCGTTGTGCCGCTCCTCTTCCTCGATCGCCGCAGCCTTGCGCCGCAGGTAATCCCGGTAGTCTCCCGGCCAGCTGACGAGCTGGCCGCGGTCGATCTCGATGATGCGAGTCGCGAGGCGCTGCAGGAAAGCCCGATCGTGTGTAATGAACAGCACGGCCCCCGGCCAGTTGGCGATCCGCTGCTCGAGCCACTGGATGGACGACAGGTCGAGGTGGTTGGTGGGTTCGTCGAGCAGCAGCAGCTGGGGCTTGCTGACGAGGGCGCGGGCCAGTGCCACCCGCCTGCGCCAGCCGCCCGACAGCTCGCCGAGGCGTTGCTCCCCGGGCAGGCCCATCTCGGTGAGGAGGGTGTCGACGACCCGGTCCACGTGCCAGCCGTCCACAGCATCGATGCGCCGATGCAGCTCCTCGAGTTCCTTGAGCCCGTGGCCGCCGAGGTCCTCGGCGGCCTTGCGCTGGTATTCCTCGACCAGCGCCTGGACTCCGGCCAGCCCGCTCGTGACCGACTCGCGCACCGTCTGCTGGAGGTCGTCCGGCATGGTCTGCTCGAGGCGGCTGATCCGCAGGTCGGCACGTCCCTGGACCTCGCCTTCGTCGGGGACGAGGGCGCCGGATACGAGCTTCAGCAACGACGTCTTGCCGGCGCCGTTGCGGCCGATCAGGCACACGCGCTCGCCCGGCTCGATGCCGAACTCGGCGGCCGACAAAATGACCTGGTCGCCGAAACGTAGCGAGACCCGGTCGAAGCGAAGCAGCATTGCGGAGCACCCGTGCCGATCGGCACACACAAAGTGTGTGATTCTATCGCGCCCGCTACCCCGGGGTTCGATAATCCCGTAGGCTGGTCGGACCGGCCGGGCCGTCCCACGGAGAAGTCTCGTGCGAACCGAACTCACGCCGCTCGAAGGCCGCGTCATCGGCTGCCTGATCGAAAAAGAAATCTCCACGCCTGACCAGTACCCGCTCACGCTCAACGCCCTGACCGCCGCCTGCAACCAGAAGAGCAACCGCGATCCGGTGCTCTCCCTGAGCGGCGTCGAAGTCCAGCAGGTGGTCGACGGCTTGATGAAGAAACACCTCGTCACCGATCGCAGCGGCGGGGTCGGCGGGCGCGTGACCCGTTACCGGCATCGCTTCTGCAACACGCAGTTCGGCGACCTGAAACTGGCGCCGCCCGAGCTCGCGATCGTTTGCGAGCTGCTGCTGCGCGGCCCGCAGACGCCGGGCGAGCTGCGCACCCGCGCGAGTCGCCTCGCGCCGCTGCATGATGTCGGCGAGGTCGAAGCCGCGCTCGGGCACCTGGCGGCACGCGAGATGCCGCTGGTCGCGCAATTGCCGCGGGAGCCCGGCAGGCGCGAGTCTCGCTGGATGCAGTTGTTTACCGGCGACGCCCCGCCGCCGGTGCCGGCCGCCGCCACGCCGGACAAGTTGTCGCGCGACGAGCGCATCGCGGCACTCGAGGGGCAGGTCGGCGAACTGCACGAGGCGCTGGCAGCGCTGCACCGGCGGGTCGACGCGCTCGCGGGGCGCGAGCAGCCGGATAGTTGAGCGAATGGCCTCGCTGCATACCGGCAAGGTTTGCTAGCATGGCACCATCCGTCAACGATCGAGCCGACCTGATGCCCAAGGCAGCGCTGCCCGTCCTGATGCTGGCCCTTGCGAGCGCCGCGCTCGCGGGCTGCGGGCGCAGCGAGGTGCCGACGGAGCCGCCCCAGCAGGTGCAGCCGCCGACCTCCCAGCCGGCGGAAGACAAGGCAGCGGAGCGCTTCGAGGACGTCATCGAAAGCGGCACGGGATCGGGCTCGTTCAACTTCGAGGCCTACGCCTACGATTGCGACGGCCTGAAGGTCACGGTGCGGCCGGGCGACGAAGAACTCACGGTGATCCTGCCGGACCACTCCATGGTCCTGCCGCAGGTCGAGGCCGCCTCGGGGGCGAAGTATGCCGACGGCGAAAACGGCTTCTGGGGCCGGGGCATCAACAGCGGCCAGTTGACGCTCGATGGCAAGGACATCCCGTGCGAGCTCGACCGGCCCGCGACGCCGTGGGTGGATGCGCGTGCGCGCGGCGCGGTGTTCCGCGGCGTCGGCCAGGAGCCCGGCTGGCACGTCGAGGTTCACCCGGAGCGTATCGTCATGGTCTACCAGTACGGCCAGAAGCGCGCCGTCGTGCCGAACACGGGTACCGCCGCCAGCGCCGACAAGTCGAAGCGCGAATGGCAGGCGACGACGGAAGAACATGAGTTCCTGCTGGCCGTGGAGGACCGCGCCTGCACGGACGTCATGAGCGGCGAGATATTTCCCGCGGCCGTCACGGCGACGCTCGACGGTCGCCAGTACACGGGTTGCGGCAGGGATCTCGAGTAGGGCCTGTTCACACTTGGCCGTGCCGCCCGAAACCATCACCATTGCGGCGAAGTACTGCGGCCCGCCCGATTCGGGCAATGGCGGCTATACCTGCGGCCGGCTCGCCGCCCACCTTGCCGGGGCGGTCGAAGCCACGCTGCGGCACCCGCCACCGCTCGACCGCGAACTCACCCTGCTGCGCAAACCCGGCGGGCTCGTACTGATGGACGGCGAAACGCCTGTCGCGGAGGCGTGCCGGACGCGCTTCCAGCTCGAGCTGCCGCACTGTCCGGGACTGGGGGCCGCCGCCGAGGCCTCCGGGCGGTACCACGGGTACCACGAGCACGCCTTCCCGACCTGTTTCGTCTGCGGGCCCGTGCGCGCGGCCGGCGACGGCCTGCGCATATTCGCCGGCGAAGTCGCCGGCGACGGGCTCGTCGCCTGCCCGTGGAAACCCGCGGCCGAGCTCGCGGGAGAGGACGGCCAGGTGCGCAGTGAGTTCGTGTGGGCGGCGCTGGACTGCCCGGGCGCATGGGCATGGCTCGCAGAACTCGCCAACCCGCTTGTGCTCGGACGGCTCGCCGCCGTGATCGATTCGCCGGTGACGGCGGGGCACCCGCATATCGTCGGCGGCTGGCGCCTCGGCCACGAAGGCCGCAAATATTATTCCGGGACAGTGATCTGGGGCGCGGACGGCACCGTCTGTGCGCGGGCCCGGGCGACCTGGATCGAAGTGGACCCGGCGCATTTCGCGGCGGCCGGCTGAATTCGGCACGGCAATTGCCGCCATCTGGGGCTGGGACCCGGCCTTCGCGGGAATTCTCAGGGAGCGAGACGCTCGATGACCCAGGCGTCGTCGATCAGCCGATAGCGCAGGCGATCGTGCAGTCGTGACGCGCGGCCCTGCCAGAACTCGATCTCCTCGGGCCGCACGCGGTAGCCGCCCCAGAACGACGGCAACGGCACGTCGCCGGCCGCGAACTTGCGCTTGATCTCGTCGAGCTTCATCTCCAGCACCGAGCGCGAGCTGATCACCGCGCTTTGTTCCGACACCCACGCGCCGAGCTGGCTGCCGCGCGGCCGGCGCGCGAAGTAGCGCATCGCCTCGCCCGCGCTGATGCGCTCCGCCTTGCCGCGGATACTCACCTGGCGTTCCAGCGTCTGCCAGAAAAACAGCATCGCGACCGAGGCATTCTCCGCGATCTCCCGCGCCTTGCGGCTTTCCAGGTTCGTGAAGAACACGAAGCCGTCGACGTCGAAGTACTTCAGCAACACGATGCGCGCGCCGGGTCGTCCGTCCACGCCCGCCGTCGCGAGGGTGCAGGCGTTGACCTCGGGCTGGGCCACCTCGCGCGCCTGCTCGAACCACCGCGCGAATTGCTTCACGGGATCCGGGTCGAGGTTGCTGCGGCGCAACGGCTCGCCGCTGTATTCGCTTCTCAGGTCAGCCAGGTCCATGCCGAATCTCCCGCCCGGTCCACCGGGCTCACGCGCGAAAATCTTCCATTCCGCGGCACGACTGTCGCCGCGTATCGCGGTGCCCGGGTCGAAGCCCGGGACCTCAGTCGTTATTCTAGGCTCATCAATCGCCAACGGAGTCATTCATGCCCCGCCACACGATCGCCGTCGCGCTGTGCCTCGCCCTGCCCCTGCAGGCCGCGGCCGCCGGCGAGGTCCTGCGGGTGGCCAATCCGGGCCACCCGGCATCGCTGGACCCGCACCGCATCACCGGCGTGTGGGAAAACCGCATCGTCGGCGATATGCTGATGGGCCTGACCACGGAGGGTCCCGCAGGCGAGGTCGTCGGCGGGGCGGCCGAGTCTTGGGAGGTCTCAGCCGACGGCCTGCGCTACGAGTTCACGCTGCGCGAGCACCGCTGGTCGGACGGGCCGGCGGTGACGGCCGAGGATTTCGTCTACTCCTTTCGGCGCATGATGTCCGGCGAGACGACCTCGCCCTACGCGCAGTTCTTCTGGGTGATCGAGAACGGCCGGGGGGTCACGGCCGGCGAGGCCCCGCCGACGGCCCTCGGGGTCGAGGCGCTCGCCCCGGACCGGCTGGAGATCCGCCTCGCGCGCCGCACGCCGTACTTCGCCGGCCTGCTCATGCATTTCGCCGCCTTCCCGGTGCCGCGCCACGCCGTCGAGGCCCACGGCCGGCAATGGACCGAGCCCGGCAAGATGCCCGCCAACGGTGCGTTCCGCCTGGCGGCGCGCGTGCCCAACGACCATGTGCTGCTGGAAAAGAACCCGCACTTCCACGACGCGGACAACGTCCGCCTCGCGGGCGTGCGCTACTACGGACTGGAGGACCGCGACGCCGCCCTGCTGCGCTTCCGCGCCGGCGAAATCGATGTCCTGCGCGACTTTCCCGCCGGGCGGACGGCCTGGCTCCGGGAGCACATGCCGGACGCCGTGCGCACGTCGCCCTATCTCGGCCTGTCCTTCCTTGCCGTCAACCACGCACGCGAGGCGCTGCGGGACCGCCGCGTTCGCCAGGCGCTGTCCCTGGCGCTTGACCGCCACATCATCACCGAGCGCGTGCTGGGCAGCGGCGAGCAACCCGCCTGGAGCCTGGTGCCGCCCGGCACCGCCGACTATCCCGCGCCGGCTCGGGCCGAATGGCACGACCAGCCCATGGAGGCGCGCCGCGCCCGGGCGGCCGCCCTGATGCGGGAAGCAGGTTACGGGCCCGGGAAGAAGCTGCGCCTGCACCTGCGTTATCCGTTGTCGGAGAACGAGCGGCGCGTCGCAATCGCGCTCCAGTCCATGTGGCGCGCGATCCACGTGGAGGCGGAGCTCGACCGGGCGGAGACGGCCGTCCACTATGCGGCCCTGCAGCAGGGAGACTTCGACCTCGGCCTCGCGAGCTGGCTGGCCGTCTACGACGACGCGCAGACGTTCACACTGCTGCTGCGGACCGAAAGCGGCCCCAACAACCTCGGCGGCTACTCGCACCCGGAATACGATCGCCTGACGGACGACGCCGCGCGCGCGGCCGAGCCGGCGGCGCGGGCCGGGCTGTTGCGCGATGCCGAGGCGCTGGCCATGCGCGAGCAGGCCCTGATACCGGTCTATCACCATGCGGCGCGCAACCTCGTGAGCCCACGCGTCCGCGGCTGGCAGGACAACATGCTGGACGTCAACCGCAGCCGTTACCTCGGACTCCAGCCCCGTGGGCCGGAGTGAAGCGCATGGCGGGAGCCTGCAGCGCGTGCGTTATGCTTCACTCAAAGCGCCGGGAGGACCCGTCCCTTGAAACTCTATGACATGCGCGTCGCGCCCAGCCCCCGCCGGGTACGGGTCTTCCTCGCCGAAAAGGGCATCGAGATTCCGCGGGTGGAGATCAATATCCGCGCCGGCGAGAATCTTGCGCCGGAATTCCTCGCCGTCAACCCGCGCGGCGTATTGCCGACGCTGCAGCTCGAGGACGGCACCGTCATCGACGAGAGCGTTGCGATCTGCCGGTATTTCGAGGAGTTGCGCCCCGACCCGCCGCTGATGGGACGGACCGCGCTCGAGAAAGCCATGACCGAGTGCTGGCTGCGACGGGTAGAGTTCGACGCCGGCCTGCCCGTGATGGACGCGTTTCGCAACAGTTACCCACCCTACGCCGAGCGTGCCGTGCCCGGGCGGGCGGGGACGAAGGCGATTGCCGAGCTCGCCGAGCGCGGCCGGGCGCGCCTCGCGGAATTCTACCCGATGATCGATCGCCGCCTGGCCGACTCCGAGCATGTCGCCGGGCCGAACTTCTCGATCGCGGACATCACGCTGCTCTGCATCGCGGACTTCGCACGTGCCGTGAAGCTGCCCGCGCCCGATGGCCTGGAGCACTTCGCGCGCTGGCACGCCCGGGTATCCGCGCGGCCCAGCGCCACCGCCTGAGCCGGCCGGCCGGCCGGGTCTCAGCCCTTGTCGGCCAGGCGCCGCTCGAGCGAGGCGACCCGGTCCTCCAGCTCGTAGACGGTGCGAGCCATTTCGTCGAGCGCCTGCGGGACATAGGCGCCCGCCGGCGGGCCCCGGAACAGGGTATTCATGGACTTCACGAACCCGGGGTCGGCGAGCGCGACCTCGCCGAGGCTCGACAGGGTGAAGCGCGGCCGGTTGACGGGCGCCAGCACTTCGATCGCGACCCACCGGGCGGCGTTGCGCCGGCCGTCGTCGGCCAGTTCGGGATGCTGCCACCAGCAGATCTTGGTGATCCTTTCCGGGTGCGGAATCACCTGGCGGAGATCCTCGCTGGGCCCCGCGCTGCCGGCCAGGTGCTGTTCCGCGAGCGCGCGCAGATCGGGCGCGGATCCCACCAGCATCGCCCGGTCATGTTCGTACAGCGCATACACGCCCGGGCCGGCGGGAATCCTGTTCAGGCTGAAGCGGCTCATGGCTCCCTCTCCACTGGCTGCGTCAGTCTTATTCTAGTCCTCCTGCCAGCGACCCGGACATCAGGACATGCCGCGCTCAGGCGTCGGGCAGGGCGTCCGGCTGGACCGCGGCGTCGGCGGCACGGAAGGCGTCCAGTTCCATGCAGGCCGCCTCGATCCGGAGGGCCGTGGGGAAGGCATCGAGCTCGCAATCGTAGCGCCGGGCGTTATACAGCTGCGGCACCAGGCAGCAATCGGCGAGGCCCGGCGTGTCGCCGTGACAGAACCGCCCGCTGCCGGCGTCGCCGGCGAGACGTGCCTCCATGGCCTGCAGGCCGACGCTGACCCAGTGACGATACCATTCGTCGCGCCGCGTATCGTCCAGGCCGCACTGGTCACGCAGGAATTGCAGCACCCGCAGGTTATTGAGGGGATGGATGTCGCTGGCAACGAGTTGCGCGAGGCTGCGGACGCGGGCCCGGCCGGCCGGGTCGGGCGGCAGCAGGGGCGGCGCGGGATGTGTCTCCTCGAGGTACTCGATGATCGCCAGCGACTGGGTCAGCAGCACGCCGTCGATCTGCAGCGCCGGCACGAGTCCCTGCGGATTGATCTCGAGGTACGCCGGCATGCGCTGCTCGCCGCCGCCGCGCAGCAGGTGCACGGGCACCGGTTGCCACGCGAGGCCCTTGAGGTTCAGCGCGATCCTCACGCGCCAGGCGGCGGTGCTGCGCCAGTACCCGTAGAGCTTCATGCCCCGGCCTCAGCGCCGGTACGGCTCGTAGACATGCTCGATCGAGCCGAAGATGTTGTGCCCCGCACGATCCAGCATCTCGATGCGCACGCTTGCGCCGAAGGAGAGAAACGGCGTCGTCGCCTGGCCGTCGCGAATGATCTCGAGCATGCGCTTCTCCGCCAGGCAGGAGGCACCGCGCGATTCGTCCTGGTTGGCGACCGTGCCGGACCCGATGATCGTCCCCGCCGCGAGCGGCCGGGTCCTGGCGGCATGCGCGATCAGCTCGTGAAAGGAAAACTGCATGTCCGCGCCGGCCTCCGGCTCGCCGAAGCGCTCGCCGTCAAGGTAGGTCACGAGCGGCAGCTGCAGCTTGCCGTCGCGCCACGCATCGCCAAGCTCGTCCGGCGTCACCATTGCCGGTGACAAGGCCGAGCGCGGCTTGCTCTGCAGGAAGCCGAAGCCCTTGCCGAGCTCGGCCGGAATGAGATTGCGCAGCGAGACGTCGTTCACCAGGCAGAGCAGCACGACGTGGTCCGCAGCTTCCGCTGCGGTCACGCCCATCGGCACGTCGTCCGTGACGACGCAGACTTCGGACTCGAAGTCCATGCCGAACTCCTCGCTGGCCACCGGGATCGTGCCGACGGGAGGGAGGAAGCCGTCGGAGACTGCCTGGTACATCAACGGGTCCGTCAGGAAGCTCGGCGGCATCTCCGCGCCGCGCGCGCGCCGCACGCGCTCGACATGTGCCAGGTAGGCGCTGCCGTCGAGGAACTGGTATGCGCGCGGCAGCGGTGCCGCAAGGTCCTCGACGTTGAGCACGAATGCACCGCTTGCGCGGCCCTGCTGGAGGTCCTCATAGCGTTGCCGGAGTGGGGCGGCGCTGCGGTCCCAGTCATCGAGCGCCGCCTGGAGCGTCGGCGCGATATCACCCGCGGGAGCCGCATGCGCCAGGTCGCGGCTGAGCACGATCAACGTGCCGTCGCGCCCGCCGCTCTTGAGGCTGCCGAGTTTCACGCGCCGCCACCCTTCCAGCTGCCGACGTAGCCCTGCCACTCGATCGCCGCGGCGCCATCGGCCACGTCCAGCGCGTCGCGCGTGTCGAGCATCACCGCAACCTCGTTGGTGCCCGGCGCCGGCTGCTCGAGCATGTTCTTCAGCGCCTTCGGGTGCGGGCCGTGGGTGAAGCCGCACGGATGCATGCTGATCATGCCGGGATGGATATTGTCGCGCGAAAAGAACTCGCCCGCGTGATAGAAAATGACCTCGTCAAAATCATCGTTGTTGTGGAAGAACGGCACCTTCAGCGCCTCCGGATCGCTCTCGAAGGGGCGCGGCACAAAGGTGCATACGACGAAGCGCCCGGCGAGAAATGTCGTGTGGACCGAGGGCGGCAGGTGATAGCGGTGCGACATCAGCGGCCGTATGGCGCGCCAGTTGATGCGCACCGGCACGAGGTCGCCCTTCCAGCCCACGGCGTCCAGCGGGTTATACGGATACGTGATGACGGACACCTGTTCGCGGCGCTTGACCTCCACGCGCCACTCGCGGTCGTCCTGCTGCGCCTGGAAGGCCGTGTCGATTTTCGGCGTGTCGAGCATCGCCTCGTCGAAAATCGCGTGTGGCCCGAGCAGGCCCTTGTCCGGCAGGCGGAAGCTGTCGTTCGTCGCCTCGATCAGCAACGCGGAGAGCGGCGCATCGACCTCGAGGCGCCACATCGTGCCGCGTGGCAACAGCAGGTAATCGCCCTCGACGAGCTCCAGCCGCCCGTAGTCGCAATAGAGGCGCGCCGTGCCGGAGTGCAGGAACAGCAGCTCGTCGCCATCCGAATTGCGTGCCAGCGCCGGCATGCTGCGCGCAAGGTTCCAGTACCTGAGGCGCACCGCGGCATTGTGCAGCAGCAAGGTCGCGTGCCAGGGAGATTCCGCCGCATCCGCCAGCTTCGTGGTGTCGAACGCCCGCGGCCTGAGCGGGCCCTCGAAATCGCTCCAGCCGGTCGGCGGGCGGCGATGGTACATGTGGGTGGCCGGGCCAAAGAATCCCTCCTTGCCCAGCTCACGCTCGAAGGTGCCCTCCGGCAGGTCCGCGTGGGCCTGCCGCGAGGCAACCCCTTCCACCCTCGGGAAGGCAATCCATTTCTTCATCGGCGCGCGCCTAGATGACGCCCCGTCGCATCTGGTCGCGCTCGATGGATTCGAACAGGGCCTGGAAATTGCCCTCGCCGAACCCCTCGTTGCCCTTGCGCTGGATGATTTCGAAGAAGATCGGCCCGACGCAGGTCTGGGTGAAAATCTGCAGCAGCAGGCGCCTCTGCGTCTCCTTGTCGGCGTCGATCAGGATGCGGTTCTCGCGCATCCGCTCCAGATCTTCCTTGTGGTCGGACACGCGCTCGTCGACCATCTCGTAATAAGTCTCCGGCACGTCCAGAAACTCGATCCCGTCGGCACGGAGGGCCTCGACCGACGCGTAGATATCGTCGGTGAACAACGCGATGTGCTGAATGCCCTCGCCGTGATATTCATCGAGATACTCGGCGATCTGCGACTTGTTGTCGGTGGCCTCGTTGATCGGAATCCGTACCATGCCGTCAGGCGCGGTCATCGCGCGCGACACGAGTCCCGTCTGCGCGCCCTTGATGTCGAAGTAGCGGATCTCGCGGAAATTGAAGATCCGCTCGTAGAAACCGGCCCACTTGTCCATGTTGCCCTGGTAGACGTTGTGAGTCAGGTGATCGATGAACGTCAGGCCGAACCCGGCCGGGTTGCGCTCCACGTCGTCCAGGTACTCGAAGTGGGCGTCGTAGATCGAGCCGCGCGCGCCGTAGCGATCCACGAGATACAACGCGCTGCCGCCGATGCCCTCGATGACGGGCGTGCGCACCGGCAGCGTCGCCGGCTTGTTGCTGAGTGCGGCTGCGCCGCGGTCGATCGCCCAGGCACGCGCGCGTGCCGCGTCCGCGACCCTGATGGCGAAGCCGCAGGCGCTCGGGCCGTGGGTGCGCGCGAAGTCGGCCGCGAAGCTGTCGGGCTCCTCGTTGACGAGAAAATTGATGTCGCCCTGCCGGTAGAGCGTTACCTTGCGCTCACGGTGCCTGGCGATCGCCGTGAAGCCCAGGTGGCGGAACAGGCTGTGAAGCAATGCCGCGTCCGGCGCGGTGAATTCGACGAACTCGAAGCCGTCGATGCCCAGGGGATTTTCCTGAACTTCGGTCATGACTTTACTCCCGAAGAAGGCGGGTCGTGGGGAAGGGTTGATTAGTTACAGATGAAACTATTATAGTCCTGCAGGCGTTCCCCTCACAAGCTGCATTGCACAATGAGTGACGACACACTGGTGCTGGAGAAATTTCTCCCCTACCGGCTCTCGGTACTGTCCAACAGGCTGAGCGCCGCAATCGCCGAATCGTATTCCCGCCGCTTCGGACTCACGATCCCCGAATGGCGCGTCGTCGCCGTGCTGGCGCTGGATCCGGGCATCTCCGCGGCGGAGGTCGCAGAACGCACGGCCATGGACAAGGTCGCCGTCAGTCGCGCGGTCCGCAGGCTCCTCGCTACCGGCCGCGCCCGGCGCGAAATGGCCGCGGGCGACCGGCGCCGCAGCGTGCTGGAACTCACGGCGGAGGGGCGGCGCATCTATCGGCGCATCACTCCGGCCCTGCGCAGCTTCGAGGCGGCACTGCTGGCGGGCCTGAGCGCACGCGAGCAGCATCTCCTCGATGCGATCCTGCGACGCCTCGAGCTGCGCGCCCACTCGCTCGCGCCACCCGATATCGACTGATGCACACCGGCCGCGGCGGCTACTCGATCACCGTCCGCACGTCGATCAGTTCCGGGAACAGGCGGATGTCGATGGCCTCGCGCAGGAACTTCACGCCCGAGGAGCCGCCGGTGCCGCGCTTGAACCCGATGATGCGCTCGACTGTCTTGAGATGACGGAATCGCCACAGCTGGAAATTAACCTCCATATCGACGAGTTTTTCGCACATGTCGTAGGCGTCCCAGTGCTGCTGCGTGTCCTCGTAGATCGTCTTGAACACCGCCACGACGCCGGGGTGCGACTCGCAGGGCTCCGACCAGTCGCGCTCCACGCGCTCGGCAGGCACCGGCAGGCCGCGCCGCGCCAGCAGGCGCAGGAACTCGTCGTAGATCGACGGCGCCTCCAGCGCCGCCCGCAGGCGCTCAAGCGCGACCTGATCGTGTTCGAACACGGCGAGGTAACTCGCATCCTTGTTACCCAGCAGGAATTCCAGCAGACGGAACTGGACCGACTGAAAGCCGGAGGCCTGGCCGAACACCTGGCGAAAGCGCGCATACTCCGCCGGCGTGAGAGTCTCCAGCACGCCCCACTGGTGAAACAGTTGCTGCTGGACCTGCTTGACCCGTGCCAGCACCTTGAAACAGGGCTCGAGGTGGTCCAGCCGGATGGACATGATGGCCGCCTCGAGCTCGTGGATGATGAGCTTCATCCACAACTCCGCAACCTGGTGCTGGATGATGAACAGCATCTCGTCATGGTGCGGCGGGTCGGACAGAGGCCGTTGTGCCGCGAGTATCGTGTCGAGGCCCAGGTAGCCGGAATAACTCAGCCGATCCCGCAGGTCACGGTGGATTCCGGCCTCCATTTCCCTTCTGCCCATTATGCGTCTCCATCGCTGCGGCGGCGCAGCATCCAAGGCCGTCGAAGTGCCCCTCGGGGGCTTTGGCCGGGGTGTATAATGCCCCGCGTTTTGCGGTCCGGCTGTTCGGCCTGCGACCAGAATATCAGGAGGAGAACCTGGTGAAGACCATTGCCGAATTCCGCATCCCGTACCGCCAGGTACTGGATGTCGACGGCCGGCTCGTGTCCGACCTGCCCGAATTCGCCAAGGACCCGGAGGAACTGCTGCGGTTGTACCGGATGATGGTGCTGACTCGCACCTTCGATACCAAGGCCATCAACCTGCAGCGCACCGGCAAGCTCGGCACGTATGCGTCATCCCTGGGCCACGAGGCGGCCCATGTCGGGACCGGCGCGGCCATGCGGCCGGAGGATTGCTTCGCACCAATGTATCGCGAGTACGGCGCCCAGTTCTGGCGCGGCGTAAAAATGGAGGAAGTGCTGCTGTACTGGGGCGGCGATGAGCGCGGCAACGACTTTGCCGCCGCCAGGCACGACTTTCCATGGTGCGTGCCGATCGGCACGCAGTGCCTGCATGCCGCCGGCGCGGCGCTCGCCTTCAAGCTGCGTAATGAGCCGCGTTGCGCGGTCAGCGTCATCGGCGACGGCGGCACCTCGCAGGGAGACTTCTATGAAGCGCTGAACCTCGCCGCGGTGCGCGAGCTGCCGGCGGTGTTCGTCGTCGTCAACAACAAGTGGGCCATCAGTGTGCCCCTGTCGCTGCAGACCGCCTCCAAGACCCTCGCCCAGAAGGCGATCGCCGCGGGCATGCCCGGCATCCAGGTCGACGGCAACGACGTCATCGCGATGCGCCAGACCATGGAAGATGCGCTCCAGCAGGCCCGCGAAGGCCGCGGGCCGACCCTGGTCGAGGCCGTCACCTACCGGCTTTCGGATCATACGACCGCCGACGATGCGAGCCGTTATCGGCAGAAGGGCGAGGTCGAGGATGCCTGGAAGACGGAGCCGCTGATCCGCATCCGCCGCTACCTCATGGACAGCGGCACCTGGAGTGACGCGGACGAGGAGGCCCTGAAGGCGGACTGCGCGCAGCGCGTGGATGCCGCGGTGGCGACCTACCTCGACACGCCCGTGCAACCGGTCGAGGCCATGTTCGACTCGATGTTCGCCAGCCTTCCCGAGTCGATGGCGGAACAACGGGAAACCGCGCGCCGCTTCATGAATTCCGGCGGCCATCACTGATGCCGAAAATCACCTTGATCGAAGGCGTCACGATGGCGCTGGCGTGGGAGATGGAACATGACGACCGCGTGATCGTCCTGGGCGAGGACGTCGGCGTCAACGGCGGCGTGTTCCGCGCCACGGCCGGGCTGCAGCAGCGCTTCGGCAGCGACCGCGTGATGGATACGCCGCTGGCGGAGTCGATGATCGCCGGCATGTCCATCGGCATGGCGGCGCAGGGCATGCGGCCGGTATGCGAAATCCAGTTCATGGGCTTTATCTACCCGACCGTCGACCAGATGATCAATCATGCCGGACGGCTGCGGAACAGGACGCGCGGGCGCCTGCACGTGCCGATGGTGCTGCGCGCCCCCTTCGGCGGCGGCATTCACGCGCCCGAGCACCACTCGGAGAGCACCGAGGCGCTGTTCGCCCATATGCCCGGTATTCGCGTCGTAATCCCCTCCTCGCCGCGGCGCGCCTACGGGCTGCTGTTGGCGGCGATCCGCGATCCCGACCCGGTCGTATTCCTCGAACCGAAGCGCATCTACCGGTTGCAGAAGCAGGAAGTGGAGGACAACGGCGAGGCCTTGCCGCTGGACACCTGCTATATCCTCCGCGAAGGCGACGACGTCACGATCGTGACCTGGGGCGCGATGACGTTCGAGACGCTCAAGGCCGCGGAGGAGCTGGACAAGGAAGGCATCAGCGCCGAGGTCATCGACCTGGCGACGATCAGCCCGATGGACCTGGACACGATCCTCGAGTCGGTCGAGAAGACCGGCCGGCTCGTCATCGTGCACGAGGCGGCGCGAAACTGCGGCGTCGGCGCGGAGGTTGCGGCCGGGGTGGCCGAGAAAGGCATCTGGGACCTCAAGGCGCCGATCGTGCGCGTGACCGGTTACGATACGGTCATGCCACTGTTCCGACTCGAGTACGAGTACCTGCCAAGCGTCGCGCGCATCATCGACGGCGTGCAAAAGACCTTCGAGGACTAGCCGCATGAGCGTCAAGACCTTCAATCTCCCCGATCTCGGCGAGGGCCTGCCGGAGGCGGAAATCGTCAGCTGGCTGGTCGCGGAAGGCGACCTCGTCAAGGTGGACCAGCCGATGTTGTCCGTCGAGACGGCGAAAGCCGTCGTCGAGGTGCCGGCGCCGTTTACCGGCCGGGTCGCGAAGATCCACGCGCCGGACGGCACCATCCTGCCGACCCACGCGCCGCTCGTCGACATCGACACGAGCGACGCCGCCGCGGCGCCGACCGAAGAGAAGGCCGCGGACAATGAGGCGGGGGACGCAGACGACGCACCGGCCGCCGCGCGCGAGGATTCGGGCACGGTCGTGGGCAAGATGATGACGAGCGACGACGTGCTCGAGGACGCCGACATCGCCGGCCGGGGCCGGCGGCGCCAGGGAGGCCGGGCCAAGGCCGCTCCGGCCGTGCGTGCCCTCGCGAAGGAACTTGGCGTGAAGCTCGAGGACTGCCGGCCCACGGGCCGCCACGACCGCATCGTCGCCGACGACGTGCGCGCTGCGACCGGCGGCGCGGCGGCCGCCGCCGCCCGCCAGGCGCCGAAGATCAAGCTGCCGCCGGGCAAGCCCGAGCCACTGCGCGGCCCGCGCCGTGCCATGGCCCAGAGCATGAGCGCCTCGCGCGATCACGTCGCCCAGTGCACGATCTTCGACGACGCCGACATCCACTACTGGAGCCCTGGCCAGGACATCACCGCCAGGCTGTTGCGCGCAATC